>CAYLLT010000005.1:36665-97396 GCA_964384465.1 uncultured Planctomycetales bacterium | reverse complement strand
CTATGCCGCCGTCGAGGACCGCTTTGTTGAGTAGTCCCCCCTGACCGCCGATCCGTACGAGCGGAATCTGCGCTCCCGCAGCGTTGGTCAGGCGGAGTCGAAAGAACCGGATGGTCGCCGAGTTGCCGATCTGGAGGCGAAGACCCTGGCCGGCCAGGACGTTGTAGACTATCGCGTTGCCGGCCAGCGCGCCCGGCGCTGCCGGCCATCCCGCGCGGTGGCCGACGTTGACGCCGTTGGTCAGCACAGTCTGCCCTTCATTCACCCGCCCGGCCGCGGTGGTTTGAATGCTCGGGATGTCCCCCGATACATACGGATCGCACGGGCAGCGAGTGTTCCCCTCGTCGTCGATCGGATAAGTGGTATTGCCCACGGTTCCCCCCTCGCAGAGGATCTTGGGCGTGGGGTTGGCTTGGGCCGGCATGGGTGGACCGCCCCCTGGGTTGCCCGCCCAGGGCAGGCAGTTCAGAGGCGCCCACGTATCGTTACAGGTTTCGGAGCACTCACAGCAGGTCGTACAGTAGGTCTCCGCATCGTTGTCCGGCGCGTCCTTGCACACCGTCACGTCGCTCAGCGCCAGAACAAGCGTTTGGGCCGAAGACGGAATAACGCCATCTGTCTGGAGTTGCTCCTCGCATGTCTCCTCTTCAGGACCCGCCCTTTCCTCCACGATGATCGGCCCATACAGCCCCCTGAAGAGCTGGTTGGTGGAGGCGTGGTGATGCGGGTGATACCAGTAGATCCCGGGGCGCGTGACCTTGAACTTGTAGAGGAATTCCCGTGTGCTGCCCGGGTTCATGTTAAAGGGCACCTGGTTCTGCGTCAGCGGGGTCCCGTCGCTGGCGTTGTTCAGCTCGATGCCGTGCCAGTGAATACCGCTGACATGATCCATATTATTCCTGAAGTGCACGATCACCGTGTCGCCGACCTTCAGGCGGAACAGCGGCCCGGGAATTTTCCCGTTGAAGGTCTGCGCGTGCACCATCCTCCCGAGGCCCATGTCCACCGTGGTCTCCTCGGCGACGAGGGTGGTTTCGACGATGTTCGGGTCGGGGTTGGTGTCGACGACCTCGTCAACGGTGTAAGGACTGCCGCCTGTGATCGCCAGGGCCGGCCCGGATAAAGGCAACCCGATCAGAAAAGCGAGCACCGCGATCTTGGCTGCCGCCACCGACGTGAAGCGGCCGTCCATCGAGGCACGGCCTCGCCGTGACTGATGCCATTGGCAAGCGAGGGTCACCATAACTACTTCCTCCTCCTGAATTTGGCTATTTGGCCCGTTCCCGTCCCAGACGTGTTAGGCCTTCTGAGGCATGCCTTCTCCGAAGAACCCCCGATCCGGTCGATTCTCCGCCGCCCCCTTTTCTCGCCGGAGGCCTCGTGGTGTATGACCGTTGAGGCGGGTTGCCGTTTCGAAAGGACCGCGGCAATTTATTGCCGCAAACCCGCATCCATAACGCCAGAGCGGCAATAAGCAATAAATTGCCGCGATCCTGCGGACAGGGAGATCCCGAACCCGCCGGAAGCGTCACGCACCCGAAGCCTCGGCGTCCATCCTGAAGGTGTAAACCGACCCGACAGTCTCTCCCTATACCCTATACAGGGGAGCGAAGTCAACAAAAAAGCGAAAAAGAAGAGAAAAATCAGGCTTATTTGCGTTCATTGCTCGCTTTCATGGCCGGCCTCTGGAGCGAAGGGGGGATTCTGGGCGGGCTCGCCGGCAACAACTGCGCCATCGCCCCGCGCACGGAAAAAGGGCAACAACCTCACAAGTGAGGAAGCTGCCCTCTATGGATCTCCGTGTGTTATCGCCTCGGGCTGCCCTGCGGGTGTAGCCGCAAACCCCCCGCCACCCATTGGGGTGGAGGCGGCGAGGGTATTCAAGGCGGAATCGACGTCGCCGTCGACTTACGTACCCAAATTGATCCCGGCCAGCAGGTTCTGGAACGGATTCGGGATCAGGTTGTTGGGGATGATGCTGAAGCCGTGTTGTGCAAACGTGCAGGGGGCCTGCATCAGGTACACCGACGTCATGCCGGTGACAAACAGAAGCTTGAAGAAACGTGTCATTTTCATGACCTCCATAATTCAGGTTCTCTCTGGCGACTCTGCTCCGGCATTGGCCTCATCCGGTGATGAGGGCAGCCGGTGGAGAGCCGCCGCTACGAAAATTGCCGCGTCCTCGAAGTGTTCCCAGCAGCCATCGAGCTGCCTGGCACTTCAACAACTCAAACGCGCACCGGCCGGCTTAACCGAAAGCATCTTCCTGCAGAATGGCCAGGAGAAGCGCCGTCTGACTATTCAGACTGCAACCAAATTGGAACAGGGCGCCGGCGCCGAGCACCATGCTAAGAAATGCCCACAGCTTGTAACACTTTGACATTGCGAGCCTCCTTAAAGTTCGGGTGTCTGTCGACCCGGCCATCCAGCATCCGAAGCGGGATCATCCGATCGAACAGTATCCCTGCGGTCGGCCGGCACTCGCGTTGCCCGGGACCGCGTTGAAAAGACTTAGTTGACCGCGTTCTGGATAAACGTCTGCAACAAAAACTGGGCAATGCAGGATCCGAGCTGCAAAGCCGCGACCGTCGAGCCTGCCACGAGCAAGCTCCACTTCACCCAGGTATTCTTGGACATTATTATTCTCCTCAAAGGGATACCCGCCTGTTCGTCCAGGCCATTCACTTCACGCTCGGGATAAAACTCCAAACCGATGGAGCGAATCACCCGGACGTGGCTCTTTCCGTACAGCCGCCACATCTCAATCGAAGATGCTGTCGATCGCGACCAACTGAATAATGCGGTTCATGTTGATGAGGGAACCGCAGCCACCGAACTGCAATGCCGCCAGCACCCCGGCTGCCAGCAGCATGGCTTTGAACTTGCTCCATTTGGACATCGTGTGCCTCCTAATAGAAGGAAACAAGTCGGCCTCGCACTCGGAGGCCACTGAAGCTTGAGAACTCGACCACGTAGCCGAGCTCCAGCCTCAAGACGAAACTAAAAAACAAAACCTCATGGCCGGACCGCGCCAGTCCGGCCTTCCTGCGAGGCCATCATGATGGCCTCAGGTCAACCAACTCAGGATTGGACCGCGCATCCAATCTTGGGCCGGAATCTTACCGTCTTTCTCGATCTTTGCAACCCTCATCGGGCAAAAATTTCGCAAATTCGGTCCGCGGTCACCGGCTCGATAATACCCCGTTCCGTGATGATCCCGCGGATCAACTCCGCCGGCGTCACGTCGAAAGCCGGGCAGTAACAGGGCACTTCTTCGGGGGCCGTCAATCGGCCAAAACCCCTGCGGATCTCCTCCGCCGAACGCTCTTCGATCGGTATGGCCGAACCATCGGCAATCGACAGATCGAAAGTTGTCCGCGGGGCCGCAATATAGAAAGGCACCTGATGTGCCCGCGCCAGCACCGCCAAACTATATGTGCCGATTTTGTTGGCCGTATCGCCATTTGCGGCAATACGATCGGCACCCGTCACCACGAGATCGACCGCACGATCCCGCATCAGACTACCCGCCATATTATCGCAGATCACGGTCGCGTCAATACCTGCGTGAAATAATTCCCAGGCCGTCAACCGCGATCCTTGGAGCAGCGGCCGGGTTTCATCCACGAAAACCCGAAACCGGCGGCCCCGTTCCCGAGCGCAAAACATTATGGCTAAAGCAGTTCCGTATTCTGCCGTGGCCAGGCCACCCGCATTGCAGTGGGTCAGGACACTGGAGCCCTCGCGGATCAGGTTTTGACCCGCCTCTCCGATTGCACGGCAGGTAGCGGCATCTTCCCGCCGAATCGCCCGGGCTTCCTCCAGCATGGCCGACTTCAGCTCATCCAGCGGCCGGCCGCGAAGTTGCTCGGCGCGGCAACGCATCCGTTCCAGCGCCCAGAACAGATTCACCGCTGTCGGCCGGCTGGTGGCCAAGTAGTCGCACGCACGGGTTAAATTCTCAAAGAACGTCTGCGGGCTTTCGGCGGTCCGGATCCCCAGGACCACGCCCATCGCGGCGGCAATGCCGATCGCCGGCGCCCCGCGAATCCGCAGATTTTTGATCGCCTCCCACACAGTCTCCACATCGTGGCAGGCGATCCGTTTCAGCTCGCCCGGCAGCAGCGTCTGGTCGATCATCTCGACGCAGCCGTCCAGCGCTCCGACCCAATCTATCGTCTTGTGGGACAGAGGCTTAATTTCGGCTGGACGCTCCCGCAGGGCATGGTTCATCATATCGACCGATTCCTCTCGATTTCTTTCAGTTTTCTTCCGGGAAGCCCGCCCAAGGGTTGGAAATCGGGTTTATATCGGACATTCAAGCCCAAGTCCGCAAACCCACGGTTGGTTCTACCATATATCATGTTGAGCCGCGACTTTCTTGTGATCCGGCTGCCCTGAGAATATGATTCCACGGCGCTGGCCGGTGCGGGCGAGCGCAAACGCAATCCACACAGCAGAGATCACAAACCACATGGCCATTCGATTCGCGTGCCCCTCATGCCGGCAACCCATTGAAATCGACGATCAATGGGCGGGCCAGTCGGTCGCGTGCCCCTACTGCAAACGCGTGGTGACCGCGCCGCCGTCCAGCACCTGGCCGCCGCCGGGCGAGGTGCCGATGGCCACACCAGCGCGGTCGGCGTTCGAGCCTCCCCCGCCGCCATCGGGCATGGCTCCCGCTCGCGTCGAGGATTACCGCCGCGCCTCCGGCGCCCCGGCGGCCCTGACCCTGGCGATCTTCAGTGCTGCCCTGGCCGCCCTGGGCGTCCTGGTCTGGATAACACTGTTGATGGAGCGAGTGGAGGAGCAACTCGGCGCGAAAGCCGGCGGCGTACACGTGCGGGAAATCAGCCATCAAGAATTGCAGGAGGCGGTCCAGAAGGTGTTGACCAGCGGTAACGTGCCGCGATCGCCGTTGGCGTCGGGAGCGTTGTTGATCGGTACCGTGTCCGGCCTGATGGCCCTGGTGCTGGCGGTCCGGTCACTGCTCCGGCAGGAACCCCGCCGCGGCATGGCCATCGCCGCCTGTATCATCAGCACGGCGTTTCTCTTCTGCCAAATGGGTATTCTCTTGATGATGTCGGTCAGTCACGCGCCGCGATGATTCCCCGTTGCTGTCAGCAAACGACAGTATAATTGGTCGCTCGTGCTTGTTTGATCTACAGCCCTGAGCGGCTGTACCGTTGAGAATGAATCCATGTTTGAAGTTCTGTCAGAACGGTTCGGCGACGTGTTCCGCAAGGTTCGCGGCCGGGGAAAAATCACGGAGGCTAATGTCGCCGACGCGCTGGCCGACGTGCGCACGGCCCTCCTCGAAGCCGACGTGCACGTGCAGGTCGTGCGCAAGTTCATCGACGACGTGATGCAGAAGGCGCTCGGGGCCGAGGTCATCAAGACGCTGCACCCCGACCAGGTGCTGGTCAAGATCGTGCACGATGAGCTGGTGCAGCTCATGGGGCCGGTGGACTCGCGGATCCCGTTCGTCACGCCGGGGCCGACGGTCATCCTGATGGCCGGCCTCCAGGGCTCGGGCAAGACCACCACCTGCGGCAAGCTGGCCAAATACATTATGTCAAAGGGGCATCGGCCGCTGCTGGTGGCGGCGGACTTGAAACGCCCGGCGGCCATCGATCAGCTCGAAGTCATCGGCGAGCAGGTGGGCGTGCCGGTCTACACCGAGCGCGGGCATCAAAGCCCGGTGAAGGTTTGCCGCAACGGGATCATCGAAGCCCGCAAGCTCGACCGCGACGTGGTCATCCTGGATACCGCCGGCCGCCTCGCGATCGACGAAGAGCTGATGGCGGAGATCGCCCAGATCGAGCAGGCCACCAGCCCGCACCAGGTCTACCTCGTCATTGACGCGATGACCGGCCAGGATGCGGTCATCACCGCCAAGCACTTCAACGAACGGCTGGAGCTCGACGGCCTGATCCTCACCAAGTTCGATTCCGACACCCGCGGCGGGGCGGCCCTCTCCGCCAAGACCATCACCGGCAAGCCGATCAAGTTCATTGGCGTCGGCGAGAAGTTGGACAACCTCGAAGAGTTCCACGCCGACCGCATCGCCGGCCGCATCCTCGGCATGGGCGACGTGGTCACGCTCGTCGAAAAGGCCCAGCAGCATTACGACGCCGACGAGGCCGAGAAGCTCCAGAAGAAGATGTCCACCGGCATGAACCTGGACGACTTCCTGGAGCAGATGAAGAAGATGAAGTCGATGGGGTCGATGAAGGACCTCATGAAGATGATTCCGGGCATGGGCTCGCAAATGCCGGACATGGACGTGGACGACGGCGAGCTGGTCCGCTTCGAAGCCATCATTCATTCCATGACGCCGAGGGAGCGGCGCAACCCGGACATCATCGAGGCCTCTCGCCGCCGGCGAATCGCCCGCGGTAGCGGCACCGAGCCGCAGGACGTGTCCGGCCTGATCAAAAGCTTCGCCCAGGTGCGGGACATGATGAAAGTGATGAGCGGCATGTCGATGATGGACCGCATGAAGTCGGCCACGCAGTTCGCCCGCATGGCCGCCGGCGGAATCATGCCGCGCCTCAAGCTGGGCGGCACCGTCAAAAAGCGCCGCGAAACCCGCCGCGACAAGCGCAAACGCCGCAAGAAGGGCCGATAACTGCGGAATGGTTTTGATCCGAGCCGCGACCGTCAGGGAGTGGTTCTCAATGAACTCCGCTCCCTGACGGTCGCGGCTCGGAAAGGCGCGCCGAATCAAAGTGGGAGCGGTATGACATCTGTGCCACGCTCCGGACTCCGCTTACAGAAAGCGCGCAGAAGCCGCCGATAGGAACAGGCATCGAAGGTCATCGTTTGTGGAGAGTGACACCCGATGCTCACCAATTCCTCGCGGCGTCAAAATCGAAAGGTGAAAGGGAAGCAGCGGCCCTTGCCCCGTCCCACCGGCCGCAGCAAGGCGGAAGTGCGGAAGTGGGTCGAGCGGGCCAAGGCCCTGCCGGACCTGCGCTTCGATAAGGTAAAGGCCGTTCGGGAAGCCATCGAAGCCGGCATTTACGATGCCGATACCAATCTCGAGGAACTGCTCGCCCGCTTCGCCGCCGAACTCTCCGGTCAGTTTACCGATCGAGAATAGTCTGCCTGAATTACTGTACCCAGTGCCGGTGTCATAACGACGCAGGTATTGGCAGAAATGTAACCTTTCCGGCCCAGTCTTCCGCCTCCGTGAGTGACCAGATCAGCAGCACCTCATCTATCATCAGACGGATCGGCTCATCCTGTCCCGCGATGAACAGTCCTGGCATGGACAGGTTTTGAGCGATCCGATCATAGGCGTGTCCGCACATCGTGTTTGTATCGTGAGACACCACAATAAGGCCTTGGGTTGCAGCGTAATCCAGAATAGACGGATCTGAAGCCTCCTGTAAGTTGAGATCGATCAGCCGAATGAACTCGAGCGCGGGTTCTCTTCGACGCAGACCGGCGACGATCTTGTGGTTGAAATCGTGATCGGCAAGGAATCGCGGGCGACTCATGGCTTCTGCATCGCCTGCGAACGTTTGATCGCGCGAAGGCGGGTAATGACGGGAGCGGGATTCTCCTCACTTCGTTTGCGCCAGTACTCCCAGATCGCCTCCTGGCTCTTGAGGTACTGATGAATGTCGTCCATGTGACCCAGGTAATAAGCAATCGCACCGTATACCTGCTCGAGTGTCAGTGCGGGATACTGCTGCTGGATGGACTCAGCGCTGTCGCCATTCTGGAAAGGGATCACAACAGAGTCGAGCGAGACACGGGTATTGCCCACGCGGTACACGCCGTGCTCGTCCTGCCGGACATAGCCGTTTGCGTCTGACATGACTTCTCCAGTATAGCCTCTCACCCGTTCGCTGAGCAACACTTCGGTGCGTGATCGCGTGCGCGCCTATGTTTAGGACCAGAGGTTTGTGACAGACATTGATGACATGAAGGTTGCGCCAATCGAGAGCCATGTTTGAACGCAGCCCAGACCCAAGGGCACCAGCGGGTTTCGACGTCCGAGTATCAGAATCGCCAGAGTTGCGAAAGCGTGGAGCCAGAACATCGCCTCGACAATGCCAGCCCGCCAAGGCGGCGCGCTGCCCGGCGCGCCGCCGAAATGGAACGCCGCACCATAGATGAGTATTGCAAGAGGTATGGCGAACGGTAACAGCAGCCATTTCCACTTGTGCCTCAGTGGATCCGGCTTCCTGACAGCGGCGACCACCGCTGCGATGGCGGCGAACATGACGAATACAGTGAGCGTTGGAAAGAGAACGATCGAGACCCCAAGCGCGGAAGTGCCCAGCCAGAAGAAGTAGGCTATAGAACTCATTCGGCACCTCGCTCTGACTGACTAGACAGGACAAACGCGTTCATCCGTCGTCCCCCGGATCGAGGACAGCCATGAAGGCTTCCTGGGGATGGTGACCTGGCTGACCATTTTCATGCGCGTTGCCTTCTTTTTGCTTCTCCAGCAGCTTGCGTTTGCGGTTCGCGTCTCCGCCGTCGCGGAAGAGGCGATCCATTCATGTGCGATCGTCCCGATGGCAAGACGGCAAGGCTCTGCCCGTAACGTTTCCGATATGTTATCATGAGATAAAGGCATCGGCTGCATGTTTACTCAAGAATCTGCTGTGAAATTGGTCCGAAAGTACCTCGGGGCTCTTCCGCGTTGGGGCATTCACGCGCGCCGAGCGGTACTGTTTGGTTCCTCCGCGCGCGGCGAGGCCCACGAGAACAGCGACATCGATGTGGTTGTCATCGCGAGCGAGCTCGACCGTCCGCATACGATTGACGACGTGGAGCAACTCTGGCGGGCGACTAGGGATGGCGACGACCGCATCGAGCCGATCCCGTGTGGCGAGCAGGAGTGGGAGCGTGGCACCGATCGGCCGATCATCGAGATCGCACGACAAGAGGGCATCATGGTTAGCCTGTCCGCCGATCAGGAATAGTCACGTACATAACGTTCCTCCTGCTTTGGGCGTGTATAACGCGACCCCACCTGTAGAATGCCCTCCGCAGAGCCCGCCTCAAATGTCGCGCCTCCATCTTTAACTTGGCTGCGCAGCTAGGGTTGACGGCGGCGGAGCGTCCGGCTAGGTTATGGTTTGGGCTGGTCTCACTTGAACGCCCGGCCGGTCGGCGGCGTAACAGGACTGACGGCGGCCGGCGCGGACACCCCTTACCATCGGGCAGCGCGGGGCTGCGATATTCACCAACTGACACGGCAACAATCGCATGATGGCAGGCTCATCCGAAACCCCGGCTCCCGCCAGAAAACCCGTGGCGGAGAACGTCAAGGAAACGCTCGAGTCCATCGTCGTGGCTTTCATCCTGGCGTTTGTTTTCCGCGCGTTCATCGTCGAGGCGTTTGTCATTCCCACCGGCTCCATGGCGCCGACGCTCTACGGCGACCAGGTGACCAACACCTGCTCGACCTGCGGTTTTGAATATGCGGTGGGCATGCCGCCCCAGCGCGGCCTCAAGCTGCGCTGCCCGAACTGCGACACGCTGGCCGACGAGCTGCGGATGTCGCAGGTCCAGCGGCCGGACAGCGGCGACCGCATCCTGGTTCACAAATGGACGTTCGATATCGGCGGTGAATGGCTCGGCCCCCAGCGCTGGGACGTGACCGTGTTCAAAGACCCGCGCGACGGCACAACCAATTTCATCAAGCGGCTGATCGGTTTGCCCGGCGAGATGCTCGAGATCATCGACGGCGATGTCTATACCGCTCCGCTCAAGGAGCTGAGTCCCGAACTGATCGAGGCGTTTGAACAACTGCGACGCGATGTATACGCGCACCGATTGAGCGCTGAA
Source organism: uncultured Planctomycetales bacterium (assembly GCA_964384465.1). Taxonomy (GTDB): domain Bacteria; phylum Planctomycetota; class Phycisphaerae; order UBA1845; family PWPN01; genus CAYLLT01. The sequence goes on along the minus strand of CAYLLT010000005.1, from coordinate 87,583 downwards.
GGTCGTCATGGCGCGGATCCCGCCGCCAGGAGGGAATTCACCCGGCGATATCACCAACTGAACGAGCAGTTGCTCCCCAAGCTGAAAATTCAGCGCAAGATCCCGCACGCCACGCTCGCGCAGAAGTCGCTCTGGTTCAACGTATACGATCATGATTTCCTGCCGAACTACGAGCGCCTGCCGTCCCCTTCGGCGAGCGATCGGATCGGCTGGAAGCCGGTCGATGCGGCCGCGGCGCAGGCGTGGAACACGACGCAGCGCGAGATCACGTTCATATCGTCATCAGACGAGCCGCTCGCCATTCAGTTCGCCGGCAAGCCGATCGAAGATTTCTACGCCTATAACAACGACGGCACGTTCGATAAGGGTTTGCGGCGTCTGGTCGGCGACGTGCGTCTGCGGTTTGTCTGGTTCCCGGACAGCGGGACCGGCGGCATCACGCTGCGGATGAATCGCGATCGCGACGAGTTCGTCGCCGATCTGCATTCCGATGGCACGCTGCGTATTGACGGGTTGCACCCCGACTCCAACCTGCCCGGCAAACGGCAGTTGATCGGGGAGAAGAAAATAGAGGCATTCGCCTCTGGCCGGGCGGTCCGGGTCGAATTCATCAACCTCGATTACCGCGTCGCCCTGTTCGTCAACGGTGAGGAACAAATCGCCTCGACGCCCGCTCAATATGCACCCAATGCCAGGAAGCTGAGTCGATTGATCGACTTCGCGGCCAAAGAGGATGACAGCGAGCCCGATTTACAGCCTTCGCGCGTGAGCATTGCCGCCCGGAACATGCAATGCCGTTTGCGGCATGTCGCGATCGAGCGGGACGTTTACTATCGCTCGCAGAAGCAGGGCGAAGAAAGGGCACAGGACCAGCCTTCCCTGACGAACCCTTATCATCAATGGCCGGGCTGGGGGACCGCCGGGTTTCCGATTATGCTCCGACTGCCGCACCCGTATGATGGCCAGCAATATCCGGGCGAGTATTTCATGTGCGGCGACAACAGCCCCGCCAGCAAGGATTCGCGAATGTGGTGGGAGATCGGGCCGCACCTTCGTCATCTGGACGGTGAGTACCAGGTGGGCACCGTGCCCGGCGACCAACTGATCGGGAAGGCCTTTTTTGTATACTGGCCGGCGGGCTATCGGCCTTCCTGGGGTGCGGGAATCGGGTTGATTCCTAACTTTGGCCAGATGCGCTGGATTCGGTAGCCGGCGACTTATCCACATTGGACGGGCGATCAAAGCAGTGTTGCAATTGTTCTGCGAGCAGCAGCCGATGAGATTTGGTTTGGATTCAGAAGGCCCGAATGTTGTGTTTGCGACGGTTCTAAGTCTATGAAATCAGACACCTTGTTGAGAATATCGTGTTCGGTGATCCGGTGGAGCGCCGGTCCGTCGCAGACGGCAACTGAAGAGCCGGTTTGGCGGTTTTTCGTCGAGAACGCCGCGTTGTCAACAAGCTGTCCACTTTTCGCCGAGTGCCGATTTTTTTGAGAAGCTGTGAGGTTTAATGCCCTCTTCCGTCAACCTGCTCGAAACCATCGATCTCGTCAAACGCTACGGCAACCGGACCGTCGTGGACCGCGTGAGTTACACGGTGCGGCACGGCGAGATTGTCGGCCTGCTCGGCCGCAACGGCGCCGGCAAAACCACCAGCTTCCGCATCACCATCGGCATGATCACGCCCGACGGCGGCCGGGTCATCTTCAACGGCGAAGACATCGCCTCCCTGCCCATGTACAAGCGGGCCCAGCGCGGCATCGGCTACCTGTCGCAGGAGCCGAGCGTGTTTCAGCGGCTGAGCGTCGAGCAGAATCTGCTGGCGATTCTGGAATCCATGCACATCGGCCGGCGCGAGCGGCACGCCCGTGCGGCCGCATTGCTCGACCAGTTCGGCTTGAAGCACCTGGCCCAGCAGTACGCACGCAGTTTATCCGGCGGCGAGCGGCGGCGGCTTGAGATCGCGCGGGCTTTGGTGACCGAGCCGCAGTTGATCCTGCTCGATGAGCCGTTCAGCGGCGTGGACCCCATCGCCGTCGAAGGTTTGCAGAAGGAGATCGTCCGCCTCCGCGAGCAGCACGGCATCGCCATCCTGCTGACCGACCACAACGTGCGCGAGACGCTGTCGGTCACCGATCGCAGCTACATCATCCACGAGGGCCAGGTGATCGCGGAGGGCTCGCCGCGCGACCTGATCAACGACCCGCGCGTGCGCCGCAGCTACCTGGGCAGCACCTTCCGCGGCGACGAGTTCGACGAGCCGGCCGAGAAAGTAAACGCCTTCCCCGTAAGCCCCGTCACCCCGGAGCCCGCCGGCGCCCGCCGCCACCGCCGCGACCGGCCCGACAAGTAGAACCTTGCACGACAGATGGTTTTCTGAGTAAGCTGGAATACCGCCTGGTCCGGCGTCTGCGCCCGCTCCCGGTCGGCCGACCGCCCAAGGCCGAAAAGGGAAAGAACGCGAAGCCGACGGAAGCGAAATAGGTGACTGCCCCCTGTTTTCCCTGTTTTTCCCCTATTTTCCCTCCATGCCTATTTGGGGGCCGACACCGACCAAGAACGAATGATCGGCACAACCTGGCTTGCCTGCATCGCCTGCACGTGATTAAGACCCTCCAGCACGCGGACATCCCAGCCGAGATGCTCCAACTCTTCTCGTCGGTTAACAATCGGTGCAGCCAAGCTGACGTGCACATTGCCCCATTTCTCGCCATGGTCGATTTCGTCCTTCGAGCCCACGAAGCAAAGGCGGGGGCATTTGATTTGCGACTGGACAGCCTCGTCGTCGAAAGCCTGTAGCGCCTGGAAAAGCGTGACGAATTGCAGGGTCGTATCCTTGGACACCGTGACCTTGACGTTGTCCGGGTCCGAAGGATCATTCGTCTCACCCTCCTTGAGTTGTGCACCGCTTTGCGCGTGAACCGCCTCGAAGAAGGGGAGCATCTCTGCATACGGCCCGTTCATCGGCGGAAACCCGCCCATGATGAGTGCTGACAAGCGGTCGCTGCGGATGGCCAGTTGCAGGCCGATCATCCCGAGCCAGGAGTAGCCGTAATAGGCGAACCGATCCGCTCCCGCCGCATCAGCGACAGCAAGGATATCGCGGACCACATTGTCAGGCGTCAGCGTGTCCGGTTTTGGAAAGCTCAAGTTGTGCCCGTCGTAGTCAAAGGCGATTACTCGATAGGAATCGGTCAGTCCGTTGACTAGTGAATGGCCAAGAGCTGGATCGGCGCCCCACTTCCTCATCTCTTCGGCCTTCGGACCCTCGGCGGGATGCGGATTGACCGGCAGCAAGATATTGGGGCCGGCGCCAGACACCTCAATCGTGATGGGGTTCCCGTCATGCAGTGTTGCTTGAAATGTCATGGGGCCTCCTTGCGCAAATAGGCCACATAATCCGGGATACGTTGATTACTCCGTGCTTGTCGCAGCGGACCCCTAAGCCGAGATTTCCCAGACAACCTCGCACGGTTATGCCGCCGGGCCGTGTTGGGCCACTGTATAGCATCCTCCTTCTACAGCTCTTCTTCTTCCTCCTCATCTTCGGGCTCGTCGTCGTCTTCCTCCTCGTCGTCATCAAGCTCATCCTCTTCCGCGTTATCGTCTAGTTCTTCTTCTTCCGCATCGTCTTCCAGATCGTCATCATCCTCAAAGGGGTCGGCTGAAAGGGCCGCATCGCGGGGCATCGTGAACCACACAGGAACATCGCTGCTGCCGGTCATATAGCGGCCGGAGGGTAATGGCATTTCATTCTCCTGAAAGAGGGTTTCAAAAATCGAAAGAGTATCATAGCGGAAGTGCGCTGGTCATGCTGTTCACGCGGCGGACAACTGCTTTACAGGAAGGTGCCGGTCTCTGCGGCTTTCCTTCGGACCAGTGGTTGTGTTCTCCCATGCAATGTGGCCAGCGCGGTCCCGCTTTGCAGTGCCGCTGGAGTAAGCGGGCCTGGCGCCGTCGAAAAATAAAAACAGCGAAACGAAGCCGTGGCGTATCCTGTCGCGCACCGTCCTGCCGGCGCACCCGAACGGAACACCCGGCGTGCTTGTCGCAACCGACGCCATCAGCTTCCGCGGGCGGGGGGCCGGCGCTGCATTCTCAAAACCGCGCGTCGTCCTTGGGTTTCATCGAGACGACCACTTCGATCTGCTTACCGATGGCGGCCAGCTCGCTCTGAAGCTGGCCGGCATCGACGAACGGCGGGATCTCCACCTCGATCATCATCACGTACAGCGGCGATTGATGATGGATCACCTCGGTGTGCAGATTCGTGATGTTCACGCTGCGGTCGGCGATGTGCTTGGTGATGCGATGGACGATCCCCTTGCGGTCGGCGCCGTAGACATGGATGACGTGCTTGGGTTGCAGCGATCGCGGCTCGCTCGCTTCTTCCGGCCGGATGTCGTGCAGATCCAGGCTGAGTCCGAGTTCGCAGCCGACGCCGGCCAGCCGCTGTTCGAGCTGGCTGCTGACCATGCCCTCCGGCATGCGGATCATCAGCATGCAGGCGAAGTCCGGCCCGAGGCGGGCCATCTCCGAATCCTCGATGTTGCAGTCGCTCTCCAGCAGCACGCCGGTGATGGCCGAGACAATGCCCGGGCGGTCCGCACCGATGGCCGTTAGTAAGGAGTAATTCGCCATGACTGTTTCCACCGCCCGCTGAAGAACCTGTCCGAGGGTCGCGGGCTTGAGCAGCCCCTCTTTGTGGTAGTCTAAATGGGAACAGACTCAAGGGGAAGTTCCATGCGGGTCGGCGGTGTGATCATCTGCGGAGGCCGGAGTGTACGAATGGGCCGGCCGAAAGAATGGCTGCCGTTCGGCGGCGAGACGCTGCTCCAGCGGATCGTCCGGCTGATCGAGCCGATGGTCGATGAGATCGTTCTCGCGGCGTCGGCCGGACAGGAGTTGCCCCCGGTGGGCGAGAATGTGCTGCGTGTTGACGATACGGTGGCCGGGTGCGGCCCCATGCAGGGACTGTTGAGCGGTTTGCGTGCGGCACGGCAGCGGAACTGTGAGGCCGTACTCGCGGCGGCGGTGGACCTGCCGCTGCTTCAACCGTCGCTGGTCGCCCGGATGCTCTCGCTGCTCGGAACGGCGGATGATGCGATAGCGGCCATTCACGCCGATCATCGCCAGCCGCTGCCCGCGGTGTACCGCACTTCCATTATTCCGATGGTCGAACAGTTGTTATCTGAGCGGGCCTACGCACTTCAGGGCTTACTCGATCGCGTCCCTATGCGATGGTTAACGCCGCAGGACTATATGGATATCGATCCAGACGGCTTTTCCTTCCTCCGGATGAACACACCGGCGGACTACCAGCGAGCTCTTCAGTTGATCGCCGGGGACACATCCGGCTAAGTTTCGCCCTTCAGTGAGGTTGTGCTCGATTTCATCGGCAGCGGCTTGACGGCTGGTTGGCATTGGCTTTATAATGAATGCAATTCAAACTGCGCTTTTACTGCGCAAGTTTCGATTTTTCGGGGATTTGCGGGCGATCGCGCCGGAAGGCGCATCCTGCCGCAAATCGGGCCCGTTGCAAGCCGGTAGATGTGTTTGCAACGTCAGGCATGAAGGAGAAAGTTCGGCTGTTTGGATTTGCGAAGGTAAGGTGAATGTTCAACCGGGCATCCGCGTGAGACGGTTTAGCGTCTGGCAGGCCAGACAGCCGTCACGTTCGATGCCCGAAGTGGGACTTCGGTTGGGAGTGGATTTGCGGCCAGCATGAGGCGTCGGTTTTTGGCTTGCGTGCTGACAGTCGTATCACAGCACAGCAGGGAGTGAACTTGCGGGATAACGGGGTGGTTAAACGCTAAAGATGAGATAACCACTCCAGTGCCCAAGTGATTCAGGAGCCGACATACCCAAAGGATTCGCCGCTGACCGCCGTTTGACAGCTCAACCGTCACAGGATCGCTACAGATCCAGCATCGACCGGTGCGTGTAACGCCACCGATTGATGTGTTCCCCTCGCAATTCCAACCCGATGCTTGCCGCATCCGCCGCTTTCTCGCCCGATTCCCCGAGAACATGATTGCTTATAGCCGTGGGCCGGCCGGTCAGCCCTTGCTGGCGTCAGTGAGCCGTCCGAGCCGCGGAGGATGTTTTATGTACCTGAACAGGAAGGTGAATCATGGGACTGCCTGCAATACTGGCAGTCTCGTCGCTCGACCTGGTCTTCGTGCTCATCGGACTGCTGCTGGGCGGGGTGTTAACGTACGTAACCCTCTCGATCCTGGGCAAGCAGCGTCTGGCCGCAGCCCGGCAGGAGTCGAACCGGATCGTCGACGAGGCCAAAAGCCAAGCCGAAGTCGTCGTCAAGACGGCCAATGTGGAAGCCAAGGCGGAGTTCATCGCCAAGATCGAGGAGTTTGAAAAACAAAGTTCCCAGGTCCGGGACGAAATGAAGGAGGCCGAACGCAGGCTCGAAAAACGAGCGGATAATCTCGACAAAAAACTGGATACGCTATCAACCAAGGAGCGGATGCTCGAACAGGGCGAACAGCGACAGAAAGATCGGGAAGCGACACTGGCCAAAGCCGAGCAGGAACTCAACGAGACGCTGGAACAACAGCGCAGCCAGTTGCTGCGAATCAGCGGCATGAGCATGAACGATGCGCGGGCCCTGCTGCTGAACCGCATCCAGCATGAGGTCGAGCACGACGCGGGCGAGATGGTCGAGAAGATCCTCAACGATGCCCGGGACACGGCCGAGGAGAAATCGCGCGAAATCATCATCACCGCCATCCAGCGCTTTGCCACCGCGCATACCAGCGCCAGTACCGTCAGCACGGTGGACATCCAGTCGGACGACATGAAGGGGCGGGTGATCGGACGCGAGGGCCGCAACATCCGCGCTTTTGAGAAGGCGACGGGCGTGGATGTGATCGTCGATGACACGCCCGGCGTGGTGGTGGTCAGCGCTTTCGACCCCGTGCGGCGGGAGGTGGCGCGGCTGTCGTTGGAGAAGTTGATCCAGGACGGCCGGATCCATCCCACCCGCATCGAGGAAGTGGTGAACGAGACGGGCGAAGAGATCGCAAAGACGATCCTCGAGCGCGGCAAGAAAGCGTCCCTGGAGGCCAATGTCGGCGGGCTGAACCGCAAATTGATCGATCTTCTCGGCCGACTGAGCTATCGCACCAGTTACGGCCAGAACGTGCTCCAGCACAGCATCGAGGTCGCGTATCTCTGCCAGATCATGGCCGACGAGCTGAAGTTGGACGGCGCGCTGGCCCGGCGATGCGGCCTGCTGCACGATATCGGCAAGGCCGTCGATCACGAGGTGGAGGGCGGTCATCCGGCCATCGGGGCGGACATCTGCAAGCGGTTCAACGAGCGGCCGGAAGTGCTGAACGCGATCGCGGGTCATCATGGCGACGTGGAGGCGACCAGCCCGTACACGCCGCTGGTCGCCGCCGCCGATGCCATCAGCGCCGCCCGGCCGGGCGGCCGACGCGAGTCGCTCGAACGCTATATCAAGCGGCTCGAACAGCTCGAAGGCATCGCGTACACCTTCCCCGGCGTGAAGCAAGCGTATGCGGTGCAGGCTGGCCGCGAGGTCCGCGTCATTGTGGACTGCGATAAGGTCGATGACCGCGTGGCGGCGAAGACCGCTTACGACATCGCCAAGAAGATCGAACAGGAGATGACCTATCCCGGCGAAGTGAAGGTGACGCTGATCCGCGAGATGCGGGCGGTGGAGTACGCACGGTAGTCACTGCGGTCTGGTCGCGGTCGCAGCGCGGTTGAGATTCTCCGCTTCGAGTAATTCCAGCGTTCGTTTCCATCGCGGGCCGCCCAGGGCGGGCGCGAGCTGCCGTTGCTGGCGGATGGACTGCACGATCTGCTGAGGGTCGCTGGCGAGACGGCTGTGGCAGCGCAGGCTGCCGACGAAGGCTTGCCACCACAGCGGCGAGTGCTCCGGCGTCGCCTGCCAGATTTCTGTGAAGATCGGCAGGGCCTCATCATGCTTGCCCAGGGCGAGCAGACATTCCGCCCGTCCGACGCGCACTTCATAATTCAAAGCGGTATCGGCAGGCCGGCTGCTCGAACTTGCCGGCGGCGGCAATATGTCGAACAGCTTGAGCGCCTCCGCAGCCGAACCCCCATCAAGGATCGTCCACGCCCGCCAGAGTCGAATCGTGGTTTCCTCCGCCGGCGTCATGCGGCCGGGATGCTTTTGCGACCAATCCAGCAGCGTGCCCGCCAGCTCGGCCGCCTCTTTGGCGATGCTTTTGACCGCGGCGTCATCACCGCGGTCGGCGGCGGCGTTCACTTCGTCGCGCATGGCCTGGAGCAACCGGGCCATCACCGGACCGGCGCGATCGGGATCGGTCCTGAGGAACTGTTCGACCACGCCGCGCGCTTCGCCGAGCCGGTTGAGCTGCCGCAGGGCGAGGATGCGTTCGCGAAGCGCGGGCCCCAGCGCGGCCGGGCATCCGGCGGCGCTCTTTTCAAAATCCTTGAGCGCGGCCAGTGCTTCGGCGTACTGGTGAATAGAGGGATGGTTCAACACGTTCGCGAGCAGCAGCAGAATTTCGGCCCGCAGACAGCTATCGTCACGTTCCGCGCCGGCCGGCGCGCTTGCGGTCGGGGACAGCGCGGCGGCAGCACTCCGTGCCGCGTCAGCCGCCCGCGCGGCCAGTTCGGCAGGACGCGACCCCGCGGTCGAATTCAAAAACAGCGCCCGCAGGCAGCGGGCCCGGCCCAGCGCCGCGCGGAGCCGATGCCGATCCGCCGCTGGAACCGCGGCATACTCATCCGCCGCCGCTTTGAGCTGGCCTTCCTGCTCCAGCGTCTGGGCGATAAAGAACTGGAGCCGCGTGGCGGCGGGTGCTTGCGGCGAATGCGTCCGCAGCACGCGGCCCGCGCGGACGAACGCCTGCCGCGCGGCGGAGGAATCGTGCCCCTGCGGCTGCTGGAGCCATTCCCACGCGATGGCCGTCGCCTGTTCCGCGGCCGGGGCGGCACGATCGTGCTCGGGGTATTTATCAACGATTTCGGCCAGTGATCCAATCGCTTCCACCCGCTGGTTCAGAAGGTAATGCGCTCGGCCCAGCAGGAATAAGTATTCCCCTCTTGCGGCCGCCGGTTCATCTGACGTTAAAGATTTCGCCGCCCTCTCCAGCGGCGCGATGAACCGCGAAATGCGCCAGGTCTCGCCGGCGCCGAGTTGATTGGATGGCTCCGCATACAGCACCGCCCCCGCGAGCAACTGCAACTCGAAAGGGCCCGGCTCGACCGGGAGCGGTTCGTGTGACCACGCGCCGCCCACCGTCTCATAAAGCAGATCGCGATGGGCCGGCGAGCGGGCGGCGAACTGCTGGAGCGGAGCCAGCGCTCCGGCCGAAAGTGTCAGCCCGTTGGATTCGGCCGGCTGCGTGACGCTTGCCGTCCGGGCACGTTGTGAGATCGCTCGGCTATCGAGCAACGCGATGGCCAGCGCGGTGGTCAGATCATCCGGCCGCGTACGTTCGGCCCACTGCCGGGCCTGCTCGATGGCTGTAGTCGCCTCATCGAGCTTGTTGGCGGCGATCAGGACCCGGATCTGCTCGAGCACGCCGAGCAGTGCTGCCTTTTTCCAGAAAGCGCGATCCGCGCCGACGGGCGTCTTTTGCGCAACGGCGACCAGATCGCGCGCGTAGCGGTCGGCATCGGCGAGCCTGCCCGCGCCGCGTGCGGCGATGGCGGCGATGATGAGCGCGCTGCACCGCTGTGCCTCATGACCCGCGGGCAACTGCGTCCACCCGCGGCGCTGCGTGACCTCATCGAGCAGCGCAACAAACTCCTCCTTCCGTTGCGCCAGCGGCATCTCGGTGCTTATGACGTGATACAGCCGGGCCCACGCCGCCAGCAGAGCGGTCCGCGCGTCGAGCTTCTCCACCGCGACCCATGCACCCGTCGCAGCCAGCTTCTCGATCGCCGCTTCATCGAGCGCTTCGAACGATCGCCATTGTTCGGCGAGCTGCTGGCGAAGCGTCTCCAGGATGTCCACCGCCTGCGTGCTCAACTCACTCGCGCGGCACCGGTCGCGGCCCGGCAGGTTAAAGAGCAGCAGCTTGTCAAAAACGCCCGGATCGACGCGCTCCATCGCGTCCCGCGCCAGCTCCAGCCGCCACTGAAGACGCGATGGGTGATCTGTGTGGGCCTTTAGCAACTGTTTCAGGATGCCGCCGGCCTCTTCGACGATCTGTTGCCGCTGCTGAGCGGACAGTTCGGGCCGTTGTAAATCGAGAAGCAGTTTCTCGCGGCGGCGAAGTTCGCGATCCACATCATCCACGGGAGGCGTGTCGGACAGGTATTGCTCGAGCCAGTGCGTCAATCCCCGCTGACGCAGGCCCTCGCGAAATGCCGACTCATCAAATACCTCCGCGGCGGGCATTGACGCCGTCTGCGCCCGTACCACTCCTGGTGAAAGGGTAAAATACAGTAAAAAGAGATAGCGGCGGCCGTTGCGGAACATCATGGCGCACCGGCGAAAAAGATCTTCTCGTACCGGGCGGCCAGGGCGGCATTGTAAGCGTTCACCACGTGGCCCCACGCGACCGTGTCGCCGGCGAAGAGATAAACGGGCGTATTGGAATCAAAACCCGCCTGGTTGCGGATCTCTTCAAGCGTTCCGGCCAACTGGGCCATCGCCACGCCCGATTCACCGAAGTGGTCTATGCTCACCAGACATTCCCCCGGACGATTTGCATCCGTTTGGAGCCGGATGCGGATGGGCGTCCGCGGCGGCAATGCCGCTGCCGCTGCGGACGGCGAGCCGCGCGTGGGCAGCTTGGCCGGCAGCATCCCTTCAATGGCGCCAAAGCGGCTGATGATCATGAAGAAAAACAGGAGATTGAAAACCGTATCGATCATCGGCGTGAGGTTCAACGAGAGAGCGCTGGGGCCTCTGCGGCGTTGCCGGCGCAGCTCGGCGCGACGAACGCGGTGCGGCCCGGCGGCAGGGGCGTCCGCGAGCGGTGAACCCGGTGAAGTAAATAGATCAAATTCTGCCATCGAGCTTTGTTGCTTTACGGTGCTTCACTCAACTCCGCCACCAGTTGCAGGTGCGTCAGTCGATGATCGGCCACGGTTTCCATAACCTGCCGCACCTGGCCATAGGGAAGGCGGCGATCGGCACGGATGATGACCTCGGTTTGCGGGGCGCGGCCCGACAGGTTCTGCAGTCGGTCTGACAATTCCGCCAGCGAATCCATCATCATCGGCCCATAGGTAAGCTGCGCGGGGAGATTCGGCCCCTCGTACAGCATATTGACGATGATCTTTTCCTCGGGTTTGCGGTCCGCGGCCTGGCTGTGGTCCGGCTGGGGGATGGCCATGTCCGGTTTTTCGGCCGAGGCGTAATGGCTGGCCAGCATGAAATAGGTGAGCAGCAGAAACGTGACGTCGATCAACGGCGTCATGTTGAACCGCCAGGACGACCCGCGGATGAATCGCTTCGGAATCCGGTGCATGATGCAACTATCTCACGATCGCCTCGGTTTCGGGGGCACTCGCGCTCGCACGCTGTTGGGTGGTTTGCGCGGAGGCCGCGGAGACGAGGTTATAGGAGAGCTTGGCGTTCTCGGCCGCCAGCGCATCAATCCGATTTCTGAAAAAGGCATACGCGCTGAGGGCGGGGATGGCGATCAGCAGGCCCCAGAAAGTATTGACCAAGGCGATGGCGATGTCGCCGACGAGTTTGCTGGCCTCGGGCACCGCCCCGCCGGCCGCGTAGATGCGATTGAACGCCTGGATCATGCCCACCACCGTGCCCAGCAGCCCGATCATGGGGCTGACGTTGCCGATGACGCTGAGGTATTCGACGCGGCGCAGGAGTTTGCTGGCCTGCTCCTCGACGGCTTCGTCAATGGCGGCGAATGCGGCGTCGCGGCCGGCGGAGATGTGCGATACGCCGGCGAACGCGGCCTGACCCAGCATGGTGTCATCTTCGCGCGTGATTTCGAGGATGCTGCGAATCTGGCCCTGTCGGGCGGCGCTGACCAGCGCTCTGGCCAGGCTGACCGGCGCCTGCGTGCCGCGGCGGATGGCGATCATGTAGTGAAATATCAACGCCACGGTGAGCACCGACAGCGGGATGAGGATGAACCACGTGATCACGCCGCCGTCGATGACGAAGTGCTTGAGCACGGAGATGGAGGGGACCTCGGCGACGGTCAGCACGGGTATTCCCGCCAACAGGTGATTCGCGCTCTCGGTCATCACTGAAAGATCAGGCATGAGTATTCCTCAATATCTTCACTTGCTCGCATTGCCGGTCCGGCGCTTGTCCAAAGCGTCACGTGCTTTATCCGCCCACGGGCTAACATTGGGGTATGCGCTCACCAGTTCCAGCCAGAGGGCGGACGCCTGTTCGCGTTGGTCCGAGCGCTCGCAAAGCTCTCCCGCACGGTAAAGACTCTCGGCAGCGTATGTACTGCCGGGAAATTGCAGGCTCACGCGCATGAACGCCAGACCGGCCCGGTTGAGGTCGGCGGCGGCATCCTCGCCCTTCTCTGAGGATGCTTTCAGAAGCAGCGCCCGGCCCTGCCAATAGAAAAGTTCCGCCCGCAAGGAATCCGCGGGTTCGGCCGCTTCCTGGCGCCGTTTTTCGATCTGCTGTAAAGCGGAACCAAAACGGCCGGCTTCGACGGCGGTGCGGATCGGTGCGAGTGCGCTATCGGAACCGCGTTCGTCGCCGGACGGGCGCGAGGATGCACGAGGGGCCAATCGGGCCGGCGCAGCCGCCGGTTGACTCTCGCTCATTCGGACCGGCGACCAGCTCTCCCGCCATTTCGTCAGCGCGGCGCCGACGGTATCGCCGCGGTGGCGTTGAACCGCCGCGTCCACGGATGCCCTGGCGGAAATGATGAACTGCGAGTCCGGCGCCGGCACGTGCACCGGGCGCAGCCGGTCCAGGAAGATCTGACCGCCGCTTGAAGAGATGATGTCGATATACATCTGGACCGCCCGGTCGAATCGGTAGTCGGCGTCATAAACGCGGAGCAGCCGGCATTGCACCAGCAGTTGGCGATTCAGTTCGAGCGGACCTTCCGCGGTCGCTTGCGCGCCGGTCTGGCCCGTGCCGGATTTCGCCGCGGGTCGGGCCTCGACCGACTCGCTGAGCAGCTTCTCGTACTCTAATGCCGCCTGGCGGAGTTGTCGTTCCCGCTGCTGCTTTTCCGCGATGTTGAACGACGGCCAGCCCGTCACTTGGAGGTACTCGATCTGCTCGATCGGGCGGCTGATCTCACGACCGGCCGGCAGACGATAAAACAATTCGCCGTCGCGCAGCCCCGTGATGGCGACCCCGACCGCGGGCGGCTTGCCGGCGGCGGCGACGACATCGGCGACGGCGGGAGCAGCGAGCAATGCCATCGCCAGCACGGCGGCAGTCATCCGAGAGAGAATCGTCAGGGAAATTGCGAATTGCGGATTGCGAATCCGAACCCCGCACGCAAGTGCGGGGCCGGGCTCCGCACTTGCGTGCGGGGTTCGGATTCGCAATCCGCAATTCGCAATTCGCAATCCCCACATCACTTCGGCTCCACCACGCGGAAGTATCCGCCATGATCACGGGCGATGCGCTCCAGCAGTGCCCGCGGCTTCGGCGACGGATCGAAGCCGATGACGGTGATCTTGACCTGGCTCTTGGCGTTGAGCTGAGCCAGCGTCTTTTCGAGATCGTTCTGGATGAGTTCGTAATCGCCGTCGGTGAGAAAATAGATCAGTTCCGGCCCCGCGGCGAACGCCCGTTTCATGGCCTCGATGGGGTCGGCCGCGCCGGGTTTGGGCAGGCCGGTGATGGTCCCCAGGAACGCCATCGCATCGGTCTTGTATTTGCCGATCGCCGGCACCAGCCGCCGCGGCGCGAACTCCTCGACCTGTTCCGGCCGGGCCAGCACGATGTGGAACCGCTGCGTCGGGAGCAGGTCGCGGACCGACTCGCGCATCTCCCGCACGATCTCGTCGATGTAGATCATCAGCGATGCCGACACGTCCACCACGTAGACGATCTTGTAGGCATTGCCGGCCTGACCGAAGAAGCTGCTCACCGGCGCTCCGCCAGGCGAGCCGCCGGGCGACGACAGCGATGGGCCGCCAATGCCCGGCTGCGCGATGGGCGAGCTCAACGAGGGCAGCTCGGGGACCGCCTCGGATGTTCCCGCCGCGATGGGCAAGTCGTCGGGACTCAGCGCCGCGATCGGGTCCGAAGGCGGCTCCGGCTGTTGTGCGAGACGCAGCGGGACCGTCGGCATCGCCGCTGGTGCGTTGATCGCGCCGACCAGTCGGGCTTCCGGAATAATCAGCCGCTTCGGCGGGGCCTCTTCCCGATAGACCACGTGATAGAAGGCGTAAAAGATCCCGGCATGCAACGACAACGACAGCGCCCAGGCAAACACATTCGATCGAACCAATCGCCCGGGCAATGAGCCGCCGGCACGATAATCGACGGCCGAATACAGGCGGTCCTCAAGCTCGCCGAATTCCGACCCCGTATCGATGTAAGGCAGGCCGTCCGTCATTGGCTACTCCGTTCCCGTTGACGGAGGTGAATTCAACGGTCAAACCCGGAGTTTATTTTGTCGTTCGACCGCCGTCAAATAGTGAAGCCCACTGTCGATTGTGGTAGGGTAGGATCGCGGCAACTTGTTGGCCTGGGGCGGGGAGCGTTGGGTGCAGCAAACCGCTCGACGATTGGATCATCTGTTTACCCTCCGAAACCCCGGCAGGCCGCGAAAGAAAAATCCGTGATGTCCCTCTTTAATTCCCAAATGAAACGCCCAGCGAGCCTTTGTCATATTGTTATTCCAGTGCTCGCGCTGCTCAGTGCGGGTGATGTCATCGCCGGCGGGGGAGCCGAGTGCTTCACCCAACTTGTGCCCGAAAGAGGCGCGCCTGCCATGCGGGCGGCGCTCCATGACGTGAAGCTTGATGGGATTGCGAAGGGTGGCGAGCTCGTCCTCCTTGAAATGATTAATCCGAACCCGCGTTACATCAGAGTTGAAACGCATGCAGGCGAGAGCGCGGAGAGTGTCATCGCCCGCATGGCCGCCGCTGTGAACGAGCTCAGTCCATTTCATCCAGACCACGCACGGATGCACTACGTCGATGAGCACGGGCAGGAGAGAGCTGGCGTTCCACCAATACACCCGGAGGGCAAACTGCTCACAGCGTTCGGCGGATTCCCGGGAAACTACATATTCGCGGGGACAGAGACCGGCTTAGGTATTCCCCCAGCTCCGACCTCGCTGAGTGCTGTCTATGATCCGGAGAGCCAGAATGTTTCCCTGCGCTGGGAGAACCCCGATGAGCCATATGATGCCGTGAAAGCGAATTTTGCCAACGAGCAGCCAGGCACCTCGACAAGCGTTACCGGGCGATGGGGGCCGCCTCGCAAGCAGCAGCTTCCGCCGAATATCATCGACCGCGATCAATTCCGCTCCAACAACGGCTTGCGAAGAATTACTGTCATCGCCTGTCGGAACGGCGTCCTTTCGAACGCCGCGGTGATCACGCTAAACTACGACGACAATTACCAGGAGGAGCTGGATACACAGCCATTCACCGGCGGGATCTGTCCCAACTGGAAACGTTGGTCGCGCGATCCAGAGTCAGTATCCGTACTCCTCGAACAGGGTACAAAGGGCGAATGGAAGCAATTTGAGCAGAAACCCAAGGCTCCACTCAAACCCGACGACAAGCCCTTCTATCAGCTGATCAAGACACGCTCGTCCAACGTAATTGGAGGCGTCTGCCGCAAGTTCCTGGGCTTGACGCCCGGTCACACCTATCGGCTTTGGGTTCGAATGAATACGTTGGATATGGATCAGGTCCACGACAACTGGTATTTTTCGTTCCACGCCGTTCCAAACGGGAAAGATGTCACCTTGACTGCGGAACAGATGGCCGGCACCGCACCGCTTCCCGACGGCAGCGGCGGGACACCCGCCGCGCTGGTCGCCTCCTTCGGCCCCGGTTCAACCACTCAGGGCAAGTTCGTGGAACGTTCGACCGACAAGCCCGGTCCGGAATCCCAAGTGCTCGATATCCCCATGCCGGCCGGCGCGGAGGTCATCACCGTCTGGTTCCGCTACAGCGGAGCCCCGTCCACCGGCGTCGGCTTCGACTGGATCAAACTCAAGGACATCACGACGAAGTAGCCCGGTAGGGCAGGTCGAAGACCCACCATTCCCCCCGGCCATCTTCTGGCTCGGGCTCGAACGCCGAGTTCCGGCCGATGCCCACCCGCGCGGAACAATCCACGTGTTATCAACCCTTGACACGCGACACGCCGCGAAGCGGCTCCATGCGGGCCTTGCCCGCGTCGCGTGTCAAGGGTCAATCGATTGGGGCGGAGGGAGGCCTCCGCGGAGAACCGGGAGGGATGAGGGACGGGGGGAAGGAAGACAGGAGACAGGAGAAATACAAAAAGGCAAAACGAGCGAGCTTTCAGCCGTCAGCTTTCAGCGATCAGTGAATTCAAAGGGGCGAGGGATGGTCCGCCACACGGGTCTGCGTTTCGCTTCGAAATAACCTTGTTCTCTTCGCCGCTGGAGATTATCATAAAAGCATGGTGATTATTCAGGGCAAATTGATTGACCCCTGGCACGTGGAATTAGCCGACGCCATCCCGCCGGGAGAGGAATCGATCGAGGTCCACCTGGTGAAGTCTGGGGAATCCGAATCCTTTGAATTTGCCCTTCTGACGCATAATCCGTCATTCGACTTCCTGCGAGATGAGCCCGACCTCTATGAGTGACCTCAGAGCGGGCGACGTGGTCCTGGTCGAGGTTCCCTTTACGGATCTCTCGCGGAGCAAGAAACGCCCGGCGGTCGTTCTGCTGTCCCGCGGGCAGGACCATCTGCTGGCCTTCTTCACGTCCCGCATCGAGCAGGCCGGACCGGACGATCTTGTGGTTGCCGCATCGCCGAAAAACGGTTTGGCCATGGACTCCGCTGTGCTCGTCACCAAGCTGTTCACGCTCCATGAATCCCTTATCCTTCGTCCCCTTGGGCAGCTTTCCAAGTCCGATCACCGGGCTCTGATCCAAAAACTTCTCACCCTTCTCAATCGCACCATTCAGTAGATTCACGAAGGTGCGCGTGATCGAGAACGGAACGTGCACGTCCATATAGAGCAAGAGGCTCAAGGGAGATGGCCCGCGGCCCTGAGTTTCCGAAGCGCGGGTGAAT
The DNA here is from genome assembly GCA_964384465.1 of uncultured Planctomycetales bacterium. Lineage (GTDB taxonomy): Bacteria > Planctomycetota > Phycisphaerae > UBA1845 > PWPN01 > CAYLLT01. Next base: position 70,399 of record CAYLLT010000005.1, on the reverse strand, counting down.
CGCCCGCCCGCGAGCGAAGCGCCGCGATCTCATCCCGGTCCCGGGCAATCTGCGCGTCAAACTCGGCCTGACGGTCGTAGTAGTGAGCCAGCGCGGCATGAACCTGGGCCAGCGACAGGTGAGGATGCTGGTGATGAATCTGGTCCGGTGACATGCGGTCGGCGATCATGTCTAATGCGACTTCGATCACCTTTACGTTGGAGTCATCGATCCACGCGACTCCTTTTTCATCGACCACGATGTGGGCATTGATGGTTGCAGGCATCACCACACCTCCATCTCCGCATTATAATGACAATGAGCCGGGCAAGCACGAGGTCGCGGTCGTCCGCGATGCCGAACAAACCCGAGCCGAGTCCGGTGGGCAGGTCGAAGACCTGCCTTCAATCATCCGGCGGGGCGACGGCGTATTCTACGGGTCGATGGTCGTGGTCCCGATGTTCCATCGGGATTGACCTGCCTGCCTGACTATTGGCTAAACGCTTGCTGCTCAGGCCGCGGTGTTTCGCTCGCCGATGAATTGGCTGACGCTCTCGTGGTCGAAGAGCACGGGGACGCCGCCGGGGCCTACGAAGACCGCAACGCCCTCGCGGAACACGAGGGCGTCGGGAAAGTCCACCTCGAAACGGTCGCCGCTGACCAGTTCAACGGTGAACGGGCGAAACGGCTGCCGCTGCCGCAATGCGCTGAGCGCATTCTGGAAATTCTCGGGTGCCATAACGCCATTCTACAACAGCGCGGCGCGTTTTGCGAGCCATGTAGGGTCCGCTCTGCGGACCATCCTCGTCACGCGATGGTCCGCACAGCGGACCCTACTTGACTTGACCTGACGCCCGTGTTGCGACAGGCTACGCGGGTATGAATCAGTATTCGAGACGCTACTTGAGACTCGGTATGACGTTCGCGGTGTTGCTGTCGGCCGCACCGGCGCTGGCGGCGGTTGATACGTTGCCGGCGACGCAGCCGCAGCCCGCCACGGGACGGCCCGTGGCCGTGCCAGGGGCCGCCTTCACGCTGGATCTCGCTCGACAATTGGCCGAGCCGCAGGAGCCGACCAAATCGTCCCACCGCCGTGAGACTTTGCAGAAAACCGTTGATGCCGCCGAAACGCCGGTGGATGAAGCCGCGGCCCATCTGGCCCTGGCGAATTGGCTGCTGGCCGTTCCCGCCGCCCGGCCCGCCACCCGATGGCTCATCGGCCTGCCCGCGACCGAAGATCTGCGCGTCATCGCGGAGTCGAGCCTGGCGGCCCACGAACATATTGACCGCGCTCGTACATTGCTCAAGGCGGAACCATCCGGCGGGAATGATCGCCGGCGCGATTTGAGGACCGCGGCCGGCACGTTGGATGCGTTCGCCACCCTGTTCTCGGCCGCAGCCGGCGACCAAGAGAAAAAGAAGGTTCAATCCGGATGTGAGCAGGCGGCGGTCGCGCTGGCCAGCGCCCGTGAGTCGGAAGATCCCGCGATCGCGGCGTCGGCGTTATTGTGGCAGTCGTTCGGGTGGTACCTCGCCGGCCGGCCGGAGCGGGCGCTCACGTCATTGCCCGACGCTCTGCAAAAACCGCAGCAGCTTGAATACGATTTCATGAGCCGGTTGCTGCGGTGCCGCATACTTTCCGAGGCCAACCAGCAGGCCGGCGCGATCGCACTGACCATTCGGATGCGGGCGGTGTGCAGCCGCTGGTCGCGCGGGGAAAAGGAAGAAGTGGTCGATTCCAAACGGCGGCTGATCGCGTGGCTGCAATGCCGGATCGGCAAGGGCTGGCTGGAGCAACTTCGCACCAAGGACGGTCCTTCCGCCGCGCGGCTGGAGGGCGTACTGGCCGGCGTGCAGAAGAACGTCTTCGCGGCCGACCCGCCGCTGCCGGTGTATCATCTGGAATCGGCGATTCCGATAATCGTGGAGCCGCCCGTGCTTAAGCCTCGCGCCACGACGCTCTCCGCGCCGGCCGCGGCGCCGCCCTCCTCGAAACCGACTTCCGCCGCAACGAAAGAGCCGCCCATAACCACATCCCCCGCCGGCGCGCCCTGAGCGACAACCCATCCGGACCCCGGCAGCGGAAACCCCCATGCGCGTTTTATCAGACCGGCTACGGCATCATCCCACCCGCTTCTTTTTTCGATGTCAGATGTGAAGCCTTGTCATTCGCTGACCGATCCTACCGGCCAGAGCAGTATCGCGAGAGCCGAGGCGATCGCGCGTATTCGGGAACTCCAAGAAAGAGGGACCAATAATGCAATCGAGAAAACGGACATTGAAGAAGCACGCTAACCGCGGCTTCAGTCTGGTCGAGTTGGTGATCGTGATCGTGATCATCGGGATCATCGCGGCCATTGCCATCCCCCGTGTGAGCCGGGGATCCAAGGGTGCCGGCGAATCCTCGCTGTCGAGCAATCTCTCCGTGCTGCGTAACGCGGTTGAGCTGTACGCCAGCGAGCACACCGGCGACTTCCCCGGCGCCAAGAAGAGCGACGGGAGCGGGAGCGCGGGCGCCGCGGCCGATCTGACCAATCAGATGACGATGTATTCCAAGGGGAACGGGGAGACCAAAGCGACCCGCGACGTCGCCAACGGGTTCGTCTTCGGGCCTTACCTGCGCAAGGGCATGCCGCCTCTGCCCGTCGGCACCAACAAGGGCATGACGACGGTCAAGTTTGACAGCACCAATACGCCGCCCGCGGTCAGCGTCAGCTCCGGCGAAGGCTGGGTCTACAACCCGACTACCGGCGACATCATCGCCAACGCCAACGACAATGACGATGCCGGAACCAAGACGTATGACCAGTATTGATCCGGCCCCTCTGATCCAGGCCGCCTGAGCGGCCCGGGGTTACCCGAATATCCAAGCGGCTGTCGCGTCTCCGGGCGCGCAGCCGCTTTTTTTGAGTATCGTCCGCAAGGTTCTCAGAAGAGGTTCTACTGAAGCAGCGTGGGCAGATCTGAACTGAACTTTGAGCGCGGCAGCACGAGGTCGGCGCCGGCGTCTTGTGCGGCGGTAGCCAGCTCCTGCTGAACGTGCGACAGATACGCGATGACCCGCGGCGGCGGCTCGATCGCCTTGCATCGGCGGATGACTTCGGCGGGATCCACGCCGCCGGCATTCATGTCCACGATTACCAATCCGGCGCCGGCGGCGATGGCCGCGAGCAAAGCATCGGCGGTGCGAACGATCTGGAGAGGGACGCCGATGGCGTCCGCGGTGCCCTTCACCTTGGTCACAAAGAAGAGATCGGTAATCAGTGCGACAGCGGACATGATAGCGCCCCCGAACGTTCCGGCGGAACATGAAGGTGAGATGGCTTTACTTGGAGAGGCCGATCGTGTCCGCGATTTCGGGAGCCGGGATGCGGGATGCCGCCAGTCGCCCGTTTCCGGCTGACGCGCCGCCGGCGGCCCCGTTGCCGTTCGAACCCGAGGACCGCGGCAACTTGTTGCCGCTCTCTGACGATTGAGTTTGCGGCAACAAGTTGCCGCGGTCCTTACCGCCCGCCTGGCTCGAACTGTTGCCACTGGTTTTAGCCGACGATTTTCTGCCGGTGCGCTTGCGGGTGGAGGGGCTCTCAAAAAAACAGCCGAGCTGTCGCAGCCGCTCGTATCGCTTCTTGAGCAGTGTATCCAGGCGAACGCGCTTCAGCTCGCGCAACGTCTCCACGATGTACTTCTCAAAGGTGCCCATCATGGCCGCCGGGTCGCGATGCCCGCCGCCCAGCGGCTCAGGGAGAATGTCGTCCACCAGATTCAGCTTCTTGAGGTCCTTGGAAGTGAGTTTCAGCGATTTAGCGGCCTGAGGCGCGTTCTGCGCCGTCTTCCAAAGAATCGCTGCACAACCTTCCGGCGTGATGACCGAAAAGTAGGCGTGTTCGAACATCGCCAGCCGGTCCCCGACGCCGATGCCCAGCGCGCCGCCGCTCCCGCCCTCGCCGATGACCACGCAGCAAATGGGCACGCGCAGGCGCGACATCTCCATGAGGTTCACCGCAATGGCCTGGGCGATGCCGCGCTCCTCGGCCTTGTCGCCGGGGTAAGCCCCCTGCGTATCGATCAGCGTCACCACCGGCAGCTTGAATTTTTCGGCGAGCCGCATCTTGTGCAGGGCCTTGCGATAGCCCTCCGGGTGCGGGCAGCCGAAGTGACGCTCGATCTTCTCTTTGGTGTCGCGGCCCTTGTCATGTCCTACCAGCAAAACCTTCTGCCCGCCGATGCGTCCGAAGCCGGCGACGATCGCTTTATCGTTGCCGAAACAGCGGTCCCCGTGCAGCTCGCAGAAATCCTTCACGCAGGCGTCGATGTAATCGCGGAGGACCGGCCTCCGCGGATGCCGCGCGACCAGCACGGTTTCCCACGGCGTCAGATTCGCGTAGGTCCGTTTGGTCAGGCTCTCCAGCGTGGTACGGAGGCCGCGGATGTCGGTGGAATGGTCCCGCTGGGTCTCGGCCTGGAGGGTCTCCAGTTCGACGATCTCCCGCTCGATGCGGACGAGGGGTTTTTCGAATTCGAGAATTCCCCCGGCGGCGGAGTTACCCGCGCTCGACGGACGCGCTTGCGGCTGAATACTCATAAGCGACTTTTACTCAATTCATTGGAGACATGCTACTTAACACACTTCCACTGGCCCCGATACCCCGCGCCACAGGGCTAAACGGAACCCCCCATAGGTTAACATTTTGTCAGGCTTTAGCAAGGGAATCCGCCGGTATTTGACGCCGCCCGAGGCGCGCCGCTAAAGTACCGCCAGTCCCTGGCTGGCCTAAACTGTGCATAACACCTTTAGAATCAATTCGTTAGAGCGTGTCGCCATCGTGGGGGTGGGTCTGCTCGGCGGCTCGATCGGTCTGGCCCTGCGGGCGGCGGGGTTTACCGGGCGGCTGGTGGGGATTGGTCGCCGCATGTCCTCGCTGAAGAAAGCGCTGGCCGTCGATGCCGTTGATGAGGTGACGCGCGACGTGGGCGCTGTGGCGGGCGCGCAACTGGTGATCCTTTGCACGCCGATCAGCCAGTTCGGGCCGCTGCTGGAGCGGATGGCGCCCGCACTGAAGCCCGGCACGTATGTCACTGATGTCGCCAGCGCGAAGGTGGAGGTCGTTCGGCTGGCCGGCCGGATGCTCCCACGCGACGTACACTTTATCGGGTCGCATCCGATGGCCGGGTCGGAGAAAGCCGGCGTGGAATTCGCGCGTGCGGATTTGTTTCAGCGGGCCTTGTGCCTGGTGACGCCGACGGCTCGGACCTCCGCCGGCACGGTCCGGTGGGTCCGCTCGTTCTGGGAGGTATTAGGTGGTCGAACGGTCGTGCTGTCGCCGCAGCGGCACGATGAGTTGCTGGCCCGCGTGAGCCACCTGCCGCACGCGGTGGCCGCCGCACTCGTCGCGCTCGCTGAGCGGAAGTCGGCGATCGACCTGGCGGGGCCGGGCTTTGCGGACACCACGCGCATCGCCAGCGGCGAGCCGGGCATGTGGGTGGACATTTTCGGCGCGAACCGCAAGGCCATGCTGCGGGCGACGGATGAGCTGATCGACGAGCTGAAGCGTTTTCGCGGGTATTTGAACCGCAAGGATATGCACGCTCTGCTGAAATGGTTGAACGCGCGCAAGAGAACACGCGACCGCTGGGTCGCTCAGCGCTATCGCAAACAGGTGTTGCCGCCATGACCACACTGGCCGCGGGGAAAACGCAAAACGCACCGCTCTGGCGGATCGGTATTTCACCGAAAGCGCCGGATCTGGATGCGCAAGGCGCGGCCGTTCTTCGCGATATTCATGAGCTGGGTTTGACGCATGTGCGGCGAGTGGCTTTCAGCAGGTTGTTCCTGCTCGAAGGAAATGTGCCGTCGCCGGCGGTTAAACGGATTGCCGGTGAACTGCTGGCGGATTCGATCACGGAGATTTTCAGCTACCGCGGCGGCGGCGACGACCTCACGCTACCCGGCCCCGGCTTCGATGCCGCGATCGAAGTACACCTCAAGGGCGGTGTCATGGACCCGGTCGCGGCCTCGACGCTGGCGGCCATCGCCGACATGGGGGCACCGACGGCCGGGCTGGCGATCTCCACCGCGCGGCTGTATCGGCTGGCCGGTGTCGCCTCGATCGACGAGTTGACCTTCATCGCCCGCCGCCTGCTCTCCAACGATTGCATCGAAGATGTCTATTTGACCGGCTTTGGCCGGCACGATCCGCGGCCGGATCATCTGCCGGTCGCGCCCAGCCGCCAGTTTGAACTGCGTCATATTTCCATCCGCGAACTCGACGAACGCGCGCTGATGAAGCTCTCGCGCGAGGGGCACCTGTTCCTGTCGCTCCCGGAGATGCGGGCGATTCAGGACCATTATCGCCGGCAGCGGCGCGAGCCCACCGATCTGGAGCTGGAGACATTCGCCCAGACGTGGAGCGAGCACTGCGTGCACAAGACGCTGAAGAGCGCGGTGCGGTATCGGGGCGAACCGATGCCATTGCGGATTGCGGATTGCGGATTGCGGAACACAGAGGATGAGAGGGGGAGAGGGGGCGAAGGGGCGAGAGGGCGAGGGGGCGAAAGCGCCGCTTGCGGCGTGGACGAGGTCGAGGTCGAGATTAATTACGACAATTTGCTCCGAGACACCATCGCCCGGGCCACACGCGAACTGATCGACAGCGGCAGAGTGGACTGGTGCTTGTCCGTGTTCGAGGACAACGCGGGAATCATCGCGTTCGACCGGGATTACGGCATCGCGTTCAAGGCGGAGACGCACAATCACCCATCTGCAATTGAGCCGTACGGCGGGGCGGCGACCGGCGTGCGCGGCTGCATCCGTGACATCATGGGCTGCGGCCTCGGAGCCAAGCCGATCGCCAACACCGACGTTTTCTGCGTGGCTGATCCGGACTTCCCGATGGCGGCGCTGCCGAAGGGCGTGCTGCATCCGCGGCGCGTGCTCAAGGGTGTTGTCGCCGGCGTGCGCGATTACGGCAACCGCATGGGCATTCCCACCATCAACGGCGCGATCGTTTTCGACAACCGCTATCTCGGCAACCCGCTGGTGTTCTGCGGATGCGTTGGCCTGATCCCGCGCGACCGGATACACAAGGGACCGCGGCCGGGCGATTTTATCGTGCTCATGGGCGGTCGAACGGGCCGGGATGGCATTCACGGCGCCACGTTCTCGTCCGCCGAGTTGACCGATACGCACGCCGACGAATTCTCACATGCCGTGCAGATCGGCAACGCCATTACCGAAAAACAGGTGCTCGATGCGATGCTGGCGGCGCGCGATCATGCCAGCGGCTGCCTCTACACCGCCGTCACCGACTGCGGCGCGGGCGGCCTGAGCAGCGCCGTTGGCGAGATGGGCAGCAAACTCGGAGCAAACGTCGATCTGGAGAAAGTCCCGCTCAAGTACAGCGGCCTGCGCTACGACGAGATCTGGATCAGCGAGGCACAGGAGCGCATGGTGCTCAGCGTGCCACCCGCCAACTGGCCCGCGCTGAGGGCCATCTGCGATGCGGAAAATGTCGAGGCCACTGTGATCGGCACGTTCCGCGATGACGGCAAGCTGCTGGTGAAATTCGCGGGGCAGACCGTCGGCGAAATCGACGCCGAATTTCTGCACGAAGGAATTCCGAAGACGACGAAAGAAGCGTCGTGGGAAACGCGGAACACTCAGCACTCAGCACTCAGCACTCAGCACTCGGTTCCGATGCGCGAAATGCTGCTCGAACGTCTTTCATCTCTGAACGTCGCCAGCAAAGAATGGGTGATTCGTCAATACGATCACGAAGTGCAGGGGCGTAGCGTGATCAAGCCGCTGGTCGGGCCGGGAAACGGGCCGTCGGATGCGGCGGTGATCCGGCCGCGACTGGACAGTTCGCGCGGCATCGCCATCGGCAACGGCATCTGCCCGCAGCTCAGCGACGTGGACCCGTATTGGATGGCGGTGGCCGCGATCGACGAAGCCATCCGTAACGTCGTCTGCGTCGGCGGCGACCCGCGCCGCACCGCGATCCTCGACAACTTCTGCTGGGGCAACTGCGACGACCCGCAAACGATGGGCGCGCTCGTCCGCGCCTGCCAGGGCTGCTACGACGCCGCGATGGCCTACGGCACGCCGTTCATCTCCGGCAAGGACTCGCTCAACAACGAGTTCGCCCTCGACCCAGCCGACGCGCAGCATTTGGCCGGTATCGTCCCATTGCACAACAACCGCATCCGCATCCCCGGCACGCTGCTGATCAGCGCGGTCAGCATGATCGACGAGGTCCGCAAGTGCGTGACGATGGACGCAAAGCCGATACAAGGGACGCGCTTCTACTTCGTCGGCAGCCCCGCTCGGTCTTGGCAGGAGATCAATCTGAACAAAACTGCGGCTCTGCATTTCATTATGTCAAAGCTGATCGCGGGCGGCGACGTGCTGGCGGCACATGACGTGAGCGATGGCGGGATTCTATCTGCGCTAGCGGAAATGGCCTTAGCCGGACAGTGTGGCATTGATATTAACTTCGCATCAGATTGGCCGGACTTGTTATCGCCTGTCCCGAGCGGGTACATTCTTCAAACTTCATCTCGTTTGCGCCTGAAGCCGGCAGATATTTTCAAGACAATCCAACTCGGGCAGCCGCAGCAGGGTCCAAGACTTTCATTCAGGGGCCGAAGGGCAGAGGCGTTTAGTATTGACCTCTCCGAGATCGCTGCTGCCTGGCGATCGAGTTTGAACTGGTAAGGCACGGAACAGACCAATTGCCTGTCTCCCTCCGTTCGTCGCTCTTATATAAGTATTTATATAATAAAAGATTATAATGATATGCGTACGCAAATTGAGTCTGTACGGAAGATTGCCGTATAATAAGCAGTGAGATTTCAGGAAAGGCAGTGACTCATGGCCACCAAACCCGCGCGGATGGAATTCAGATTGCCGCAGGCCAACAAGGAATTGATTGAACAAGCCGCCCTGCTGAACGGCCAAACCGTCACGGAGTACGTCAACGTCATTCTGGTCGAAGCGGCCAAAGAGACCATTCAGGAGCATCACCTGACCCGGCTCACCGACCGCGATCGGGACATCTTCCTGGCCCTGCTGGAAACGGATCAGGAACCCAACGCCGCGCTGCGACAGGCCTTTCAGGATGCCGGTCGCTCATGACCTGGGCCATCGAGAAACTCAATTCCGAGCATCGACGGGAAGACTTCGACTGCGGCCAGGAACTGCTCAACAACTTCATCAAGTATCTGGCGACACAATATCGACAAAAAAACCTGGGCCAGACCTACGTGTCGGCGACAGCCGACCAACGCGTCGTGGGCTACTACACGTTGTCCACCAGCCGCGTCGATTTCCAGAATGTTCCCGATGATTTGAAGAAGAGGTTCCCCGAAATTCCCATCCCTGTCGTCCTCCTGGGGCGCTTGGCCGTGGATCGTACCGTGCAGGGACAGGGCCTGGGCAAAACATTACTGGTGCGGGCCCTGCGCCAATCGGCGGAACTCTCTGAAAGCATCGGCATCGCAGCGGTCGAAGTGCACGCCCTGGATGATCAGGCCCGTGAATTCTATCTGAAATACGGGTTCACCGAATTGCACGATGACCGATTCCACTTGTATTTACCGATCAAGATGATCAAGAAACTGACTTCATGAAATGAAACCGCGATGAACGAGATCGACAGCCAACCAATCATCCTTGCATCGCAGAGTCCCCGGCGGGCGGCGCTCTTGCGCGAGGCGGGGATCGCGTTCGAGGTTGTGGTGCCGCGGGAGTTGGAGCCGGAGCCGCAGGATTGGCCGTTCAGCGATGTCGAACTGGCGGAGATCGCGAGCTATTTCAAGGCCCGGTGCGTGGCGGAGGATTACCCGGATCGCGTGGTGCTGGCGGCGGATACGGTGGTGGCGCTGGAGGGGCGGATCTTCGGCAAGCCGGCCGACGCCGACGATGCGCGGCGAATTCTCTCCACGCTGGCGGGCACGACGCAGGATGTGATCACCGGCGTGGCGATCTGCCAACAGTCAACCGGCCGGCGGCTCGTGCGGCACGACGTGACGCGGGTCACCATGCGGGCCATGTCGGCGGAGCAGATCGACGCCTACATCCAGAGCGGCGCGTGGCAGGGCAAGGCGGGCGCCTACGGCATTCAGGACAGCGGCGATGCGTTCATCGAAAAAGTGGAAGGCAGTTTCACCAATGTTGTCGGTCTGCCTATGGAGCTGGTGACGGCGATGCTGGCGGAGTTTGGCGTGCGGTAAGACCGTGGTTTTTCAAACCGCGGCTAAACGTTAGAGATGACATCACGGGATGACGGATGTTTCGGGCGCGACGCGCGGGTTCTGGGACTGGTTGCCGCCGCGGGTAAGCTCGGGCGGGCGGGTGGAAAGATCGCCGCCCTGATCCTGCCACCACTGGAGGAATCGGGCCTGGGCCTCGGCCTTGTCCCGGGCCATGTTGGCGTCGATCAACTCCGGCGGGCGGGTGCCGAGCGTCACCGTGAGCGGGACGACCTCGGTCCGCGCGACCTCCAGCGTCATCTTCCCGCCCGGATGCGGCGCACGAAGCAGGGCTTCGAACTGCGGGCTGTCCACCGGTTTGCCATCGACGGACCGAAGAATCTCATTGGCGCGCATTCCGGATGCCGCGGCTTCCGATCCCGGCGCGACGCCGCTGACCCAGACGCCCTGCGGGTTCGCGGCCATGTCCGGCGGCATCGCACTGAACTTGGCGCCGCTGATCGCCTGGGTCGGGTCTGCTTTTACCTCCATCGTGATCTTGCGAACTTCTCCCGCCCGCAGCACCCGGAGCGCAATGGTCGTCCCCGGGCGATGGCTCTGCACCATCTGAACGAATTTCTGAGTGCCCTGGTCCTGGGGGATGGGCTTGTTCTCGAAAGCGATGATAACGTCGTTGTCCTTCATGCCGGCGCGTGCGGCGGCGAATTCCGGCTTCACCGTCATGACCGACACCCCGAGCGTGGTGTCGTTGGTGACCGGGTCGGTCAACTCGGCGACCAACGTCCTGCCCAGGATGATGCCCATGAAGCCGTCGCGGCCGACGATCTGATCGCGGTGAAAAATGTACTCGACGACGTAGCGGATCCGCCGCTTCATCTCATACCGCGATTCGGCGCGGTAGTGCTTCATGAGCAGCGGCAGATGCTGGGCGTCCATCGCGCACAGTTGCTGCGTCGCCTCCTCGCGGATCGCATAGCGCGGATGGCCGAGCGCCTGCATCCACTGCTCGACCTGCTGCTCGCTGACCGGGCGGCCGCCGGAGCGCTCCGCCGGCGCGGTGGTCGGCGGTGAATCCGCCGCTCCGGCCAGCGAGCTCAGCAATAAAACGTGCAGCAAGGTCATCTTCGTCCCCGCAAACCCTCGATCATGCACTCACACCTGCACCAGCGCCATCATACGGTCGCCGTTCTGTTCAAGCCAGCGAACCTTGCGGGCGATCATCTGGAGAAAACGGAACCCCTCCATCCGCCCGAAAGAGCCGGTCGCCGCGATGGGCAGGACGGACTCGGCGATGAGGGCCTCGATCATCAGCGCCGGCAGCAGCCGGATATGCTCCAGCGGCAGCGCCCCTTCCGGATCATAGCCGAGCATGAACCGCCGAAGCCGATCCTCATCCAACTCGGACGGCCACTGCAAGGGGTCCATCTGGCCGCCGATGATCGAAAACTGGAGCGCGCCGTTGGCCAGGTCCGTCACCGTCGGCAGCATGTGCAGCGAGTCATAGTCGATCACCGAGGCGACCCGGCCGTCGAGGAAGAGCATGTTGCCCGGATGCCAGTCGGCATGCACCGTCTGGTGCGGCCACTCGTAAAAGCCGGCATCGTTGACGCGCTCGGCCGCGGTCTCATACGCGTCGAACAATTGCGATACAGTAGATAATAGTTCTGATTCCTTCCCGACCACGCTGTCGTCCTTGACAATGCCCGAGGGTATCCCGTTCAGATTGCTGCGCACGAGCGTCGCATCGTGATAGCCGCGGCGGGAGGGTTCCCACTCGCTGGTGTATGTTCGCAGCAAACGATGGAACGTGGCCAGCACGCTGCCGGCGTCAAACGTCGCTTCCAGGGAGCGGTCGTAAGGCCCGCCCTCGACATATTCAAACATTTCATAGATCTGTTCGTCCAGGATGACCATCGTCTCTTCGCTGTGGCTCAGCGGGATCAGCGCGGGCAGTGGAAAATCGTGGGCGGTCAAATACTGCTGCACGGCGTGGGCGGCGGCCACTTTCAGCGGATGGTCGCGGCCCCTGGCCCGGCGCTTGAGCAGGAACCGGCCCTTGTCAGCAGTGATGATGGCTTTCGGCGAACGGCGGGAGCCTTTGAGCTGCTTCTCGATGTGATTGATGGCACCGAGATCGTAGCGGGCGAGAACCGCCGACAGTTCCTCGGGCTGGAAATCAGCGCGTAGACGGCTTGGCACTGGACCTTCCCATACAGCACGATTTTAGGACGCGAGGGAAAACGGCTCGAGGCGTGCCCTCCGCGTGCGCTGCGATTGCAACGCTTATCCTCTGATGTTAGCGGAGGATAACTGAATGTCAATCTGGACCGCCGAAAGCGCGGGAGTTTGGTATTTTATGGGACCGCGCATCAGGACCGCGGCATGTCATGCCACCGTGGCGACGGCCTCATCGAAGACATCCAGCCCGATCTCGAGCTGGACGCGGTTGATGCACAGCGGCGGCGTGAAGCGGATGCCGGAATCGCCGCATCCGAGCAGCAGCAGGCCGCGGCTGAAGGCCTCGTTCACAATGCGGTCGCGCATTTGCGGGTCGGGGTCGTGCGAACGGCCGTCCTTGACCACGTCCACCGCCAGCATCAGCCCCAGCCCGCGGGCGGCCTCGATGCTCTTGCGGTGCGCGGCAATGCGCTGCAACTTGTGCATGGCAATCGGGTGCAGCAGCGCGGCGTTGGCCATGAACTGCTTCTCGATCAACTTGATGGTGGCCAGCGCGGCGGCGCAACTCACCGGGTTGCCGCCGAACGTCGAGCCTTGCGCGCCGGGCAACCAGTTCATGATCTTCTCGCGGGCGATGAGCGCGCCGATCGGCATGCCGCTGGCCAGGCCCTTGGCCAGCAGCAGGATGTCCGGCACCACGTTGTAGTGCTCGCAGCAGAACATCCTGCCCGTGCGGCCCATGCCGCTCTGGATTTCATCCAGCACCAGCAGGATGCCGTGCTGATCGCACAGCGATCGCAAGCGCGGCAGGAAATCCGGCGGCGGAATCAGGTATCCGCCCTCGCCCTGGATCGGCTCGACGAAAATGGCCGCCACTTCATCCGGGCTGGCGATCCGCTTGAAGATGTTTTTCTCGATGGCGTCCACGTCGCCATAAGGCACGTGTTCGACCATCGGGACCAGCGGGCCGAACTGTTCGCGCTGCCGCGATTTGCTCGCCGTCAGCGACAAAGCGCCCATCGTCCGCCCGTGAAACGCGCCCTCGAAGGCAATGATCGTTTTTCGTTTCGTGTAGTGGCGCGAGAGCTTGATGGCGGCTTCGACCGACTCGGCCCCGCTGTTGGTGAACAGCACGCGCTTGGCATCTGGACCGGGGGCGATTTCGACCAATTTTTCGGCGAGCGCGATCATCGGCTCGTAGTAAAAATCGCTGCCGCACATGTGGATGAGCTGCCGGGCCTGGTGCTCGATCGCCAGCACCACCTTGGGGTGGCAATGACCTGTGGAGCACACGGCGATCCCGGCGGTAAAATCGAGGAAGCGGTTGCCGTCCACGTCCTCCACGACCGATCCTTGAGCGCGGCGCACGACCAGCGGATACGGCCGCGTCAGCGACGGCGAAGTCAACCGCCGGTCGCGAGCCACGGCAGATTGGGCCTGCGGACCCGGAGGCGGCAGGACGATCCACGGCGCGGGACCGATCCAGTCGCCCTCCGCCTCCTGATCGGTGGTCAACTTACGATGAAGCGTCAACATAAACTTCCCCCGTTCGCATCGTGCGGCCGCTCTAGCGCTGCAGCGTTGCTGTTCGGCTTGCCCCTTCGCTCATGGCTATATCGGTCGCTTCCCGGTCTGAAGCTCAGCACCTCTCAACACACGGCGACGATCCGTCTGCTGTCGTGAAGATTCAAATGACGAGGCGGTGGGGAGTGAAACCGCGGCTCACTGACCCGTATGGCCCGGTTGCCCGATTGGGAGCGCTTGTCTCGCGATGACCATCGGAAAGGCTCGCGTCCCTTCCGCATCCACCCTTCGGGCCGCTCCAGCCGGGCAACCCGGCCGACGTTCAGTTGTCTACCAGATTATTAACCCGCGGGCGGCGCCGGGCAAATCTCTTTGGCGCGAATTCCCGCGGAAACTCTCGGGACTGCGACCCTTGCCGCTCTTGCACCCTCCTGAAAAATACTTCTTACGGCACCGCTTATATATCGCGGATGAGAAACTTTCGCCCGCATTGAAACCAGCGTCCGAAAAAATCTTGTCCAACAGCCCTGTAGCACCGGTTATTCGCTTGAAACCGTTTTTTTAGGTGGAGCGGCTGCGGCGGCCTCGCTCGACAGTTTGAATATCAAACTGGCTGATTTACCAGCAACAACCTCTACGCCTTCAGTCAGCCCGACCGGCCGTCCGTATTGCACCTCCGTTACCGCGCCCACTGGATCGCGCAGCAAACGGGGGATCCAATTGGCATGCCAGCAGCACAATCGGTACTTGCCCGGCGGCACGTCCTTCAGTTCAAAACGCCCCTCCTTATCCGTGAGCGCGTAGTAGGGGTGCTCCACGACGTGAATGTAACCGCTCATCCACGGATGTCCCGCGTTGCAACTGAGCGAGATCACGCCCGGCCGCGAGCCGACGCCGGTTCGCGGGCCGTGCTCTTTCGCGCCTTTTCGCGTTATCAGCAGGTTAAAGCGCGATTCGGCCCCGAGGCGGGCATTCACGTTGTGCGACGTGCTATCGGAGCTGGTGATGACCAATTCCGTACGCGGCGGCACGATCATCACCGCGGGCACATAGCGGCAGCCGATCTGATCGAGCACCGCCTCTTTGCCGGTGGCCAGATTGATGCCGGGCGCGGGCATTTTCTTGCCGGCGGCGATCTGCTGGATGTAGACGACGCAGTCGGCCACGCCGCGCGTCTTCTCCTCGATCGCCAGCCGATCGACCGAGACCTTCTTGCACCGGCACGCCGCCTGATGCGTGATGCCCACGGGGACTTCGGTCGAGGCCTCTTTGGGAATATCCCCTTGCCAGATGACCTGCCCGGTGATCGAACCGCCGTCTTTCACGTCAATCGTCTTGTAGGAGTTTTCGGTTTGCGCGCAAAGTGACGTGGAAAGGATCGCAACGAGCAGCGCGCTCCAAATCATGCGAGACACCACGAATTTCTCCCCGTACCTATACGTTGAAGAACCACTCGGTGATTGCGACGATATATTTCAGGTTGAGGATCCAGCGGGCGAGCATCTTGATCGGCACCAGCGCCATCCAAGTAAACAGCACCATCATGACGGCGTAGCGCGCAGCGCCCATCTGCTCGTACATCTTCTTGAAAACGGTCGCGCGCAGGATGAGCGGCGTCAGAATGAAGTAGGCCGCCAGGGCGACGAGGCCGGGCGCTTCGCGCAGCAGGTAGTAATACTCGCCGGCGGTCTCGCGCGTGGGCAGGCCGGTGCCCAGCCAGTTGATCCAGAAAATCTCCGAGAGGTTGATGTTGGTCAGTGCGGCCGGGCGGTGCGGATCCCAGTACTGATAAGGCCCGAAGAAGTTCCAGTTCGGACCTCGCAGGAATGTCCCTAGCACGATCAGCACCACCCACAGAACCACAAAACCGAACAGATACACGAAGATCGCGAACGGCCGCTCCTTCAGCGTGTAGTAACCGTTGCCCTTCGGGTTCTTATCGATGTACGGCAGCGCCCACAATCCGAAGATGATCAACCCCGGCAGGAGCACGCCCGCGATCCACGGGTCGAAATAAACGAGCAGCTCCTGCAAGCCCAGAAAATACCACGGCGCTTTGGAGGGGTTGGGTACGGCACTCGGATTGGCCGGCGGCTCCAGCGGGGCCCGCAGGAAAATCGCCCACACGTTCAGCGCCACGGTGCACAGCACCAGGCACACCAGCTCCGTATACACCAGGTCCGGCCACACCAGCACTTTGTCGTCGCTGCCGGCTTCGATCAGCGGCTCGCCTCGTTCCATCCGCGTGTCGTTGATGGCCATCTGGCGAAATGCCAGCCAGGTGACAAAGAGCACCAGGAATACCATCATGGTGATGGGGACGTTGTCGGCCTTTTGAATGATAAGGGTGAAATTCGGATCGAACGCGCTGCCGAAGTACGCGAGAGTGAAGAGCACCATCAGCGTGCCGGCGAACCACGGCTTGGTCCACTCGCGATAGTAAAACATGGCCAGCAGGAGCAGCATGACCGAGAAGAACAACATGCGCTGAGGCCCCAGCAGCCAGTTGATGAAGTCGCGGACGCCGCCCCAGTCGCCGAGGACGACGAACAATCCGAGCATGATGACGGGAATGGCCAGGAGCGCATGCCGAATACTTTTGATCGCGGCAGCGAGCGGTGACAGGAGGAAGAACGAAGCGGTGCCCGCCCAGAACACGCCGTTCAACGCGGTATCAGCTTGTGCGAGCAACATCGACTCACTTTCTACAACGGTCCGCTGATCCCGCCATCCTTGCGGATGCGCCAGAAGTGCACCGCAATCAGCACCGTCACCACCGTCGGCAGCGCAACGCAGTGCAGCACATAAAAGCGCAGAATCGCCGCGGGGCCGACGAACGTCCCGGCCAGCAGCCCGAACCGCGCATCGTCGCCCGCATGCACCAGCGGCACGTCGCCGATCTTCATCAGCGATGCGCCGGGGCCCTCATGCCCGAGAAACGGCGTCGCCCGGGCCATGTTCGAGCCTACGGTGATCGCCCACATCGCAAGTTGATCCCACGGCAGCAGGTATCCCGTGAACGACAGCAGCAGGGTCAGCACCAGCAGCACCACGCCGATCGTCCAGTTGAACTCGCGCGGCGGCTTGTAGCTGCCGGTCAGGAACACGCGCAGCATGTGCAGCCAGATGGAGATGATCATCGCGTGAGCGCCCCATCGGTGCAGCTCGCGGAGCAGCCCCAGCGTCACGTGCGCACGCAGCGCCTGGATGTCCTTGTAGGCGTATTCGGCCACCGGCCGGTAGTAGAACATCAGCAGGATGCCGGTGACCACTTCGACGAGGAACAGGAAGAACGTCAGCCCGCCCATGCACCAGGTGAACGACAGGCGGATCCCGCTTTTTCGCACCGCCACCGGATGCAGATGGAGGAAGACGTTGCTGAGCACGGCCATTGCCCGCGTGCGACGATCGCGCGGTATGCCGTGCCGGAAGATCGAACCCCAGACTTGTGACTCGCGGATGGAATCCCCGAACCGGCCGAAAATACTCATGGAAACTGCCCTGTCCAAACATCGCGGATTGCGGATTGCGGATTGCGGATTGAAAGAGACGTCCGTGTTCAGTTTTCAATTCGCAATCCGCAATTCCTATCAAACGCTCACAAAACTGTCCGGATTCACCCAATCGCCCTTTTCCTGCTGGAACTTTTTGCTCTTGTCCACGATCAGCACGCCGTCTTCGACGATCACCTTATACCGCTCCAGCGGGCGCGGGGCCGGTCCTTCGAAGTTGATGCCGGTCTGCATGAAGCCGCTGCCGTGACACGGGCATTTGAATTTTCGCTCGCTGGGCAGCCAGTTGGGGATGCAGCCCAGATGCGTGCAGGTCGTGCTCAGGGCCGCGATCTCGCCCTCCAGCCGGACGATCCAGATGCCCTTGGGTTTGAAATCTTCGTTGACTCCGCCCACCGGCAGTTCGATGAACTGGCTCAAATCGCCGATGCGGATGCGCGGGTCCGGCTCTTCGAGCACTTTGGGCATCATGAAGGTCTGTAGCGCCAACCCGCTGACGGCGGCACTCGCGCCGAAGGTGATCCAGCCCACGCCGGCGGCGGTGATGACCGTACGGCGGGAGACTCTGGCCGCCGCCTTTTCAGCTTTGGTCGCCTCGAGCATGCGTTCATAGCGGGCGTCGGGCGGCAGCTCATCAAGTTTTTTCGCACGCAGGGCTTTCACAAGCGGTGGAGATTCCGACCCGCCTCGTTCCATGCCTGCGCGGCCGCCGCGAGCGGTGGTGGCGAGCAATAATGCCTGAATGGCGGGATCGACCACGCCCACCGGTTGCGATGCGCGCGTCTCGTCGGCGCCAACGTGTGCTCTGGCTGCGATGGCGGGTGTCGCTGCGGCGACTGCCGCCGCCGGCGCCGAGGCTGCCGCGACGGTGACAGGCGCCGCGGGAATATCCGCTTCGTCCACCGCGACGGTTTCAAACTTGATCACTTCCACCGGGCACTCTTCGGCCGCTTCGATGATGCTTTGCGTGATCGGCTTAGTGAACTCGGCGTTCAGCGCTTCCGGACGGATGAGGCAGGAGTCTTCGGTGACGTGAAACACTTCGGGGCAGGTCGTCTCGCAGGCATCGCAGACGATGCAACCCGGAGCGATCCACACCTTGGTGACCAGTTCTTTGGTTGCCATGAGCAGAAACCCTCATAGGGTCTTGAAGAGGCTTTTACCTCTTCTTCCGGCGCATTGAGCACACCGCAAGCTATTGGGTGGCCGCTGTAATTCAAAAGGCTACTGATGGCCCGACCGGCGTTTGTGAATTATATCACGAACCCCGGTACATGCTACTGTCCGATGCTCCCGCCGACGCGGAGAAACGCTCGCCGCAGGTCGGTCGAACGCCGCCTCTAAACTCAGCCCTCCAGCCGGTTTAGGCACGTATTGTTAGATTATCCGCCCCGCTGTCAATGGGTCGGGCTCCAACGGGTGCATGTCCATACCTGCGTGGCTTACCTTTTTGGACTGCGGCGGCCACGACGCCGCTTTGGCCTCACGCAGTGCGCTAACTGCTCAAGACGCCATAGAGTCTCTCATCGCCCGACGCGGCTTCGCCGCAAGCTAAAGCGCCGCCGCCGGCGACGCACTCCAAACAGTTGCGGCCCGGCGGTTACGCACTTACGTTACCACACACCATGATTCTCTCACGATGCTGGCTGGTGTTCGTCCTCTTTCAGACTTGCATCGACGCTGCGGTGCTGCAAGCACAATCACCCGATCAAACATCGAAGCGCGATATACGGCCCGCCGGCTCGCAACCCGCCGGGACGTATCACCCCCGTGTCGCCACTCAGCTCTACGTCTGGGGGCAGGATCGCGCCGCACGCGGGAAAACACTGTGGGACGATCTCGATGCGGTCCTGGACGAAGTGAAGGCCGCCGGCTTCACCGCCATCGAGGGGCGTCTCGACTTTTTCGATACGCCCGAGCACACGGAGCGCACACGAAAGCTGCTGGCCAAGCATCAGCTCGCGCTGGCCGGCGTGTACACCAAGGGGCTCTTTCACGAGAAGTCTCAGGCCGAGCGGGATATCGCGGCTATTTTGGAGACAGTCGCGCGCATTCAAACGCAGCCGCCGCCGTACCTCGATCTGAATCCGCTGCCGCTGTCGGAAAACCGCGGGAAAACCGACGATCAGCTCGCGACGCAAGTAAAAATGGTGAACGTTTTAGGTCGCAAGCTCGCCTCACGCGGGATGCCGCTGCTGCTGCACCAGCACGATCCGGAGATGAGGGAGAACGCCCGCGAATGGCGCTACGAGGTCGCGCATGTGGACCCGAACGCGGTGGGATTCTGCCTGGACGTGCACTGGGCCTATCGCGGCGGGCAGGACCCGCTGACGCTCGTCAGGCTGGCCGGACGCAAACTCAAGGCGCTCCATCTGCGCAACTCTCGCGACGGGATCTGGACGGAATCGTTCGGCCCCGGCGATGTGGACCATGTTCCGATCGCCCGCCATCTGCGCGAGATCGGCTTCGACGGCTGGCTGGTGCTCGAACTGGGCCACGAGAACGGGACGAAGATCACACGATCGCTGGTCGAAAACGCCCGCATCAGCCGCGAATACATCGAATCCGTTTTTTTGAATCCGAACGGTACCCGGGCAGGTCAATGAGCGTCCCAAGTTGAAATCCGCCGCTGGGTGTACATAACCATATGTGCGTATGCTTGCGTAATCATCCCCGGTGAACGCGGCAGCAGCTTAAAAAAACCGACACCCCTCATAAATCGCGAAATCGCACAAACGTTTGATTTGACTGGGGTTATACAATCCCACCCCACGCTGCATCAGCCGCAATTCAACGCGGGCACGCTGTTTGCAACAGGTTTCCCGTCGAGCCGCGAATACGAGATAGCGGCTCAGGCGGTGGGCCGTTGGTGAGGCGAACGCAGGCAAGGAGAGTCATCATGTCGCACCTGGATATCAGCGAAATTGCGGGACGGATCATCGCGGATGCCACGATCGTCGAGCGGCGGGAAGGTGACCTGCGGGATGCGGTGGCCGACCTGTTCGTCCGACTCACCGACGGCCTCTCAGAGACCGCGACCAGTCTGATCGCTTTCCTGGTCAACCGGCGGCTCGGCGTGTGCATCGTGTGATTGAACAAAAAAGCCCACGGCAGGCTTGCCGTGGGCTGTATAAAGATCCACTTCCGATGCGATTGAACGTTCCCGCTTACGACATTCGCCGACGCCGCATCAGCAACCCACCCAGACCGAGCAGAGCAATCGCGGTGGGCTCCGGAACGCCGACACCAATATTGTCGATTAAACCGACTTCGGCCGTTACGGTCCCTCGGGTGGTGACCTGAATCTGCTTTACCTCAGACAAGGCACCCGCGCCCCAAGCCAGGGGATTCGTACCGCCCATCAGATTCGCCGGGGCAATACTGTCATGGTAGTACGTTGCCGTCTTGGCGACTGAGTCGAGCGAGATCCACCATGTACGGATCGTAGGATCAACTCCGCCGACAGTCATACCGGTGGTGACAATTCCCGCCCCGCCCGCACCTCTTCCGCGGATTAAAAACGGCTGCAATTCGCTCCGGGATAATTCGACACCAGCACTATCTTTGAAAAGAATCAGCCCCACGAAGCCTGCCGGGCCACTACCTGCGATGACATCAAACTTAATCAGGATCTTGTTGTTGGCATCGGGTGTCTCCGCTGTAGCTAATACCTTAGTGGCCACCTTGTCAGGTGCCACGGCAGGCTTAGTGAACTGGAGCCATCCGTCAGTTGGATTGTTGACGACGTTCAGATTAGCCGTATCCCCAGCCCAACCGTCCTGAGCCACCAATGAACCGTTCGAGTACGTCGGGTTGTTGAAATCAACTATGACCACCGCACGCGCCGGCGTCCATGTGGTCAGCGCGACGGCCGCGAGCGCCACAGCCATTGATCCTGCGTGTTTCAACATGGATCCACCCTCCTGAAATGCCATTACACGGTCATCCGCTTCGCGACGGAATAACCGCAACCTTTCAACCTACAGAAAATGCACACGACGTTTTCAGAGGGGGGACAGAGACCAGAATTGACGCTTTTCTCCGCCTGTTTTTCTGCTTTTCCGCCACCTGCTGAAAACCGGCTCGGTAGCTGAGCTACCCGACTAACGTGCATATTACTACGACTTGACTGACTACGCAAGAAAAAACTGCTCAATTCTTAAAAAATTAAGCGCGCGACATCAAAATGCCATCTTTTTCGTAAGCATATTTGGTACAGATATTTACATGCATTTTCGCGAATAATGACCACCTGCTGGGCCAGAATATAAAGCACGTGGTGTGACCAAAATGGCCACGGGACAGTGAGCAGCAATCCCGTTACAATGCGACCCCGCTTGGCCAGCCGAGGCCGTGCAATCGGACGGACATATACGGAAAAGGGAAATGAATGAGTTCCATGCGTGATCTGCAATCATCCGGATTGAGATGTAGTTCCCTGCTGATATGGCTGGTGTGGCTGGGCGCCCCCGCCGCTTTGGCTGCCGCCGACCCGCGGGTCGGGCAGCCGATGGATCTGGCGGTTTACGGCCGACGGATCTCCGGACCGGATTTTGCCGGCGTCGAATGGGACGCGCCGCACGACATTCACGAAGTGCGGGTCGTCCTGCGGCCGCAAACTGATGCCGCCGCCGTTGAAAAACTCAAACTGGAATGGTGGGGCAGCGTGTGGCCGAACACCGGGCGCGGCGGCTGGCAGAAGTTGGACGACCCCTTCAATGGAAAATGGGTACGGGTTAATTCCACCCCGGTCAAAACTTCCGAACCCGCGGCGTGGGCATTCCAGTTTCCGCCGCTGACCAAGGATGAATGGAAGGAGGCCGCCGACCCCGCTCAGTTTTCCGAACAGAACGGCCCGAGGCTGCGGCGAACGCTCAAGGTGCGGCTGGCCGGCGACTCGCCGCTGCCCGAGGGGCTCCGTCTGGAGGTTTATGGATCGACGCGATATATCCAGGCGACGTTCGACATCGAAGTCCGCCGCAATCACGAACAGGAGACCGCGAACCGCATCGAGATCATCAACGGCCGGCTTTTGCACATCGAGAGCCTGCCGCCGCCGCGCGCGGTTGAAGTCCGCGATCACACCTGGACCGGCCGCGGCGTTGCCGGCGGCACCGGCGGGGTCCGTGCCACGATCCTGTTCGCCAAGAATTCGGACCAAAACTCAAACGATCTGACGCGTGTGACCCTCCGATTCGGCGCCGACGCGGACGCGGCCGGCTGCTCATTCGTGCCGCAGGACGTACTCAATGAAGATGCGATGCGGCTGCCCGACCTCGGCGTGCTCATCAGCGAGAGCACGCGCGGGATCACCCTGGCCAACGATCCCGGCCCGTCGGACAGCCATTGGCGCCGCACCGTGCGGCAGCGCGTCGCGGATCACCCCGAAGCGACATACCAGTCGGCGATGAAAGGCATCCCCCGGTTGAACCCGCCGCAATGGGTCCCCCTGGGCGTGCCCTGCGCCCGTCAGGAGGTCTTCGTTGACGCGGGCGGAAACTGGGGGATGTGGAACGCCAGCCTGCACACCGAATCGCGCGACAGCCAGCGCAGCATCTTCCGCGACAAGGAGCCGCGCGCCAGGTTCAACGCCATTCTGGATACGCGCGAAAGCCCGAAGTTCGACGGCGGCGACCGCGAGACCGTCATCCGCTACCTCGAAGAGAACTGGCTGCCGGCGATTCACGCCGAATGGCGCACCGGCCCGCTTCGTTTTCATCAGACGATCGTATCGACCATTCTCATCGGCGATCTCGGCGATGACGAGAAGCGCCGCGGAGATGAAACCGTCGTGATGCTCGCCCGGCTCGAAGTGACCAACCATTCGCCGACGACGCAGACGGCGACCGTCAATCTCCGCTACACGCACGACGCCCCGCTGAAGCTCCAGGACGATGGCATCATCGCCATTCAGCCGCGGGACCCGGCGAAGGTCCCGGCGGAACTGACCGCGCTGCGCGGCCAGATCTCCGTCGATCAGCCGGCCGGCGGCGACATCACCGGCTGGACGCTTCAGCCCGCCACCGAAAGCGGCCAATCCGCCGCGCTGCGCTGGCAGGCTGCGCTCGAACCGGGCCAGAGCCGGCGGCTGTATTTCAAGCAGACATACGTGGACCTGCTCGATGAGGTTGAACTCAAGCGGCTCAAGGAAATCAGCTTCGAGCAGGAAATCTCCACTGTTTTCTACTACTGGCGGAAGCGCCTCGAAAACGGCATGCGCGTCGAGCTGCCCGAGCCTGCGTTGAACACGCTTTATGCCGCCAACCTCTGGCACAACGCGATCACCACCGATCGCGATCCGAAAACCGGCCTCTACAACCAGGGCGTCGGCACGTACGGCTACAAGGTCTTCGCCAATGAGACGGTCATGATCGCGCGTTCGATGGACATGCGCGGCGAGCACAAGGAGGCCGAGCGTTTTATCGAGCCGATGCTGCACTTCCAGGGTAACGAGGCGCTCACCGGCCGATACAGCACCAAGGAGGGCGTCTTTCACAGTGCCGGCGAGTACACCCACGGGCAGTACGCGATGAACCACGGCTTCGTCATGTGGGGCGCGGCCGACCATTACCTGATGACGCGCGACCGCGCCTATCTCGACCGGATCGCCCCGAAGCTCGTGAAGGGCTGCGACTTCCTGATCAACGAGCGTAAAGCCACCATGACGCCGCCCGGCGCGCCGGAGCGGTCGCCCGTTCACGGCTTGTCGCCCGCTTCATCGCTGGAGGACGTGATCGACTTTCAATACTGGTTCGCGACCAACGGCTATTTCTACATGGGCATGAAGCGCGTGGCCGACGCCCTCGCCGACATCGATCACCCGGAGGCCAAACGCATCGCCGACGAGGCGGAGAAGTATCGTCAGGATATTGTGGCCGCGCTTCGCGAGGCGACCACGCGCGCCGCCGTCGTCAAGCTCCGCGACGGCCTGTTCATCCCCTACGTACCGCCGCGCGTATTCGACTGGCGGCATCTCACTACCGGCTGGATCCGCGAGGCGCTCTATTGTTCGCTCCATCTGGCGACGGCCCACGTGCTGCCGCCGGACGATCCGCTGATGACCTGGATGCTCGATGAACTGGAAGACAATATTTACTTCTCCGGCGCGTCGGGTTACGGCGTGGCCGACGTTGACAAGAACTGGTTCGAGCGCGGCGCGGTGACGCTTCAGCCGTGCCTGGTGGACGCGCCGACGATCTACATGGCCCGCAACGAGGTGCCCGCCGCGCTGCGTTCCTTCTGGAATACGTATGCCCTGCTGATCTACCCGGACGCGAACTGCTTTGCCGAATGGGCCCCCGCGTTCGGCAAAGGCGGCGGGCCGCTATACAAGACGGCCGACGAATCGCGTTTCATGATGTGGATGCGGCAACTGCTGGTGTGGGAGGACGGCGACCGGCTGTGGCTGGCGCGGGGTGCGCCGCGGGAATGGCTCGAAGCGGGCAAGACGATCCGCATCGAGCACGCGCCCACGCTCTTCGGCCCGGCCGGCGTGGTCATCCGTTCGGAAGCCGACCGCGGGCGGATTCAAGCGACGCTGACGCTGCCCACGCGCAACCCGCCCGCCGAGGTGTGGCTGCGGCTGCGTTATCCGGGCGGCAAGCGCTGCCTCCGCGTCTTCATCAACGACCAGGCGATCGCGGCAGAGCGCATAGTCGGCGAAGACATCCGCATCTTCCCCGGCGAGTCCGCGTCGTCGCTCGAAAAAGGCGGGCCAATCCAGTTGACCGCGGAGTACGAGCGATGATCGCGCTATTCAGGATCGTGCTGGTCAGCGCGCTCTTCATCACGCCCCGGTGGACGCAATCCAGTAAGCCCGCCGGCAAAACAGATCCGCAGTTCCTCAAGCGGCAGCAGGTCTCGCCGCTCGCGCCCGCGCCGGCGATTTCCGACGTGCAGCACGTGGTCATTCACTACGACAAGCACACCTACTGCGGCCACCCGCGGGAGATCATCTTTCAATACTTCGGCAACGGCGAAATGGTCCTCGGGCACTACCACGCGCCCTGCAAATACCAGGTGTACGACGACGTGCGGCACATCTCCTACCAATCGCGCTCGGTCGCGCTGATGCAGCGCTCGTTCGACGACGGCAGGACCTGGCCGAAGGATAAAGAAGTCGTGCTGTTCGACAATTCCCGCCCACCGGACGAGAAACGGGGGTACCTCTTCGGTCAGCGGGATGTCGCTCGCGAAAAATTCGACATGTTCCGGCCGGAGTCGCTGTTCTTCTTCGGCCGCACCCGCTTCTCCTCCGACGACGATGCCATCCTGACGTGCTTCCTGCGGCGCTCGGCCGACAAAGGCTACACGTGGGAGAAAGTTCCGATCGTCGTCCCGCATCCGTCGGGCAAAGAAATCGCCTTCCACCGGCACAACACGCCGATCGTGCGCATGCCCGACGGCAAAACACTGCTGGCCCCGTTTCAGATGCCCAACCCCGACAGCGATGAATGGGAAGGCGACGCGGCCATTCTCTCCAGCACGGACCAGGGCCTCACCTGGAAGTTTCTCAGCCGCCCGCTGGTGGACAAATCGCGGAGCGGGCAGTTCGTTTACGTGACCCTGCTGACCATGCCCGGCGGCGAGCTGCAATGCTATCTGCTGCATCTGGCCAAAAGCGGCAAGACGCCGAATGAGAGCGTGGAAGGACTCAAGAACAACATGTGCCGCGTGATTTCCCGCGACGGCGGCAGGACCTGGAGCGAGCCGCTGCCCATCGCCGGCCTCGGCGGCGGATGCTGGAAAGATCCCGGAAAAGATGGCAGCATCTATCGCTCCCCGTATCCGATACTGCTCAAGGACGGCCGCATCCTGGTCATGTTCGCCCGGCGTCGCATGCCCGGCGGCATCGGCGGCATCATCAGCCGCGACGGCGGCACGACGTGGAGCGAGGAGTTCGTCATCCGCGACGATGGAAAATGGTGGGACCTCGGATATCCCGTCGCCTGCGAGCTGGAAGACGGCCGCATCTTCACCGCGTATTACTGGCCGATGCAGGACGGCAACGGCATGGGCGGCACGCGGGCGATCATCGGCACGTTTTTCAAGATAGATAGTGGTGGTTAGCTCTACCGCTTGGTCATTTCAAACAGATGGGTGGCCTGAGCGCCAAGGAACCCGTTGAAGCGGACGGGCTTACCATCCGGGCCGGGGACGGTGCCGCGTTCGGCCAGCTCGTAGTACGCATACGACCAGCGGAGTTTGCCGGTGCGGCCGTCCTCTTCGCGCACTTCGCAGTCCTCATCGACGGCCTGCGTGGCGGTCTGGCGGAGCTTGCTGCCGGGCTCGCCCTCGATCGAATCCTTCATGGGGACGCCCGCGGCCTTGAGAGCGGCGGAAGTCGTTACGATGTCCGGCCACTCCGGGACCTGTTGCTCGTTGATATACGCGGTGAAGTGGTTGACGTTGTTGCCGTGCAGCAGCGTCCAGGCGGCGTACTGGCTGACCTTGTTGATTTCGGTCACGACCTCGCGCGGCGGCGGCGACCACGGCCGCTGGGTGATGAATTTGTACAGCCGGTCGGTCAGACCTTCATCGTACTGCGACAGCATGGTGTCCGGGAACCGCAGCATGGCCTGCGTGTCGGTATCGAGCAGGTTCTGCGCATCGGCAACCGCCTCGTTGAGCGCCCGCGCATGTTCCCGCGGCAATTCGGTCACTTCGAGCTGGCTCACGAAAATCTTGGGCATGAGCGGATCTTCATGCTGGTAATGCTTGGCGACGAGGAACTTGTCTTTGAACTCGTAAGCCCCGGCGGCTTCGTAACCCAGCGGCGTGATCAGACGGGCGATCGCTTCCATGCCGGCCGGCTGCTGGCCCGTCCGCGTGTTGAACGTGCGGAACGCGATGTGGTCGTTGACCACGCGGCCGCCTTTTTGCAGCACCAGATCGCGGTACCGCCGGGCATACTCGACGCGGTCGCAGTAGTTGGACCAGAGACGATCGAGCAATCCGGTCAGAACCTTGTTGAGCACCATGAGCTGGTTCCTTGAAAGGGGCTGGCCCTGCGATGTCTCCATGTATCGGCTCACGATGAACAGCGCTCCCTATTTTAGTCGCTTGGGGATCGCCGCGGCTACGCGAGATTGATCTCGTTGATCATCAGCCGGAGCGTGCCCACGCTCTTGCGGTTGAAACGCAGGACGATCCGCGTCTTATCCGGGCGTTCGCCCTCTTCGCCGTCGATCGGGCCGGGGAACTGCTCGATCTTCCCGCCGGTGAGGATGCCGCCATAAGTATCGTTCAGCTTCTCCAGCGCCGAATCGGAGATCGGCGAGTTCAGCCGCAGCACGAGCAGATCGCCGACATAGCGCGACGAGTGATACCGTTTATAAAACTGCAAGATCTCCTGCACGGCCGTCTCGACGTCGTCGGTCACGCGGAAGAGATTGATGTCCTCGGGGCTGATCATGCCGGTCCGCAGCAGCTCGGCGCTCACGTAGGTCCGCCAGTGCTGCCAGTAGGTGCCGCCCGGTGCGTCGATGAGCACGATGGGCATGAGTTCGGCCTTGCCGGTTTGCACGAGCGTGAGCGCTTCAAAACCTTCGTCCTGCGTGCCGAATCCGCCGGGGAAGAGGGCAATGGCCGACGCCTCTTTCATGAACAGCAGCTTGCGCGTGAAGAAGTATTTGAAGTTCACCAGCTTGGGGTCGTCGGCGATGATGGTGTTGGTCCGCTGCTCGAACGGCAAACGGATGGCCACGCCGAAGCTGGCGTCGGGGCCGGCGCCGTCGTGACCGGCACGCATGATGCCGTCGCCGGCGCCGGTGATCACCATCCAGCTCACCTCGCGCATGCGGCGGGCGAACGTGTCGGCCTGAGCGTAATCGGGATGGCCGATCGGCGTGCGGCTGGAGCCGAAAATGCTCACCTTGCGAATGGCGATGTACGGAGCGAAGACTTTGAAAGCGTAACGCAGCTCCTTGACCGCGCGGGTGAGCAGCTTCAACTCGCCGCGGCCGGTCTCGTCCCTGGCCATGCGGCAGACGGTGACCATGATCTCGAACAGCAGGTCCTTGTTGGGCGAATCGGCGTAGCGGTCGAGAAATTCACTGATGGCTTGTTCACGTTCGGAATTGCGCGCAGGCGTGGAACTATTGATCTCTATCTGCGACATGGGGCGATCGCGCTCCTTTGCAACGCAGTGATTATATCGGAACCCCGGCGTCATCGCTAGAGGTGCGCAGTCAGCGGAGCGATAACTATTTGAGTGCATTCAAGACCGCGTACATAGGGGTGAGATACGCGTGCCAGTCGGGGCCGAGGCGGTCCGCCAGCGGGTCGGCGGCGGCGCGGGCGAATGCCTCCTGGTGCTGACGGTCGTTACGTTGATTGATGCCAAGCGACACCAGCGCAATAACCGAGCAAATGAGCAGCGCCCGTGAAGCAACGGCCAGGTTGGCACGCATGCGTATGCCGGCGGGCAACCCCGCCCTGCGCCGCCGGACCCAGCTCCAGACGGCCCAGACCAGCACGATGACGCCTGCTTCGAGTTCCATCAGCGGAGCGATCCGGCGGAACCGCTGAATGCCCGCCGGCGGCTGCCACGGCTCGGCGTGCACAGGCGGCCAGATCATCAATCCCGTGAGAGTTACGACCATCACCGCTGCGATGATCCAGACCGCTCTGGCCGGCATTCGCGATCGTTCCCGCGGCGGCACGATCTCGACGCCGAGGTGCGCAGCCAAACCGAGTACCAGGAGAAGAAGGAACGGTGAAAAAATCAGCGACCCGGCGGACTTGATCCCCATCAGCCACGTAAACGAGATCGGGGCGGTCGCCATGACGGTGACGATCACGATCGCGGGGATGAGGATGATGGTGGGCGCCGCCCATGCCGCCCAGCCGTTCCACCGCCACGACAGGTACACGTCCGCAGGTATCCGTGTCAGCGCCACGACGATGAGCAGCATCACAATGACGGCCATGAGCATTGCCCACGTGCCGGCGGCAATGAAAGCGGACACCATCGAACGCATCATTCGATGGTGTTCGCCGGCAGCGACCACAAAGTCGCCGGTCCGCGGGATGAAGTTGATCTCCGCCGGGGGTGCGTGCCAGCATGCGGACAGCGCCGCAGCCTGTTCGGCCGCCGTTTCGCACAGGTCGCCGCCGTTCATCCGTGCCGCCTTCATGTCCGTGCCCATCTCGCGCAGCGCGATCGGCAAACGCTCCAACGCCAGCAACACAGCATCAACCGTGGGCGAATCCTCAACGACGCCGGTGAACAGACGCACGCCGGCGGCATGGGCTAGCAGCGCATCGCTCGGCCGGCCCGCTTCACGCCAGCCTGTCCCCAGCCGGTCGAGACGGTTGGCCAACTCGCGGAGCACCGGCCGATGAAATTCTCGCAGTTCCGGAAACATCAGCGGGAGTCTCTGACCATCCAGCACCGCCCGCCGTATCGGGATGCCGCGCGCGGTCAGCACCGATTCGCCGATTTGCTGTTGATGTGCCTGGTAGAGCCGTGCGGGAGGAGCCGAAGCCAGCTCACGAAGCCGGCGAGCAAGATCGGCGTCGTTCGGAGTTGCCGCCGCCGCCTGGGTGGCCGGCGCGCTCGTGCTCGGCTCGCCCCGTTGCCGCAGCACCACCAGCAAATCGAGGTAACCGTACAGTCCGTTCTGCGGATCGACCTGACGGAATCGGTCGAGCGCCGGCACGGCATTCGTGCGGTCGTTCAGGGTGTTTATCGCCTGCCTTACGGCGGGGATTCGCCGGTCGGCGCGGATGGAATCAATCAGGGCGCGATAAGTGCCGTCATCGAGCTTGTCTTCCGCATCAATCATGGACCTGATCTGCGCGACCATCGTCCCGACCAGCGGCACGCTGAAGCCGGCCATGAACAGGGAGACAATCAGACAGACGAACGTGCCCCGCCGGCCGATGCGTCTCGATGATACGCCGGCCGGTGTCTTACTCGATTGATGCTTCACGGGCGTGCTGGTCGATCTCATGAATTGTCAATTGCCAATAGTAGGAGTTCCGAATGGTTTTCAACCGGCGCGTTACCGAATCTGCGCCGTCAGCTCCAGTTCCACAGCGGCATTCAGCGGCAGCTCGTTAACGCCGATCGCCGAACGTGCGTGCCGGCCGGCATCGCCGAAGATCGCCACGAACACATCGCTCGCTCCGTTGGCCACCTTCGGCTGATCGGTGAAGCCGGCGGCACTGTTCACGAACACCGCGAGCCGGACGATGCGGACGATGTTGTCGATGCCCTTCGCGGCGGCGACGACCTGGGCGAGAGCGTTCATCGCCGCAACTTTCGCCGCCTCCGCCGCCTGCTCGATCGACAGATCCGATCCGACCTTGCCGGACGCGATCAGTTTGCCGCCGCGTATCGGCAACTGCCCGCTGGTCATCACCAGGTCGCCCACCTGGACGTACCCGACGTACGAGCCGACCGGGACCGCCGGCTCCGGGAGCGCGAGTCCGAGGCGGGCCAGTTGTTGATCAGGCGTCATCGTTCGTACTTCTCTCCGCGGGTTCCGTCGATCGGCCGAGATCGACTTCGTCGATCTGCACGGCGTTGATCCGCCGGCTGAATTCGTCCTCCTCGTCCTCTTCGAAGACGGGCTCGCCGTCCTCTTCCGCCACGTCCTCCAGCGGCTCCTTCCCGGCTGATTCGTCCTCCGGCTCGCCGGCTTCCTTGAAACCGCCCTCCGCTCCGGCGCCCATCAACGTCGTGATCGGCGTCGCGTCGATCAGATGCACGACGATCGGGCCGAAGGGCTGCACCTGTTCGATACGCACGCGGTCCTGCCGGATCAATTCAAGTAGCGCGAGGAACAGCCCGATCATCTCGCCGCGGTTCCGGCCCTCGAAGATGCGCTCAAACAGCAGCGACGGCCCCTCGCGTTCGAGCCGGTCGAGGATGTCCGCCGCGTGCAGCATGATCGGCGTGTCGTCGTAGATGACATCGTGCGTGATCCGCTGCCGCCCCACCGCGGCCAGCAGCTTGTTGAACGCCGCCATCAGGTCCCAGATCTGCACGTCCTCGATATCGACCTGCGGCTCGCCCTCCGGCAGATCGACCGGCGGCCGGCCGAACCGCTTCGATTGAATGTCCATCCGCTCGCTGAGTTCGCCGGCCGCATCGCGAAAAAGTTTGTACGCCAGGAGCTGCCGCACGAGGTCCGCCCGCGGGTCCAGCCCGTCTCCATCCTCGACCTCCGGCGGCGGCGTCGGCAGCAGCATCCGCGACTTGATCTCCATCAGCGTCGCCGCCAGCACCAGAAAATCGCCGATCGTATCCGGGTCGAGCACCTCCAGCAGCCGCACGTACTCGATGTATTGCTCGAGCACGCGCGAGATGGGGATGTCGTAAATATCCACCTCATCC
This sequence comes from uncultured Planctomycetales bacterium, assembly GCA_964384465.1. Lineage (GTDB taxonomy): Bacteria > Planctomycetota > Phycisphaerae > UBA1845 > PWPN01 > CAYLLT01. Next base: position 38,653 of record CAYLLT010000005.1, on the reverse strand, counting down.
CGGCGGATCAGATACAGCAGCAAATCGAGCGGCCCGCTGTAGGAATCGAGTTGGACTTTGTAGTCGGGCATGGGCGGATTATACCCCTCCCAGCGGTTGAAGACTATCACAGATCAGACGGATCGGGTATGCTGAATTGGGGTGTGACGCAGGAGAAGAGGGCCTCACCATGCGAACAGACGATTTCAACTGGTTGCTCGATCATGGGACAGAGCTTCAGCAGAAGTACGCCGGAAAATGGATCGCTGTTTCGGGTCGGCGAGTGGTGGGCGTCGGTGATACCGCACCGGAGGCCGAGGAGCAGGCGATGCAAAGCGTAGCCGAGGGGGATTACATTCTGGAAGCTCTCGATTGGGACACGGACGTGATCGATGCGTACAGCGGTTTACGGATGGAAGTCGCTGGACAACCGACATCTCGGGCGAACGTGGCTGCCGATGGCGGATCTTGATCTCCGCACGCCGGCAGGCAGTTTCAAGTCGCTTGCGCTGCGCATCGACTCGGGCGCGATCATCTCCCTGCTTCGACGATCAACCGCAGCGTCTTTGGGTATTACCCCTCACAGGGGAAGGCCAGTCGAGCTGAGCGGAGTAGGTGGCGGCAAAGCCAGCGGGTTTATTCACATGATTGAAACACGGTTCGGTGTCGGGCTGGAACTTTCGGTGCCGTATCTTGTTTCAATTCACGAGAATGTTCCAAACCTTCTCGGCCGATTTGGCGTTTTTGATCAGCTCAATTTCCTGTTTGATTCGCGGACGCGATCCACCTCGGTTCTCTGGCCATAGCGCGCATATTGCGGAACGCAAGATATCTATCCTTTCTGATTCTGCGATCGTCCGCTGATTGTTTGATTCTCCTCATCAACAAGCCCGCAGGCTTCCTTCACTTGGCGCATGGTTTGCTTCGCGATCGCCCGCGCGCGTTTGGCGCCGTCGAAGAGGATGGCTTCGACCTGCTGCGGCTGTCGGGAGAGTTCTTCGTACTTACGGCGGGCGGGGCCGAGGGTTTCGAGGAACAGCTCGAAGACGCGCTTCTTGGCTTCGCCGTAGCCGGTGCCGCCGCGGCGGTAACGGTCTTCCCAGTCGGCGATCTCCGGCTTGGGGGCCATGAGGCGCAGGAGGGCCATCACGTTGCATTTGTTGGCGTCCTTCGGGGCTTCTACCGGCGTCGAGTCGGTCACGATGGACATGATCTGCTTGCGGGCCTCCTTCTCGGGGCCGAACAGCTCGATGGTGTTGTTGTAACTCTTGCTCATCTTTCGGCCGTCGATGCCGGGGACGACGGCGACCTCGGAGCGGATCAGCGGCTCGGGCCGCACCAGCACGTCGCCGAACGCCAGGTTGAACTTGCCCTGCATGTCCTGCGTCATCTCGACGTGCTGCTTCTGGTCCTGGCCGACGGGCACGAGGTGCGACTTATAAATCAGGATGTCCGCCGCCTGGAGCACGGGGTAGGCGAACAGGCCGTGATTCGGCGAGAGGCCCTGGGCGATCTTGTCCTTATATGAATGCGCCCGCTCCAGCAGACCCATCGGCGTGACGCACGAGAGGATCCACGCCAGCTCCGTCACCTCCGGCACGTCCGACTGGCGGAAGAAAACCGTCCTGGCCGGATCGAGTCCGATGGCCAGATAACCGAGCGCGACGTGCAGCGTGCTTTCGAGCAGCTCGGCGCGGTCCTGCACACTGGTGAGCGCGTGGTAGTTGGCGATGAAGTAGAAACACTCGTGCCCGGCCTGAAGCTCCATCTGCGGGCGCATGGCGCCGAAGTAGTTGCCCAGGTGCAGTCGCCCCGATGGTTGGATGCCGGAAAGAACGCGCATGCGTGATTTCAAATCTCAGATTGCGGATGATACTTCGTAAATTTCAGGTACTTGTCAACGACTCTACGACCCCATCGGCAGACCCGCCACGCGCCCCAGCATGAACATCGTCGGCGGGCGGATCAGTCTGAGCTTCACGAGATCCTGGGGAAAATTTACTTTACAC
>CAYLLT010000005.1:0-36655 GCA_964384465.1 uncultured Planctomycetales bacterium | reverse complement strand
TTAGCCGGCTGATGATGTCCAATTCCGGTTTCCAGTTGCCGAGCAGAACCAGGCCGAGCACGATCATCGGTCCGAATCGGGCAAACTCATAGAACCGCCGTTGTTCCTCCGGACGCATGAGCTGGCCCATGATATGGAAACCGTCCAGCGGATACAGCGGCAGGCAGTTGAAGACCGCCAGTCCAACGTTCACCACCACGGCCACAATGAACATCGTGTACATGAGGGAAAGGAACTGCATCACATTCGCCGGGAGGTTATTCGGCATCACATGGAAGAGATGATTGAGTCCGCGCAGCAGCAGCGCGAACAGCAGCGCCTGGGCGGCGTTGCTGAGCGGCCCGGCGGCGGTCGAGACGATCACCCCTTTTTTCCAGTCGTGAAAGTTGAGCGGATTGATCGGCACCGGCTTGGCCCAGCCGATCGGCGCGAACATCAGGCAGATCGTGCCCAGCGGGTCGAGATGTTTCAGCGGGTTCAGCGTGCAGCGGCCGAGGCGGCAGGCGGTCGGGTCGCCCATCCGCAGCGCGAAATAGGCGTGGCAGAATTCGTGCACCGTCAGGGCCAGCAGCACGACGGGCACGCGGATCATGAGTTCCACCGGGTCGGAAGTGAATATGCCCGCCTGCGTCAGTGGTATTACCCTGCTTTCATTTTTACCGCCCCGTATCTGGGGCATTTCCGCATCGCGACAGCTCGATTCACAGTCCCTTATAGCCGCAGAGGCAGTCTTTGTGGAGTGTGGCGGCCGAGACGCCGCTTTGGCTTTGCCCAGAGCGCTTTACAGCTCAGGACGTCGATGAGTCCCCGACGCGGCTTCGCCGCAAGCCAAAGCGCCGCCGCTGGCGACGCACTCCAAATGCGGCCGGACCGCACTACATATAGGGACATGCACCCGCCGAGCCGTCCGGCTTGAACTTCAAGTGAAGAAAGTACATACTATTAGCTCGCGTCGTGACGCCTAACCGCCACCCGCCTGTCGTGGGAACCTGCCGTGACGAACTCCAGTGTTCTCCTGCTCGTCCTAGATGTGGACGGCGTCATGACTGACGGGACCATCGCGATCGATGATGCCGGCGGGCAGGTCCGGCGGTTTCACATTCGCGACGGCCTGGGGATCTCGATGTGGCGGGCGGTCGGCCGGCAGGTCGGGATCCTGACTTCCAAGCGGTCGGAAGCGGTCGCCGCCCGTGCCCGCATGTTGGGCATCGAGCTGCTGGAGCAGGGCGCGGAAGATAAATTGCCGGGGTTGGAACGCATGCTCACCGCGGCAGGCGTCTCGCACGAGCAAACGGCATATATCGGTGACGATCTGCTCGATGCGGCCGCGATGCGAAGGGTCGGTTATCCCATCGCCGTCGCCGACGCGGCGGAGGAGATTCGGTTGATCGCGCGATACGTGACCAGCCAGCCCGGCGGACACGGCGCGGTGCGCGAGGCGATCGAACATCTGCTGAAACGGGAAGGCGCCTGGGAAGCGGCGGTGAAAGCGATTGGCGCGGACCGCTGAAGGGCAATTGCGAATTGCGAAATTCGGATTGCGGATTTAGAAGTCAATTCGCAATCCGCAATCCGAAATCCGCAATTGGAAGCACTACGGAGATCTGACCGTTGTTCAAAAAGTTCATGCTGTTCGTCGCCACGTTCACGGTCATCGTGATCGCTTATGCCATTTATCAGTGGCAGGACTCCGGATCGCCGCGCAAGTTGGCGGCTGATCGCGCCCCCCGCCGGGCGCCGCTGACCTCGCGAACGACGACACAGCCCGGCCAGCCGGAATCGGTTGAGGGTCTGAGCTTCCGGGGCGGCTCCATTCTGCCCGGCGAATCACCCGTCGTGCGGTTGTTCGACGAGCAGGGCAACGCCAAAATCATCCTCAAGTCCCGGCAATGGCACTCGATCAGTGAAACGGCATTTCGACTCACCGACCCGGAGGCGCGGCTGCTGCTGCCGGGCGGGCAACTGGCTTACGTCTGGGCGGACAAGGGCGAGGTGGAACTCGAACGCAACACCTACAAGCCCAAGCGCGGCTGGCTGCGCGGCAACGTGCGGGTGTACGTGGATCGGTCCAAACCGGAATGGCGCGACGCCAGCCCGGAGCGGGCCGACCCCGAGCAGCATCCGGAGATGCTGGTCAAGATATGGCTCGACGACGTGGACTACGACCTAGATCTCGGACATCTACAGAGCGCCGGACCCATCAAGCTAGAGAGCGCCGACGGCACGATCGAGGGCAAGGGTCTCGAGTTGATCTGGAACGAGGTGAGCCGCCAGATACGCAAACTGCGCATCGCCGAGGGCAAACGCGCGACCATACGTAACGCGGGCATGGCGGGCTTCGGCCTCGGCGGCGCCAAGCAGATTTCCACAACGGCGCCGGCCGCCGGATCGCCCGCATCGCCGCCGATGGAATCCGAGCGGATGGCCAGCGCCATGCCGGAGAAGAAACAGAGTCCGAGATCCGCCGCCCACGCCCCGCCGCAGGCCGGCCGGCAGCAGAAAAAATCGCAGAAGCCGCGCGATCTGTCGCGGCCGGACGAGCGGCTCACGTTCCAGAACCTGAGCGATGACGACCGGCCGAAGGAAGATCGCATCGATAGGTATCAGATTGAGTTTCACAACAATGTGGTGGCCAAGCAGAAGGAAGGCGACAAGGTCGCCGGCAGCCTCAAAGCCGACGTGCTGCAACTGATCGCCGATATGGGCCGGGAAGAACGAGCCGCCGTCGAGCATGCCCCGGGCACGCGTCCGGCGTCTGACGATAAGAAGACCAAACCGGCGGCTAATGTCCCGGCCGCGGTTGCGGCGGCGGAGAATTCAACGACTGTCGAAGTCGTGTGGACCGGCGAGCTGATCGCCACGCCGATATCCAGCACGACCAAGCCCGCTGAACAAGCGGAGCCAAAGAAGGCCGACCGCGTTCATTTGATCGCCACCGGCTCGCCGGTGGAACTGTTCGATCAGAAGGAGGGCACCGCCCGCTGCCAGAAGCTCGAGTATCACGCTGAAACCAAGCGCGTGTGGCTCACCGGGACGCGCGAGGCGCCGGTTGCGATGCAGGCGGGTCCGGGCCGGGAATTGTTCGGCGAGAAGGTCTCATTCGATCGCCAGCTTGGCATCGCCCGCGTGGATGGCGTGGGCCGGATGGTCGATTCTCGAAAGCGCGAGCGCGAGCTGCCGGCGTGCATGAATGTCGCGGGCGAGCCGCCGCTACCATCGGACGAGCCGATGGCCGGCACGGACACCACCTGGACGGGGTATATGCAAATCGAGTTCGGCATGACCCCGACGGACACCGCGTCGCCGGGCACCGCCGACGCCGCCGCCAAAGGATCATCTGTCGGCTACCTGCGGCACGCGGTCATCGAAGGCCAGGTGGTCATGAACCAGCAGGGCGAGACCATCGCCGCCGATCGGATCGAAGCCCGCTTCATGCCGCCGCGAAAAGGCGCCGAGCCCGCGGGCGACGCAATGGCCTCGGTCGCGGCCGAAAGTCTGCTCGCCACCGGCAACGTCCACATGAAACGGGAAGTCGAGCGATCGGCACAGCGGACTCAGCACTCAGCGCCTGCTGTTGGCGACGAACTCTCCTGCGATCGGCTCGAAGTCGATATGACGCTCGACGACACAGGACGCAACGTACCCAGGTTGGGACGTGCGTTCGGCAACATCATCGCACATCGGGTGACGGCTGACGGCCGGCGCGACATCCGGGCCAAAGACAAACTGGTGATCGAACTGGCGTCGGTGCCCAAGCCGATCACGCCGGAGGAGCAGGCCCGCTTCGAGGCGGGCGCCCGCCGATGTGGATACCAGCCCGGCTCGCCGCAATGGCAGGCGTTTGAGACGCGGTTGCGGAATCGCCGGAAGATCGTAGCGAAGAATATTTCGGCCACCGGCGACGTGCGCGTCGATACCAGCGGCACGGGCGGCTCCGGCGGCAATCTCAATTTGATCGCCGAATCGCTGGACTGCGCGTTGCGTGAAGACGAGGAGATCACGCGGGCGCTGATCGTCGGCCGCCCGGATCAGCCCGCGACGGTCGATCTCGGCGAGGTTTACGTCAAGGGCCCGCGGATCAGCCTGGACATGAGCACCCAGTCGATGGAAGTGCCGGGCGCCGGGCGGATGCGGTTCATGACCCGGCAGGATCTGGCCGGCCGGCCGGTGGACCGGGCGATCCCTGTTGTGGTGAACTGGGATGAGCGGATGTTCCTCCGCGGGCATGAGAACATCAGCACGTTTATCGGGAAAGTCCGCGCCGTCTCGGCGGATACGACGCTCGATTGCCGCGAGCTGCGCATCGATTTTGAGGATCTGCCCAAGCTGGCCGGCACGCCGGTCGCCGCCGGTCTCGATCAACGCTGGATCCTCAAGCCGATACTCAGCACGATCAAACGCGAGAAGAAGCAGGAATCGCCGTCGGCGCGCATGGCGGAGCAGATGCGTAAGCGGCCGGCGTATCTGCGGGCGTCGGGCGATGCGGTGATCGTCTCGGCCGATTACGCCAAGCCCGCGCCGAACGAAGGCACCGTCGAGAAGTTCGTCGCCCGTGTCCTGCCGGTGGGCATGACCCGGCCGCTTCCGGCGCCGGCGGAAAAAGGCCCGATGGTCAGCCGCTTCCGCGTGGCCGGCCCGCAGATCGGGGTCAACCTCATCGACAAGCACTTCGGCGTGGAGGGAGCGGGCAATCTGCTGATCGAGGACCTCCGTATCCCGCAATCGCGACAGCGGTCTGAGGCGAGTTCATCAGCGCTGGCCTCCGTGGGCGCCCTGGAAGCCGGCGGCCCCAGCCAGACGCTTTTCCAATGGCAGAATTCGATGTCTTTCCTGAACAACCGCAACATCGCCGTATTCGATCATCAGGTGGTCATGGATCACCGGGCGGGAGCCGAGATGGTGTTTTCGCAGGAGCTGCTGGCCAGCCGGAAGCTCGATCCGCAGAAACTCGCGCAGATCAAGAGCCGACAAGCCCATCTGACCTGCGACAACCTGCTGGTGGAATTCATGCGGGCCGGGAGCCGCAAGGCCGACGACAACACGCCGCTGTCCAGCATCACGCAACTGAAGACGTTCCAGGCCACCGGTCACGCGCTGCTGGACATGGAAGGCGGCCGGCAATCCATCACCGGGTCGCTGGTCAGCTACAAGGACGAGACCGGCGATGTCCGCGTCATCGGGTCGTCCGAGCTGCCCGCCCAGGTGGTGATGGAGCAGGACGAGCGAACCGGCAAACTGAAGATGTGGAAGGGCAGCGCCATCGAGGGCAACCTGCATGCGGAGACCTTCCGCGTCCAGGGCGGCAGCGTGCTGGGTACCGGAAAATAAGGCTTTTTTCACATTTTGTAATTCCTGATACCCATCAATTTATGGTTAAATGAGGTATCCGAGAGCGGCGCGTATGCTCCACCCGAACGCGCAAAACCCGCGTGTAGTTCGTGCATTTGGGTACGAACTTCCGCCGCTCGTGCGCGGCCGCCCGGACAATTCGCGAAATTCTTGTAAAAGTTTTTCTCGGACGCTTGCCTTGCCTGCCCCGCGTTGAATAATTTAATGACCACAGAATTGTTCGCCGGCAGCATATCGCGGAGAAGCGAACAAGACTGTGTGACGGCGGAATCTCTCCTCTCCCCCCGCTGTCATCAATTGGGTTCCTGTCGAAGTTGCGATCATTGAGCATCGAAAGTTGTGGTCTGTCAATTCATTCGTTCATCGGTCAAATCATCCGGCGCGGCGCGGCGTGAGCGGCCGAGGGGCGGCCGGATGGCGATGATGAACTTCGCGACGGTGCGGGACCGGCGCACGAGGCGCCGCCAGGCGATGCAGGGCAGAAGTATTTGGTACTGCTTTCCGCCGGGGGAAGAACGGCGATCGGATGATGTCGGGGGGCGATCCGATGGTGCCTCTGGGGTTTAAGGTCCTGCCGGGGTGCGTGCGGAGGTCAGGAGGGGAAGGGTCAGTGGTGGAGTTGCCGATCGCAAGCGGAGAAGCGGCCGCGCAGCTCCACCCTTTTTAAGCCGGCTGGACGGCGGCATGATTCGCCCGCAAGATACAGCCGGTACCGCGCTTCCGGAGGGAGCGCGGTTTTTTTGCGCGTGACCCACCACGCAGACACGGAGGACACCGAGAAGAAAAGAGTTAATTCTCGACGACCCAATTCCCATTCTCGCGCAGGATGCTTCGATAGAGCGTGTCGCGCTCGACCGGCACGCCGCCCGCTTCCGCGATCAGCCGCTGGATCCGCTCGACGGTTAGCTCCTGGTGCGTCGTGCCGGCCCCCTCGCGCTTGGTGATGTCGTAATAGACGACCGTGCCGTCGAGGTCGTCCACGCCCCAGTTGATGCTGACCTGGGCCAGCTTAGGCGTCTGCATGATCCAGAACGCCTTGACGTGCGGCACGTTGTCCAGCATGAGCCGCGTGACCGCCAGCGTCCGCAGGTCGTCCAGGCCGGTGGGGCCGGGCAGATGCGACAATTCGCTGCCGTCGGGGATAAACGAGAGCGGGATCACGCAGTTGAAATGGGCCGCGCGCTCGGCCAATGAAACGTCCTGATGCTCGCGCAGCTTGATGAGATGCCCGATCCGCTCGGCCGGGCGCTCGACGTGGCCGTACAGCATGGTGGCGTTGGTGAAGATGCCTAGCTCGTGGGCCGTCCGATGCACGTCGAACCAGCCGGCCTCACCCACTTTGTTCTTGTAGACTTCGTCGTGCACGCGGTCGTCGAAGATTTCCGCCCCGCCGCCCGGCAGGCTGCCCAGCCCCGCCTCGCGGAGCCGCTCCAGCACCTGCCGGATGGACAGCCGCGGCTTGTTGATCCGCGTGAAGTGAATGATCTCGATGGCGGTGAACGCCTTGATGTGCAACTGCGGGCAGGCCGCGCGGATGCTACGGCACATATCCAGATAGAACTCGAACGGCAGCGTCGGGTGCAACCCGCCGACGATGTGCACTTCGGTGGCGCCGTGGTCGGCGGCATCGCGTGCCCGCTGGACAATGTCGGCGAGAGTGAGTTCGTAACCGGCTGCGTTCTGCCAGGCGGACGTAGGCACCTCAGCATGAACGTCGGGTTCCGCGATTTGCATCGCCGCGCCGGCTGAAGCCCGCGGCTCTTTGGAATACGGCCGATAGAACGAGCAGAACTTGCACCGCAGCACGCAGTAGTTCGAGTAGTTGATGTGCCGGTTGACGTTGTAGTAAGTGGTCCGGCCGTGCAGACGTTCGCGCACGAGGTTGGCCAGCTCGCCCAGCGTGAAGATATCCGGCGACTGGTACAGCCGCACGCCGTCCTCAAAGCCGAGCCGCTCGCCGGCCCGCACTTTCTCGCCGATGTCGTGCAGATCGCTCGGTGATGCCGCCAGGATCATGTTCGGCCCTTCCTGCGAACATTCTACCGCTCAGTCCGGTTTGAACCAGCGGCCGGATCTTTTTGAAAAATGATCCGGGAATATCGCGGTTTGGAAGGCCCGTGCGGACAGGTGGCACCGACAAGTCAAACGGACTTGTGCGTGCCACCCGCCGCCTCCCGCCCGAATTGACCATTTTGGGCAAATGTACTATATTGTACATGAGCTTGAATTCTGGTCATGGGAGAACGTCATATGCGCACCAGCATCGCCGAAATGCGGAACAACACCGCCGACATCATCAATCGGGTCGCTTACGGTGGCGAACGGGTGATTCTCGAACGGCGGGGTAAACCGGTGGCCGTGATCATTCCGGTAGAGGAGTATGAATTCCTCGAGCGCATCATTGCCGAACGCGAGGATGCGATGGACCTGGCGGCCATCAAGGCGTCCCGGCGGGAACGCGGCAAGTCGGTCCCATTGGAACAAGTCAAACGCGAGTTGGGGATTGGCTCACCGGCCCGCGTCAAGGGCCGTAAAAGGACCGCATAAGTGCCCTACCGGATTGAGTTGCAGCCTCAGCCACGCAAGGCACTGGCCAAACTGCCCCGCAACGTGGCGGACCGGCTCATCACGGAAATTGAATCGCTGGCCGACGACCCGCGCCCTTCCGGGTGCATCAAACTGAAGGGCAGCCGCGAAGCCTACCGCATCCGCGTCGGCGATTACCGCGTGATCTACGAGATTGACGATGATCGGCTGATCGTGCTCGTCGTGCGCGTGGCCCACCGCAAGGACGTATATCGGGGGCTGTAGTGCAATCCCGGGCTTGGACTTTCTGGCATTTCATGTCATAATCGTATCATGGCCAAGGTGGTTTATGAGCCGCAGGCGATGCGCGCTATGAAGCGTTACCACCGAGGATTAAGGCACGCGTATTCGATATCGCCCGGAGGCTGGCTAACTGGCCGACTGTCAGCGGAGCGAAGCCGCTGCGGGGCAGGCTGGCCGGGCATTTTCGGATGCGAACCGGTGACTATCGCGTGCAGTTTCGGGTTGAGGCCGACACCGTGACCATCGAAAAACTCGGGCACCGAGACGGCTTTTATGAGGATTGAGCGATGAGAACGACGCAAAGGTTGGTCATCGACGGTAAGCGATTCGTTCTGGTGAGAGAATCGGAATACGAACAGCTTCGCCGTGAAGCCAAGTGGTCCGTTGAGGTGCCGGAAGACGATCTACCCGCGCTGCCCAAGCCGGACAAACGCGGAAACTATCCGGCCATCGAATACTCGCGTATCTCGCTGGCGCGCGACCTGATTCGCGAACGCAAGGCCCTGGGATTGAGCCAGCAGCAACTGGCCGACCTGGCCGCTGTTCGACAGGAAACCATCTCCCGCCTCGAATCCGGCAAACATTCGGTGACCGTCAAGACATACGACAAGATTTTCGAGGCGATGGAAGCACAACGACGCCGAACCCTGCGAAGAAAAGGCAGGTGAGCGATGGGCGCTGACAAATTTCCGCGGTTCTGGCGACGGGGCTGGTTTCGGATAGAATACTGACATGACCGCCAACACCGAGGTCGCCATCCTGGATCGCGTGATCAAACCGGAAGCCAACGGGCTGGCCCCGGAGGTGGCCCGGTACATCCTCACCCTGACGTTTCAGCCGCAGGACCATCAGCGGATGGGCGAACTGGCGGCCAAGGCTCGCGAAGGGTCTTTAGCGCCGGACGAGCAGGACGAACTCGACGAGTACCGACGGGTGGCCGATCTGCTCGCGCTCTTTCACTCCAAGGCCCGGCAGGCGCTCAAGGCGTCGGGCTCCCATTCGTGAGCGAAGTGGATCCATCTCTTGAACGAAAAGTCTGGCGTCGGAGCAACGGCACATGCGAGTATTGCCGGATGCCGCAGACACTCTATGAGGCTCGCTTCCAGATCGACCATATCATCGCCCGACAGCACGGCGGCCAAACCCACCTGAGCAATCTGGCGCTGTCCTGTTTTCGGTGCAATACGTACAAGGGCCCGAACATCGCTGGAATTGATCCGATCAGCGGCCAGTTGACGGCGCTGTTTCATCCGCGCCGCGACCGCTGGAGCGATCATTTCGAGTGGCACGGCCCGGAACTGTTCGGCAAAACGCCGGTCGTACGAGCCACCATCGCGGTGCTGGCGATCAATCATCCCGACTATCTGGCGGTACGGAGGGCGCTCATGTCCGAGGGACTCTTCCCGCTCGGGGAATCATGAGGATGCGCATCAGCGGTTCCCAATGACGAAGAAGTCAGGACCGCGGGCGCGGGGGAGAACAGAAGCACGACTCGTCGTTGCGGGGTACATTGGCGGGGCGGTTCCGTATGCGGACTTGGCAAGCCTGTACGGCGTGGAAACAAAAGCGCTGGTCCGAGCGATGAAGCGGAACATCGACCGATTCCCCCGCGACTTCATGTTTCAGCTTACCGCGGACGAGTTTGCGGATTTGAGGTACCAGATTGGCACCTCAAACTTGAGGTCACAATTTGTGACCTCAAGCTGGGGTGGTCGCCGGTATCGACCTTACGCCTTCACCGAACAAGGCGTGGCCATGCTATCCAGCGTGCTGAGGAGCAGGCGGGCCGTGCGCGTGAACGTCGAAATCATGCGGGCGTTCGTCCGGCTGCGGCAGGTGTTGGCCACCAACGCCGAATTGGCCCGGCGGCTGGACAATCTTGAGGCCAAAGTGGGCACGCACGATGAACAATTCGTTGCGGTGATTCGGGCGATTCGGGAGCTGATGGAGCCGCCGCCCGACCCGCCGCGACGACGGATTGGATTCACCACCGAAGCTGAGGGCGTACATCAGGGCCGGGGCCCCAAGTCCATCGCGACAAGGGGCGCCGGCGCACGTCACCAGCGAAAACCGCGATTTTCCTGATGATTCCGCATGATGCGGGGCAGTACCGGAAGGGGGCATGGGCGATATCCGACTCGAACGGATGACCTCCTCCTTGTAAGGGAGGCGCTCTAACCAACTGAGCTAATCGCCCGCGGACACAACGCCAGATTTTAACGCGGCGAAGCCCGCCGGGCCACATGCGGATGCGGCCTCACGCCGGCAGATCGAGGTCGGGGATGCAGGTGAAGGCGATTCGCATGGGGGCGCTGTCCTGGGCCGCGTACATCCCGCCGAAGTACACCGTGTGGGCACCGAAGCGCGTGTTCAGTCCGTCCATCGCCCGCGCCAACAGGATGCGATTCCGCTGCGCGGGAAACAGCGGCGGCGTCACGCAAGTCTCGTGCAGGAGCCGGTAGAGCGTGATCCCCACCTTGAACGGCTCACCCGCGGGCCGGCGCGTCCACATCCGCTCGAACGCCTCCAGCATGGTGAGCGTGTCCTGGCACAGGCCCATCGAAGCGTTCTCTTCCCAACGGCGTCCGTCGGTCATGGACAGATAGACCGCCATCCGCCCCGCCCAATACTGCATGTGCCGCAGGCGCATCGCCGCCTTGTGGATGAGCCGGATCAATACCGCGTGGGCGCCTTCCGGGCTGCGCCACGCCGGCGGGAGCACGTGCGAATGCCCGACGGTCCGCCGCTGCGTGGGCCTGTCCGGCAGATCGTGCCCGCGCAGCCAATGCCACCACAGCTCGCCGATCACGCTTTGCCACACGGCCGTCAATTCCTTCTCCGACAGCGCGCAGAGCTTTTCCACCGTGGCCACGCCGTGTCGATAGAGCCGCTTGAGCATCTGCGTTCCGATGCCCGGCAGATCGTCGAGCTTCAGGCCGTAGAGCCGGTGCGGGAGTTGGTCCGGCGTGATGACCACCAGCCCGTCCGGTTTTTCCATGTCCGCCGCCACCTTGGCCAGGAACCGATTGGGCGCCAGGCCGATGGAACATCGCAGGTATTCGCCGACCTGCCGGCGCACCGCCTGCTTGACACGCTGGGCCAGGGCGCGGGCCCGCTGAGGATCCCGTTCAACGCCCATAAGCCGGCAGGACATTTCGTCGATGGAGTGAATCGCGTCCACGTGCAGGCAGGATTCCACCGCGTCACGAATCGCGTGGTGGTGTCGAACGTAGAGGTCGGGGCGGGCCTCGACGATTCGGATAGTCGGGCAGAGCTTTTTGGCGTGGGCCACCAGCGTGCCCGTCTTGACGCCGTGGGCTTTGGCCTCGTAACTGGCGGCGATGCAGCAGGTGGTATCGGTCACCACCGCCACGATGCCCACCGGCCGGCCGCGCAGCTCCGGCCGAAGCTGCTGCTCGACCGACGCGAAATAGGCGTTCATGTCCAGAAACAGGTATCCCACACTCACGGCAGACCGCCCTCCAAACCGTGGGAAGAATACCCTAACTAATACCAAACTTGGTGCGTGTCAAGAAACGCGAACCGGACCCGTCACCGCTGATCTCGGCCGGTGCTCCGGTTGTTAAGCAGGGGTGCGGACGTGCTGGCCTGACGACCAAGCTTCGATTGGCGTCACCGCCCGTTGAGTTGATCCGGTGTCTCAGACAGATCGAGCCAATGCAGGACCCGGTCCACAATCTCCACGACGGATTGACCGCCGGTGTCCACCTGAATATCGGCGGCACGCTCGTAATCGGGCGTGCGGCGCGACAGAACGTCGCGCACCTCCTGGAGCCCGCCGGCCGGTGTGAGATCGGGGCGACTGCTCCGCGTGGCCGTGTCGCGGCAAATCCGCTCCCACAGCACCTCGGGCGGGGCGGTCAGCCATATCAGCCTTCCACTCGATTTTACCGCGGCCACATTTTCCTCGCGGAGGATCGCGCCGCCGCCCAGGCTGATGATCTGCCGGTCACGGCGGGCGACGTCGGCGATCGCCCGCGATTCCAGTTCACGGAAGCTCGCCTCGCCGCGCCGCTCGAAGATCTCGCGGATGCTCATCCCCGCGGACTGTTCGATCAGCGCGTCGGTGTCGATGAGGGGCCAGCCGAGTCGATCCGCCAATGCGCGACCGACGGCCGATTTCCCGCTGCCCCGGTATCCGATGAGGACAATATTCATCCTCTCTCAGCATACCGCATTGTGACCGGCGACTTAAAATCTGAAGTCTCGAGATCGGCCAGTGAGGCGGTTTTTCAAGACCGGGAAGCGGTGCAATAAAAAAGCCGGTGCGGGAGCCGCACCGGCCAATGCAATGATATGCATCGATTCAGACGATCAGACGAACCGGCCGCGGCGACGGATCGAGAACAGCATGCCCATCGCCAGCAGGATGGCAGTAGTCGGCTCGGGTGTCGGTATCTCTTTGAAGGTAAAGGTCGTGTAAGGTGTATTTTCGTGGGGAACGACATCAATCCATAACTGACCGTCCCCAGGTGTAGCGCCGGGGAACCAACTCCCGCCATTGGGAACCACTCCTCCCGACACATCGAAGGCGTGGTTGCTATCGCTGAACGCCTGATTGACGAACGGGAAGGTGTCAAAACCGTTGGGAGAGGAAGCATTAGTCAGCGCGGGGTCGAATGCCGCGTCGGCGTGGTCGATCAATAGAAAATGGAAATCACCCCACGACGCTCCGGTGGAGTTCAAAATGCTCTCATCGTTGATGACGATGTACTCCGCTGCCGGAAAAGCAATCTGCGTGAACTGGATCGGAATGGCGGGAAAACCACCCGGCCCCGGCGGGGCGGTGAACTGGGCCGATTTCTGAATGAAGACCGCGTTACCATCGTATCCATCTAACGTGATGTCCAGATAGTCGTCGAAGGAAGGAGCCCACACCGCTTTCCAGCCGGAATTTCCCAAGATCGTCTCACCAGCGAAGGCAGGCGAAACTGATGCACCGATAATAACCAGGGAGAAGAACGGCCGCTTTACGAGATGTAATATCTTGGAGAGCATTTTCCCACTCCATATCCGGAGGCTGCTTCGCGCACCCAGCCGCGCCCGGATCTGACCCTCCGACTGACCTCCCCTCGGAAGTCAGCTCTCTCTCCAAGTTGGTTGCATTCTACATGAACAATCTAGCGTGTCAAGACAAAAATTCCCAAAAAATGAACTTTACGCAAAAAATAATAAAATGGTCGAAAATCGATAACCATAGTCCACACAGTCATTTATGGATTTATTGGAGGCTGTTGGAGCCAGTGTTGCTGCCGTAAATGAGATAACATTCGCCGGCGTCGACTCTCCGCTGGCTGGGCTCCAACGGGTTCACGAAATCAGCCGTGCTGACGCCGATCAGGATATCGGCGAAGCCGTCGCCATTCACATCGCCGGCCGAAGCCACCCCATCGATCGGAGCATCGTCTGCACTCCCCGTAATGTAGGGCGTCACGAAGAACATACCCGGCAATTGAGGGGTACCGATTTGAGACAAACTCAGGGTAGCGTTGTTCAGGTGAGGCCCGCCAAAGATCAGATAAGCCACACCGCGACGTGTCTGCCCGTTAAGGGTGAGAGTCTCCCCGGGAGCGCTGATGAGCAGATCATCCGTGCCATCCCCGTTGAAATCCCCCACATTCGAGATCATCGCGCCGGCCCGACCGTTCGGTTGGATGCCGAAGATTTTCGTCCCGGGGAGTTGGGCAGTCGCCACCTGATTGACGGTAAAGATGTTTTCGCCCGTCAGCCGCCGGCCGCCGAAAAGGATACCGATGAAACCGGAATCCACGCCACCGGGGCCGTCGGCCAACTCCGAAGCGAACGCCAGGTCGGGCAGTCCGTCGTGGTTGACATCCCCCACCAACGTCTGCATCGCTCCGAATTGGTCACCCGAGTTGGTGCCGCGAATCTCCATGCGGGGTGGATTGGTCAATTGCAGATCCGGCGGCGAAAAATCCGGCCGGCCAAAGATGACGTATACGATACCGCTATCGACAATCCCATTGCGGTCCGCACCCGGCGCCCCACAGGCGATGTCGAAGCTGCCATCGAGGTTGTAATCGCCGGCCGACGTCCCGTAGCCGAGGTGATCCCCGATGGCGGCTCCCGCGATTGAAGCCCAGCCGCGCGGGAAGAACCTGCCGCGGCCTACATTCGGGCACGGTCCGGCGCCCTTCACGTAGAAGGGCAGCGACTGAGAATTTGGGAGGGGTACGGTATTGGTCAGATCGCCATTACCCGAAAGATAGAAAACCCTGCCTCGGTCATCCGCCGCTCCAGGTGCGGAAATCAACAAGCTGGGACCGAACCGCGGAGAAAGGCCTAGTGTTGTATTCGTCATCAGAGGCATCGTGGCGACGGTCTGGCCGAAGCGATTGTCAGGGAGCAAGGCCAGTTCACTCTCGGTTTGCGAGAAATCCCGGTCCTCCGGGGGAAACCAAGCGCCGCGGAAGCGAACGCCGAACGGGGCGCCATTGCCGTAATCCTGTCCCACGCTTCCAAGACCGATGACATTGCCGTCGATCGTGTTCTGGCTGCTGACTATGACGGCATAACCGCCGTCGATGGGCGTCTCGTTGAACACCAAGTCATTTGAGCAAGGGAGCGGCTGAGGCGGGTTCGTCGCACGGGGGACAAACGGCACGTCGTTATGATCGGTGGCACCGATGCAATCTTCGCCCTGCCCACACTGACGCGGGAATAACGATATGAACAGACTCGTGTCCGACCACGGGTTGGGAAACCGATCCGCGAAGCTGGGACCGGAGCTGCGATAACAGCCGACAATAACTGGATCGGCGCCAAAGTCGGGGTCGGGGCAATCCCAGGGATCGTCGTCAGCCTCGTCGAAGAATTGGAGCACCAGGGGCATTCCGAAGATAACCTCCGGCCGATCGTCGCCGGTCAGGTCGGTGACTCGAGCGACGGACACGATGCCGTCCGTGCCGGGCGTCGCGTCCATGGTCAGGAGTGCCCCCCGATAGAGAGTCGTGATGCTATTGAGTGGAATTTCATTGCCGAATTTCTGAGCACGGCCTAGAACGATGTGCGCTGAACCGACGTTCTGCCCGCCGAAGGTGCTGCCGAACTTGCTCACGATGACAAAATCGTCGAACCCGTCGCCGTCGATGTCGCCTATGTCAACACCGTTAGTGCCCGTATGGTTGCCTGCGTCGTTGCCGATGAATTTCGTGCCGCTGATGCTGCGGCCGACGGTCCCCAAATCAACCACGCCCGATCCCAGCGCCGTGATGCTGATGTTACCCGGCGCATAGCTGTGCACCGGCAGATTGGTGTGGTCCCACATGGTGGCCCGAACGCGATAGGGATCGCCGTTGGGAGTCGGTGGAAACAGACCGACATCGATCGTCAATGCGAACGGTGTCGCATTGTTGACGTTGGCGCAATCATTGTCCTTGAAACAGCCGATGACGATCGCACCCGGAATGTTCAGGGGCAAACCGCCCTGGCAGATATTGCTCAGGTTGATCGCCGCATCGGGTCCGCTGAGATCGAGGTCATTGGTCGGATCGTCGTCGAAATCCAGGAGCAGGACGACATCGGGGACGGTGCCGTCCTCGCCATCATCGCGGTCGCGGCCGCAATAAGCGATATTCACCACGTCAGTGTGCGACACGCCCAGATTCGTGATCGGGGCCGTCACCTGAATGCTCGGCGAAATGTTTCCCGGCAGGAGCCCGGCGCCGAACAGCAGGATGTTTCCTGCCGCCACGACCAGCAGCTCGGGGTTAACCCCGTCATTGATGCGGGCTATGACACGATAACTGGCCGGCGGCAGACCCAGGGCTCTCGTATCCAGATCGAACGAAGTGACCCCGCTGTCCTCCAATGCCAGCGGCAGCACCACGCGCTCGTTGTTGTTGCCGAAGGCTCCATCAGGATCGAGCAGGATCTCAATCAGTGCGTTGCTGTCCGGATCTCCGACCCGCCAGGTGATGTTGATGATGTCTCCGATCTCGCGGGACAGGTCGGTCAGCGGGGCGGTAAATTGAAAGAAGGGCGGCGTGTTTCCGGACGTGCCGGTCGGAATGGGAGAGCCGCTGGTAAAACCACCGGTGCTGGTGATCGGCGTGATGCCGGATCCGGGGCAGCCGGTGAGTAATATACCGCCGGTAATCAGGGCGAGCGTCGTTATCAGACCGTAACCCGCCCGCACGACCGAAGCCGCTACGGCGTGGCAGAGGCCGGGGCGACGATTGTTTCCCACCATGCGATGAGTCCTTACTGGTTGGAACGAATGACCACGGGAGCCCAAGGCTTGGTCTGCTCCGTCCGCCCGCCTGCGTGGCCGAAGCCGCTACGGCGTGGCAAAGGCCCGCCAGATTCCCCAAAGCTGGTGGGCTCAGCTCCGGAAGCTCACGAATCTGCGGGTATTCTAGGGGCGAGGCAAAAGTCTGGTCAAGGCAGGAGGTGGCGGCGGCTAGTGAAGGCGCCTCTCAGCCGCGCCCGTAAGGAAGCGGGTCGCAGAGGACCGCTCCCTCACGGTCGCGGCTCGGATAATTCGTCCGCTTCCCGGCCATATTTGCGCGACGCCTTACACCGGTTGCCGCCGCTCCAGCACTCAGCTTGTGGCGTTCTGCGCCAATTCGGCCAATTCCTTCATCGCCGCTACCGGATCGGGTGCCCCGAAAACCGCCGAGCCGGCGACGAACGTATCCGCCCCGGCCGCTGCCGCCGCACCGATGGTGTCGGCGGCGATACCCCCATCCACCTCCACCCGCTGATCCGCACGGACCAGCGCCCGCACCCGCCGCAGCTTTTCGAGCGATGCTTCTATAAACTTCTGACCGCCGAACCCCGGCCACACGCTCATCACCAGCACCAGATCGACCGCGGGGACCACCGCAGCGATCGCGTCCACCGGCGTGGCCGGATTCAACGTGATCCCCACGCTGACGCCGAGCGAGCGGATAAGCTCGATCACCGGCAGCGGCTCCGGCGCCGTCTCGATGTGAAAGGTCAGATGGTCGCTGCCAGCCTGCACGAACGCCTCCGCGTATTTCATCGGCTCCGAGATCATCAGGTGCGTATCGAAGAACAGCTTCGATCGCGGCCGGAGCCTCTCGATGACCGGTATGCCGAAGCTGATGTTCGGCACGAAGTGGCCGTCCATGATGTCCAGGTGCAGGATCTCCGCCCCGCCGGCCTCAATCCGCGCCACCTCGTCCGCCAGCCGCGCGAAATCCGCCGAAAGCAGCGACGGTGCGATGCGAATTCGCGGTTCAGATAATCGCCAATTCTGTGAACGAACATCCATTGACAAGACGGTTAACCTCGTTCGTCTCTGATAGGACAATCTTGTTGTAATTTCGCCACACGCACACACTCACTGTAGAAATCGCCGAAGGATTGGTCTTTGAGCCATCGCCTCATTGTCTCGTCTGGCGCTTCTCGGACGAACTGCGCAATGAAATCGCGATAATCCTCGGGTCGCTTGCCTCCTGAAACGAGTTGAATCCGATGTTTAATGAAGCTGGAATAACCCACACGATCAGATGGCAAGTCCTGAGGGTCGAAGTTCAGACGCCCCGCGGCGTATATCGTATCAAGATTTAACCAGTGCTCCACATCGGGATCACAGACACCGCAGACGAGGAAGGGTTGAGCAGGTTCGGGGAATCTGCTTCTTTCTTCACGTAGAATCTGCTGGAATGGGCGACCGTCACTGTCCGTCAGGCGCACGACCAGATGGATACCTGTTCTTTGCGCTTCAACCCAGATTCTCTTGGCATTTGTTCGAAGGAGATGAACCCCGCGTTGCCGCAAAGCGGGATCATTTAAGGAACTTCGAACATCCGCAGCGCAGCCCAGACGATCCCTTAGGCCGGTCAGCAGGCCGATATCGTTAGGCCCCTGACAGATCGCCAGGACTCGTTCAATCACCCGAAGACTTCCCGGAAATGTTGCTCTCCCAGAGAGGCATCAGATTCCTCACGTTCGCGCTGGATGCGATCCTGAAATTCGCTAAGTGGTGTCGCGACCGTGATACTTCCTTCTCTTCTTACCCGCGTGACGCTTGAGAGATCGTGATCGAATAGATCGAGAAAATAAGGACTATGAGTGGTAAAAAGGAATTGGGCGGTCGGAGCAGCGCCGGATAGCTGTTCCCATAGACCGGGAAGAACTCCGCGATACAAGCTGTTCTCCGGTTCCTCGACGACGATGAGAGCTGCCGGCCAGCCCGGAATATCCTCCAAACGCTCCGTCTGCATGAAAATTGCGGCCAGAGCCAGCACACACAGGCTTCCATCAGAAAGATTATCCCAGCTCGTCTTTCTCCCTCCTTTCATAATCAAATAAGGAACTGGTTTATTATCCGGTGTCACGTAAAAGTTAATCGAGTCGATGTCCGGTTCAATCAAATGAAGGTACTCGATTACGCGACGGTAACGTGGCTCATCCTGATTCTTCAACTGGAACAGTGCTAAGGGCAAGTTATTTCCGTAGGGCGCGAGCCCTTCGTGCGTCGCAAGCCCCTGTGGTTGATCGAACAACCGCCACCCGTGCCTCATTAGCGGGGGAGACAGCGAATAGTAGACAGAAGAAGCGAGTGCGCGCTTGAAATGTGTCAGCAAACGATTTGTGTCTCGCTCATACGTCTTCGATAGCATGGAAGAATCGACCGGCGAGCGAGACTGATCGTAAGAACCTGGTTGGCCCCCTTTTAAGAGACCGACCTCATTTAGCAGGCGTGCTGCGAATCCATCAGAGTCAAGCAGCAACGCTTCACCGAATCCATCGCCGAACACCCTCAATTGCTCACGTACAGTCCGCGCTGAGATTGGCGTCGGAGACGGAGATAAACCCTGTCTCTCAATGCGCAGATGTAAACCGTATTCGTATTTGACGGGCTCACCATCTAGGGAGAGCTCGTATGTGCAGCCATACTCTGCGACGCGAGACTCGCTCTTTGCCGGATCAAGCCCCCAATGACAGAAACCCTCCACACCACCTGGAACAGCGTCAAGAGCAGTGGCATAGTCAACTGTCGCGGTTGCCCCGAGGAACCGCAAGGCCATGCACAGGTTGCTCTTTCCGCTATTGTTCTTTCCGATCAACAAATGACGTCGAGTGAACTCGGATTCAAAGTTGAGGAAGGTTTTGAAATTATGCAGGCGCAACTTCGTCAGCATTAGAGGTGTCCTCGCATCCGCCGACGGTTACACGGATGTACATTTATGATATGCCGTGCTTTATTGGTCGTCCAGCACTTCGATCGCCTTGAACGGTCTGCCCTCGAGAAACTCCATGCTCGCCCCGCCGCCGGTACTGACGTGCGTCATCTGGTCGGCGGGGCCGAAGTCCTCGACCGCCGCCGCGCTGTCGCCGCCGCCGATGATTGTGATCGTGCCGGCATTCGTCGCAGCAGCCAGCGCCTGCGCTACCGTGCGCGTACCGGCATCGTCAAGACCTGCCGCAACTCGGGCATTCCCGCCCGGAAAACGGGCACGCGATTCGATTCTCACCCAAACCCGCGGGGCAGGTTAATCATGTGATTATATCACCCCGTTTCGCGGGTTTGGCTCAGAATCAACGTTGTGCCGAAGACCGGTCGCTTGCGCTCGCGGCTCTGTGATGCATCGCAGTGCCGACACGGCAGTGACACACCGCATATCTCACGATCAATCTGGCGCTGTAGAATACGCACATGGGCCGAGGAAATGCCGAGTTGGAGGTCTGTCTTTCCGGCGTTCGGGCGGTGGTGTTCGACCTGGACGATACGCTGTACTCGGAGCGGGCGTTTGCGCTGAGCGGGTTTGCGGCGGTGGGGGCGTGGCTGCGACAGCGGCTGGCGTGCAGGATCGATCCGGCCGTGCGCATGCGCGAGCTGTTCGATTCGGGGGATCGGCGGCGGATCTTCGATCGGGTGCTGGAGGAACTGGCGGCGGGCGGCGAAGCGCTGCCCGGAAAACGGCCGGTACGGAGCCCGGCCGCTACGGACGACCCGGCGGGCGGCGAGGGAGCGGAGCCGCCCGGCACCGATAAGAGAAAGGATTCTCACACCAGCGGGGACGCGAGAAGGGATTCTCGCACCAGCGGTTCACCGGCGGGACGCGGCTCGACTGAGCCCGCCGAAGTCCGGTGCCACAACGTTGCGGGGATGGTTGCGGAGATGATCGAGCTTTACCGCTCGCACGTGCCGGTGATCGGACTGTATGCCGATGCGGAGGCGGCGCTGGGGCGGTGGCAGAAGGAGTTTCGGCTTGGGTTGATCAGTGACGGATTGCTGGGTGTTCAACGGCGGAAGATCGACGCGCTGGGCCTTGCCGGGCGGCTGGAGCGGATCGTTCTGACGGACGCCTGGGGGGCGGCGTTCTGGAAGCCGCACCCGCGGGCGTTCGAGGAGATCGAAGCGGCATGGGGTGTCCGCGGGCCGGCCGGCCTCTACATCGCCGACAATCCGCAGAAAGACTTCATCGCCCCGCGGCAGTTGGGCTGGCAGACGGTTCGCATTCGCCGGCCGGAGGGGGTTTACTGTGACGTGATCCCGCCGCCCGGCGGCCACGCCGACGCCGAGGTCACCTCGCTCGATGAAATAAGCCTCGTTTGCCCGTGAACAACTTCAATCTGTAATCCCTTCGGGTCTGAGCCTCAGGGTCGAAGACCGCAATTCGAAATCCGTAATCCTTCCCCGCTCGAACCCCTCGCTGGCGCTTCGGTCTCTTTAATCGCTAACCTCTGATGAGAGCGGGACATCCTTCCCTACTTCCCATCGCGCGGCAGCCACGGCGGTCGCTTGACCGGGCGTGGCGACGGCGGAAAGATCAAATGCGATGTGCCAACCCTGTGAGAAAAACGGCCGACTCGTTCCGAACTGATTGACCGTTCACGCGATACAAGAGATATGCACGCACCGTCCGGAGGGTATTGGTTATCCGATCCCCGCTGGGGACCGTCTCAACCGGATTGTGGCGGAATGCCGATAACTACTGGTTTGAACGACTGTTGGCGCAGTTTTGCGGGTGCGGACTGCGGGCGGATGGGCTTGCGGATGGCGCCAGCGCAAACCAGGCAGACATGCCGGGCGTTGAGCACGCATGTTTGATCCGCAACTTGCGCTGTCGCGGTGAAACGCTATGCGATCGCCGAGGCTGTTCCTGCTGCTGATAAGACACACGCTCGCCGCGGGCGGGCTGGTGCTGCTCTGCGCGGGATGCGTGTCACCGTGGTGGAATGGCTTCCTCGACCCCAGCCAGGTGGGCAATTTCCACGATAACGTGGTCAACGAAATCCAGCAGACGATCAGCTTCCGCGATACGCCGCCGGGCATTGTCGGGGCCGTCGACCCGACGCCGGACGATCTGATCCAAACGGTGAAGGAATATGAGATCGGCGTCGGCGACATGCTCTCGATCCGCATGCTCGATTTCGTCGCTCCGGATATTGAGAGCGAATTTCAGCCGACGGTTGACGAGCTGGGGTATATCGATCTACCGCAACTGGGTTACATTCTCGTCGAGGGAATGACCAAGCGGATGTTAAGTGCGGAGATCATCCACCGGGCCCAGACGCTGGGGATTTTTCGCCGGCAACCCGAGCCGACCGTAGTGGTTACCTACCTGTCGCAGCAGCAGCGATCCTATCACATCTCGGGGGCCATTCAGGCAGCGGGACGATACCCGATTCGGCCGCCGGATTTCCGTCTGCATGAGGCGATCAACCAGGCGGGCGGGCTTGACCCTTCGGTCAAGATGATCTACCTGATACGCAACGAGCCGAAGCCGAAACGGGTCATCGAGCATGGGGTTCATCCGAGCGGCCCTATCCAGCCGCCGGATAATGACAGTCCCGAACCCCCAGTCACGCCGATGACCCTTTCGGGTGAAGCCGGCGGCCCGAATCCACCCGCAAGGCCGGCGGAGCCGGCGCCCGTCGAGACTCAGCCGCCAGCCGGTGAAAAGCCCCCGGCGTCATCCCCCGCTCAAAAGCCGAAGACGCGGGAATCGAGTCCCACTCCCTCTGCGAATCCGGAGCAGGAGCTGATCGAAGCGATCTCACCAGGCGTTTCATCGCGTCCGGCGGAACGGACGGAACCGCCGACCCAGCCGGGCGGGTCCGCCCCCCCGGTAGAGGAAAAAACGTCCCCGTCCACGCTGCCGCCGTTTATTTTTGTGAATGATAAGTTTATTGAATCGCCATCTCCGACCACGCAGGAACGCCTGGCCAGGCCGCCCGGCCCCGTCTCACCGCAGCCGACGACGGAACCCGGCGAGGCGCAGAAACCTGTTGACTGGCAGGAGTTAGGAATGGAAGGCCAGCAGCGGATCATCCGCATCCCGGCGGAAAAACTGGCCAACGGAGACTACAACTTTAACATCGTGATCAAGCATGACGATTGGATAAAGCTGGACGCCGGACGGGTGGGCGTTTTTTACCTGGGAGGCCATGTGGTTCGGCCCGGCGTATATTCATTAACCGGTCAGGAGATCACGCTGAAACAGGCCATTTTGGCGGCGGGAGGTTTGGATGCTCTGGCCTGGCCGACCCGTTGCGAAATCGTCCGGCGGATTGACGGCGAGCGGGAAGAGTTTACGCAGTGGGACCTGGCCCGAATCATGGCCGGTCAGGATCCCGATCTGTTTTTGAAGCCGGAAGACGTGATCAACGTCGGCACGCACGCGATCGCCCCGCTGCTGGCCACGATCCGCAATTCGTTCCGGCTGACGTATGGGTTCGGTTTTGTTTATGACCGGAATTTCGGCGACATCGATTCATTTTCGCCGAAATCGAACCCGGAGGAACGGCGGCGGCAGACACTGAATCAGCGCTTTCCGGGCCTGTTCCCCTAGAATAGTTTCAGAGGTTGTCTTCGCCGGGGGGCGTGGGGAGTCGCGGGATTCATGTTGAGAGCACGAAGCGGGTATCCGATTCCCGCAGGTTTGAATCGGCCCGGGAACCACTTATGAGCAGGCTGGAAGAGCAGCCATCGGTCATGACCTATGCCGCCGGGGCGGTGCCCGCGCGGTGGTGGACGCCGGCGATGACGGTGCAGGCGATGGTGCTGGCCGGGATTCTGGGGATTCATTACCGGCACGTGATCGAGCGGCTGATCTCGATCTGGAGCCATAACGGCGACTGGTCGCATGGGTTCATTATACCACTTTTCAGCATTTATTTCCTCTACATGCAGCGGCACCGGATGCCGCTAGCGCTGCGGTCCGGAGGCACGACGCCCCGCATGGCGGGCGGCATCCTGCTGACCACCGCGTTCCTCCTGTACGTCCGCAGCACGCTCGTCCAGCAGGAATACCCGAAGAACATCGCGCTGGTCATGACGGTGATGGGGGTGGTTCTGATCGTGTGCGGCTGGCCCCTTGCGAGATGGAGCTGGTTCGCGGTGGCGTTTCTGATGTTTGCCATGCCGGTGCCGCAGCGTCTGTACGAGGAGATGACCATGCCGCTGCGGGGGTTCGCGGCCAACATTTCGGCGGGCGTGCTCTCCGTGCTGCCCGGCATGATGGCCGAGCCGCAAGGCACAGTCGTTGAGTATATCTACAGCGCTAACAGTCGCAGCGGTACGCTGGACGTGGAGCAGGCATGCAGCGGAATGCGTTCGATCGTGGCGATCACCGCGCTGGGCGTCGCGATGGCCTTCGTCAGCGAGCGGCCCCTCTGGCAGCGGATGATCATGATCCTGGCCTGCGTACCCATTGCCGTGTTCTGCAACATCATCCGGGTGACCACGACGGGGTTCATGGTGGTATTCGGGAAGGAGGAACTGGCTCGCGGCGTCTGGCACACGATGCTGGGGCTGTCGATGCTGGTCATCGCCTTCGCGCTGTACGGGGGGATCTCCTACGTCCTGAATCACCTGTTTGTGGATGGGGAAGCTGAAAGTTCGAGCGAGGCAGGAGTGGCCGTATGACGACGATGCCAGTCACGATCCAGGAACGAATTCCGATTCCGGCGGCGATTACCGGGCGTCCGGGCGGGGGACCTCCCACGTCAGGCCTGACGCCGCAGGAGATTTTCCGCATCCTGAGGCAGCGGCTCTTCCTGATCCTCACGCTGTGGATGCTCATGAGCGGAGGCGCGGTCGGCCTCACGTACTACCTGGAAAAAAATTATCCCTCCTATGAAGCCAGGACCGTGGTGCAGGTGGAGTCGCCGTTTGTGCGCGTGCCCGGTGCCCTGACGGAAAACCCGGTGACTGCGGACCTGATGAACCGCTACGTGCAGGACCAGGCGGTGCTCATGAAAGACGAGACGGTGCTGGGCGAAGCGCTGAAAGATGCGCAGGTGAGGGCCACCGGCTGGTACCACGACCACAAGGACAGGGGCCAGATTGTCGACGATATGAAGCAGGACCTGACGGCGGCTCAGCTTACGGGCAGCAGCTATCTGGCGGTGGCTTTCTCGGCGCGGAATGCGAAAGACGCGGCCAGTATTTGCAATACGATCGTCGACAAATACCTCTACAAAGTGCAGGAGATGTCGCAGCTTCAATATCAGGGCGAGCTGGATGACACCCGCAAGCGGGAAAAAGCACTGTACGATCGACTTCAGGCCATTCTGGAAGACAAGATGAAGTTCATCGCCCTGTCGCTGGGCACCCCCGGCGCCACCGAGGGATTGAATCTGATCGCCGAGCGGCTCAAAGCGCTGGCGGCGGCGATGACCAAGGTGGAGGAAGAGAAGCTGGCGGCCAAGTCGGTCTATGACAGTCTGACCAACGTGGATCCGTCGCGGGTGACGCTCAGCCCGCAGATGCTGGCGATGATTCAAGCGGACCCGGAGATCAATGGTCTCCAGCAGCAGAAAAACGGGTTGGAGCAGTACCTCGTGGCCCTGCTGAATCGGGTCGGTGAGAACCATCGTGAGGTGGTCGCGATCAAAAACAAGCTCGAAGACCTCGATAAGCGGTATCAGGTGGCGAGACTTCAGAAAGAGAATGAATATCGCGATTATGAGCTCAATTCGGCCAGCACGCAGTTCCAGCACAAAACGTCGAACGAGCTGTCCCTGCGCGAAAGCATGCTTGAGCTGGAAGCCAAGCAGCGGGACCTCGACCAGGCGCTGGCCCGCTACCGCAACATGGTAGAGCAGCAGGAGATCCTGACCAAGGAGTTGGATCTGGTCCGCCAGTACAGCAATCAACTGGAGCTGGTGATCAAGGACCGCGGGATGGTGCGTGTGCGTAAGATCGGCACGGCTACGCCGCCGGTCAAACCCAGCTTCCCGCAGTGGGGGCTGATGGTGCCGGGCGGGAGCATTCTGGGGCTGATGCTCGGCATCGGGCTGGCCCTGATGCTGGAGCTGATGGACACGTCGATGCGAACGTCGCGCGATGTCGTCCGTCACGTGCATGTGCCGATCCTCGGCACGGTGCCGGACCTGGATGATGAGGAAGTACCGATCGAGCAGATCGAGATGGCCGCGCACACGGCGCCGCGATCGATGACCGCCGAAGCGTTCCGCACGATCCGCACGAATCTTCTGCTCAGCTCACCCGCGGAGAGGCAGCGGACGGTGCTGGTGACCAGCGCCAAACCCGAGGAAGGCAAGACCGCCATCGCGGTGAACCTGGCCATCTCCATCGGGCAGAGCGGGCGGCGGGTGCTGCTGATCGACGCGAATTTCCATCGGCCCGCGCTGCACCAGCTTTTCGGCAAGACGCAGATCGAAGGGCTGAGCAACGCGCTGATCGGCCAGTCGCGGCTGGAAGACCTGGTCCGCCCGACCGATCTGCCCAACTTGGACATCGTCACGACGGGTCCGATCCCGCCGAACCCGACCGAGCTGCTGGCCAGCCCGTACTTGCGGGACATTATCCTACAGGCCGCGCACCGCTACGATCAGGTGATCTTCGACGGACCGCCCGTACTGCTGATGAGTGACGCGATGGTGCTGACCGGGGCGGTGGACGGCGTGATCCTCGTCTGTCGCGCGAAGAGCAGCTCGCGCGGCGTGGTCATGCGGGCCCGCGAGCAGTTGGAGCGCGTGAACGGCCGAATCTTCGGCGCCGTGCTCAACGCCGCCCGCGTCCGCCGCGGCGGCTACTTCCGCGAGCAGATCCGCAGCTACTACGATTACCAGACGGACGAAGGCACGAACGGCCAGGGCCAACGCGCCCTCCCCAACGGCACCCGCGATCACGAGAAAACAACCGTTTGACGTGAACTTGTCGGTACCAACCGGCCGCGGTTATGCTGTCTGAGGTGAGGATAAACCCATGAATGTCTCCCTGCACCCCGAACTTCAGAAGTTCGTTGACGAGCAGGTTAGAATCGGGCGGTTTCCCTCTCCCGAGGAGGTCATCAACGCCGCCGTAGCCAACTTCCAGACCGAGCAGGAACTTGAAGAACAGCTCTCGCCTGGGGATCTCGAAGTTTTACGGGCTCAGATCGCCGTCGGAATTGATCAGGCCGACCGGGGCGAACTTGCCCCTTGGGATCCGGACGAAGTAATCGCCGAAGTCGAGCGACGCTTCGAGAACGAGCAGCGCAAAAAGAGTTCCTGATGCCGGTCATCCTCCGCACGACGGTCAGCAGGAGCGATATCGTCGAGATCCTCCTGCACATTCGCCGCGACAGTCGGCGGAACGCCCGGCGAATGCACACCGCAATCGACGAGACGCTTCGGTTTCCGGCGGAATATCCGAATTTCGGCAGGCCGCGCGAGGAACTCGCTGCTCGACTTCGGAGCTTCCCTGTCCGACGCTACCGCAATTATCTCGTTTTCTATCGCCCCATCGCCGACGGCATTCAGGTTATTCGTGTCCTGCATGGTGCTCGGAACCTCCGTCGGTGCCTTCGAGAGTCCTGATCGCCAAGTGCCACGCACAAGCTCTTGTATGTGCGTGCGACACTCACCACCGCACCGACAAAAACAAACTTGTCGGCGCCACCCGCCCGGCCGCCCGCCTTTGGAGTGCGCCGCCAGCGCCCGCCTTCAGCGGCGGCGCTTTGGCTTACGGCGAAGCCGTGACGGATGGGCAGACTCTCCGCCGTTATCGGTCTCAAACGCATTTACCAGGCGCCGGGCGAGCTTGAGACCGCGCGGCTCTTTCGGGCGATTCTCTTCCAATTCCTTGCTTGAAACGCGGAGTGTATCGTACCTTCCTCGCAGGAAGTGTAACGGGGTTAACCGAGTTGCGATTGTGCGGGAACGAGCGGCGCCCTTGGCCTGCGGTCCCTTTCAGTCGCGCCGGATGAGAATAGTCCAAATCTCCCCACAGGAACCTCCCCTTCGAGGAAAAAACTCATGATGTCTGTTCATGTCCGTCCCTCGCCGCGCGCCGTGCAGCTTCACGATTCGACCCCTGTGGCCGGATTTCGCGTATGGAGTGCGGTCGGCCGCGCTCTGCTGGGAACGGCGGTGCTGGCGAGTTGCTTCGGGCAGTCGTGCAGTCCCGCGCCGGTGCTCAGCCCGCTGGGGACCGGCGAGCAGGTGCTGAATTACCCGTCCGACCTGCCGCCCGACGAGCCGGCCAACCAGCCCTCCAATCCGACAAGCAGCGGGACGACCGATAACGCACCTGAACCACAGCAGTCTGAGGTTGATACCTCCAACGCAAATCCAATTGGAGAATTAACGATCACCGCATCGCCGCTCGAGGGCCCAGCGCCGCTCACCGTCCACTTTTCCGCCACGGGTCCGGATGGAGCAGCGCTGGCCGCCGAACCGGATTGGAACTTCGGGGACGGTATCACGGGCAAGGGCCTGTCCGTCGAGCATACGTTTGTGCAGGCTGGCAGCTACACGGTGAAAGCGTGCCCAGGCGGCGATGCGGGTGCGGGCGTCACTTGCGGCGAGATCGTGATTGCCGCGCAGGAGAGTACTGCGGGCGGCACGACGGCGGGCGGGGGTACGGCGGGCGGGGGTTCCGGCGGCGGAGGCGGAGGCGGTACTCCGGGGGTTAATCACGCTCCCGTGGGGATCGAGCGAGGCCTCGTCATCCCGGTCAATCCGGCCAGTACGTTCGCGCTCGGCGCTACCGACGCGGACGGCGATACGCTGAGCTTCATCATCGTGGTCCTGCCCACGCACGCGACGATCAGCGATGCCGGCCGAGTGATCACCGCGGCAGACCTGCCGTACACGCTCGCGCATCACAGCAATCAACTCACCTATCAGGTGGACGCGGGATACAACGGGCAGGATTTCTTTTACTTCGTGGCCAACGACGGCAAGGTGAACAGCGCAAACGCGGGCTACTGGATCGAGTCAGGCACCTGGTTCAACGAGATACCCGCGATCACTTCCGACCGGTGGCTGAATCCGCCTTCGCTGCCGCCGCCGCGGGCGATCACCAGGGCCGACTACTACGACTTCATCCGGCATTTCTACCTGGTTCGCGGGAGCTGGGGACGCGATCACGCCGGTGAGGATGTCCCCTTCCAGCAGGAATACGCCATGTACGAGGCGTTCTTCTATCACGTGCTCGGCGAGGAGGACTATGCCACCACGGCGATGCTGCTGCTGCGCGGAAGCAATGCGTATTTCACCACCGGATCGGGCAAGACGGCCGAAGTGCGTTTCGATGCCGCCCTTCCCGCGGCCCAGGCCTACCTGTGGATCAAGGACTGCCCGGCGCTGACCGCGGACGATCACGCGTTCGTCAAGCAGTACCTGTTCATGCTCGAATCGCGACTCGAGCTGGAGAAGGGTGCGTTCTCGCGGGCCATGGCGACGGGGACGACGCGCCGCATGTTGTCGCTGTTGTATCCGAATGACCCCGCCGAGCCGACCCGCAGCGCGTACTGGCAGACCATCTGGAACGACTGGTTCGCCACCCGCGATACCTTCGAGAACAGCATCAATTACACCGGCTGGTGGTGGACGTTCCTGGATGCCTGGATCACCGCCACGGGAGAGGACGCCGTGTACCTCGATGCCCAGGTGCGGGCGCTCGTCGAACGCTATTACCAGCAGGCCACGCCCATCGGCATCATGCCCGAATACGGCGAGACCAGCGGGGCCAATACCGGACCCGGCAAGTGGATCGCGCTCATGGAGAAGTGGGCCACGGTGTACCGCGATGGCCGCTTCAAGTGGACAGCGCATCGGTTGTTTGAATGGACGACGGATCGCACCGCCAACATGGATCAGTGGGGCAATATCCGGCTGACCATGATGACCGACCTGATGGCGGCGTACCTGACGGCGGACGACTCGGTCGCTGAAGTGCAGCCGACCGGAGGCAGCACGCTGAGTACGCGGCACACCGTCCGCTGGGTGAACGGCGAGGAGCGCCAGCAGACGGGTTATCCCGGCGTGATGCTCACCGATACCATGCCGGACAAGCTGGTGCTGCGGAGCGGGGGAGCGGTTGAAGACATGTACGCGCTGGTCGAGCTGGCGCCGGAACTGGGGCACGATCACATCGATACGGCGGCGATCAACTGCATGACCGCGAGCGGCAGCCTGCTGCTGTCGAATGAGCCGTATTTCGCCGGGGAACACCGGTTCCACAACGCGTTCCAGGTGCGGGCGACGACCGGCGACGGGCGGTTCAGCAGCGTGGGCCGGCCGGAGATGGCCACTACGGTGCCGGTGATGGCCGATGGGCAACTGGCCACGTATGCGCAGGTGCACGTGGACGGCTACATGTTCGCCCCGGCGGCGCTGGACCGGCGGGTCTTCTTCGTGAAGAACTCTTTTCTGTGGGTGCACGATACGCTGACCGCCAACTCGTCGATGACGGCGCAGATCGGGCCGGCGTGGCAGACGGTGGCGACCTACGGTGCGTCCGGCGACAACTGGCTGAACACGTGCCTGGTGACGGTGCCGGTGTCGCCGGTGTGGGGCGAGTACTACCTGATGCAGTGGGAGAATCATCCGTGGGACCTGCTGGTGCTGTTCCTGCCGGATGCACAGGCGGAGCTTCAGGTCGATGATGTGACCTGGGATGATACGCAGTTCCGCACGCCGCAGACGGTGCTGAACAACATGAAGCAGCGGCTGTGGTATCAGAAGAGCGTCACGCTGTCGGCGGGGGCGTCGCTGCATTTCAGCAGCGTGCTGGCGCCGCATGCGCCGGAGCCGGACAGCTCGGCGCGGGCGGCGTCGTTCGTAACGCTGACGGATACGGCGGCGGCGACGGTGGTGCGGTGGGATGAGTCGCCGGGCACGTCATGGTACGTCGGGATCAATGACGGGGGGGCGACGCAGACGATGGGCACGATCGCGACGGATGCGAAGTGGTTCCTCATTGAAACGGTCAACGGCGTGGTGACGCAGTACTGGCTGGTGGAGGCAACCACCTTGACCAGCGGTGGATTACCGATCTGGAGCAGCGGCCTGCGAGACACGGTGGAAGTGACGAATTGAGGCGTCAGAGTTTTCAGCGCGAGCGGGTTTTTACCGTTTGAGACCCGGCGCTTGCGCTTCGGGCTCTGTGGTAGGTGCCGGACTTGCCGCCGGTCTTGCTTTCGAGCTGGATCGGGCCGATCTGGATGTCCTTCGTTATTGACTTGCACATGTCGTAGACGCTGAGGGCGGCGACGCTCGCGGCGGTCAGTGCTTCCATTTCCACGCCGGTTCTGGCGGTGATGCGGACGCGGGCGGTGATCAGCACCGTATCGGGCGGCTGCGGTTCGATATCGACTTCCACCGCCTCGATAGGCAGCGGGTGACACAGGGGGATGAGTTCGGCAGTGCGCTTGGCGGCGGCGATGCCGGCGATGCGTGCGACGGCGAACACGTCGCCTTTGGCCACGCCACCGCTGGTGATTTGCCGAAGAGCGTCTTTGCCGACGCGGACGCGGGCGGTGGCGACGGCCTCGCGGCGCGTCGCGGGCTTCTTGCCCACATCAACCATGCGAGCGGCGCCGCTGGCATCCAGATGTGAGAGCGTACGTTTACGCTTGCCGGCCATGTGGCGCCATCCCGAAAAAATAACCCCGGGCATGCCCGGGGCTAAATGTCGTGCGTGCGGAACGCGAGCGGTCAGCCGACGATCTCGCTGATGGTGACCTGCAAGTAGTTCTGGCGATGGCCGAAGGTCCGCCGGTAGTTCTTTCGGCGGCGGAATTTAACGCCCACCACCTTCGGCCCCTTGACCTCGCCTTCGAGGCGGCCGACCACCTTGGCCCCCTCAACGAGCGGCTGCCCGAAGCGGGCGTCGGTGCCCCCGCCGAGGGCCAGCACGCGGTCGAACTCGATCGATTCCTGCCCTTCGGGCACCTCGCGGAGATCGACGTAAATCTTGTCGCCCGTGGAGACCTTATACTGCCGGCCGCTGTCTTCGAATATTGCGTACAACGTTTATCTCCTCAACATTCGTCACCATCAATCAGAGCCGGTATTATCCTAACCAATCCGACGCGGGTCAAGATCGCAGGAAGAGTGGATGCCGAAGCGCGACGATTTGAAAAGGGTGATGATCATCAGCTCCGGTCCGATCGTGATCGGGCAGGGGTGCGAGTTCGACTATTCGGGGACGCAGGCTTGCAAGGCCCTCCGCGAGGAGGGGATTCAGGTCGTGCTGCTCAACAGCAACCCGGCCACGATCATGACCGATCCGGAGATGGCAGACCGGACGTATATCGAGCCGATTACGCCGGAGTGCATCGACAAAATCCTGGCCCGCGAGCGCGAGCTGGGCACGCCGGTGGACGCGCTGCTGCCAACGCTGGGGGGGCAGACGGGGCTGAACTGCGCGATGGAGGCGGCGGAAGCGGGCGTGCTGAAGAAGCACGGCGTGCAGCTCATCGGGGCCAGCGAGACGGCGATTCACAAGGCGGAAGACCGCACGGAGTTCAAGAATGCGATGCTGCGGATCGGGCTGGACCTGCCGCGGTCGGGCGTCGCCCATTCGTGGGAAGAGGCGGAGCGGATCGTGAAGGACATCGGCCTGCCGTGCGTGATCCGGCCGGCGTATACGCTGGGCGGGACGGGCGGCGGATTTGCCACGACGCCGCAGGAGTTCGAGACGATCGCCAAGCGCGGCCTGGAATACTCGCGGGTCAGCGAGATTCTCATCGAAGAAAGCTGCGCTGGATGGAAGGAGTACGAGCTGGAGGTGATGCGCGACCGGGCGGACAACGTGGTCATCATCTGCTCGATCGAGAACTTCGATCCGATGGGCGTGCACACCGGCGACTCGATCACGGTCGCTCCGGCACAGACGCTGACCGACAAAGAATACCAGCGCATGCGCGATGCGGCCATCCGGATCATCCGCGAGATCGGCGTGGATACCGGCGGATCGAATATTCAGTTCGCGGTACACCCGCAAACGGGCCGGATGGTGGTGATCGAGATGAACCCGCGCGTGTCGCGCAGCTCGGCGCTGGCCAGCAAGGCGACGGGGTACCCGATCGCCAAGATCGCCGCGAAGCTGGCGATCGGGTACACGCTGGATGAGATCCCCAACGATATCACTCGAAAGACGCCGGCGAGCTTCGAGCCGACCATCGATTACTGCGTGGTGAAGATCCCGCGGTGGACGTTCGAGAAGTTTCCGGAAGCCAACGAGACGCTGACCACGCAGATGAAGAGCGTGGGCGAGGCGATGTCCATCGGGCGGACGTTCAAGGAGGCGCTCCAGAAGGGCATCCGCTCGATGGAGATCAAACGGTTCGGGCTGGGGCTGGATGCGAATGACCTGTGGCTGGCCTCAGTGCGTGGCACGGCCTTCCAGGCCGTGAAACACGGGCAGGATGCCCGTGCCACAAAAGAGCCGCGGGCTTCAGACCGTGCGGCCTCGCCGGACGCCAATGCACCCGTCCGCTTCGTCAAAAGCCGTCACTTGAGCGAAGCCCCTGCCGACACGAAAGAGGAGCACGCGACCGAGTGGCCGATCCCGCTGGATGTGCTGCGCGACAAGCTCGAGAAGCCGTGTCAGGGGCGGCCTTATTACATCCGCTATGCGTTCAAGATGGGCTGGACGGTCGAGCAGGTGCACGAACTCACCAAGATCGATCCGTGGTTCCTGGAGAATATGAAGGAACTGGTGGAGTTTGAGGACGAATTGATTGCGGCCGCTCCGGAGCCGGGCGATCCGCTGGGATTGAATACGCACAACATCCGTACGGCGAATCAACTCGCCAAGGCGCTCGGTGTACACGATCCGGAGCTGTCGATCGATACCTCCGCCACCGCGACGCGGCAGGATGTGAAGCTGCGTGACATTCTCTTGAAAGCGAAGCAGTGGGGGTATTCCGACGTGCAGATCGCCAAGGCGTGGGGGTGTCAGCCGGTTGACGTGCGCTGGCTGCGGGAATGGCTGGGCGTCAAGCCGGTATACAAGCTGGTGGATACGTGTGCGGCGGAGTTTGAGGCGGTCACGCCATATTACTACTCGACTTGTGAGACCCCTGCTGTCCGCATTACCGATGACGATAACGAATCGATCTCCACCGTGACCGGCGAGCGTCACGACCTGCCGATCCTCGAGGTGGACGATGAAATCCGCGTGAGCGACAAGCCCAAGGTGATCATTCTGGGCGGCGGGCCGAACCGGATCGGGCAAGGGATAGAGTTCGATTATTGCTGCGTGCACGCGGTGATGCAGGCGCGGGCGATGGGTTTCGAGACGGTGATGATTAACTCAAACCCGGAGACGGTGAGTACGGATTACGATACCAGCGATCTGCTCTTTTTTGAGCCGCTGACGCATGAGGATGTGCTGAACATTTGCGAAAGGTTGAATGGCGCTCCGCTCGGAGGAAACAACCGCCACGGGGGGCAGTCGCTACTGACAGGGGTCGTCGTACAGTTCGGCGGGCAGACGCCGCTGAATCTGGCGCAGGGGTTGAAAGACGCGGGCGTGCCGATTCTCGGGACTTCGCCGGAGAGCATTCACCTGGCGGAAGATCGCAACGAGTTTCAGAAGATCGTTCGCGAGCTGGGGCTGCGGCAGCCGGAGGCGGGGATTGCGTACGATCTCAATGGCGCGGTGGAGATCGCCCGGAAACTCGGCTACCCGGTGCTGGTGCGGCCGTCTTACGTGCTTGGCGGGCGGGCTATGGAGAAGTGCCACCTGGAGGAGGACCTTGTCCGCTACATGCGAAAGGCGATGGACGCGACGGATCGCAGCACGACGGTGGATGAGGCACATCCGATCCTGGTTGATAAATTCCTCAGCTCGGCGGTCGAGGTGGACGTGGACTGCGTCAGCGACGGCGTGCGTGCGGTGGTGTGCGGGCTGATGGAGCACATCGAGGAGGCGGGCATTCACAGCGGCGACAGCGCGTGCGCGTTGCCTCCGTACACGCTTTCGCCGGCGATCATCGACGAGATCAAGCGGCAGACGGAGCTGATCGCCCGGCGGCTTCGCGTCAGCGGCCTGATGAACGTGCAGTACGCGGTCAAGGATGATCTGATCTACCTGATCGAGGTGAACCCGCGGGCGTCGCGCACGGTGCCGTTCGTGAGCAAGGCGACGGGCGTGCCGTGGGCGAAGCTGGCGACGGAAGTGATGCTCGGCAAGTCGCTGGACGACGTGATGCGAGCACATGGGTTGAGCGACGCGCCGTGGCCGCGGCACATCTCGGTCAAAGAAGCGGTGTTCCCGTTCAACAAGTTTCCGGAGGTGGATTGCGTGCTCGGGCCGGAGATGCGCAGCACGGGCGAGGTGATGGGCATCGACCGCACGTTCGCGCTGGCGTTCGCCAAGGCGCAGATGGCGACGGGCGTGGGGCTGCCCACCGGCGGGACGGTGCTGATCAGCGTGAACGATCACGACAAGGCGCTGGTGGTGCCGATCGCGCGGCAGTTCGCCGAGATGGGTTTTCGCATCATCTCGACGCTGCGGACGCGCGACACGCTGGAGGCGGCGGGCATCGCAGCGGACCTTGTTTCAAAGAAGCAGGACCCGGAGGGCCCGTATCTGATCGATCTGATTAACCGCGGGCAGGTCGATCTGCTGATCAACACGCCGATCTACTGGGGCAGCTCCAGCGTCGAGGGGCGGATCCGCTCAGCGGCGGTTATGCACAACGTTCCGCTGATCACCACGATCACCGGGGCGCGGTCAGCCGTTCAGGCGATCCGCGCGCTGCGCGAGGGGGAGTGGTCGGTGCGGTCGATCCAGGAATACCATGCGGATTTTTAATGCAACCACAGCGCGGGCATTGCCCGCAACCCAATAATAAGACCAAGGATCAGAATGACTGGTAACTGAATTTAGAGGCTAACTAATAGGTGACTGTCCCTATCAGTTCCCCCCGTTTTCCTGTCCCATGTCCCAGGGGCAAGCGATAAAGTAGAATGTCCCCCTTTATTCCCGTCCCCGGATCAGCCGTGCCGGTCCCCGGAAGGGCTTGACATGCCCCCGGCCCTTGCGGATAATGCCCCGTATCAGCGGTAGCGGCCCCCGGACGGGTGGCGGGGGTTCCCGAACCGCCGGGCCTGGAACCGCCGCTTCGCGGGCATTTTTGGAGGTAGTGAATATGCGTATTCGATCGGCCAAGACCTTGGTGGTCTCTGGGCTAGTCGTCGGTTTTGCGGCGGTCGCGATCGCGGACGTCCTCATCTCGACCGGATTCGAGGGCAGCGCCTACACGCCGAACCAGCTGCTCGACGGCCAAGATGGCTGGGTCACGGTCTTAGCGAGAGACGCGATCTATGTTTCGGATACGGGCGCGAACCATGGGCAGAAGTGCGCCAAGATCCTAGGCGACAAGCTGGTCCACAGCAACGGGCTCGTGTGGAAGGCGACCTGCGGGCGATTTCTGAACTATGACCCTGTTCTTCAAGGCACTCCCGTCGTCCACTTGCGGGTTAGCGCGAAACTGACAGGCCCACTGATTACACGCGGGCCCGGGGACGGCATGAGTGCCGTCTTCTATACGGCGACCGTTGCGGGAGAGAATCTGGGCTCTTTGAGCGTCGCGAGCGATGGCGTCATCTATGCGACGGCCTTCGACGGCCGCACCACGCTCGCGACCGCTCCATACGCGATGGGAACGTACGCGGACCTTGAGCTTCGGCTCGATTTCAATGCCTTCACGACGACGTACATCGCGAATGGCACCGAGCTCGTGACGGCGCCCATGCGTCCTGGGCCGCTTCAATCGACCGAGTTGATTGCAATGGCCCTGCAGATGGATGGCTTGCGGGATCGGGACAATCCTCAGGACTGGGGCAAGTATGCGGCGTTTTTCGACGACTACTCGGTCTCCGCAGGTCAAGACTGACGAGGCGGTTCCCCTCGCCCCTAGCGGAGAGGTCGGTGAGTCCGCTCAAATCCCTCGAGCGAATCGTGCGGGGCTCAGGTGGTGCGGGGGATCAGAACGGGGATGATCCCCGTTTTCCGTTCGTTTTCCGTTCCAAAACAATACTGAGGCGCCGCCAAGTTCAGAAGTCTCTGAAAACGCCCCAACGACGCAGGCCGCGCCCCGATGCATTCTCACGGTGAACGGGGAATTAAAGGGGACATTCTACTTATTTTCGTCCTTTCGCGGTCGACCACGGGGGCGCAGCGTCGATTCGAGACCCAGGCGCGTCGCCATCCGTTGCACCCAGGTTGCGGTTCCCAACGGTGTGCCGCGTTGTAGACTGCGCT
>CAYLLT010000004.1:0-107875 GCA_964384465.1 uncultured Planctomycetales bacterium | reverse complement strand
AATATACTCTATCAATCTCAACCTGTCAAGGAGACTTTCACCACGGGCTGATAGGGGACACTGAGGCATTAAACGCGCCCGTAGTCATACCTCTTCCTGCGAGAAGGGTGGTGGCAGGAAGCCAGATTGAGTTGAAGGTACAATATCAGTTCGGGTGTGGCTATCGGTCGTTTTCTTGCTCTCCGATCATCAGGAAAACTTGAAAGCATCTCCGTGAAGCGGATGGGCATGCTCATATTGGAGGCTTTTACCCGTCCAGCGGGCGAATCTCGACGCGTCCGCCGTCGATCACCTCAACGCTCAAGTGATAGCCTTGCATCAGGGCCATGCCGACCAGAGCGCCGCCGTCGGCCAAGGACACGATCACTTCGCGCAAGGGGCACCAGCACGAGCGTGGATGCGGCGGCAACCAGAAACGTCCGCATCATTTCTCCACAACCGGCAAGCGCTGATCGCCGACGTTTTGGATCCAACGCCGCGTCCACTCCACCGCCTCGACGCCCATGTCACACATTGGCGTGCCGATGAAGCAGATTCCCTCCACGCGGCCGGCTTTGAGCCACTGCAACCCCAGCTCGCACTGGTGCTTCATCCCCTCGATCGGGATGGGGCGCTTTTCGCCCAGGTAGTCCCACATGTAGCAGCCGAGCACCTTTCGCGTGCGCGGAAACATCCGGCAGGCCTTCTCGAAGTTCGCTTCCAGGTGGGGCAGGTCCTTGCACTCCCGCGTCCAGAGCGTCATCACATCGACCATATCGAGGTGTGCTTTGCTCGTATCATCCAAATCGCTTGCATAGATGGCGTCCCAGAATTCCGCGTGGCCGAAGGTTTTCTTGAACGCTCGAACTTCTTCCGGCCCCGCCATGTGCTTCTCGCCCGGCGTCCTGAAATAATCATCCATGATCAGCCCGATGATATTGGGATACCGCTTGAGCAAATCGCGGATGACACGATGTTCCTCTTCATCGGTGGAAGACCAGGCGAAGCGCGCCGGTCCATCCCGGCGAGCCATCAGGTTGATGGACCACACCACGCGCTTGAACGGCTGTAACATTCGGGCATAGGCGTTCAGCCCCTCAGGCGAGGGCCGGCCGATGTATCTGAGGAACACCACGTTCGGCACGTCGAGGTACTGCGCGCCCTCCACCGGTGTCATCTGTGAGGTCTTGGGGAATCCGTAATCGCTGAACGGCCACTCGTCCTTGCTGCGGGCGGTGTTGTAACTGCCGGCCGGATGCGCCCATATCCACAGGTGATCCCGCACTGTATCGGCGATCGCGGGCTGACTGACCGGCGCTTGCTGCGCTCGGCCCAGCTTCGAGCCGGCTGCCACTGCAAGCAATGCAAACAAGTCCCGTCGAGAAAGGATCGTCATCGAATCAGTCCAGTTGGATAACTCTGACCCCGCCTGCTTGAACGGTGAGGGGAATCTCACGGATCCCGTCCTTCGCCTCACCAACCTTCAACTGATCCTCGGGCAGCAGCCGGTCGCGCGCCGAATGCACGGGTACGCGGGCACGGATCGTCACCGACCGGTTCTCCCGGTAATCGGTCGGTGAAATCCCCTGCTGCGGCTTGTCCTGACCGTAGGGATTCAGGAGAGTAATCAACCATCCCCGGTCGGTGCGGTTGACGAGCCATTCCACGTCGCCGCGCACTTCCACGGGCATCAGCCCGGCGCTGAGATGCGCAAGCAGGCGAGCCATCATCGGCGTGATCTGCCGGTCGATGCCCAGTCCACGCGGGACGGAGAGCAGGACTAATCGGCCCTGGCCGCGGTCGAAGAACGAACAGATCGGCAGACCTTCGGGAGTTGCGGCGACGACCTTGCCTCCTTCGATCGGCCGGTACGCATATCGCTGCGACGGACTGGTCGCAGTCTGCTTCCCCAGGTCCGAAGGACCTGGGCCACCCATCCATTTGTAGCCAGCCGCTTCGGCGGATTCCCCCAGCGCCGGCAGGCCGATCGCGGCGGCGCCCGGCCCCGTGAGCTGCGCATCCGTAATCAGTAACGTGCCGCCTCCCTCCACATATTGCTTCAATCGCACGCCCTCGGCCTCGGTGAGCTCGATGTCGCCGGCCACAATGACCACCGGATATGAGTCGATCGTGGTCCACAGCTTGATGTCCGGATAGGCAAAAATCACGTCAAAGATATCACCGAACACGCCCGCCAGGTTCACCTCGTTCTGCGCCGTTATGGAGTGCTGGCTGTTAGGCCCCATCGGGTAATATGCCGCCCAGAACAACTCGCGCAGCATGTGTTCGTGATCGCCGTAGAGCATCCGCTCGGACCAGTTCAGCAGGTGGCCAAACGCCGTGGGCCAGACCGTCGCCGCCTCCCAGCCGTGAGCGTAGTCCAGCAGGAACGCCACCGGCGTGTACGGCGTTCCGCGGTCCGGATGCGCGGCCGTGGTGCGGAGGAAGCGATCGACCAGCTTGCCCTTCGGTGAAAGCTGAACCTCCTTCAAACCGGCCACGGCGGTCCCCCCGGGCATCCAGAATTCATCGAAGCCCTGCTCGTGGTAGAACATCGACGAGCCGGCCATGTATTGATACCAGATGTCGAACTTGTACCAGGTCATGCCCGCGCCGGAATAGACCGAGTAATAGTTGTCGAGGATGTTGCGCGGGCCGCTGTACTCGCCGGTCCTGCTGAAGTTAGTTGCCGAGTCGCCGAAATTGCAGGAGCGATAGGTCGCCGTGAGACGATGGTGCTGCCGGGCGGCGCCGCGCATGAACGCCCAGCGCATGTTGAGCAGGCTGCCGGTCACAACGGAGGATTCGTAACCGAGCGTTCGTGCGCCCCAGAGCGGCAGCAGGGGCACGAAGATCGTATGGGCGGAGGAGAGACACGCGGCCACCTCGCGATAGGGATCTTCCAGGTCCTTACCGAAAACGAGCCGGTACTTGCTCGCGTTGGCGGCCGGGCAGGCTTTGTTGAAAATTTCGGCCATCTGGCGGCGCGTCGTGGCGTGCGCAGTGCCCTCCATCCCCTTGAGGTATTGATCGAAATACCCCGTGTTTTCGCCGGAGATGGCGGCGATGTAGCGGTCGCGATACTTGTAAAAGTTTTCGATGCCTTTGGGCGTGATGAGCGCGTCGCCGGCGTAATTCATCATCGTGGCCCACATGCGGTCAGGATCGGCATCGAGCCACTTGACGAACTGCTGCGACTGTTCGGCTTGCTCCTTGCCCGGCGAGTCTGTCTGCAAAATCACCGGACCGGAACCGTAGAACGTCGGGACAATGCGCGGGTCGCTGAAAATCGGAACGTCCTTCTGGCCGCCATACTTCTTCTCGAACGCCGCCGACACCTCCTTGTCGCCGATGGAATACGGATACAGCACGCGGTTCGGATCATCGCTCGCCCATTTCGTGTGGCCCATGTTCCACAGGTAGCGGAAGCCCTTGTCGCGGAAGGTGTGCAGTTTCCACGAGTCGGGAATGTCCGGCGACGGCCGCCGGCGGGCCAGCGGCTCGAGTGCGTCGCCGCCGGAATGACGGTGCCCTCGAGG
Organism: uncultured Planctomycetales bacterium; assembly: GCA_964384465.1. GTDB lineage: Bacteria > Planctomycetota > Phycisphaerae > UBA1845 > PWPN01 > CAYLLT01. Next base: position 104,357 of record CAYLLT010000004.1, on the reverse strand, counting down.
GCACAGCGATTCCAGGTAATCCCATGCGTCGTTGTGCGGACGCTCTTTGATCAGCGGCCGGTAAGCCGTATCGGTCGTGAGCACGAGGCAGTCGATCTGCCGATACGACGGCTCTTTATATGCGGACCGGAGCGAGAGCACGGCCGGTCCCGCTTTAAGATCGGCCTCGCGGTAGTCCCAGCCGAACGCCCAGTTCCAATACAGTTTCATCTCGTTGTCTTCTTCGACCACCGGCAGCTCGCCGTAAGTGGCCTTCCACAAAACCGAGCCTGCCTGCTCGATCTGGGCGTCGAAACGCTCCGACTTCTCGCGCACGTCAGCGTAGCGGATCCACAAGCGGTATCTTCCGCTGATGGGGACGATCAGCGACCGGCTGGCCACCGCGCGGTCCTCGCCCGGCTTGCAGGCAATGGACAGGAAGCCGCTCTCGCCGCCCTGCGTCCATTCCGCCGCCCAGCCCGGACCCGACATGCCCCACTGCCCTTCGATGGCGCACTGCTGGGCCGATCCGCCGGGCCAGCAGTAGTCCTGGATTCCCTGCATGTGTTCTGCTTCAATCCAGATTGTCTCTTGGCCCTGGGCCGGCAGGGTCGTGATGATCTCACCGACCACCCCGGCGATCACAAAAAATGTTCTTGCACGCATAATCACCCTCAGTCGAGATTTCCCAAGTCGGGGGTCACGTTCGAGAGTCCCCTCGCGAACTGCACTGCCCGTTGTGCAGTGACACACAATCGACTGTGCCACCCGTCCTACATTCGCCTCAGCTACCTGGCTGACTCATGATCTCATGGTACTCGGAACGGCAGCCTGGGATTTCGACAGAGCCGGCTTTCAGCATTCAAACGTAGCCTGGTTCTTGGCCATGCTGACCAGGAGTGTTCCGCTCTCGATCAGATCGGAAACACCCAGAAGCAATGGAACTTCGTCCGATTCGGCCAAGTAGGCGTGAATGTTGAACGGCCCGATCAGCGTTGTTCCGTCAGATAAGGCGCAGGAGACGCGGGCGAGTTTGGCGCGGATACGACATTGATCGAGCGGGATTACGCCTCCCACCTGAACATCCCCAATGATCTGGCAGTCGGCGGCGCGCCACGTTCTGGCGGGGAAGAGGCTGACTGTTGCTCCCGTGTCCACAATCCCGGGCTCATAGCTGGTCCATCCGGATGGGGTTTTCAGGGCGACGCGAGCGACGATTCGGGTCGCGCTGAAGGTGTAGCCAATCTGAGCGGCTACAGGATGGGCGCCTCGATAAATCAGCAGCGAAATCCTGGACAAGTGGAAGCCTCAACGGCCCGAGTCAAAGGATCATGGTCGCGCCGGCGACGAATTGGTGGACCACGTCGGGTGATGCACCGGCACGTTCCGCTTCGTCCGCAACCTGGCTGAGGTTTCGACCGGCGGCCAACACGCGCCCCCGATCAACGGCAACCCACTGATCCGGATAATCGCGCAGCAATTGAGCCCATTCCTCCTGAATCCAGCGGCAGTTGGCGGAGTTCCCAGCGGTCGGAAGCGGGATGGTCGTATTCGCGCTCATCAATGGGCAGTATAACTCCAAACTCACTGCGAGGCAAACCGTCTTTCCGCTCCGCAGCGATTCAGGTCCAGCGGCATGGGTCAGACATAAAGGCACATCACCCCAAGAGGATATGCCCACAACAAGCACACCCACAGCCAGTTCTCGCTGTGCATGAGTATTGTAACGTCCCTCGCGACGAGCCGCCAGAGGAGATGAAGATGATTTCGGATCGCGGATTGTGGATCACGGATTGAAAGGGAGAACGGAGCCGCTTGCGGTTTCATCGGCTCGGGCGAAAGTCCCATTGCGCGCGTCCAACGACGGATGTTCTTGCACGCTGATGCATCACTCGTGATCCAGAAGAACGACGTCGGTCCAGTCCAGCGGCATGGTGATACGGACCCCGGTCTGCGTTTTCTGCACACGCACCGCCGCCCCCTCGCAACTGGTCGCGCTCTTGATGGGGCTCGGCAACGTCACATCCACGGACAGTGACGGGATGGGATGGTACGTATAGTTCGCCAGCACCAGGGCTGAACCATTGGGTCCGGTCAGCAGGCTGGCTTCCACCACCGGCTGGTCCGGCCGCGCGACAGGCTTCACGCCGGCTCGATCGAGGACGTACTGGATGATCCGGCGCGGCTCGGCCGGCCATTTTTCGGCCAGGGTCTTCGGCTGGAAGCCGGCGAGTTGGCCATAGGCCAGCATCGGCATAAAACCAAAGGCCACAACCTTGCCCTGGCCGTAATCAACGACTGTCCCGGCCGGCTTATTATCATCGAACGCGGCGCAGCGCGAGCCGATGCCATCGCGCAGGTCGAGCCGGCAACCCAGGACCGGCAGCTTGAATGAGGTCCCGCCCAGATCGACCGACGCTAACGTCATCGGCTCAAGGTTCGGCAGATCGGTTCGCTCGTTGAAACTGTGACCCTCCTGCTGGAGGAGGTGGGCGGGGTCGGCCCAGATGTTTTTGGCGAACGCCGGTGTGAACGGTTCGTTGAACTCATCACGGGTCGCGGCGCCGCCCGAGAGATAGAGCACGCCGCCATGCTTCGTCCATTCGCCGATCGCCGCTGAGGCCTTGCGACTCACACACCAGTCCGCGACGAACAGGGCTTGATACTTGTCGAGTCGTCCGGTTTCAACATCCTCCTCGCGCAGGAAATCCGGCTGCACACCGAGATGCCGCAGCGCGTGCCAGAGCAGCCGTTTTTCCACGAAGGCCGCCGGCAGGTCGGGATACCAGATGTCGTGGCTGACGGAGTACAGGATCGCGACCCGGTCGGAAACGGGCTGAGCGGGCCAGAGCACGTCCTCGGCCTTGCCCAGCATGCGGGTGAACCGGGCGATGCCCTCATATTCGCTGCGGAGATCGGACCAGTAGTTCTCGGTGCCGATGTACGTCGGGCCGAAGGTCCAGAAAAAAAACGTCTTGGCTCCCTGGCCGAGACAGGAATACGCCTTGAGCCGCAGATATTGATCGTCGCTCGGCGTGATCAGGCCCATGAGGGTCATCGGTGAATCGGGTGGCATGGGCAAGCGTACTCGCTTGCCCGTGGCCGGGGCACTCTCGACGTTCGCCACGGGTAAGCTGCGCGGAGTACCGCTCCGCTTACCCATGCTACCCTCATTCACTGCGATGGCGGAGCGCATGATGGCGTTGAGGTATTCGAATGACTGGGCGCCCGTCCACGTGTACGCCTCGTTGTACATGTGATTGAGTCCCAGCCAGTCCTCCGCGGCCAGGATGTCCACCGCGTGTTGCGATGCGATCTCGAACAAGTCGAGCAATTTGTAGCTCATGCCCAGATGCGGCGGCCCCGAGCCGTTGAAGAAGCCGTGACTCGTAGGGAGTGCTTCGGTCTTCAAACCGGGTAGGGCGGCGTGGACACCTTCACCTGCCTGACGCAGCCGCTGCACCGACCACCAATGCCCGAACTTGGCGGCGAAGTACGCTGCTCGCCGAGTCGGCAAATCCGCATCGCGGGGAAGATGTTTACCTTCCATCATCGCCTGCGGGAAATCCACCTGGTCCACGGGTTTTCCCAAGTCAGTGTCCGATACATGTTGTTGTCGCAAGTATTCCCGGAACCACCCGTCGCGCTTTTTCTTTTCAACCTCCTTGAAGCTGAGCGTCCCGATCTCGTCCGAGACGGTGAAGAAGCGCATATGCGCGTATTCCCACGCGCCATCCGGATCGGCCTTCCGTGCGGGCACACTCTTCTCGCGAAATTCATTCCATTTTCGGGTGGATTCGTCCGGATCGACCAAATAATCCCAACTCGAACTCGCCACGTTCATGCCCGCCTCGCGAAGCAGGGGCGTAGTCGTCCCGCCGCTGACATTGAATCCCAACAGCTTGATCGTTTGCAGATTCTGCCGGGCCAGCGCGGGATCGTAAGGCCCCCACAGGCTGGTGCAGATGTCGAAGTGCTTGATCGAAGGCGCTTTGCCGCCGGTGATCTCCTGCGCCCACTTCAACTGCCGCGCGGTCATCTGCGAGCCGGTCTCGAATTCTTTCGCGTGCTCGCGAAGCGGCGTGGGCAGCAGAAACCCGATGGTGTCGGATTCGCTTTTCTCCGAGAAGGATATGACCACCGCGTTCGGATCCGCCTTGTCGGCAAGCTGCACATCAAACGCGCAGCCCTGGTGGGTGGCCCAGGTCCTCTGGACCTGGGGGAGCGATTGAACGGGTGGGGACACTTTCACTTTGCCGGATGACCATTCGGCGAGGCCGCCTACGCGGTCCATGCGGCCGTGGAGGGGCCATTTGCGCAGATCGACCCAGTTGCTCCACTGTCCGGCATCAACATTGATCTTCTCGTCCGGCATCGCCCACACACCCGCGTGCCCGAAACCTCCGATGATCACCTGGCAATGCCCTGTGGAAGGCTCGGTGACTCGGACGCGGATGAATACATCCGCAGCGCGGAGCGGGCTCGCCAAACTCAACGTGACCAGCAGCGTCAGGCCAATCAGGACGGAGCTGATGCGGTCGTTCATTCTATGTGTCGCGTTGCCGATGGTCATGCTTTTCTCAGGTGCACGGTCAACTGCTGCTTCCCATCCATCGCGCTCTCGAAACTTGTGCCGCCTCCCGCCTCCCGGACTATGGACTGGGGCGTTCCCTCCAGCAGCACACGGTCTATCTCCCGCCCCGGACAGGCCAATTGAATCCGATGAACTCCTTTCTCCGCCACCAGACCCACCGCGTAATCCTCTTGACCCGCCTGCACCCCCTCCACCTTCACAAACCGGTCAAAAGGAGAGACCATCAGGTCCGCCTGGTGCCAGACAATCCTCATGTCGTATCCCTCGACCCGCATCAGCACCGATTTGCCCTGAATGGCCACGCGACAATACTCCGGAAGACCATAATGGTTCCGGTTGACCAGGTATAGGGTGGTCAGCTTATCACCCGCTGCGCCCTCTTTCCCATACACCGCGTAGAACACCGAGTCGCCCTCCACGGTGATCTGGTCCTGCTCCCCGTTGGAAATTGTCCGCATCAGGTCGGTCATGAACCGCTGGAGATGCAGTCCGGGATAGCTCCACGTCGTTAACAACCAGGCGACGCCCTTGCCCGCGCGGTTCTCCAGCAACACGGGAGATCCCTGCGGAGTCGCCGCCAGCACCGCCGCCGTCCCCAGGGTCGTCGACGACCCCACTTCCGTTTTCGCCAGCCGTACCGTTTCCTCGTAGGAAGCCAATTGCGGGAACCGATAGGATGAAAAGGCGCTGTCGGCCACGAACTGAACAGCCGAAGCTTGCTCGCCGGCTCCGGTGATGCGCGCCCCGAACAGGTCCGCGTAGTCGCCCCCGCGAATCAATTTCAGCTCGCCCTTGCGCTCCACCTGGGAACTCAACTGCGGCACACTCATGAATAGACGTCCTCCCGCGTGCACGTATCGCTTGAGCTTCTCGTATGTGTCCTCCTCCATGGTGTTCCAACCGAGAAACACGAGACAGCTATAGGTCTGCAGGACGTGGAGAGGGGCTTCCACGGGAACGATATCCACCTGACCGCAAGGCGGGGTTCCGTACTTCACAGGCTGAACCGGATCGTTCTGCCAGTAACCTTTCAGCGACGGCGTGTACCACGGCTCGACATCGTAGAGGCGATGGAAATACTGCCAGGTCTTCTCCGCATCGCCCGCTTCCCATCCCGCTTCGTGCACGCCCCAGACGTGGCTCTGATTGATGAAACCCGTGTAGCTGTCCAGATGACCCAATACGAAACCAAGCTTGACCCGTGGCCCGCCCGCGGGTCGGTCGTGAAACTGTACAAACTTGTAATGGTCTTGCATGACCTTCCGTCCCGCCGCGCAGATCGGATCGTCGAAACCCTTGTACTCCACTTCCCCCATGCGCGCAGGGGGCCGGGGGTCTTCGAACCAGCCCGCACCCAGGGAATAAATGTGAAAATAGTCGTTCACGTCAAAGAAGAGACGGGCGCCGCCCGCGTAGAAAAGGTTGTAAGCGATGCGCGCCCGGTTGGGCACGGAAAGGTCCACTGGAGGCCGGTACCAACCTAAAGCGAAGGTCACACCCCACAAGGGTGAACGATATGCCTTGGCCGCCCCCCGCACCGCCGCCAGCCCGCTGAGCGGTTCATAGGGCGCCAGCTCCAGAACCGGACAGTTCGCCCCGGCCGCCAAGCCCAATCTGAACTGCGCGGTGGCTTCGATGTTATCGATCATCGGCACGCCGGCCTTCTGCGCGTCCAGAACCGCTTTGCGATCCCGGTTCACGAACCAATCCCGCATTTCTTGCAGGTTCATTTTCTCCGGGTCGATTCCTTCCTTGCTCCTCCAAAAGCTGGCAGGCCGGCCTCCACTTAAGCTGCTCGTGTGCTCTCCAAACATTGAATGGCTCAACCAGTATTTGCCTGCGACCTCCTTCAGCCTGTTGAAGAAGCCGGTACAATCCTGCCCCTGGCATTGAGTGAGATAAGACGCTGTCCCGAAGTAGAGCCCATTCTCACGGCAAAGCCGGGCCTCTTCGATCAGGAGTTCCTCGGGGAGCTGAAGAATCACCGGAGACCCCACCTGCTGCAGCGTCTTGGTCGGGGCAACCTTGTCGATCTGCTCCGCCAGCGCCGGATAAAGCTCCTTCCAGCGACGCCGTTCCTCCTCGTTGCCCACGTGAAACGTGGCGGCAAGGACAACCAGGTTGCCCAGCCCCAGTTCCTTTGTCTGCTTGATCCTGGCCAGGTGGTCCCAAAGCTGAACAAACTCCAGGCTAACTCCGGTGTAAATCGTCTCCCTGCTCAGGGCTTCGCCGGCCCCTCCGCCGGATGCGTCGTTTGCGCCACGACCGGCACGGACCGGCGTGGGCTTGACGATCGCGAACGTCGCGGCGGCGGCCCCCGCGAGAAAATCGCGACGAGCAATCCCGGGTTTCCTTTCTCGCGGTATCATAACGTGTCTCCTTCGCACGGTCGCGCGCGGGTGTTCGCTCCGGGAAGAGGCTGAACAGGAGGTAACGGAGGAAATGGAGATTTTCTTTTCGGTCTCTGTTTTCTCTGTTTGCTCCTGTTGAGTTTTGGGGTTCATGTTATTCTTCGATAAGACTAACCGGTATCGGGGTGTGAGAGGAGCGGGCGAGGTGAACACCATGAGGACACGAGTTATCGTCCTAATTGCCAACGCGGCATGTTTGCTGTTCATCGGCGCGGTCGCGCAGGCCGAGCCGCAGGCAGAACTTTTCCACAAGCCTGGCCTGGTGTACTTCTGGGCGCTCAACGACGAATGCAGTGACGCGAAGATGGACCGATTCATCGACGCCTTTGCCAAGGGGGATGCGGCCGCGGTATGCCTCCACCCTCGACCCGGGCTGCTCAAGCCCTACGGCGGTGATGCGTGGTTCGCCTTCGTCCGGCGGACCGTCGAGCGATGTGCGGCGAGTGGCGTGGATGTGTGGCTCTACGACGAGGATCCGTGGCCCAGCGGCAATGCCGGCGGCTGGGTCACGATGGAGCACCCAGAGTTCCGGGCGATGGAAATCCGGCGGTACGAACCGTCGGCCGCTACGCCCGCCGTCGACGGCGGTGCGGAAAGGTCCGGGTTGTACTGCTGCCCCTCCGGCATCCCGCTGTGGTGCGGCATGGTCAACGAGACCAGCGGCGAGACCGTTGACCTGACGCGCGAGGTCGGCCTGGTTCGCCGGAAGTGGGTCAAGCTCGACCCCTGGGACAGCCGGTACTATTACCCCGCCACTCCTCTGTATCCCTGCCCGCGCGCCTGGACGGTTGATCCCGAGCTGGCGGTGGAGGTCAAGGAGGTCCCGACCGGATTCAAGTTGCTGGCGTTTGTCGCGCAGCCCGTGGCGGCAGAAACCTGGGGAGCAGAGCCGGATCGGTTGAACCCGGAGGCGACGCAAGCCTTCATCCGTCACACCCACGAGCGGTATTTCGCCGTGGTGGGACGGCATTTCGGCAAGACGGTGCGCGCGATTTTCAGCGATGAGCCCAAGTACAGCAGCCGGTTCCCGTGGACCCGTGGCATGTTTGAAGACTTCCGTGCGCGGTTCGGCTACGAACTGGCACCGCGGCTGTGGCGGCTCTTCGACGGACCGATGGATGAGACCGCCATACTGACGCGGGTCCATTACCGCGCGTGGTGCGGTGATCGCTTTCGGGCGGCATGGGTGCAACCGGTGAGCCGCTGGTGCCGTGAGCATGATCTGGCGCTGGTCGGCCACATCAGTCCCGAGGACGACCCGGTTCAGCAAAACGAGTGCGTCAGCAACCTCTTTCCGCTCTTTGAGGATTTCACCTTGCCGGGCTTTGATCTCATCATCCCCGCCGTCGGCGATCACCGGCACGGGCTGATCAACATCGGCGTGCTGAGCGCGGTTTCCGTGGCTCAGCAGCGCAGCAAGGCCGGCGTGCTGAGTGAGTCATTGGCGTGCAGCGGGCTGAATTTCACCGCCGAACAGGCGGGCCGCATTCTTCGCTGGCAACTGATGATGGGCGTCACTACGCCGGTGGTCCACTGCGCATACAACAGCACGGAGGGACTGCGCCTCACCGAAGCGCCGCCGGACTTTGGCCCCGACAGCTCCCGCTGGTCAGGTATGGTCGCGTTGGGTCACGAACTGGCCTCGCTTCAGAATCACCTTCGCGGCGCGACCCAGATCGCCCCGGTGGCGGTCGTCTGGCCGATCCGCAGTTTCGCAGCCCAACCGCCGGCCGAGTTCACCGCCGATTCGCCGCTGCGCAACGATCTGGTAGCGCTGTTGTCCTTGTGCCTGGATCATCAGGTCGGAGTGCAGCTTATCGATGAGGCCGATCTGTGGCGGGCTCAACCGGCGGATCGGCAACTGGTGCTCGGCCGGGCAAGGTATTCGCACGTCGTGCTCCCTCCCTGCGTGCTGCTGCATGAGAAGACGGTCGCCGCACTGCGAGCTGCGCAGAACGCGGGAGTGACCGTGGTCCGCGCGGGCGCCGCTCCCCGCTGGCAACAGACGGAAAGAGGGCTGGAGCCGGTTAAAAAACTCGACTGGTGCGCGGCCGCCGAACCGGTCGAACTCATGAAACGGCTGCCCCGGCTGCTGTCCCTCGTCCCCGACGGTTCGACCGGTGCCGTCGACGGCACGAGCTCACCGCCGAGCGGTGCCGATATCCGCTGCACCGCCTGGCGACACGATGAGCAGACCACGTATCTGGTTATGAACCTTCGCGACCAGCCAGCGGATGTCATGATCGACGGCCGTCGCCGCGAATTGCTCCCTGGTAAAATCCTGGTTCTTCGCGGCCCCTCACGCTCGGCGACCCATTCAAAGCCCAATTAGGCGGTCTGACGCTGATGAGGCGGCGAGGCCGCTGACCTGGGCATGACCGTTTGCATTTGTTCGGGAATTGGCCTATACTAGATTAAAACGATCGTTTCAAACTGGTGTATCAATGCCATTAACCGGTGATGTGCAGGAGCGACTACTGGAGGCCGCCGGGCCGGTCTTCGCGGAGAAGGGCTTTGAGGCCGCGACCGTGCGGACCATCTGCCGGCGGGCCAAGGCCAACCTGGCGGCGGTTAACTATTACTTCCGGGACAAAGAGCGGCTGTACATCGAAGCGGTGAAGCTGGCGCATCGCCGCCGGGTCGAGCAGGTGCCGTTGCCGCAGTGGCCGGCGGATACGCCGCCGGAGGAAAAGCTGCGCGGGTTCATCCGCATGTTGCTCACCCGGATGGTGGACGAGCAGAACCCGCCCTGGCACAACCAGCTCATGATGCGCGAGCTGTTTCAGCCGACCGCGGCGTGCATCGAGCTGGTCCGCGATTTCATCCGTCCGCATTTTGAGGCGTTGCTGTGGATTCTCAACGAGCTGGTGCCGACTGACACCCCGGAGATGAAGCGGCATCTCATCGCGTTCAGCATCGTGGGGCAATGCCTGCATTATCGCGTGGCGCGGCCGATCGTTTCACTGCTGGTGACGAAGGAGGAGTTCCACACATACGATGCGGCCCACCTGGCGGAGCATATCGCGGATTTCACGCTGCGGGCGCTGAGCGCTGAAACGTGCGCCGGGGGAATGTCGAGCGCTCGCCTTCGCTCGCGGCTAAACGCGGGAGAAACGGCATGAGCTGGATCGCCCTCAAGATGCTCCTGGCGAACCGCGGCAAGTATATCGCCATCATCATCGGCATCGGCTTTTCCTCGCTGCTGATCGCGCAGCAGAGTTCCATCTTCTGCGGCATCATGATGCGGACGACCAGCCAGATCCGCGACATCCAGGGCGCGGACATCTGGGTGATGGACCCCAACCTGCAATTCATCGACGACGTGAAGCCGATGTCGGAAAACGAGCTGTATCGGGTACGGGGCGTGCCGGGCGTGGAGTGGGCGGTGCGGTTGTACAAGGGGCTGAGCCGGGCGCGATTGGATACCGGTAATTACCAGCAAATGATTCTTATGGGCCTGGACGACGCGGGCCTGGTGGGCGCGCCGCGCACCATCCTGATGGGCTCGATGGAGGACCTGCGGCGGCCGGACGCGATCATCGTTGACGATGCGGGTTTCAAACAGTTGTGGCCGGGCGAGCCGCTGCAACTCGGCAAGACGCTGGAAATGAATGACCGGCGGGCCGTGGTGGTCGGGATCTGCAAGGCGCTGCGTACGTGGCAGACGTTCCCGCTGGTTTACACGCGGTTCACGCAGGCGGTGAACTTCGTGCCGACGGAGCGAAAGGTGCTCTCGTTCATCCTGGCGCAGGGCCAGCCGGGACTGACGCCGGAGGAAGTGTGTACGCGTATCTCGCGGCAGAGCGGTCTCCTGGCGCTGACGCGGTCGCAGTTCGCGTGGAAGACCATGCAATACTATCTCACGCGGACGGGCATCCCGGTGAACTTCGGCACGACGGTGCTGCTGGGTTTTCTGGTGGGGACGGCGGTGGCCGGGCAGACGTTCTACATGTTCACGCTGGAGAACCTCAAGCAGTTCGGCACACTGAAGGCCATGGGCGCATCGAATAGCCGACTGGTGGGCATGATCCTGTTGCAGGCGATGGTGGTCGGGGTCCTTGGCTATTCGATCGGCGTAGGCATGGCGGCATCCTTCGGATGGCTCACGCAGCCGGCGGCCAAGCTCGCGTTCGACATGCCGTGGCAGGTGCTCGTCGGGACGGGCGCGGCAGTGGGTTTGATCGTGATGCTGTCGAGCCTGATGAGCATCCGGCGGGTGCTGGTGCTGGAGCCGGCGATTGTATTCAGGGGATAGGTGTCCGAACCCCCGACGCAAGTCGGGGGCCGGAGCGGAGGCCCCGCACTCGCGTGCGGGGTTCGGATCATGGTGAGTGCTCTTTCGGCTACAGCGATCGTGCAGTGCCGCGGCGTGACCAAGGAGTTCGGTCAGGGCCGGGCGAGCGTGATGGCCCTGCGCGGCGTCGATCTCGACATCTATCCGGGGCAGCTCACGCTGCTGGTGGGGCCGAGTGGATGCGGCAAGACCACGCTGCTGTCGGTAATCGCCGGCATCCTCAATCACACCAGCGGCGATGTGCACGTGCTCGGCCTCGATCTGGCGCGGTTGTCGGACCGGCAGAAAGTGCAATTCCGCGGCAAGAACATCGGCTTCGTGTTTCAGCAGTTCAACCTGCTTCCGGGGTTGGATGCGGCGGAAAACGTGTCGGTGCCGTGCGTGATCGCGGGCGATCCACGGCGCGTGGCGGTCCAGAAGGGATCGGCCCTGCTGAACACGATGGGCATGTCGCCGCGGGCGCATGCCGTGCCGGCGGAGCTGTCGGGCGGCGAGCAGCAGCGGGTGGCGATCGCGCGGGCGCTGATCCATCAGCCGAAGCTGCTGGTGTGCGATGAGCCGACTTCGTCGCTGGATGCGCACACCGGGCACGCCATGATGCGGCTGATTCGCAACCTGGCCATTCAGCCGGACCGAGCGGTCGTCGTGGTCACGCATGACAGCCGCGTGTTCGAGTTTGGCGATCGGATCGCGTACATGGATGACGGACGAATCGAACGCACGGAAGCGAGGACACCAACGATTTAGATGTACTGTGGCACAGGCGTCCCGCCTGTGCGCACCGCCGAGACGGCGGTGCCACAACGGGGCGGTGCCACATCGGGAGAGAGAGCAGGTGTGGTCATGATTACCAAATATGTGTTGCCGGTCGTTGCCGCGGGTCTGCTGCTGTTCGCGACCGTCTATGTCGTTCAGAACCGGGTGATGTGGGGCAAGGCTGCGCCGGGCACGCCGCCGCCGCGATCGCCGTACGCGGAAACGGTCGCCGGGGCGGGGCTGGTCGAGGCGGAGACGGAGAACATCGCGATCGGTTCGGCGATGCCGGGCGTGGTGGTGGAGGTTTATGTGGTCCAGGGGCGGGAGGTCCATCCCGGCGATCCGCTGTTCCGGCTGGATGACCGGCAGCACGCGGCGGAGTTGAAAGTCCGGCAGGCGGCGCTGGAGGCGGCACGGGCGGACCTCGCGAAACTTCAGAACGAACCGCGGCAGGAACAGTTGCCGGTGATGGAAGCGCAGGTCCACGAGGCGCAGGCGAATGCGGCGGACCAGGAGTACCAGTTCAATCGCATTCAGGGGCTGGTGGCCAAGGGCGTGGCGACGCAGGATGAGCGCGTGCGGACGCGGCAGGCTTACGAAGTGGCCAAAGCCCGGCTGGCCCAGATGGAGGCACAGCTCGCTTTACTGAAGGCCGGGGCATGGGAATACGAGAAGCAGACCGCGCGTGCGGCGGTTGTGCGTGCGGAGTCGCAGGTGGAGCAGGCCAGGACGGAGCTGGAGCGGCTGGTGATCCGGGCGCTGGTCAGTGGCCAGGTGCTACAGTTGAATGTCCGGCCGGGCGAGTTCGTGGGGACTCCGCCGGGCCAGCCGCTGATCGTGCTGGGCAACATCGAGCAATTGCACGTGCGGGTGGATATCGACGAGTACGACATCCCGCGGTTCAAGCCGGGTTCGCCGGCGCGGGCGATGCTGCGCGGCCAGCCGCGGGAGGAATACCCGATGTCGTTCGTGCGGGTGGAGCCGTATGTCATTCCGAAGCGATCGCTGACCGGCGGAAACACGGAGCGGGTGGATACGCGCGTGCTGCAAGTGATTTACAAGCTCGAAGTCAGGGGCAAACGGTTCTACGTGGGGCAGCAGTTGGATGTGTACATCGACGCGCGGGAGGACCAGAGGGAGCAGTCGGTGGCGGCGTCGCGACCGGCGGGCGGATGAAACCTTTCCGGCGCGCAGAAACGCGCTCGCCTTCGCTCGCGGCTAAACGGGAAGATGCTCGTGGACGCGTCGCGTCCGGGCCGATATATTCGGCATGATGAGCGAACTTCAGGAACAGACGACGGATTGGACATCGGTGTCAGACGGTTCGGAAGACATGGATCCCGCAGCGAACGATGCCGCCGCAGAACCTGGCATCGATCGCCGGGAAGACCCGGCGCCGCATGAAGCCGGCGGCAACGGCTCGACGCCGTTTGCATCCGAGGCTGCGCAGCACGAGGTCACCACCGAGCAGGTCATCGAAGCGATTCTTTTCGCAGCCGATGCGGTGTTGACGCTGCCCAGGATCGTTTCGCTGCTCGGTGTCGGCACCGCGCGGGATGTCAAGAAGCACATCGAATCTTTGAACGAGCGGTATGCGCGGGAGCGGGCCGCGTTCCGCATCGAGAAGATCGCGGGCGGCTATCAGATGATGACGCTGCCGCAGTTCAATACGTGGCTGCGGCGGCTGAAGCAGAGCCGGCAGGAATCGCATTTCTCCTCGGCGGCGCTGGAGACGCTGGCGGTGGTGGCGTACAAGCAGCCGGTGGTGCGGGCGGAGATCGAGGCCATCCGCGGCGTGGCGGCGGGCGAGATGCTGAACCGGCTTCGTGAGCTGGGGCTGGTCAAGATCGTCGGCCGGGCGGAGGACGTCGGCCGGCCCATGCTGTATGGGACGACGAAGCGGTTCCTCGAAGTGTTCGGGCTTTCGGACCTTCAGGATTTGCCGGCGGTCGAACAGTTGCAACCGCCGAAGTAGTGCTCACCACGGAGACACGGAGGCACGGAGAAGATCACGTCGCGCGGAAGATGCGGTTTGTGGTGCCGGCAGGACCCACCCGCACCTCAACCGCCCGTTTGCAGCGCGGGCAATTGCCGGTGTAAGCAGTTCCTTTCTTGTTCCGGTAGATCCGCATGTACACGCCGCAGCAGTCGAATTGGATGCCGATCCATTTGCGCGCGCTTGACGAGGCGCCGCGATCCGGCGGATCATCGTTGAGACCGGGAACGTCCAGAATGTAATCCGGCTCGTCGGGCATCAATCGATGCATCGGTCATCAGGGCTCGAGCACTTGAGTTGTGAGCAGAGCCCGAAGCGCAAGCGAGGGTTTGTCACGTAAAACCCTCGCTTGCGCTTCGGGCTCTGAAATCGCGTTGAGTTGGTTATATGGTCGGTTGATAGTGGACGACGGCGTTGCGGTGGCGGCCGGTTCGGCCGACCAGCATGTCGAGCTGGTTCTCCAGGCGCTTGGCTTCCTTGCGGTCTTCGAGGCTGTCGATGTTCGCGCGGACGTGCGTGCACGCGGCGCGGGCGGCACTGTAGGCGAGGATGGCGGCGGTCTGGAGGTCGCTGAACAGGTGCGGGTTGACGAATGATTTGATCTCGTCGAGGCGAGCCGCTACGGCGCCGGCCAGGACGACGATCTCCATGGGGACGGCGACCGCGGTGGCCAGTGCGCGCTGCTGCTCTTCGGGATCGTCGAGCTTGCGCGAGGACGCGAAGCGCTCATAGGCGGCCATGTCTTCACGCAGCAGGTGGCCGAACATCTCGCCGGCGCGATTGAATTCGTCGAGCAACTCGCGCAGCCGCCCTTCGTGCTGGGCATACTTCTCTTTACCGACGGTGAAGCCGATGACCATTCGCCCCAGCGAGGCGGCCATGGCGCCCATCGCGGCGGCGACACTGCCCCCGCCGGGCGTCGGCGATTTGGCGGCCAGATCATCGAAAAACTCTCGCATCGGGAGAGAGAGATAATCCTTGTTAGCACTCATCTTCTTCCTTTTTCAGTCGTTCGTGTTTAACCGGCGCTCGCCGGCCACGGGGGGCCGGCGCTACATGTTGTGTTGACGCTCGCTATCCGCCGCCGGCGGGCGATGGTTTCGGGCTGGCAGCCTGCTCCTCCACGTGCACCGTCTTGATGCCCAGATCTATTTTATCGGGAGTGGGCGTCACGATCGCCACGGTGGGAATGGTCAGGTACTTGCTCGCCATCCGCTTCACATCGTCCAGCGTCACGGCCCGCACCCGTTCGCCAAAACGTTCGCGGTAATTGAAACCCAACCCGTACAGCTCATCGAGGGCGGCCTGCATGGCCCGCTCGCTGTTGGTCTGATTCTCCATCAGCTCGGTGGTGGTGATGATGATTCTGGCCTGCTCCAGCTCGGCCGGCGTGAACTCGCCCGCACGGGCGCGATCCAGTTCGTGCGCGATGATGCGATAGACTTCGTTCACCTGCGTCGGCTCGCACGCGGCATAGATGGAAAACTGCCCCGGCACCAGGCCGGGAATGTTCTGCGCGTGCACTTCGTAGACCAGGCTCTTGTCCCGGCCGCGCAGCGCTTCGTGCAGCCAGCCGCCGGGATAACGATAACCGCTGATGATGGTATCGAGGACGGTCGTGGCGACGACATCGTCCGGGTCCATGAAGGTCATGCCGTGGAAACCGAGTCCGACGCCGGCGACGTTGCGCGTGGGGCCTTTGGGTTTGACGTAGAGCACTGGCTCGGACGAACCGCCCTCTTCGGTGACCTTGGGCAAGGCCGGCTTTTCGTTCGGCATCATGCCGAAATATGAGCGGACCATGGCCCGTACCTTGGCCGGCTCGACATCGCCGAAGACGGCCAGCACGGTGTTCGGGGCGGTGACGCAGCGGTGATGGAAATCGGCGATGTCCTTGGCCGTGGCCTTGGAGACCACGTCGACCGAGCCGGCAGGCTGAAATCGATACGGGCTGTTGGGAAAAAGAACCTTCTGGAGAAAAGCCATCAATTCGGGGCGCCAGGTTTCATCTATGGCGGCGATCTGATCCAGCGCCCGTGGGCGGATCTTTTCCAGCTCGTCGGACGGGAACTTCGGCCGGCAGACGATCTCCGAGAGCACGCGCAGCGATTCGGGATAGTCCTTCTTGAGCGCCTGAATCTGGAAATAGATCGAATTGCTCCCGGAGGTGCCGTTGAACTGCACGCCGTGCGAATCGAAATAGCGCGAGATCTGCTCGGCGGTGAGGTTTTCCGTGCCGCGCGGAGCGAGCAGCGCCGTCAGCCGGCTCAGGCCGTTGGTCTTCTCGTCTTCGAGCAGCACGCCGCCCAGCGAAAAGCATTGAATCGCGACCAGAGGCGTCGTCGTGTCGCGGCGGAGCAGGACGCGCAGGCCGTTATCGAACTTCAACATGCGGATCGGCTCGGTCGCGGCCGTTTTTTCAGCCTCCCGCGTGGTGAGGTTGTAATCCTCGGGCACGACGCGGATGGTGGCCAGCCGATCGGGGAGCAGATACTTGCGGGCCATCTCGCGGACCTGCTCGGCGGTCACCTCCTGGATGCGATCGACGTACGACTGGCTGAAATGCGTGTCGCCGGTGGAGATAAAATCGTTGACCATCATCTCGGCGACGCTCTCGGCGGTCTGCGATGAGAAGACGTGCTCGGATGCTTTCTGCTTCTTGGCCTGAGCTAACTCCTCCGGCGAGATCAGATCGCGCTGCACGAGGGCGATCTGCTCGAGGATGGCGGCTTTGGCGGCGTCCATTTTCTCCGGCGCCAACCGCGCGCTGATCCCGAACACGCCGCGGGCCCAGGCGGGGGTCCAGCTCGAACTGTCGATGCTAAAGACCAGCCCGGCGTCGCGGATCGTGCGGACCAGGCGAGAACTGTCTCCCTGCGTCAGCACGTAGCTGAGCAGATCGAGTGCGTACAGATCGGGGTGGATCAGCGGGATGGATGGGTACGCGAGCTGCATCATGGCCGCCTGCGTCTTCATTCGCTTGCCGGCCTCGCGCGGGGTGGTCATCTCCGGCTCCTGCGGCAGGACGATGTTCGGCACGCGGCGCCGGGAGAACGCGGCGAAGTTGTTCTGAACAGCCGAGAGCGTTCGATCCAGATCGATGTCGCCGGCGATGCACACCACGATGTTGTCGGGCACGTACATGCGGTGGTAGTAGCCGACGATGTCCTCTTTCTTCAATTTCTGCACGACCGGCTGATAGCCGATGATCGGATAGCGCGCGGGATGCTCGCGGTACATTGTCTCCATGGTGAGCTGGAAGAGCTGGCGGTCGGGGTTGTCGATGTCGCGTTCGAGTTCCCGCTGCACGACGCCCCATTCGCGCTCGAAAGCCCCCTGCGGGAAGGTGGGATCGGTGATCCAGTCGCCCAGCAGTTGCAGCGCCCGCTCCATGTGCTCCTTCGCCGTGTTGATGAAGTAGCAGGTCATGTCGTAGCTGGTGTAGGCGTTGGTGTTGCCGCCGATCTGGTCGAGGACCTCGCGGGACTCCTCTTCGGTCCGCGTGCGCGTCGCGCCGCCGTGGAGCAGATGCTCGAAAAGGTGGCTCATGCCGCTGCCGAGGTATTCCTGCTCGTAGATGCTTCCGGTCTGGCAGTACATGCGGACGGAGACGACCGGGGCGGTGCGATGGACCTTCAGCAGGACCTTGAGTCCGTTGTCGAGGACGCTGACGCGTTCGTCGGCGCGATCGACCAGCCGCTTGAATTCCGCCAGCGCGGCCGGTTGCGTGGACGCCGCCGGGCTTTCCGGTTTATTCGCCTCAGCCCATGCGGGCGAGACGGCGAGAGAAAGAATTGTTACCACACGGAGCATTGAACAGGCTTTCATGATGTTGGCTCGGAGCCACTCCTTTTATCGCGTTCGCGTTTGAGGTGTCGCAGCCGCAGCAGGCTCTTGACGCGGGTGGTCAGCTCGATGCGGTTCACCGGTTTGGTCAGGAACTCGTCGGTGCCGCAATCCACCGCCCGCTCGTGGTCGCCGACCTCGTTGAGCGCGGTGACCATGACGATCTGAATGTCGCGGGTCTCGGGGTCGCTCTTGAGCTGGCGGCACAGCTCGAATCCGGACATTTTGGGCATCATGATGTCCAGCAGGATGAGGTCGGGCTGGTGCTCGTTCACCTTGGCCAGGGCCTCGATGCCGTTGGACGCGCCGAAGGTGGTGACGTTCGGCACCTCCTCCATGTAGGCGGTGAGGAGTTCGAGGTTCTGGGCGTTGTCGTCCACCACCAGCACCCGTGAGGGGGGCAGCGGTTTCTCATCTTCGGCGGCCACGGCGGGTCTCCCATCTCAAGAATTGGTTACGCCAGTTTACGAGCGCCTGTTCCGACCTAAAGTCTGCCCGGATTGTCTCCGCCGACACGCCCGGCGTCCAATGCGGCGGATGGAGAATGGTAACAACGCGGATTCATCAAACGGGCGGATTATCAGGTGTCCCGGCTCAGTGTGGCCGCCGTCCACAGAACGGTTGAAATATAAAAACAACACTGAAAATGCCAGAATTATCCGGCGGGCTCATGAAGCCGGGCGTGCTGATATCCGATTTTGAAGAGCATCGGCGGGTCATTCGTTGCGGCCCCCAGTGCAAAATCAACCGAGGGAAACCTGGTTGCGGGGCGAATTCGCTTATTTTCTGGCCGGTCGGGGAGTTATCGACGCTCACGCAGCGGGGATGATCGCGACCGCCACAAAAAGCTTCTGCGAGGTTATCGGCCAATTGGCCCTTCGCTTCGGGCTGATGACCCCCTACCAGATCGAAGATGTTCTCGCCACGGCCGACGGGCCGAAGTTTGGTGAAGCCGCCGTTCAGGCCGGCTATCTGTCGCCGGCGGACGCCAGATGCCTGCTGCACATCCAGGCCGTCGAAGATGCGGTGGAGATCGGCGGGACCCTGATGCTCGAAGGCAAGCTCACCCGCGCACAGATGATGGAGGAGTTGAAGCAGTATTTCTCAGTGATGGACCCACTCGTCCGGGCACTTGAAGTGGAGCAACCGAGTTGAAGACGTGTGCCATTCTCGACAAAATTCGTGCCGCCGATAATCTGCCCTCGCTGCCGGCGGTGGCGCTACAGGTCCTGAAGATGACGCAGTCGGAGGACGTCTCCATCGCGGAGATCGCCCGCGTGATTCAGCAGGACCCCGCCCTGACCGCGCGGCTGCTGAAAACCGTCAACTCGTCACTGTTCGGCATGTCACGGAAGATTTCATCCCTGCCGCAGGCGATGGTGGTGCTCGGCCTGCGCACGGTGAAGGTCATCGTGCTGAGCTTTTCGCTGGTGGACACCATGCGCGGGTATCGCACGGGCGGTTTTGATTTCGCCATGTACTGGCGGCGTTCGCTCACCACGGCGGTGGCCGGCCGGCTGCTGGCCGAGCGGGTCTCCCGCCGCATGGCCGACGAGGCTTTTGTGACCGGGCTGCTGTGCGACCTGGGAATTCTGGCCGCCTCGCATTGTGCGAAAGAGCTTTACGGGCCGGTCCTGGAAAAATATGACGCGGATGAAGAGCCGCTCCAGGCCGTGGAGTTGTCGCTTCTCGGCGTCACCCACGAAGCGATGGGCCGTGAGTTGCTGAACCACTGGGGCCTGCCGGAAACGATCTGTAATGCCATCCAGTCCCACCATGCAGCCGTCGGGGACTTCGCCTCGGCGAACGAAGCGGAGGCCGCGTCAATCCGGATTCTTCGATCCGCGGCGACCATCGCCGATCTGTTCTGCGCCGAGGTGCACGCCGGCCACCTGGGGGACTGCAAGAAGCAGATCATGGACGGATTGGGCATCGAGGAGGCAGTGCTCGACGAAGTACTGGAAGCACTGGACAGCCACGTCAAGGAAACGGCGACGATGTTCGCGCTCAACATCGGTCCGACCATCTCCTATCAGGCCATCCAGGGCGAGGCCAGCGTTCAACTCGTCCGGCTGACCATGGCCGCGGAACTGGAACGGGCCCAGATCGCCCAGCGCGAGCAGCTCAACAACCAGAAGATCGAAGAACTCAACGACGAGAAGAACAAGCTGGCCCAGCAGGCGATGACCGACGCATTGACCGGCGTCGGGAACCGCGCCGCGTTCGATCAGCGGCTCGCGGATGAGTGCGAGCGCGCGGATCGCTGCGCGCATACCCTTGGGCTGCTGATGCTCGACCTGGATCGCTTCAAGAAATTGAACGACACGTTCGGACATCAGACCGGTGATGAAGCCCTGCGGCAAGTGGGCGAGTGTATCAACAAGATCGCCGACGAAACGAAATTTCCGGCCCGCTACGGAGGCGAGGAATTCGCGTTAGTCGTGGTCAACGCGACGGTGAGCCAGTTGCGCGACCTGGCCGAGGAGATCCGCACGCGGATTCAGCAGCTCCGCATCCCGCACGGGCAACAGAACATTTCCATCACCGCCAGCATCGGCGTCGCCCACGTGCAGCCCAGCAACGGCGGTGTTCAGCCGCGCGAGCTGGTCGAGCGGGCCGATCGCTGCCTCTACGACGCGAAACACGGCGGCCGCAACCGCGTGGTCGTCGATGAGGGGAACGGGGCGTGATTCAGAAATAATACCGATTACACTTTGACTCTGAGCGTCTCTGGCTTCCGAGCCGCGACCGTGAGGGAGCGGAACTCATTGAATACCGCTCCCTTACGGTCGCGGCTCGGATCAGACCCCACGCGCGGATTCAAAACGAAATCGGTATAAGCCCACGGGCCGCGACCCGCGGGTTTTGTGTTTTCTGATCTTTCAGCGTGAGTCCTGGTCCCGTAGCGCCACAGGCGGGCCCAGGATTTCATTCAAAATGATCGCCCGGCGAAGCGCCTCGCTGTCCAACCGCCGAAAAGATGCCGACAGCCCGCTCTGGGGCGCTTGCGGGGCCAGCTTTTTAACCGTCTCAACCTCCCGCGCCTTCTGGTTTACCTCGATGACCGTTTGCACAACGCGGACGCCATCTTCAACGGCACTCTGTGCGGGCGCCAGCGACTCCCGAGGCTTCCGCGGCGAGACCTGCGGTTGGGCCGTTCCCACTTCCGGCTCGCGGCTCACGGGTGAGGGTCTGCGGCCGATCTGCGCCCCCTGACCCGTACGGGTGGCGCGCTCTCCTGTCTGCCCTGCACCCTGTCCCCTGGCTTCTGTCCCCGGCCGTACCGGAGGCCGCGGCCGAGGGGGGCGGACGGGCGGCACGATCGGCGGTCGTGCGGGTTGATCCTGCCCGAGCGGCGGGATCTTCGGACGCGGCAGCGGTATCGAGACGCTGCGCCGCGGGAGATCCAGCTCCTCTAATTCCTGGTCCCGGTCCGCCTCATTCGATGGTGAGGTCGGAAACGAGCGCGTCTTGCTCTTGTCCTGCGCCTCTGCGAACGCGCGCTTGATTTTATCGAATATCGCGCCGCCGGCCGCCAGGATCAGCACGGCGATGATATAGACCAACTCGCCGCCATCCCTGTCCGCCAGGAAGGTGCATGTGTTCGGATCGTGGAGCACGAGCAAACCCGCCTATTGCGATCGACTGTCCCCTGGATTCTGTCCGCTGATGGCGCTGCGCATCGCGGTATCGGCCTGAATGTTGCGGAACTTGTAGTAGTCCATCACGCCGAGATTGCCGCTGCGGAACGCTTCGGCCATGGCTATCGGAATGGCGGCTTCCGCTTCGACGACCTTGGCTCGATTCTCCTGCACGAGGGCGCTCATCTCGGCTTCGCGGGCGCGGGCCATGGCCGCCCGCTTCTCGGCTTCGGCCTGGAAGCGGCGCTTGTCGGCCTCGGCCTGGTCGGCCTGGAGCTTGGCGCCGATATTTTCGCCGACATCCACGTCCGCGATATCGATCGAGAGGATCTCGAACGCGGTGCCGGAATCGAGGCCCTTCGCCAGTACGCGCTTGGAGATGGTATCCGGGTTTTCGAGCACCGCTTTGTAGTGCTCGGCGGAACCGATGCTGGTGACGATGCCCTCGCCGACGCGGGCGATGATGGTCTCTTCGGTGGCACCGCCGACCAGGCGCTCGATGTTCGTCCGCACCGTGACCCGCGCCTTGGCGCGTAACTGGATTCCGTCCTTGGCGACGGCTTCGATACTGGTCCTGCCGCTGGCGGGGTTGGGGCAGTCGATGACCTTGGGGTTGACGGACGTATGAACGGCGTCGAGCACGTCACGTCCGGCCAGGTCGATCGCGCAGGCGGTCTTGTAGCCGAGGTTGATGCGGGCGCGGTCGGCGGCGATGAGCGCGGTGATCACGTTCTGCACGCGCCCGCCCGCCAGGTAGTGCGTTTCGAGATCGTTCGTGGTGATGCTCATGCCGGCCTTCACCGCGCGGATCTTGCTCAACACGATGCTGCGCGAGTCTACCTTTCGCAGCCGCATGCCGATCAGGTCGAAGAGCGACACGTCGGCCTTGCTCATGAACGCCTGAAGCCACAGGCCGAAGAACTGCCAGACGATGGCGATCACAATCAGGCCCACGACCAGCAGAACGATGGGGATAATAAACTCCCATGGCGTCTTCGATTCTTGTGCGAGAATGTCGGTTAGCATGACGGTCCTTTCTTTCAAACCGCTTGAGCTTCGCTGCGCGTCGCGGGCCGCACCACCAGCGTGCGATCGGCGAGCCGGATACATTCCACTTCAACGTTCGCTGTCAGCATGCCGTGTTCGGACGTGCATTCGAGCCGCCGGCCGTCAAATAGACAGGTGCCCACCGGCCGAAGCGGTGTCAGTGTACGCCCGATCGTGCCGATCATCTGCTTCAGCTCCTCGACGGGCATGCGGTCGCTGTCCGTCAGCACCGGGTTTGGCGGCGAGATGCGCCGGCCGATGGGCGTGCGATGCCAGGTCTTCACTGCCGCGTAAAGGATCGACGGGATACCCACCGCCAGCGCGATGAGCGCGATCAGCCCGGCCGGCTCGCTGACTTGGAACGTGGCGTACAGCGCGTAGGCCAGCACGCCGAACGAGCACACCGTCAGGAGGCCGTGCGAAGGCAGAAAAAAGTCCGCCAGCAGCAGCGCCACTCCGACCGCGTACAAAATGCCGATCCCGAATCCGTCCATAGCAAAGAGTTCTCAGTTTTCAGCTCTCAGCTTTCAGCCAGAGCCATCAACCGGTTTGGCTGAAAGCTGACGGCTGACCGCTGACAGCTCACTCAATCCACGCGGCGGACCACCACGCGCGAGCCGTGTCGCTCGATGACTTCCACGCGGGTGGCGCCGTCGATGTACTCCCCTTCGCTGACCACGTCAACCAGCGTCGCTCCGAAGCGGGCCTTGCCGGCGGGCCGGAGCGGGCCTTCGCTCTTGCCGATGTCGCCGACCTGGGCGGCGCCGTCGTACGGATCATCCACCGTGATCTGCTCGCGGGTCGGATTCGGCGCGATCAACCGCCCGGCGATCGGCACCCGCGGCAGGAAGCGGGCCAGCACGGCCATGCCGATGAGTGAGCCGGTCATTCCGCCCGCCAAAGCCCACAGGCCGTGCTTGAGATAATCGAACGACAGCGGCAGCGTCGGCCACTGCGGCCAGTGTTCGAATTCCGGCTGTGGTCGGGGTTCAGTCGGAATAAACGAGGACAGCAGCCCGATCACCAGCAGCACGATGCCGGCGATTCCCGCCACACCGAAGCCGGGAATGACGAAGACCTCGACGGCCAGCAGCGCGATCCCCAGCAGTATGGCCACGATCTCCCACGTGACCGTGAAGCCGGCCATGTACGGCGCGCCGAGGAACAGGATCAATGCAACGAGAGCCACGCCGCCCGGCAGGCCGAAGCCGGGGTGCTGAAACTCCGCGTAAGCGCCCAGCAGCATCAACAGGAAGAGCACGCCCCGCACCAGCGGCGATGCCAGCCATTCGACGAACGACTCCATCCAGGTGTTTTCCATTCGCCGGATGGCGCCGGTGACATGGAGGAAGCTGCGCAGCTCGTCGTCGTTTCCGGCGGTGGCCACGCAAAAACCATAGGCGACCGCCTCAACCGTGCGCATGGTCAGAAGCTGCTGGTCGGCCCGGTCGATGGGCTGGCGGACCTCTCCGATACCGGGCGCCTTCTTCACGTAGCGCCAGGCTGACTTGCTCTCGGAATCCGGCACCGGCTCAGGCCGGCGATGACGCTCCTTGTGCTCATCCTTGCCATCGGTCCCGCCGCCACGATCTTCGGCGGCCGCGGGCAGTTGGAACAGCCGATCGCGCTCGTGCGTGTCCACGAAGCGTTTCTCGTCCGTCTCCGTGTTGACCACCCAGAAGATCTGCATTTCGGGCCAGACCAGCGAGAGGACCAGATCCAGGTTATAACCGTTGCGCCGTGCGGAGTCGCGCAGCTCGGCCTCCAGCGGGCTGGTCAGCTTGGCCTGGATGCCCTCCGGGACGGCGTCAGCCCCCGTGCCGGTGATCAGAATCGGCTGGCAGTCGCCGATGGTCGCGTTGTTGGTCATCAGGATGCCGTCGGTGGCCAGGGCGATGATGGTGCCGGCGCTATAGGCCTTGTTGTTGACCCACGCGTAGACGGAGTTTCCGTCATCGCGGAACTTCTTGATGGCGTCGCAGATCTCCAGCGTCGCCATCACCGACCCGCCGGGCGTGTTCAACTCGAGGATGACCAGCTTGACGCCGTCCGCACGGATCTTCTTGAACCTGCGATCGATGCTGTCTTTGGTGATTTCGGTGATCTCGTCGCGGATGGGAATGATGACCGCGCGGTCGAATGCCGAAGCGTTAAGCACAACGGACGGCGCGGCCGGCTGCGTGGATGCCGGCTCACCCGCCCCCATCGAGGCCATCAGCGCGGCGATCGCGCCAACAACAAGCCACCCGCGGTATCGTTTCCATTTGCCCATGGCAGCCTCCCGTTCCATGATCGGGACACCCCAGTTGCCCGCTGCCTGTATAAGCATATGTCAGCAAAGGGTTTGAATCCTGCTGAACATTTTGAGTCTAATTGTAGATCGTGCCGGAGACGAGTGCAAGTTGAATAGTGCGGTTTGTTTATAACGCGATGGCGCTCGTAGATAGCCCCTAGCATGCCGGGGGCCAAAGGTATTCACGGACAGAGCGCCTGGCGCGCCGGATTGGTGATCAGCGGCTTGATCGCCTGCATGTCGTCAACGCCGATGTTACCGCCGCTCAGGTTGACGTCGTGCTGCGGATGGTCGGCGGACGATTGCGTGACCCTGGTCTTGGTATAAAGCACGTCGCCGTCATTCACCTGGCCGTTCATGGTGGTATCCCCCTCCAGCGCGCGGATCTTGCAGTTGAGGTCGCCGCCGATCGGCTCCATCACCGTGCCCGAACTGATCGTGATCGTGTAACACTGCTGGTCGCCCAGCACGCCCGGATTGAAATTGATGGCGATGGTGTCGTTGTCCACCTGCGTGACCGAAGAGGGTCCGTAGGTGTTGGTGCCGTCGGTGACGTTGATGCCGGCCGCGGGCGTGCCGGTCAGCATCACCCACTGGTTGAAGTCCAGCTCGATCTTCTGAATACCGCCATTGCGCGTCTCGACGGTCGGCCCGCCGCTGCCGTTGCCGGTGGCGGTGGCGTTCAGCACGATGAAGCGTTCGACCCCGCCCCCGCCGCCGTGGGTGCGTACGCTGCGCCACTGCATGATCTGAGCCGGCAAGACGCCCACGTAATTCGTGGCGTCATCGAGGTTGATCCAGCCGACGTTTTCGCCCCAGGCGTAGCCGCGGAAGCGATTCGCAGCCGCATCGAACCGGGCCTGCTGAGTGAACGGCCCGAGGGCGGCGGCGGTATCGAAGTTGATCCAGCCGATGTTCTCGCCCCATCCGAGGCCGGACAGATTTCCGCCGCCCAGCACGTTCACGCCGAAGTCGGCGCCATTGACATTCGCGTAGGCGTTGCCGCCGCCGGGCGTGCCGTCACCGAGGTTGATGAAACCGACGTTTTCGCCCCAGATGTACCCGGACAGGAAAGAGCCGTGATGGTGCACGCCGTCGGCCCCGCCGTTGGCGTCGCGCCAGTTGGTCCAGCCGATGTTCTCACCCCAGCCGTATTTGAAGGTGGAGTCCACGTTGGTGACGCCGCTGACCATAACGCCAACCAGAACGGTCGCGACCGCCACGGTGTATGTGATGCATCGCCTCATGAACGATCTCCCGCATTGTTGACGATGATGCGCGGCTCGATTTCGGTGCGCGTCTTCATCGTCGGCGTGACCGGCCCGCCGGACGGTGTCAGGCTGCCCGCGTTGACCCAGAGAATCGAACCGATCGCCGCCGCGATCAGGACCGATCCCGCGAATTTCGGGAAATGTGAACGCATCTTTCTGCTCCTTCTCAATACGTGAAGTTGGCGTTGGGATCCGTCGAGCCCAGGCTGATGGCGACCTAAAACGAGATGTTCACGAGCGAGTTCGTGGCCGCGTTCATGGTGGCCGAGGTGCTGATCAGCGTGCCGATGAAGTTGCCGCTCGCGGGATTGCTGTAGTTGGTCGTGTTGCCGCTGGCGTGGTTGCCGATGACGAGGTTTCCGTTGACGGACGCGTTCAGGAGGATGCCGAAGTCGGTTTGGATGACGGTGTTGCCCTCGATGCGGTTGTCGTTGCCGGTGGCGTGGATGCCCGCGCCGTTGCCGCCGTTGCCGTTGGTCGAGCAGGTGTTGCCGCGGATCACGCCGGCGTCGGAGCACGCGATGCCGTCGAGGGTGTTGGTTCGGGCGGTGCAGTCGGCGACCGTGACTCCGGTGCCGACGGTGATTCCGTTGGCGTTGTTGTCGAACGCCGAGCAGTTCGTGACCGTGCTGCCGCTGTCGGCGCTGAAGCCGCTGCTGATGTTTTGGAATGCCGAGCAGCTCGTGACCGTGCTGCCGGAGGTGGCGAAGATGCCGTTGATGGTGTTTTGGTACGCCGAGCAGTTGGTGACGGTGCTGCCCTGGCCGGTGGCGATGCCGTGCCCGGTGTTCAGGTACGCCGAGCAGTTCGTGACCGTGCTGCCGGTGCTGACGCTGATGCCGGTGATGCTGTTCGAGAACGCCGAGCAGTTCGAGACCGCGCAGCCGACGCCGACGTAGATGCCGTTGACGTTGAACGAGCAGGTGTTGCCGCGGATCACGCCGGCGTCGGAGCACGCGATGCCGTCGAGGGTGTTGGTTCGGGCGGTGCAGTCGGCGACCGTGACTCCGGTGCCGACGGTGATTCCGTTGGCGTTGTTGTCGAACGCCGAGCAGTTCGTGACCGTGCTGCCGCTGTCGGCGCTGAAGCCGCTGCTGATGTTTTGGAATGCCGAGCAGCTCGTGACCGTGCTGCCGGAGGTGGCGAAGATGCCGTTGATGGTGTTTTGGTACGCCGAGCAGTTGGTGACGGTGCTGCCCTGGCCGGTGGCGATGCCGTGCCCGGTGTTCAGGTACGCCGAGCAGTTCGTGACCGTGCTGCCGGTGCTGACGCTGATGCCGGTGATGCTGTTCGAGAACGCCGAGCAGTTCGAGACCGCGCAGCCGACGCCGACGGTGATGCCGTTGCCGGCGTTGCCGCTGGCGAGCACGCCCTCCACGCGGCTGTTGGTCGCGCCAAGAGTGCCCAGGTCCACGCCCTCGTCGCCCCAGCCGCGGACCGAGCCGTTGACCACCGCGATGTTCGACTGGAGGGCCAGGGTGGCGCTCACCCCGTCCAGCGTGCCGCCGACGAAGCCCAGCAGGTCGAAGCCGTTGAGATCGAGCGTGACGCCTCCGGCGGCGAACTCGAGGCCGCCTGCGGCGATCTCGATGCCGTGCTTGCCGGCGACGCCGGTGATGTTGCCGGTGAGGTAGTACGAGCCGGGCAGGGTGATCTTGAAGATCGAGTCGGCATCGCCGGGCGTGTTGGTCGCGTTGATGGCGATCCGCGGCTCAACCTCAGTGAGCGTTTTCATCGTCGGCGCGACCGGCCCGCCCGGCGGCGTCAGGCTGCCGGCGTTGACCCAGAGAATCGAACCGATGGCCGCCGCGATCAGAACCGAACCCGCGAATTTTGGCAGACGGGTGCGCATCTTTCTATATCCTCCGAAGAATTGTTTCA
This sequence comes from uncultured Planctomycetales bacterium, assembly GCA_964384465.1. GTDB lineage: Bacteria > Planctomycetota > Phycisphaerae > UBA1845 > PWPN01 > CAYLLT01. The sequence goes on along the minus strand of CAYLLT010000004.1, from coordinate 76,348 downwards.
ACGCCGCAAGGGGAAGTGACTCAGATTTTATGATACCATCCGACCAGCGGCATTACAAGCAAAAAAGTAAAGTCTAACGGACTGCTGTCGTGTGGCCTCGGTTGTCTGCCGGCGTTCGATGGACGATAATAATGGTATGAGCACTCTCAGGCCGACGGCACGGGAGATCGTCGAGCGCGGCTACGCGATATATGAGTCGCGCATCCGCCCGCTGGTCGAGCGCGAGCATTTCGGACAGTATCTGGTCATCGACATTGAGACCGGTGAGTACGAAATCGACGCGGACCATCTCGCCGCGTCGAATCGCGCCGCGGCCAAGCGTGCCAATCCCCTGCTTTTCGCCATGCGGATCGGGTATCGTGCCGGCGGAAGGATCGGTGCCCGGCCGCGGGCGGTGCGGGCGTGATTGTCGGCGAGGTCAAGCCGAGCCGCGAGGCGTTGATCCGCCTGGTCCTCGCGGATCCTGCTGAACGAACGGTTGAACTCGACGCCATCGTTGATACCGGTTTCACGGACTATCTCACGGTTCCGCGTGATGTCGTCCGAGAGTTGGGGCTGCGCTACCGTGAGAGCATGGCCTACGAACTCGCCAACGGCGAGTTGGACATGTTCGATCTTTATGAGGGTCGGGTTCTCTGGGACGGCCACTGGCGAGAGGTGATCGTTTCCCTCGCTGAGGGCGGCGCCCTTGTCGGCATGGCGCTCATACAAGGTTATCACTTGAGCATCGATGCGATCGATGGCGGACGGGTGGAGATCCGGTCGCTCGGCGGATAGGTTGTACGACTCCTGCATTCCCGGAACGAGCTGTGTCCTCTTGGTTAGCCCCGGCACCGACAAAACAAATTTTCGGTGCCACCCGCCAACACTTGGGAGGTCGCCGCGATGCAAATCACTGAACCTGTTCTGGCCACCGGCATTGATACGACGCCGGATGCTCTGATCATCGTGCTGGCCGACAAGCGGATCTCGATTCCCTGGGACAGATGTTCTCCCGCCCTGGCTGCGGCCACGGACGAGCAGCGCCGATGTGCGGAATTGTCACCCGGAGGTTATGGCGTTCATTGGCCGTTGATCGACGAAGACCTGTCCGTCGGGGGGTTGGCGCGAACGGGCGCGGAAGTAGGCGATTAATTTATCCTGACACCTTTTTTCGTTTCCACGATATCGTCATCATATTTTTGGCCGAAAAGTTCGATCACTCGGTTATGGCCCGGAAGCCGAAACAGGAGAACATCAGGCCCCATAAACAGCAACAGCACGTCCGAGTCGATCGAAGAAAAACGGCGGGCTTCGATGGTGGCGGAACCCCGCGTGTACTGCGCGTCTGGTCCAGTAAAGTGGTGGTTGTCCAATCAGATCAATGTTTCAAGAGTTTTTCGCTTGAATCCCTCTCGGCCAATCTGTAAGGTGAATCAAGCCTGAATAGCTGACGAGTTATACCTTATCTCAGCTTCATTTCTGAAACGGCGGTCGAGGGCGTACCCCAGTGGATAGGGTGAAATCGGAAATGCACACGCGCCCTGAGATGACCGGCCTTCTGGGCCCGGTGGTCGAGCAGGCACACCGAACCTCCCGCCGCGGATCGACCTGTGATCTGTCGGTGATCATCCCGCTCAAGGATGAAGAGGATAACGTGGGGCCTCTCTACTCGGAACTGTGCGAGGTCCTGGACGCAACGGAACTGGACTACGAGCTGATCTTCATCGATGACGGGAGCAAGGACAGCAGCCTGGAGCGTCTGCGGCGGGCGACGGCGGCTGATCCGCGGGTGACGATTCTGGAACTGCGACGCAACTTCGGCCAGACGCCGGCGATGGCGGCCGGCATCGCCCACAGCAGCGGGCGCGTGATCGTACCCATGGACGCCGATCTCCAGAACGATCCCCACGACATTCAGGCCATGCTGGCCAAGCTCGATGAACCGCCCGGCTACGACATCGTCAGCGGCTGGCGAAGGAACCGTCACGACAAATGGCTGACGCGGCGAATCCCTTCGCAAGCGGCGAACTGGATGATTCGAAAAGTGACCGGCGTCAATCTGCATGACTTCGGCTGCACGTTGAAAGCCTATCGCCGCGAGGTGATCGAGAGTTTGAGCCTGTCCAGCGAGCTGCATCGATTCCTGCCCGCGCTGGCCGTCTGGCACGGCGCCAAAATCACCGAGCTGGAGGTGAACCATCGGCCGCGGATTCACGGCACCACCAAGTACGGGCTCAAGCGGACGATCAAGGTGCTTCTGGATCTGGTGACGGTGAAGTTCCTGGGCACCTACATGAACAAGCCGCTTTATTTCTTCGGCAAGCTGGGAATGGTGACCCTGCTGCTCTCGTTCCTCGTCGGGGTCATCTCGGTCGGCCAGAAGTTCGGGTATTTCGGACAGCCCGGAGGCTTGCATTTCAACAACAACATCCTGGTGACGCTGGCCGCGCTGCTGTGCTTCTTCTCCGTTCAATGCGTTCTGTTCGGCGTGGTGGCGGAGCTCCTGGTGCGGATCTATCACGAGACCCGGCGGATACCGACGTATCGCATCCGCAATACTTATCGCGCCGGCGACAACGAGCAGGCAGGAACAAGAGATTAGAAAACCGGCTGTAGCCCGCGCTGGAGCCGCTCCAGCTCTTCTTTCCTCCGCCGAAGCGGCCATTTCAGAACCTTGCAGATTTTCTCGCCCAGGCACACGGCCTTCGTCGGGTCCATTGCCCAGTCGGTCCGTCTCAGGAAAAGATCATCCAGGTGCAGGACGGCCTCTTGTTCGATCAGTTGCCGGACGTGGGCGCGGACGGCCTGAGCGTCGCTGCTGAGTTGTCGCTCCAGCTCTTCGCGCGGCCACACGATCATCGGACCGGGCCGAACGGCGTCCCGAGCTTCAGGCAGACTGCGCTCATCACACTGCGCAATCATCCGCAACGTCTTTTCCGCGACGTGACGCGCCGTGGTGTACTTGACCCCTGAAACGCTGTACAGGCCGCGCGGCCCGCCGCTGCGGCCATGATCGTGCAACACTTCGCGATCGGCCTGGTGAGCTGAATCGGCCGCTTGAGCCGGCAGCAGGCCGGCGTGGGCCGCCAGCACGTCCGCGGGCGTTAACTTCCATTCGGGGATTCCGGCGTTGAGGTCATCGAGGAAGCGCGGCACGAGCTTGCTGAGTGCTGATTGCGGATCATTCTGATCGGTTGTCCAGACGGCATGGTACGTACCGGCCAGCACGCGTCCATGCCACGGCAGCAGGAAGTATGTGCGAGCGCAGGACTTCGGCGGCTCGACCGCTACGGCGGCGCGCGACAAAGCTGGTCTGTCCAGAAACAGGTTGAACGCGAGCGATGGCCGGAACAGTTGCGGTATATCGCGATCCAGCCGCGTCGCCACCTGCCGCGACCACGGTCCTGCACAGTTGACGACCGTCGGCGCGTGCAGATCAAACGTCTCGCCGGAGATGCCGTCGCGGCAGCGCACTCCTGCGATGCGGACGGAGGTGGTCAACGGCTCTTCAGCCTCGACATAGTTGAGGCAGATCGCTCCGGCCGCGCAGGCCCAATGCAGAATCTCGATCAGCAGGCGCTCGGAAGAGGTCATGACCGCATCGTGCCACAGGGCGGCGCCTTTTAGACCACTACTGGTAACCAATGGGAACCATTCGGTCGTTTCCGCCGCAGTCAACACGCGGCTGGGCGGCAGGCGGCAACCGGGACAGACACCCTCATTGCGGCGTCGAGACAGCCAATCATTCATCGCCAGCGCGATGCGAAAGATCGAGCGGCGCCGCAGACCCCGCCCGTACAGCGGCATCAGGCAGGCCAGCGGCTTCACCAGATCGGGAAAATGGCGGAGGAACCATCGCCGTTCGGCCACGGATTCCGAGTAGCGGTTAAAATCCAGCGACTGGAGGTAGCGCAAGCCGCCGTGAACGATCCGCAGGCTGTTGCGGCTGGTGGCCCCGCCGAAATCGTCGCGCTCGACCAGCACCGGCCGAAGTCCCCGGCGCGCGGCCTCCAGCGTGAGCGCCGCCCCGTAGATCCCGCCGCCGATGATGAGCAGATCGTGGGTTTCGCGGACCGCGGCGGCCGGATCGCGTCGAATCATGCGTTTTGCTTCCTTGCCAACTGCGGATTTCGGATTCCGAATTAGAGGGGATCCTGTCCGCTCAATCCGAAATCCGCAATTCGCAATTCTTATAGGTATCCCTTGCTCCGGTACCATTCGGCCGTCTTGGCCAGCCCCTCCTGAAGTCCAACCCGCGGCCGATAATTTAGCTCGCGTTTTGCCTTCTCGACACTGAACGCGCGGTTCTGCTTGAACCAATCGACGCGCCGGCGGAAGAGCGGCGGATCGGCCGGCAACGGCTTGTAGACCATCTCGCAGATCAGCGCGGCCGTCCACAGCGGCCAGAACGGCAGATGCGAAACCTTCACCGGCACGCCCAACGCCTTGCCGATCGCGGTGACCAGCTCGTTGAGCGTGCAGTAGTGCTCGTCGCCGATGAGGTACGCTTCGCCGTTGCCGCGATCGGATTCCGCAGCCAACTCGAACGCGTCCACCAGGTTGTCGATGTAAACGGGGTGGTAGTGCACCTCGCCGTCGCCGAACATCAGGAAGCGGCCCTTGTTGACTCGCTTGAACAGCATGAAGAATCGTTCGGGGTCGCCCGGCCCGTAAATCGCCGTCGGACGGATATGGATCACATTCACCTTATCGATATAGCGATTGACGACCACCTCACCCTCGTACTTGGTGGCCTGGTACAAATCCGCCGGCGCGATGGGCGCCGACTCCGTCGCCGGCATCTGCTTCACGTTGCCGTGCACGCCGCAGGTGCTGCAATTGACCACCTTGCGCACGCCATGTTGCACGGCCGCATCCATGACGTGACGGGTGCCCTCGACGTTCACGTCCCAGTACTGCTGCCGCGGCAGGTTGACCTTGCGGAACAGAGAGGCCAGGTGGTGAACGACCTCGCAACCTTCTGTCACCTTGAACACCAGGTCGCGGTCGGCGACCGAGCCGATGTGAATGTCGGCGCCGAGGCGGCTGAGCTCGTCGGCGAAGAGACCCGGCTGGTTATCCAGTACGACAACCTGATGGCCTCTCTCGAGCAGACGACGGGTCAGATGACTCCCCGTAAACCCCGTTCCGCCGGTCACCAGGATTTTCATGCGGCATCTCCGGTTTCGTTCGCAGGACAGACGACTCCAGCCAATGGTACAGGCGGCCGACCCCTTCGCGAAATGCCTCCAGGCTGTATTTCCGTTCGGCCAGACGGCGAGCGGCCGAACCGAGCCGCTCGCGATGCGCATCGTCCCCGCACAACCTTACTATCGCTTGAGAGAACGGCCCGACCTCCGGCGGTGCCAGCAGAGCCACTTCGTCATTCAGCACCTGCGTGTGGCTCAAGATGGAGGTGGCCAGGATCGCTTTGCCGGCCGCGAGGTAGGAATAAATTTTCATTGGCGTATTGCGGCCCTTCGTGCGGGGCGAAGTCAGTATGTCCGCCTCGGCCAGCAAGTGGGCCAGATCGCTGATCGGTCTGGGCCCGATGAAGCGGACATTGTCGGCAATACGCAGATCGCGGCAGCGCTGCTCGTAGCGGATGATGTCCGCCGCGGCGCCGCCGACGATCACCAGGACGGCGGTCGGGACTTGGGCCGCGGCAAAACTGTCCAGCAGCAGATCGATGCCCTGGTAGGTCTCCAGATTCCCCACGTACATGAGCATGGGGCCGGTGACGTTGAGCGACTGACGCAGGTCGACGGCGCCGGTTTGATGGTCAGCTTTCAGCAGGGACACGTCATGAAGCACAAAGAGTTTGCGAGGACGGTAACGGCGGGCCGTATCCGCCAGCGCGTCGCACACCGGTACGACCGCGGCAGCGCCGCGAACGGCAGCGCTCTCGAACCAGCGCAGGATGGGCAGGCCGGGAGCCAGCCACGCCTTCTTTTCGACCATCTGCTCGGCGAGTGAGGAATCCATGTCGTAAACGTAGGGCAGGCGAAGCAGCAGCTTCAGCAGCCACGCCATGAACGCCGACTCCTCGACGGCATGGACCAGATCGTATTTTCGCGTGCAGACGAGGCGCAGGATCACCGGAAGCATCAGTGCATCGCAAACCATTTTTTTCCAGGAAAAACCCGGATGGATTCTGTTGACGAATGGCATGCGGGCGATCCGATGGAGGGTGACCCCGCGGTGTCGAACGTCCACGCCCTCGTGGTAGGTGACCACGTCGATGGTGTGACCCATCCTGGAAAGCGCGTCGAGCAGCAGATTCACCGCGATGGGCGTTCCGCGCTCCTGAAAGAACGGATGCGGCGCGAGGAAGAGCACTCTCATGCCGTGTCCTCCCTCGCGCGATCGTACCGGATAATGACGGGTGAGCCGAACATGCGGGTCAGCCCGAGGATGCGGCAAACGCTCTCGGCCGCGGCGGACAGGCGCGGCGATTTCATCGCCCGATGCAGGGCCATCGGCAGAAAGAACTGCGGCCGCCGTCGCGAGCGGATGAATCCGCAGCGCGTCATCACATCCGTGAGCTGCCGGCCGCGAAAACTTTGGAAGTCACGGGTGTTCGATTCTATTCGCTTCTTGAGTTTGAACAACAGCGGCGCGGCCCCGTTGATACTGCGGATCTCGGCATAATCGACGATCACGGCCGATCTGGCCACGCGGGCCATCTCCGCCAGCAGCCGCTCCCATCGTCGAACATGCGCGGTCACGCGGTAGGCGAGCACCACATCGAACGATTGGTCCGCATAAGGAAGTGCCAGGAGGTCGCCGACATCGAACCGGCAGCGGCGGCCGTCGATCAGATGGCGGATTCTCTCGCGCGTCACCTCCGCACTGCCCAGCACCGTGACGGGATGGCCGTGGTCGAGGAGCGACTGCGTCACCTGCCCGTGGCCGCCGCCGATGTCCAGGATCGTCGCATGGGGAGACGATTTCAGCAGGTCCAGCGTGATCCGTTCCTGAACGCGGAGAAACCACGCGCCCACGCGGCTGCTGAAGCGGCTCGCATAATCATCGGATGACGTGACGATGTCGGGCGTTTCTCTCGCATCCCGGCCGGGTACATACTCCAGAGATTCCGGATCTTCCTGAGTCGCACCCGCGAGCGTAGGTCCGCTGTGAGCCGATCGGCGAAATCGTCGAAGCTGCATCCCCACCTGGCTGCGGATAAATCCCGGCCAGCTCGTGCGCGATCCGAATACCCGCGGCTGCTCGCGCAGTTCGCGCAAGGCGCAGATCAGGTCCGCTGCCGGAGTTTGCGCATTTGGTCGGACTTGTAGAGCGAAACCGTATCCGCCCGCGATGCCCGCGTGCGATGCGAACGGAAGCGGATCGGTGCCCGGCAGGATTAAAATGCCGCGGTTTGCCGCCTGCTTCAGAATGGCCGGCGTACGCGAACTCTGCGGCCGAGCGGCACAGTCGCCAATATACAGCGATCCCGGCTCGCCATGAGCAACGACCTCCGCCAGCAGCTTTCCCCGCCCTCCCCACCATTTGCCGAAACCCCACGGAATCACCGGCAGCGCCCCGGCCGCCTTGACGATGTCTAATGTTTCACTCAACGGCAGTCCGTCCGAAATGGGCTCCAGATTACCCAGCGCCAGAACCTCCAAACGCTCGCGCGTAGCCACCTGTCTGCCGCCGATGATCAGCACCGGTCCAGCCAGCCCACCGGAAACGTGCTCTCCCACGAACGAGACATCATCGGACAGCGCACGAACCTTCCATCCGCCCACCGCATGCCCGCCGACCGCGCGCAGTCTTTGGAACGCATGGGTCAGGGGCGTTTCCAGTAGGAACAGCACACCCGTCGTGCTCTGCGGCAATCCCAGTTTCCACGCCGCCGCCTCGAATCGACGACGCGCGCTTTCGAGAAATGAGCCGATGGGAACGTCGTCGTAGAGGTGAGCGTGTCCGTCGATCAGGACCACGTCGAGTGACGACGAGTCGGTGCTACCCATCGTTCATTTCCTCAGGGCGTACACAATGCCCCCCAGCAATCCCTGGATAATCACGAAGCCGTAAGCGATCCACGCGAAGGCCACCGCCTCGGCCCTGCTCACGCCGAAGCCGGCCAGGAAGAAAGCGAACGCGCTCTCGCGCAGCCCGATCGCGTTGATCGACACCGGGATCATCATCACCAGAATCGCCAGCGGGACGATCCAGAAGAACGCCGCGAAAGGCACCGGAAAGCCCAGTGCCCGCGCGATGAAATAGTAATGCACGACTACGTTCGTTTGCAGCAGGAACGACAGCCCCAGCGCCGCCGCCAGCGCGTCGCGCCGCCCGCGGACCGAGAGGAACGCCTGGAGCATGCGATCGACCAGCCGCTGCACGGGCCGCAGCACGGGCCAGCGCCACCGGTCCAGCCAGTCCACCAAGCGCTGCGGCGGAGAAAAGATCATCCACAGCACGGCCAGCATACCCGCACTACCCACGCCGACCCACACCGGCAGCAGCGGGATACGCACCGCCGGGTGACCGTGGGCCAGCACCAGTGCCCCCAACGCAAACAGCATCAGCGTGCACAGCCCGATGAAGCGATCGAGCAGGATCACCGCCACGGCACCGGCCTTGCTGCCACCCACCCGCCAACTGTCGTACACCCGGATGGTGTCTCCGCCCACGGTCGAGGGCAGCAGGTTGTTGAGGAAGAGGCTGACCATGAACGACTGGACCAGGTAGCCAAGCGGCGCCCGCACTCCTTGCGCGCCGAGCAGCACGCGCCACCGGCTGGCACTCAAAAAATACCCGACGAAGCACAGGCTGAACGCCACGGCCACGAACCGCCGGTCCGCGGTGGCCAGGGCCGCGAAGACCTCCGACAGGTGCGTGCCCCGCAAGATCCACGCGATCAGCGCCGCGGATACCGCTGCCTTGACCGCCAGCAGCCAATAACGTCTTTTCAAGAGTTGACCGCCATGGCTCGCACGGGGAACAGTTCGCGGCGAATCGGCTCCGGCGATGGGACCAGGTAGTCGCCGATAGCCAGATACTCCAGGTGCCCCAACTGGAACGCGCGGATCGCGTCGGCCGGGCTGCACACGATCGGCTCCTCGTGCATGTTGTAGCTGGTGTTCACGATGGTGGCGATCCCGGTGAGCTTGCGGAACTCGTCGATGATCTTGTAGTAGCTGGGATTGTCCTCTTTTCGCACCAGTTGCGGCCGCGCCGTCCCGTCCACGTGCACCACGCCGTGGCACGTGCTGCGCATCCAATCGGTGCAGTCGTAGGTGATGGTCATGAAGCGGGCGCTCTCGCGGGCACCCTCAAGGTTCACGTAATGCTGCTCCGCATGCTCCATCATCGTCGAAGGGGCGAAGGGCATGAACTCGGTGCGCCGGAGCCGCTTGTTCAGCCAGTCGTTGACCGACGTGTCGCACGGCTGATAGAGGATCGAGCGGTTGCCCAGCGCACGCGGGCCGTACTCCATCCGCCCGTTGAAGCGGGCCACCACGTAGCCGTCCGCCAGCAACCGGGCGATCTCCGCTTCGATGCAGGCGGGCCGCGTGTAGGCCAGCCCGCCGCTGTCCAGCTCCCGCCGAATCTCCGCGTCGCTGTACCCGGGGCCGTAATACACGTTGCTGATGAACTCGGGGTGGCGTGACATCGAGGGGCCGGTCCGCCCCGCCATGCACGCGGCCAGCGCCGAGCCCACCGCCAGACCGCAGTCGGTCATGCCCGGGTGAACCCAGAGCCGCCGCACGCCGTCCATCTCCGAAACCTTCTGATTGATACGCACGTTGGCGAACAGCCCACCGGCGATAGCCACGTCCCGCGGGCAGTCCGGCGTCATGTGATGCTGGATGTACTGGAGCGTGATGTTCTCGCAGTGTTGCTGGATGCTGGCGGCCAGGTCGGCCATGTCCCACTTGGGCGGCAGACGCTTTTTTAGCATCTCGATCGCGCCGCGGAAAACCCGCCCGCCCACGTTGCGGATATGCCCATCCTTGAACGTGATCATCGAATCGAGGACGTCCAGGTAGATGGGCTTGCCGTGCGCGGCCAAACCGGTGATCTTGCCCTCGTGCTTCTGGGCTTTGAACCCGCAGATGTGCGTCACGTAGGCGTAGTAGTTGGCCAGCGAATTGAACGCCCGCGTCGAACCGATCTCGCGGAAGTGCCCGTCGCGCACGACGAAGATGCGCGAGGACATCCCGTCCCCGCCGCCGTCCATGCTCACCACGGTCGCGTCGGTATAGTCGGTGGTGTAGTACGCGCTGGTGGCGTGGGCGAGGTGATGATCGATGAACTCGACCGGTGCGGAGATGCCGAACTCGTTCCGGACGATGGCGGTGATGTCGCGCCGGCGGGCGGCGAAGATCGGGCTGCGGGCCAGGTAGTACATTCGCTCGACGCCCGGCACGTAGCCGGCCAGGAAGCTGAACTTGCCGGCCAGGCTGAAGATGCTGTTGCGCACGAATCCGCGGTCAGCCTCGAACCAGCCCTTGTATTCGCGCACCCCGTCGAAGAAGAAGTTGTTCAACGTATCGACCGCAACCCAGTCGATGTCCTGGGCGGTGACGTTCGCCATCCGCATCACTTCCGCGATCGACTGCCGCGGACACCCGTACGCCATCTTCAGCCGGCACAGGCTCTCCTCGTTGACCGCGGCCAGGATCTGCCCGTCCCGGACCACGGCCGCCCCGCAGGAGATGCCATCGGTAATACCCAATGCGATCATGCTCGACCCCTGATGACCTTGGTAATGTCCCACACATCTTCACGTTTATCCGAGCCGCGAGCGTAAGCGAGCGGTCCGCGTGACAAACCGTTCGCTTGCGCTCGCGGCTCGGATCTATCCCGCCTTCTTACCGAGCCGCACCAACTGCTCGCCGATCTGATCCTGCACCGACGTCATTGACTGCCCTTCGATGTACATCCGGTGCCAGATTTCCAGGTTCAGCAGCATCCAGATCCGCACGTGGTTGTCCACGCGGTTGTTGCGGTGGTCCTCGATCAGCTTGAGCACGTTATCCCTTCGGAACAGCCCCTCGCGCACGAAGCTGGCGTTGAGCAGCGACTCGCGGGCGAAGGCATATAACTCGTTTCGGAACCAGTAGGCCACCGGGAACATGAACCCCTGCTTGGGACGATCGAAGATGGCCTGGGGCAGATACCGGTGGGCCACCTGCCGCAGGATGTACTTCAACGTCCGGCCGCGGATCTTCAGGTTGCTGGGGATGCGCGCGACGAACTCGGCCAGGCCGTGGTCCAGGAACGGCGAGCGCGTCTCCAGCCCGTGGGCCATGCTCATCCGGTCGTTGAGCATCAGCTCGTGCTCGGGGAGCCGGGTCATGCTGTCGGCGTAGAGCATGCGGTCCAGCGAATTGTCGGCGTCGGCACGGTCGAACTGGTCCACGATGATCTTCGTGGACTGAATGCCCCCCAGCTCGCGCCAGAGCGACTCGGAATACAGCGCCTGCTTGGCCTGGTGCGGGAAGCGGAAGAACGCCGTCGCCTGAGCGTACCGCTCGCCGTGGTGCTGGTAAGCGGACAACTGGTGCACCCACTGTAGTTTGGAAGCCAGGCTCTTATAGGTGAAGCTGTCCGGGATGGTGCGGATGAGCGGCCCGATCATCCAACTGCGGAACAGCGAGGGGATGCGGGCATAGTGGTCGATCTGCTGGACGCCCGCGTAGCGATCGTAGCCGGCGAACAATTCGTCGCCGCCGTCGCCGCCGAGGACGACTTTCACGTGCCGCGAAGCCAGCCGCGAGGAGTGGAACATGCAGGCGGCGATCGGGTCCGACGGCTCGTCCAGGTGCCAGATCATCTTGGGGATCAGCGTCACCAGGTCGGGGTCCACCACTTCCTCGATCTGTTCGGTCCGGTAGCGCTCGGCCACCATTCTGGCGAACGGAATCTCGCTGTAATCGGCCGCGGTGGAGCCGACCGCGAAGGTCTTGAACGGCCGGCCCATGATCTCGGCCATCAGGGCCACCACCATGCTGCTGTCGATGCCCCCGCTCAAAAAAGCACCGACCGGCACGTCGCTCACCAGGTGGGCGTCCACCACCTGCTTCAGCTTTTCGTCCAGCGCCTGCAAAATATCGTCTTCGCTGAGGGTCAGCTTGTCGGCAAACGACAGGTCCCAGTAGCGGGAGATCGTGACGCGGCCGTCCTGGTAAGTGAGGCTGTGTCCGGGCGGCAGCTTGTTCACGCTGCGCAGCATGGTGTCGGGCGTCGGGATGAACCGCAGCGAGAGGTAGTGGTGGATGGACTCCAGGTTCATCTCGCGGCCGACGTTATCCGCCGCCAGGATCCCCTTGGTCTCCGAGGCGAACAGGAAGCGGTCGCCAATATGGGAGTAAAATAGAGGTTTCTGCCCCAGCCGGTCGCGGGCCATGAAAAGCTTCCGCTGCTTCGCGTCCCACAGGGCGAACGCGAACATGCCGGACAGTTTCTCCAGGCACCGCTCGCCCATTTCCTGATAAAGATGGACGATCACTTCCGTATCGGTGTGCGTCTTGAAGACGTAACCCTTGGCCTCCAGCTCCTGCCGCAGGCTCTTGAAATTGTAAATCTCGCCGTTGAAGACGACCCAGATCGTGCCGTCCTGATTGCTGATGGGTTGCTGGCCGTGAGCCAGGTCGATAATGCTCAGCCGGCGGTGCCCCAGCCCGACCTGCCCGTTGACGTAGTAACCCTGGTCGTCCGGCCCGCGATGGGCCAGGACGTCGGCCATGCGCCGGACTTCGTCTGGATTCACCCCCCGCTCACAGATGATGCCGCAAATGCCGCACATGAATCAGAATTCCGAGTTCGTTACGTCACCTTAAGTGCGGTCGGCCGAAGGCAATCTGATTGCGTGGAACATCCGGCTCATTCCGGATATCGGCTAACCCCCATGGTCGATGTGGTATCCCCGCCCGCTTTTAGAGAACTTATATCCCCCGGTCGCAGCCGAAGCAAGGATGTGAAATTAGAAACACGCAGCCAGCATCCTATTCGGACCTTGTTGCCGGCGGTGTTTCATTTGCGAACTCGGCCGGACCGATGGTCACAGAAACATCCTTCGTCAGTGAGTTTGCAAGCGCTTTGAGCTCGTTTCTCCAATTGACGGTGGTCGGCGCTACTGGATATTCGCGCCCGCGTCGCCAGTCAGCGATCAGCCAGTACCGCAGCGTGCCCTCGCTCGACCGCAGCAGGAAACGGCGTTCGTCGGGAGTCTCCACCACTTTCACCAGCGCGCCGGCGGGGGCAATCAGCCCCATGCCGATCTCGCCGATCGCGGGCGTCTGAAAGCCCCACGTGCCCCAGCATCCGCCCTGCGGGTCCGATATGATGGACTCACGCGAAAGTTTTCTCAATCCCGGCGCCAGCAGCGCGTCGCCACCACCACCGGACAATCGTACCCGCACTTCGGTCTCCTGCCGGCCGGCGTATGCCAGGCAGACCATGCGAACCGTGAGGTCCGGCTTTTCCGGCACGATATTGGCGGCGGTGATCTCCACGGCCGCTCGCACGGGGCCGTCCGCCAGACGCCGCTTCTGGAACTTCACATTCCCGCTTCCCTGCGGATTCTGCACCGGATACGTCCGCTCGCCGATGTAGATCGTCAAACCGCCGATGCCGGACGTTTTCTCCGCGCTCAGCGCGTCCATGCCCCAGTCGGTCTCCTCGTGGTAATTGCGGTTGCCGATCGTGGGATAGATGAGCCGCGAAACCTTCTTGCCGAAGAAATCGAACTGCCCCCAGTAGGAGCGATACGCGATGCGTTCGGATTCCCACCCGATGCACGGCGGGATCCAGTCCTCGGCCGTCGCCGTCCGCGCGGGAAACGTGGTCGGGCTGCGGCCGGCCGGCGAATAGTAAATGTAGTATGTGGCCGACTCGTCCGCTTCGAGGTCCGCCGAAAAGCTAAGTTCCTTTCCGGTGCCGCTGTCGATTTCATCGATCTGATGCGGTATCTGCCGCCAGTCGATCCAGCGGTGCGGTGCGACGACGGCGCAGTTGTCCGCGTTGAAATCGGACGCGGTCCCCTTGAGCGCGGCCACACTCAGCACGTGAGGCCAGTCGCCCCTTCGCGGCCCGCCGGCGTTTTTGATTTCGACCGGGATGCGCTTCGTGAACGAGCCGAACGCCTTCGCGTTCACCTGGGGGCCATCGGCGACGAACTCTTTAATCATTAACTTGGCGGCCGCGCGGTAATCGCCGGCCGAGTAGAACCGGTACAAATCGTAGGCCGATCCGTGTTCACCATAACCCACCCACAGCCTCTTCTGGAGGAGGTCGCGCGTGAGATTGGCATAAAACGCCATCCCCGCCGGTGTCGAGCGAATCCGCTCGCCCAGGCGGGCCTGCGGCATCCAGGCGGGCAGCTTTTGGCAGGCGAAGGAGGTGATCGGATGCTGCTGTGCTGCGGTCGTGGGGTCGCCCGCTCCGAGACTGAGAACCGAGAACTCCGCGTCGATCATGACCTGTGACTCGTCCAGCGTGCGGCGCAGCTCGTCCTTCCAGAGCGGCGAGATCTTCCCGAACTCCAGCGGAACATCGCGGCGACCGGCTTCACCGATCATCCAGGTGAAGTCCGCTTGTCCGTCGGCATCGACATCCAGTTGCCGACGGTCGAAGTAGCCGTCGGCGTCCGTGTCCAGCCACACGTATCGAGCGTCGATCTTGCCATCCAGGTCAAAGTCCACGTCCATCCAGCCGCGCTGCGCGCCGAACAGATGCAAACGCGCGTCCGGCGGGGCATAGTAAAGCCGCAGCGGCGGCTTTGGATTTTCAACCAGCTCGAAACGCTTGTTAAACGCACTGCATGGCGGCCCGCCCACCTGCGGGAAATCCTTGCTCCCGGGCGCGATCACGCCCTCCCACCGCTCGTGCGGATCGCGCTCGACGCCGTGCTCTGTATTGCAGTTGATCTCGTCCCAGCACAGCAGCGCCCGCGACCAGCCGGCCTCCGCGGCAAATTTCCGCGCATGCTGCCGCTGAAGCCACGGGCCGGTCTTGATGCCGCGAAGCGTGATGCTGGCCATCAACTCGGCGGGGATTTGCAGGCCCGCCCCACCCCCGGCAGGTGCGGACGTCGCCTGTTGGCCGGCCGCGATCGCGGTGATCGAAAAGTCGTAATCGTGCGTGCGCCGCCCAGACGTGTCATCGTCGGCATCGAAACTCCAGCGCAGCGACATGACCCGCGTTCCCACCGCGGCGATGCGCATCACCTCTTCGCTCGCACCGTCGCCGTCCGGATCGTAGAACAGGAACGGATCCTCGCCGATCGGTTCCCACTGCGCCGCGCCTTCGAGCAGGCCGAACGCGACGAACATTTCGTCACCGCTGAAGTGGCTTCGCCACTGAGATGCCCGCTGATCGTACGCATAATTCACGTCGTACCAGAGCAGGTTGTCGTCGCCGTCATCGCGGGCCCACCACACCCGCAGCGCATCTCCGCCCATGTGGCGATCGTGAGGCGACCACGAGTACATCCCCATCTCGTCCACGTCGCCGTCGTGGTCTGTATCGTCGTAATCGACCACTGCATCGACCGTGCCGTCGGCCTTCCAGTCCACGATGTACAGATCGCTGTCCAGGTCGGGGCGCCCGTCGGCATCGAGGTCGCCGTCCTCGTCGATCGCCCGCACCAGCAGCGGCCGCACCGCCGCGGTGTGCCGGGGCGATGGATCGATGAACCACGCCTCGTCATGTTTGCCGTCGCCGTTGCGGTCGATCAACACGTATTCACCCGGTTTGACGGCTTTGACCTTGACGATGGTGGCCGGATCGAGCTTGACCGTATCGCCGAACACGCGGGCGAAGGCCCGCTGTTTACTGTCCTGAGCGAGAGTAACAGCGGGACAAGTGACGACTCCCGCGAAGAGAAATACAAGAGTGAGCAAACGCGCGAGAGGTAACGTCGAACGGGAGATGATGGCCTGGCGAGGACGATTGGCTTGTATCATGTTTGTTCCCTCAAAACAGCCCCAGTCTCCACGCGGTATCTTCCCGCGTGTATCCTGTAGAGTAAAGCTCACTGATAGGGGACCGCTATTGCAAAAGTACAAGCTCCTGACCGCATTTCTTATCGCGGGCCTTCCGGCTTGCTCATCCGCTCTCCGTCACGACGGACCTCCTTCAACGCAGCCGGCACAGGCGTCGGAGGATGCAAAGAATGCGCTTGACCGCTTCAAGGACGAACGCCGCCGCTTTCAATCGCAGGAGTTGATCACCGCCAAACCCTTCACTTTCATTTTCAACCCGAACGATCCGCCGCGGATTGTCTGGCGCGATGTCGATGAGGTCCGCCGCCTCGGATCCGACGGGAAGCTGCGCGTCCGCTGGTTTGATTCCGAGCTGAACGAGGTCGCCACGCCGGCCAAGCCGGGCCGATGGGGTGCTTACATCGAGGCGACGGCACCGAATGGTACTCCGCTTCGCCGCGCGATGACTTTCTATTGCCGGCCGCCGATGTTTCTCTTTTATTTCCCGCCGGATTCCTGTATCACGCTTGACCCACTGCCGGGTCCGATCACCACGGAGGTCTGGCGCGAGCATCAGGACGAAATCACCCGAACCTCGAAAGACCTGTTCTTCCGAAGCTTCAACGATAGTGAAGCTGTCGCGATCTTCCTTTCCGGTCTCTCCGATACGAAGCCGCTCGGCCGCCCGCCGCTCACCATCGAATCCGCAGCCGTCCTCAACGACGACTACCATCTGGCGCTCAAGCTGAAAGTTCTCGGCCTCGACGCGAAGGTCCGCCCGCTCAAACCGCCGCGCAAGCGTTCAACGCCCGCCCCGACGCTGCATGAAGGTCCCCCGGACGAAGCCGGCGTGCATCCCGACGCCAAAGCGAAGATCGACGCCGTGTGCAAAGCGTGGGCCGAGGACTCGGGCGAACCATTCGTCACGCTGGTCGCGCGTCACGGCGTCATCATCACGCACGAAGCCTTCGGCCGCGACAAGAGCCAGCTTCGCATGATCGGCCTGGATTACCGCTGCGATCTCGCCTCCATCACCAAGACCGTCACCGCGATCCTCTTCAGCCAGTTCATCGACCAGGGCCTGATCGGATTGGACGATTCGCTCGCATCCGTGTTCCCGGATTATCCGAAACACAGTCCGCACGTTCCGACCTTCCGCCAGTGTCTGACGCACATGAGCGGCCTGTCCGGCCACGGCGACTGGGGCGGCGTGCGCAACGCCTACCTCGATAACATCGTCCTGAACGGCATCGACGCGAACGAGCCGGGCAAGGCCTACAACTACACCGGCATGGGTTTCGATCTTGCAGGAGAAGCAATGGAGATCGTCACCGGCAAAAGCGCCCTTCACCTCTACCGCGATCATCTCTTCGAGCCGCTCGGCCTCGGCGACATCCCCATGGTTAACGCCAGCTCCGGCGCGCAGGTCACCGCCCGCGAGCTGGGCGCGCTGGCCCAGTGGATGGCCAATCGCGGCAGCTACGGCGATCTGGAATTCATCTCACCGAAGACGTTCGCGAAGCTGCTGCCGGAGCCGCTGGGCCGCCGGTATCCGGGCGTGACCGAGGAAGAGGGCATCGGCATGCACTGGATGAAGGATTTCAAACCCGGATCGCCCGCCGGCTCCACCCGTCCGGAGGATTTGATCTTCAGCCCGCTGACGGTGGGGCACGGCTCGCTCTTCTCGTGCATCCTGCGGGTCGATCTTCAAGAGGGATTGATTGTCGTGCAGGTCCGAAAGCAGGCCGGCCCGCGCTTCGGCGACTGGTCCCCAAAATTCTTCCAGGCCATCGCGGATGGAACAATCGTTCACGCGGAGAGCAACACATCGAAAGAACCAAACGAATGACCGTCTTGGCAGATCGGGCACAACCCCCTGGACAGCTCGACGACCTCCACGGCTTGATTTCATCGGACCGAGCTGATTATAAAACCCGGGATCAGTATTGTTTTCGCGCGCCGGACTGGCGGTCACTTTTAGGCTCACATCGAGGTCAACAGGCGTCCCGGCGCGGTCGATTGGAGACATATCCCAACATAACCCGACAACGGCCGATAACTGATTACAATACGTTTCGGGCCGGTCTACTTGCGGGTCTGGCAAGGGGCCTCGTTTGCCGGTGAAAGGCTGAAGACCCACAACTCTTTTAGGGGCAATCAATTGCGACAAACCACGCGCGCGGTTGACGGGGACGGAGTTCAGGCAGGCATCGCCGAGCGTGGCTCGTTCCCGGTGACGCCCGCCCCGGCATGGCTGGTGAGCACTGCGCTGCTGCTGGCACTCCTGTCCGCCGCGGGGCGGTTCGTGAATCTCGATCGCAGGCCGTACTGGCACGACGAGGCCTTCACGTCCTTAAGCATCTCGGGTTATCGGGCCGATGATCTTCGCGACGCCTTCGACGATCGCCTGCACACGGTGGGCGATGTATTGAAATACCAGCAGATCAGCGCCGATCGCGGTCTCCTCGCAACGGCGATGTCGCTCGCCACCGGCGATACGCACCAGGTTCCTCTCTACTACGAACTGGCCCGTGTATGGGCCGCAGTGTTCGGCGATTCCCCGGCGGCGGTACGCAGTGCGAGTGCGGCCATCAGTCTGCTGTCTTTTCCCTGTGTTTACTGGTTGTGCATGGAAATGTTCGAGTCGGCGGTGGCGGCATGGCTCGGTGTCGCGCTCCTGGCCCTCTCGCCGTTTCACCTGATGTACGCCCAGGAAGCGCGGTCATATGCCCTGTGGACGGTCATAACGTTGCTGTCCACCGCGGTACTCCTTCGCGCGATACGGCTTCAGACACGCGCTTCCTGGTGGCTGTACGCGGCCATCCTGGCCGCCGGGTTGTACACGCACCTGTTCTTCGTGCTGGTGATGCTGGCTCACGGCATTTACCTGGCCGTCGTCACGCACGGAAACCGCTCGGCGACACGGCTGGGAGCTCCGCGGCCCCTGATGGCATATTTGCGCTGCATCGCGATTGCATCGATTGCGTTCGTGCCGTGGGTCATTGTGATGCTCATCAAGTACCGGCTGATACGCGACCAGACTTCCTGGGCACGGGTCGATCATGGCCTGATAGAGCTTGGCCGGGCATGGGTGAAGGGGCTCAGCACTGTATTTGTGGACCCGACGATCACGCAGAAGTTCGCGTTCAAATACATTGTGCCCATACCGCTGATCCTTCTCATCGCCGTCGCCGTTTATCACCTCTGTCGCACGATCGGGAGAAGAGTATATGTACTGGTGCTGGCGGTCATGGCGGCATCGGTCCTGCCGCTGATGTTGCCGGATCTGATTTTCGGCGGACGGCGATCGGGTGTGGCTCGATACTGGACCCCATGTTATCTGATGATCGAGGTTTCGGTTGCGTGGCTCCTGGCAAGGGGCCTGATGTCCGCGCGACCTCTGCGGCGACGTATCGCGCGAGGCACAGCGGCGTTCCTGATGATGGGCGGAGCGGTGTCGTGCGTCGCCTTCCTTCAGGCGGACACGTGGTGGAACAAAGGCATCGCCTGGTACGACACCCACGAAATCGCCCGGCAGATCAACCGGCAGCAGCAGCCGTTGTTGATCTGTAGCGCGGTGCCGCCGATGAACCTGGGACAGGTGCTGGCGCTATCTCACCGGCTGCATCCTGACGTGCGAATCCTGCTGCTGGACGGCTCGGAACTGCCCGACAACTTCTCCGCGGCGGGTGAGGTGTTCGCCCTGAACCCTTCACGGCAACTTCTGGAAAACCTCAAGCAGGCGACGAACAGAGACATGGAGATTGTTGACCCCTCCGAGAAATTAAGGCGGCTTGCGGAAGCACCCGCGATGTCGTCATCCGGACCCACGCGAGAGCCGCCGAAGTGATGACCGATGTCAGAATGGGCATCATCGGTTGCGGACGGATCGTGCAAGGCGTGCACCTGCCGATCCTGACGCGGTTGCCGGGCGTTCAAGTGGTCGCGCTGGCGGAATCGGACCCGCGGCGGCTGGATGACGCCCGGCGATTGGCGCCTCGCGCCGACACTCATCGCGACGGTAGCGAACTTGTCGAAAAGGCGGAAGTCCACGCGGTGCTGATCGCCGTGCCGAACGCGCTTCATGCCGAGACGGCCATCGCGGCGATGAGCCGCGGCAAACAGGTGTATCTCGAAAAGCCGCTGGCGATGAATACCGCCGAGGGCCGGCGCGTGCTGACCGCGTGGCGCAGCGCCGGCGTGGCGGGAATGATCGGGTTCAATTATCGATTCAACCCGCTCCATGCCGAGCTGCGGCGTCAGTTGCAGTCCGGCCGAATCGGCGAGCTGGTCGGCGCGCGCTCGGTGTTCTCCACGTCCGCGGCACAGTTGCCGGAATGGAAGCGGACCCGCGCCGGCGGCGGAGGCGTGTTGCTCGATCTGGCCTCGCATCATGCCGACCTGTTCCGATTTTTATGGGGGCAGGATGTGCGCGAAGTCAGCGCGACAGTCCGCTCGTTGCAAAGCGAAGACGATACGGCCACACTGCGGGTCCAACTCGCCGACGGATTGACGATTGAATCTTTCTTTTCGTTATGCAGCGTCGAAGAAGACCGATTCGAAGTCTACGGCCGGTCAGGCAAGTTGTCCGTCGATCGGTATCACTCGTGGAATGTGGAGTACACCGCGCCGCATCGCCGCGGCGATCGCTGGCGGCGGCTGCGGCAGGGCCTGTCTGTGGCATTCACCTGCGGTCACGCGCTGAGAAAACTGCGATCGCCCGGATACGAGCCGTCTTATCGCGCGGCACTGACGCACTTCGTCGAAGCTGTGCGGACGAACCGGCCGCCGAGCCCGGACTTGCTGGACGGCTATCGAAGCCTGGCGTTGATCGAAGCCGCCGAAGAGTCCGCCCGCACAGGCCGCGCGGTCTGCCCCGCTGAACCCGAGTCGGCGATGATCTCTGAGCCATCAATCAAGGAAACTTCAAACACATGACCCACCAGAACAACGACCGCGATGCGGCGAAAATCGTGATCATCGGCCTCGACGCCTGCGACGTCGATCTGATGCTTCGATTCTCGTCGGAAGGCCGCATGCCTTTCCTGACGTCGCTCATGAAATCCAACACCTTCGGCCGGCTGATCTCCACCAGAGGGATGTTCTCCGATTCGCCGTGGCCGTCGCTCAACGCGGGCGTCACGCCGGCCAAGCATGCGTTCTACAACTATCTCCAGATGAAGCGGGGCACCACCAGCATCGAGCGCATCGACGCGCACCACTGCCGCTATCTGCCGTTCTGGTCGCGGCTGCGGGGCTCCGGCAAAAAAGTTGCCGCAATCGACGTGCCCAAGACCTTCCCCATTGAGGGAGTGGACGGCGTACAACTCAGTGCGTGGGGCGAGCACTACCCGCTCCTGAAATCGCCTGCGTCGATACCGCCGGACTATCTCGGCGAGGTGATCCGCCGCTACGGCCGTTACCCTCATCCCGATGAAGTCGTCGTGCCCCGTTCCGTCCGACAGGAGCGGCGGCTCTATCGCACCATGTGCTCCAACATCGACAGCAAATGCCGCGTCACATTGGATCTGCTCCAGCGCGAGGACTGGGACCTGTTCATCTCGGTCTTCTCCGAAGTGCACTATGCGGGTCATCAGTTCTATCACCATTTCGAGAAATCGCACTGGGCCCATCAGCCGGCCGCGCCCGCCGATCTGGCCGAGATGCTGCCGGACCTGCATGCCCGGCTCGATGCCGCCGTGGCCAGCGTATTCCAACAGCTCTCGGATAACACCACGTTCTTCGTCGTGTCGGTCCACGGCTTCGCCACGAACTATTCGGCCAACCACCTCATGCCGACAGTACTGGAAAAGCTGGGTTTCTCCGCCGCTCCCGCGAAGCCCGCGCCGCCGCAGGGCATCGCCAAAATCCTCCAGTGGACGCGCGGTCTGCGCGGCCTCATTCCCGCATCCGTCCGCGCGTTCATCAACACGCACCTCGTGCCGGACTCGACGCACGACCAGGTGTATTCGCACGCCTTCAGCAACCATGTCGATTGGACGAAGACGAAGGCCGTCTTCCTGCCCAGCGATCATTTCCAGGCCTTCCTCAGCGTGAACCTCAAAGACCGCGAGCCGATGGGCATCGTCAATCCAGGTGCGGAATACGAGCAGGTCTGCGACGATCTCTGTCGCGAGCTGAAAGGGTTGATCAACCCGCGCACCGGCAAGCCGGCGGTGACCAAGGTCATCCGCACGAGCGATATGTACCAGGGCCCGAACCTGCTCGAACTGCCGGACCTCGTCGTCCAATGGGCCGAGGGCGCGCCGATCGAGCAGCTCAGTCACCCGAAATTCGGCGTGATTACGGATACCACCCACGTCCTGCGAAGGACGCAGCACTCATCCGAAGGTTTCCTCATCGCCGGCGGCCCGCATATCAACACGCGTGCCGGCATCAGCGGCGCCGAAGCCATCGATTTCGCGCCGACGATTCTCTATCTCCTGGGCCAGCCCATCCCTGGCGACATGGACGGCCGCGTGCTGCTGGAGTTGATCGACGGTGATTTCAAACGGCGGCACGAGCCTCGCTACGCCGGACCCTCGGGAGCGACCCGCGAGCGAAGCGCGGCAGGCGCGACCACCGTATGAAGGCGCTCGTGACGGGAGCATCCGGCGCGATTGGACAACATCTGGTCCGGCGGCTGTGCGAGGCAGGTTACGCCGTCCGAGCACTGGTCCGGCCGGTTTCGAATGTGGGGGAGTGGAACATAGCCGATGTGGAACTGGTGCAGGGTGACATCCGCGATGCCGCCGCGATCGAACGCGCGACAATCGGCTGCACGCACGTCTACCACCTGGCGGCGATCACCTCTCGCCGCAACGCGAGCCGGCACGAATACGAAGCCGTCAACGTCCGCGGAACGGAGAACATCGTCCGCGCCGCCATTCGTGCCGGTGTGCAGCGGTTCGTGTACGCCGGCAGCGCGGGCATTCATGCGAGCAATCCACGGCACACGATCAGCGAGGACGATCCACCGCGCCCCACTTCACACTACCGAAGAACGAAACACGCGGCCGAACAGCTCGTGTTGTCCCACCACCGGGGCCATGGCCTTCCCGCCGTCGTAGCTCGACTGTCGAGCGTGTACGGCCCCGGAATGCTGAACTGGCTCGGCCTCTTCCGGGCGGTAGGCACCGGCCGATTCCGTTTGATCGGCAGGGGTGAAAACCGCCGCCACATGGGATTTATCTCCGACATCGTCGATGGACTGCTTCGCTGCGGCGAAACGCAGGGGATCATCGGCCAAACTTACATCATCACCGGCTCAGAGCCGGTCACGGTCAAGTATCTGGTGGAAACGATCGCCGACGAAATGTCCATTCGCGAGCCCATTCGCTCCATACCGGACTGGCCCCACCGCGCCTATCACCACCTGTGCCGCCGCATCTTCGAGCGGTTCAACATCGAGCTGCTCTACGCCCAGCGATACAACTTGTTCTTCGAACACCACGTCTTCGACACGACCAAATCGCGAAACGAGCTGGGGTACAAGCCCGCCGTTTCCCCGCGCGACGGCATCCGGCAGACGCTCGCGTGGTACCGCGCCCACGGTTACCTGCGATAAAGGCTGATGAAGATCCTGCTGCTCAACGACTATTCCGCGCCGACCGGCGGCGCCGAGCTGACGATGCTCGGCTTGCGCGACGAGCTGCGCGCCCGTGGACACGACGCCCGACTCTTCGCCAGCCGAGCCACGCTCGGCATCAACGGAGCCACCGCCGATTATTCCTGCTTCGGCACCACCTCGCGTTTTCGCACATTGGTGCAGACCGCCAATCCGGATGCACTCTTGCAGTTGCGCCGCGTGCTCGCCGAATTTCGCCCCGACGTGGTCCACGTCCAGATGTTCCTGACGCAGCTCTCGCCGCTGGTGCTGCTGCCGCTGAGAGACTTCCCTTGCATTTGCCACGTCGCATGGTACCGCCCGATCTGCCCGCTGGGTACGCGATTGCTGCCCGATCGAACGCCGTGCCAGGTGCGTGCCGGCGCCGCGTGCTATCGGAACGGCTGTCTCCCGCTGCGCGATTGGCTGCCGCTCATGGTACAGATGAAACTGTGGCGGCGGTGGCGAAGCACCTTCGACGTGATCGTCGCCAACAGCGAGGCGACAAGACGCGAGCTGCTCGCCGGGGGCATCGAACCGGTGGAGGTCATCTGGAATGGCGTGCCGGTCAGGCCGCCGCGACCGTCGCTGGCCTCACCGCCCACGGCAGCTTTCGCCGGCCGGCTGATTCCAGAGAAGGGCGTCGATGTGCTATTATGCGCGTTCGCCAAAGTGGCGGATGAGCTGCCCGCGGCCCAACTCCTGATCGCCGGCGACGGCCCCGAACGCGAACGTCTCCAGACGCTCTGCTCCTCGTTAAAGTTGAACGCGCGCGTCTCCATGCTGGGCCACCTGCCGCGCGAGCAGATCGAGCGAGCCTTCGCCGCCGCGTGGGTGCAGGTCGTGCCGTCGCGCTGGGCCGAGCCGTTCGGTCTCGTCGCCGCCGAGAGCATGATGCGAGGCACCGCCGTGATCGCGAGCGGCAGCGGCGGATTGACCGAGATCGTCGAGCACGGCCGAACCGGACTGCTGGTCCCACCCGGCGACGCGGACGCCCTCGCCGCCGCGATGCTGCAAGTCCTGCGTGATCGAGAACTCGCGGAGGAGATGGGCGCGAGCGGGCGGCAGCGGGCGCTACAGCATTTCGGAGAAAGCCGCTTCGTGGACGATTGTTTACGTTTGTACAAAAGACTTGCCGGCGGAGGCGTTCACCATGACCCAGCAAGACGCGCCCGACCTGTCGGTCGTGCTCATCACGCCGGATCGGCTTGAAACCATCGCGCGAACGATGAAACACCTGCGCGAGCAGTCCGTGCCGAATCAGTTGGAGATCGTGATCGTGGCGCCCTCGAAAGGAGCGATCTCCGGAAATAACGCCGGGTCCAACGGCTTTCAGGCCATCCGCGTGGTGGAGGTCGGCAATCTCACATCCACTTCCGAGGCCCGCGCGGCAGGCGTGCGCGCCGCCAGCGCCCCGCTCGTTGCATTCGTCGAGGACCATTGCTTCCCCGAGCCCGGCTGGGCCGACGCCCTGATCCGCTCGCATCGCCGGCCCGCGGCCGGCATCGGGCCGGTCTTCCTCAACGCCAACCCGAAGACGCTCACCAGTTGGGCCAACCTCCTGGCGGAATACGGTCCATGGCTCGATCCGGCGCCAGAGGGCACTGACACCCACATCCCCGGCCACAATAGCTGTTATCGACGCGAGGTTCTCTTGGAATATGGCCAGCGGCTGGGCGCCATCCTCGAGGCGGAAAGCGCATTGCATTGGGAATTACACGCAAGAGGTTACCAGTTTCGTCTGGAACCCGCCGCCAAAACACGGCACCTGAATTTTTCGCGTTTCTGGCCGTCCCTGCCGCTCCGCTTCCACGGTGGACGGCTTTTTGCCGCCAACCGGGCGCGCAATTGGCCGATATTGCGCAGGGCGCTTTACGTTGCCGCGTCTCCGCTCATCCCGTGGGTGCGCCTGCGCCGAGCGATGGGCGACCTGCGGCGAATCGGCCGGCAGCGATTGATGCCGCGCATTCTGCCGGTGCTGATCGCGCTCCTGATGGCGGACGGCTTCGGCGAGCTGTTCGGTTACCTGTCCGGATCGGGTCGAGCGATGGAAAAGTTGACCGACATGGAATTTCATCGCGAAAGATACCTCTGCCAGGCCGATCGCGAAGCATGCGCTACCGCCTGATGAGCAAAACGCAATGAGCTTCGGACGCCCCTACTTTTCGATCGTCATCCCGACGCACGCCCGGCCCGGACCGCTGAAGCAGTGTATCCGCGCATTGACGCGTCTGGAATATCCCCGCGACCGCTTCGAAGTGATTGTCGTCGATGACGCCAGCGCGGAGTCGCCGGAAGCCGTGATCGCCGAGAGTCGCGACGGTCTCGATGTGACGTTCATCCGGTCGCCTCAGCGTCGCGGCCCCGCTGCCGCGCGCAACACCGGCGTCAGCCGCGCACGCGGCGAGTGGCTCGCTTTCACCGACGACGACTGCGCGCCCGCGCCCGACTGGCTGACCCGCCTGGCCGACCGCATCCGCAGCGCACCGAACTGCCTCATCGGCGGGCGCACGGTGAACCAGCTCACGGGCAATGCCTACGCCGCCGCCAGCCAACTCCTCATCTCCTATCTCTACGATTATTACAACAACAGCCCCGGCGGCGCCCGCTTCTTCACCAGCAACAACATGACGGTGTATGCTGAGGCTTTCCGCACATTGGGCGGATTCGACGCCGAGTACCTCCGTGCCGCCGCCGAGGACCGCGAGTTCTGCGACCGCTGGCTGCAACGCGGATACCGCATGATCTATGCTCCCGAGGCCCTCGTCTATCACGCGCACATGCTCGACCTCCACAGCTTCTGGCGGCAGCATTTCAACTACGGGCGCGGGGCTTTCCACTTTCACGGCGTGCGGGCCCGCCGAAACGCAAAGCCCATTCGCGTGGAACCCCTGTCGTTCTATCTGGATCTGCTGCGGTATCCGTTCCGGCACATGGGTGGATCGCGCAGCGCGCTGGTCACCGGCTTGATCGCGTTGTCACAAGGCGCCAATGCCGCCGGATTTTACTACGAAATGCTCCGGCAGATGTGGCCCGCGCGTGCGAAGCAGCAGCCGGTATAATCCTCTATCCTGAAAGAATCCGGCGATGGCGGCTTGTCATGGCTTACCCATTGGAACGTCGAGCTCCTGCGCTGTCGCATAGGCGTCCGATTCCGCGCTTGCGGAGACATGGCAGATTTTGCGATCGTTCACCGATACGAAACTGAGCGTCGCGGTCCCATTCATCCGCGGAGGCAGTATCTGCTTCACGTCGAGTTCGATGGCGTCCCGCGGCGGTGCGCTGGACCACGCGGACGCTTGAGCACGCGCGTAGCCGGCCGCGCTTTCGGTAATGGCCCGGCAGACCAGCCGCACGCGGTCCATACGGCTCTGGCGAAAATTCTGGCTCAAATTGGCGGCCAGCAGCGCGATAAGTCCGCCCAGCAGCGCCATCACGACAACCACCATGACGAGAATAATCCCCCGGCGTTGCGTTGCGTGTCTCACCCTGCACCCCCTCGGCCGAGCTTCGCGGCCACGCAGCAGCGACGTTCGAGCGGCGGACCGCGTTCTGCGGGCCATTGTGCCGCGAACGTCATCCATACCAGACGCGGCTTGCCGGCAGTACTCTCGATCGTAAATCGCACGTCCATCTCATCGAACGGCCACGTATACGAAACGTCCGGCCGGCCGGCAGCTCGTTCCGTACGCACCACACGATGCTCTGTCGCTTCGTAAATAACACCCGGAAAACGCAGCGTGGCACCGGTTTCCGTCGGCCCAGCGCTCGCGGTCTCGGCGGCCTGCGCATCGAGTTGAATCCGCCGGGCCAGATCGTTCATGCGTGTCTGGTCGATCATTTGCCGGTTCATGCGCCGTTGAAATCGTTCGATCCCGTTGCAGATTTGAAATCCCACCGTCATGGTGGCGGCGATGAGCGGCAGCAAGGAAACGACATGCATGAGGTAGATCGCTCGCCGTTGATAACGCCTCATGATCCGCCCTCCGCGCGCACATAGCCGCTGATCTGTTCGCGCACCAACTTGCCTGTCGGCTGAATAACCGTCGCTGTGACGGTCACG
Organism: uncultured Planctomycetales bacterium; assembly: GCA_964384465.1. Classification (GTDB taxonomy): domain Bacteria; phylum Planctomycetota; class Phycisphaerae; order UBA1845; family PWPN01; genus CAYLLT01. Next base: position 48,753 of record CAYLLT010000004.1, on the reverse strand, counting down.
CGGCTGAATCCTTTCCACTGCCCCTCGCCGGGCTGGCGGCTAGTCTTCAGCGTGATCTCCTCGGGGATGAGTCCCGGCGGCGGCGAATCGATCGCCGCCCCGGCCTGATACCGCTGGAGTTGCGCATCGGCGGCCCAACCCGCCGCTCGGCGCCAGAAGTACGCATCGCTGCTGTCGCGGTAATCGAAAATCGTATCCGCCGCCAGCACCGAAAGGACCATCATCAGAAAGATGCCGATGATAATCTCCGTGGTGATCATCGCCCGGCGGGCTGGATTCATTTTCCGGTTTTTCATCTCTGCCCACCCGCAACCGAATTGATCAGTACAACCAGCGGCTGAAACAGCGCGAACACCACCGCTCCCACCAGAAGGCCCATCCCCAGCGTGCACAGCGGCCAGGCCAGGTTGCGCAGAACGATCCAGAATCGATTGACCAGCGCGTCGTGATAGTCCGCGGCGAAGCGTAATCCGGCGTCGAGATTGCCGGACCGCTGTCCGCCGGCCAGCGCCACCGCCGTCACTTCGCCGAGGCCCGCCTGCCGCACCGCCGCTCGAATGTTGGTCCCTGACGCCAGCAGATCGGCGAACCGCGAAATTCGCGGCCGGAGTTGAGAGTTGACGTCGATATCCGCCGCCAGCCGCGCCGCCGGCTCAATATCCATCCCCGCCCGAACGCCAAGACGCATCGTCCGCAACATCGCCGCCATGCTGGAGCCGAATTCCATCGTGCGCCATCCGGGAACATGCCATCGGATCCAGTCGGCCGCCCGCGAAGTCCACGCCGGTTGCGGAATACGCCGCTGTCGAATGTTCAGATAGAGCCCGATCGGAAGCGCGAGCAGGATGAAGATGCTCAGTATGGCCAGCAAGCCCGACTCGGCCAGAAACGCACAAACCGCGATAACTCGGAGCGTCATTGCGGGCATCTCCACGCCGAAGTCCTTGAAGATTTCTTTGAACTTGGGAATGACGGTGACCATGATCCCGGCGACAATCAGTGACATGAATAGCATGATGATCATCAGATACGGCCACACCGAAATATCGATGCGATCGTGGCGTTGAGCACGATCGATCAGGTGTTGTTCGGCCTGTTCGAGCGCCGCCGGAAGCTGGCCGGCGCGCTCTCCGGCGATGATCAGACTCAGCGGCAGCGACGGGCAGTCGGGGAACCCATAGCGTATCGCCTCCGACAATGAAAACCCCTGGGCCATGAAGCGCGATATTCGGCGAAGGTTCGTCCGCGCCGCCCCGCGCTCCGATTCGGCCGCCAGCGCCAACCCGGTCGCCAGCGGCAGGTTCTGCCGGACAACGGTCGAGATTTGCCCGATCACGATTCGACTTGCAGTCCGTCGTCGCAGCCAGGTCATTGCCAGGCTGAAAATCGCCCACAGAAGCCCGACTCCGATCAGAATCCCGCTCACGGTTACTAATGCGACGACAACATCCTGAGAACTTTCCGTCAGTGCGAGGACGACGGCCGCGCACATCAAAATGGTTCCGATCAGAAGCAGAGATGTCGTTGGCGTGAGATCGAACCAGCCTTTCTGGCGTGCGATCGGCGGCGGAAACGAATCCCGAGGCCGCCGCGAGATGAACCGGGCGGTGAGATAGACGAGTCCCAGGGCGATGGCTGACCCGCCGAAAGCGATCCCGACGGCGGGATACACCACCGTCATCCAGGCAGTCACGCCCGCGATCGCCAGGATCAGCGCGATTCCCAGCAGAAGCGTCCGCAATGGTCCAGGTGTTTTCATTTCAACGGTCCGATCAGGATTTCAGCCGCCACCGCTGACCGCGTTAATCAGATACACCAGCGGTAGAAACAGGCTGACAATCACAAATCCCAGCACGCCCCCGAGCAGCAGAATCAGCCCCGGGAACAGCAGCACGCGCAGCATGGCCTGATTGTGCAGCGCCCGGTTCTCGTATGAGCCGGACAGCTTCGCGATGGCCGACGGCAGCGCCTCCCGTCCGGTGGCCACCTGCACGCAGAAGCCGAACAGCGACGGGATCACCCGCGCCGATTGATTCGCGACAAAAATCGAGTGCCCGCGCTCCACTTCCGAGGCGAGCATCTCCGCATCGCGGCTCAGCAATCCGCTGCCGGTGGCGTCCGCGCTCAGCCGCATGGCCTGCGGGAGCGGAATGCCCGTGTCCACCGCTGTGGCCACCGAACGCAGGAACCGCGCGATCAGCGACGCTCGATGGATATGCCCCACCACCGGAATGATGAACACAAGCTTTTCCCGGAATGCGGCCCCGCCGCGAGAATACCGGAGCAGATGCCAGATCACAGCCACTACGACAGGCAGCGACCAGACGATCACCCATCCCGGCGGACGGCCGTGAGTGAACCAGTCGGCCACATCCAGCAGGAATTGTGTCGACATCGGCAGCATGGTGCCGAAATCCGCATACATGTCTTTGAATTGAGGAATGACGTAGATGAGTAAGATCGAAACGACGGTGAGCGCCAGCAGCCCGACCAGCAGCGGATAGCTGGCCAGCTCCCACAGCATCCGCCGCGTGTTGCCGGTGATCCGCAGATGCTGATTCAAATTCAGCAGCGTGGCCGGCAGCTCGCCCGACTGAATCCCCGCCCGGATCACGCGGCTGTAGAGCACCGGCAGGCCCGCCTCGCGCGAGGCGATAGCCTGATCGATGGGCACGCCGCGGCGAAGATCCTCGACCAGCCCCTCGATCCACCGCCGCAGGCGCGGCGAACTGATGTCGCGGGCCAGTTGGGCCAGTCCCTCGTCGAGCGCTATCCCCGCTTCAGCGAGCGAAGCGAGCTGCTCGTTGAAGAAGATGAGATCGTCTTCGCGTAGTCCCGCGGTTCGCCGCGCCGGCGGCCCCGCCTGCGAAAGCTCGCGGATGTCGATCTGCATCCGCAGCAGGTCCTCGCGCGCCTGCTCCGCGGACGAAGCTTCGATCCGCCCGGCGATCGCCGTCCCGCCCTGCGTCAGACCTTCATATTCAAACCACGGCATCGATATCCTCCCAAAGAAGGAGATGCGCGAACGCGCAAGCGCAGCAAAAAGAGTGTTTCGTCCCGTAGGGACGTTTGGTAATACCCCAGCGATTTATCGCTGGGGTACCTCGGTCGAGAAGGTAGAAGTCCCGTAGGGACGAATGAAAACGCCTTATTTGAATCTATCATTTCCTCGATCGCGTTCCTCACCGAATTCAATCGTCCCTACGGGACTGTGTTTCTTCTCGACCAGGATTCCCAGCGATAAATCGCTGGGCTATTGTCGTCCGCCCCTCCGGGGCGTGTCCTCGATATCGTTGCCTAATATCCGTTGAATCTCTTCGAGCGTAGTTCTCCCCGCCGCGAGCAACCGTTTCGCATCCGCAACCAAATCCGGCCCCGCGTCGTTGATGATTCCGCGAAGTTCACCGGCGGGTGCGCGAGCCAGCACGGCTTGCCGCAGCGTTTCATTCATCACCGCAACCTGCCCGCACGCCGTCCGGCCAAGGTAGCCGGTCCCCGAGCACGTCTCGCAGTTGTAGGGTGGGTCATGACCCACCTTACCTGGACTTTCGACTTCTCCTCCGCACGTGCGGCACACCGTCCGCAACAGCCGCTGCGCGCACACCAGCGTCAGCGCGCCCACGAGCTGATACGACGCGATGCCCATCTCCAGCAGCCGCGCGATGGCCTCGGCCGGATCGCCGCTGTGCAACGTGCTCATGATCAGGTGCCCGGTCAGCGCCGCCTCGACCACCACGTGCGCCGTTTCCGCGTCGCGAATCTCGCCCACCAGCAGCACCTGCACGTCCTGCCGCAGGAGCGAGCGCATCGCCCGCACGTAATCCAACTCCCCGTACGGCGAAATCTGAATTTGCGTCATGCCCGCTGCCCGCTGCTCGACGGGGTCTTCCAGGCTGACCACGCTGCGGCCGGGCGTCGTCGCGAGAATGTGTCGGGCGAGCGCGTATAGCGTCGTACTTTTCCCGCTGCCGGCCGGCCCGCTCACCAGGATCAGCCCATGCGGCCGCTCGGCCGCTGAGCGGAGCTGCGCCACCATCCCGCTCGCCAGCCCCAATTCGTCCAACCCGCTCACCTGCCCGACCTGATACAGCAGCCGCACCGCCGCCCGCTCGCCGCGAACGGTCGGAAACGTCGCCACGCGGATGTCGATCGGCACCGTCTCATCGGTCCGCTGACCATTGGCGGCAAACGCCCCCTCCTGCGGCACATCCACGCGATACGTGAGCAGCCCGGCCATCACCTTGAGCCGGGCGACCACGTTCTCGGCCAGCGCCGCCGGCAACTGGTCCACATCGTGGAGCAACCCGTCCAGCCGATACCGCACGCGCATTCCGCTCTCGTGCGGCTCAAAGTGCAGGTCGCTCGCCCGCCGCGCGATCGCCCGGGCCAGCAGCCCGTCCACCAGCCGAACGACGCCGTCATCGAGCCTCTGTCGCGCAGCGGTCATGTTGATTCCTCGTTAAAGACGCGAATGGCGGGATTCCCTGTTCACCAAATATAGAAGAACACACCGGGGCGGTGTTAGGGTCGAATTGGGGCGGAATATCGGGTTTTCGCAAATTCCCGTGGCGGACGTATACATCTCGCCGTGTTCTGCGTCATAATATATACGGAGAACCGATACATGTCCGACGGCAAAGCCATCGCCCTTCCGTTGGAGCTTCGCTCGCTGCTGGCTGCGCTACAGTCCGCCGACGTGGCCGACGACCAGCGGTGGATTCTGACGTTGCTGCGGCAGAACGGCATCGCCGTGGTGACGCTGCTATGGCGGATGCTCGGCTCGGAGCAGGACGTGCTCGACGCCTACCAGACGGCGGTGTGCCAGCTCACCAGCCGCGGGCCGGAAGCAGCGACGTGCAATCGCAGCGGTTATTTCTATCGCACCGCCGTCAACGCCGGCATCAGCATCCTGCGCAACCGCAAGCAAAGGCGGCAACAGTGGCCGGCGGTGATCGACGCCCAGGCTCGCCGCGATGCCGATCGGGCCGCGCCGGCGGCCGAACAGGCGTTCGATCAGCGGCAGATCCTCGAACGCATGAGGCAGGCCATCTATCTCCTGCCGCCGCATCTGCGGGATGTGATCCTGCTTCGCGATCTGGCCGAGCTGCCCTACAGCCGCGTGGCCGCCCTGCTCAATATCCGCGGCGGCACCGCGCGAATCTATCGGCGGCAGGCGGTGGTGCGGCTGGCCGGCCTGATCGGACGGGAGGTTGCTGAATGAGTTATGAACTTGAAAAACTGTGGCGCCGGCATCCCGCCGGTGAGATTGATCCAGAATTGTGGCACCGTCGTCCCGCCGGTGAAACCGCAGAGGCAAATTGCGAATTACCGCGGTCTGACCAATCCGCAATTCGCAATCCGAAATCCGAAATTCTGTCTGAGCAGGTCCGCCGCATGAATGAGGTCCAGGTCGGTCTCACGCTGCTGTGCACGCAGGCGGCCCCTCCCGATCTGCTGGCCCGTGCCAACGGCCGGGCGCTGCGCATGTTGAGGCGGGCGTCGCGGGTATCCGCCGCGGCCGAACGCCTGCTGCGCGTCCGTCCCAATCTCAGCCGCTGGCAGCGGGCCCAACTGCACCTGGCCCGCGTTTCGATAGGAGCGGCCGCCGCACTGCTGATGCTCGTCGTCCGCGCCGGCCTGCTCAACGGCTTCGAGAACACCCGCCAGCTCGGCGAGCTGCTCGCCGAAAAACACTGGCAGCGCCTCGCCGCGGCCGCCCCGGACGAATGGATGGGGCCCCGGACATGAGCTGTCCAAAACAAAAGGTGTCAGCGATGCGTGTGCGTCACCGTCAGCCACTGCATCCACGTCGACAGGTCGGTCCGCTCCCCCGCCTGCACGACCAGGTGCCAGTGATTGGGCATCAGGCAGTAGGCCAGCAGTCGCGGAGCGTCCGGCCGCCCCGCCGACGCCGCCAGTACCCGCTCGAATGCGGCGTAGTCCGCGTCCTTCTCGAAGATCCGCAGCCGCATCACCCGGCGGTTCAGCAGGTGATATGCAACCCCCGGCTCCGTGACCCGTGCAGGCCGTCCCATGACCACCCCATACCGCCACCACATCGGATGTCAAGATAATTATTCCTGACACCTTTTCTTCGCCGCCGAGGGTCGTGCTTGGAACGCCGGCAACGGGCCCGACCGCGCTGGCGGGATTTGCGCCGAGATGCTCGGCAGGCGGCGCCGATGGGCGAGGACTCCCATCCGGGCGTATCCCCCAGAACCTTGAGCACCAGCGTCAGGACTCCGGCGAAGTTCTTGCCGGTGTGCAAGGCCGAAGCCAAGCCCAGCCACACCCGATTGGCCGGGCGCCATCGGCCCCCGCCCAGCCGGACGCCCACGCGCCACGCAGCTTCGACGAACATCCCCGGTGTCAGATGTCCCGAAAACGCTCGAAGATCGTGTTGACGAATGCAATCCCATACGTTACGTCTCAGTTCGTCCGTGAACATTGTGAGGTCCTCCTGACCAAGTCCTTGTCCAAGAAAGACTTCGGCCAGAGAGGACCTTTTTTATCGGCGGAAGCTTAGTGCCATTGGGCAATGCCCGCCCTACTTACAGGGAGATAAGCGTGGCTGATGTGAATCACCCCTCGGGCCGACCACAGGGGCGGGATCTGGTGGGTATGTTCTGTTTGGCCGCCGCGACGCTCGGTTTCGAGCTGGCTTATAACAAGATCGTCGTGGTCCAGAATTACGGCAATCTCGGATACGTGGTCATCGGGACCGCGCTGTTCGGCTTCGCCCTGAGCGGCGTTCTGCTCACCTGCCATAAACGGCTTCAGGCGGTTCCCAGCGAGAAGCTGGTGCCCTTGACTACGCTGCTGGCGAGCCTCTCCATGGTGGCCGCTTACGCGATCACGTCGGCTGTTCCTCTGGACTTCACCGCTTTTTTCCGACAACCTGCTGGCACGCTTGGCGGTCTGGCCGCGTGGTACCTCGCGCTGACGCTCCCCTTCTTCTTCGCGGGCCTGGCGATTTGCTCGCTGCTGAGCCGCGGCGAACAGGGCGTCGGCTGGCTATACGGCGCTGACCTGCTAGGCGCCGGCACGGGCTCGATCCTCACCATTCAGGCGATGGCCTGGCTCGGCGGGGCGGGGACGGTGTGGGCATCGGCTATCCTCACCGCGATCAGCGCGGCCGTTTTCGCCGGAAGCCTCCATCGCAAAATCCTCGGGACGGCGGCGGTGTCCACGCTGGCGCTGGCCGTCTCGGGACCTCTGGTCGTACCGCGGCTGGGGGTCGTCGTGCACACGCCCAAACGCGGTTTCGTCGAGGACCGCGACGCCGGCCGCATCCTCCACACGCAATGGAGCGCGATCTCCCGAATCGATGTCGCCGAACACGGCGATCACCGCATGATCTGGTTCGACGCCGGCTCCATGCAGTCGCACATGTTCCCCTTCGGAGGCGACTTCAATCAATTGCCCGACGCATTGCCGAAAGTCTCTTCCGGCATTCTGCCCTACCTGCTCGCGCCGCGGCGGCACGCACTGGTCATCGCCTCCTCCGGCGGGAAGGAGTTGCTCTGGGCCCTGTCTAACGGCGCTCAGCGCATCACCGCGGTGGAGCTGGACCCGGTCGTGTGCCGGCTGGTCAGCCGCAAGTTCAACGATTATCTCGGCGGGCTCTTTCGCGATCCGCGCGTGCAATTGATCAACGAGGAGGGCCGGAGTTTCATCAAGCGCTCGCCGAACAAGTACGACGTGATCGAACAGGTCAGCGCTTACAGCGTGACCATGGTCACCACGGGGGCCGCCGCCACGTCGGATTCGTATCTATTGACGGTGGAAGCCATCTGCGACTACTTCAACCACCTCACCGATTCGGGCGTGCTGTTCATCGCCCGCGAAAACGGCTTCAAGCTGCTCGCCACCGTGCTGGCCGCACTCGAACGGCTTGGTATTGATCCGGCCGGACGCATCTATCTCGAAAGAGGCGTCAACGCATACAACTACAATGCGCTGATGCTGCGGAAGACGCCGTTCCCCAAAGAGGAGCTGACGGTCATTGCTCAGGAGCTGCGGGCGCGGCCACGCGCGGTGTTCATCGCGCCGGAGGGGCTCCGCGAGCAGCTCGGTGCGGACTGGGAATCGGACCGCAACGAGCCGATCGCGATCCAGACGTACGAACGGATTTACAACACAAAGGGGCTGGAGCGACAAGCCTATCTGGCGAGTCTGCCGTTTGTGGCCGTCTCTGCCACGGATGATAAACCGTTCGCCAATCGAACCATGCCTTTCCTGCGGAAAATCGACGCCCGCAATCCCGCGCTGCCCGAGGAGATCAAGCAGATGGCGGAGGACGCGCGCAAATTCGGCCCCATCCCCATCGGGGACATACCGGCGCTCGCGGTGCTGGCGGAAGCCGTACTTCTGGCCGGTGTTTTTATCTTCTTCCCGCTGCGCCGCCTGGAGCGCACCGGCGGGCGCGGGACCCGCGGCACACGCTGGATGTTCCTGTTTTATTTCTCGCTGCTGGGTGTGGGTTTTATCGCGCTGGAGGTGATTCTTCTTCAGCGGTTCATTCTTTTCGTCGGCTCCCCCACGCACGCGATGAGCATCGTGCTGGGCTCGCTGCTGGTATTCGCAGGGCTGGGAAGTATGACGCTGTCGCCGCTGGCGGCACGTGGCTCCAACTGGCCGCTGGGGATTTTCGTGCTGATCGGAGTCATCGCGTTCCTCTACGCCACACGACTTGAGGCGGTGTTCGACGCGTGGTTGAAATATGAGCTGGCGACGCGCTGCCTGCTGAGTGTCGCGTTGCTGGCGCCGCTCGGCCTGCTCCTGGGTGTGCCGTTCCCGACGGGGCTGCGATTAGCCGGACGCCTGGACAGCCGGCTTGTCGCCTGGGGTTGGGCGTTGAACGGCTACATGACCGTGGTCGGAACCACGGCGATCAGCATCATCATTCAGTTCCTCGGCTATCGCTGGATGCTGCTGATGGGAGGGGTCATCTATTTGATCGCGGGGGCCTGCCTGGTATGGCTGATCCGCCGCAGTCCGCCGCAGGAAGAGCTTGTGGGTGTCACTGTCGCCTCACGGGAGACGCAGGCCGCCTCAGCTTCGTGAGGTTCTCGAACGCGATAACGAGGTTGTCGAGCACGACGATATGCCTTCTCCCATCGCCCATTCCGCCTTGATGCTCGCGGCCTGGCCGGCCGTCAAGATGAGAACCGATCCTCAACTGCCTCCAGGCCGGCGCGTGCTCCTGTGGCTCGCGGTGCTGGGCGCGCTCAATGCTCCCGATGCCGACATCCTGCTCGGTCCGGTGTTTGGCGCCAGAATCATGGCGTATCACAACACGTTCTCGCACAGCCTCTTGGCCACCGTGGTGTTCGCCGTCCTCTTCGCTTTCATCGCCGGATGGATCGCCGGCCGCGGCTGGGGAATGTTCTTCTGCGCAGGTTTGCTCTGCTACGGCTCCCACGTTTTTCTCGACGCTCTGACCTGGGGACCGGGCATACAACTTTTCTGGCCGTTCACCGAGGAACGTTTCCGCGCTCCGTTTTATCTGTTCTGGGGCGTCCGGCATTCGGCGAAATTTCCCTGGTATTATCACGTGATTACCGTGCTGAACGATCTGGCTTTCACCGCGATCGTCTGGGGTGTGACGCGAGTGAAAGCGTCGCGCGCCTCATGATGGTAGGGGTCAGTCGTTGAAGAACTCGGCCAGGTTGCACGCGAAGCCGGGCAGGATCGCTTGTCTCTGATCGTGTCGGCTTGGGTGTACTCGTGCGGACGTGAGTCCGGACAGAAGACATGTAGCGTTCACTTCCGCGGATCGATGATCCACGCTCGGTCGGCGCCAAGACGGAGATATTCGGTCCCGGGCAGGGAATACTACCTGGATTACGAGCACTTTCCCTGGTTCCGCGACGCGACGATGCGGCAAATACACGACGTCCGCCTGGTTCGCCAATCGTACCTGCGCTGGCCGAAGCTGGACGTGGACCTCGAACTGGATTGCCTCGCCGATCCGCAAAGCTATCCGCTCCTGTACCAGTAATCCACTCTCAGTCTCGCGATGACCTCACTGTCGAGACCGCGGGCTGCGACGTGGGCTCGGATTTCTCCAACACGGTCATCTCTATCGCCCGCCGCGCGGGTACCACTTCCAGTCCCAGTGCCGTGGCCAACGCCTTCAGCGTTCCGCACTTCTCGGATGCGTATGGCACGGCGACACTGAGCGGCTTTTGGAAATCTGTCTCGTCGATCAGTGGTCGGTCCACACCAACTTGTTCGAGATTACTCAAACCCCATGTCAGCGGTGCATTATGGAAAGCGTAGCGCATTTTGCCGTTTTTCAAATCCACACCCATCTTCATCTCCCACGCCGAGCCAGTGGAACGTAGTCGCAGCAGGTTGGACCAGAAGTGTTTTCGCTTGGTCGCCTGAGACTCCCGTTCAGCGCGCCGCGCGGCCGCTTCCAGCCGCTCGGTTCCGCCGGGTCCGACGCGGAGCACGTACACATCGACCTCACGCATCTCCTTTCGCATGGTGACGCCGAACCCGGCCTCGAAAGCGGCGCGGGCGGACTTCCAGATTCGCGGATCGTAGAGTTCCGCGTCGGGCAGCGCCACAATCAGGTCGAAGCGGCTGGTTTTCAGGTCCTCCGGTGCAACGCATCGCGGAGCCGAGAACTTCTGATCGTTCAGCCCATACAGGAACCGCACAAGGTCTTCCCACGCTATACCGAGGTGAGTCTCCCGCCCCTTTCCCTGTGCAAAACCCTGATAGTTTTGGAAGCGCGTGCGACGTACTACGGCGAAGGGCTCGGTTGGGTCTCGGTTGGGTTCCAGCGGATCGACGCCCGGCTGAAGTTTGAGCCAGCCGTAGCGCATCGATGTGGCGAACCGATCCTCCGCCGACTCGCTACGCCGTCGCGCTTCCGCCCAGAACGCCGCATCCATCGCCGGGGAGAAGTCGGCCACCATCTTCTCCATCAGGTCGGCCTTGGCCCCTATGATCGGATCGCGCCCGCCCAGGTCGCGAACGGCGGCGTAGTGCGTCATCAGGTGCGAGAAGATCTGGGCCTTGTCTTCGCCGATGTTCCGCCCGGAGTACGCGTCCAGAAAACCCTCGCGGCGGTCGGCGCATAGAGCCATCTCCTGAGAGGTTCCGCGGCCATAGTGGAATCCCTTCGGGTTGAGGCCCTTCCATTCCGCGTCGCCGGCTGATCCGTCGCGCGCGTCGATGATGTGGAACAATTCGTGGAGCACGCTGGTTGCCAAATAATCCGGCCAATACGCCCGGTCCCATTCGCGCACGCCGAGATAAATGGCCTCGCGGTCCGCCCAGGCGAAGCCGCCCGTCTCCTCGCCGTTGATCCGGATGGAGCCGCACAACACGATCCGCTTCAGCCGCAGGCGCTCGAAGAGGTCCGCCGGATAGCGCTTCAGTTCCGAAATCACGAGTGGAAGCCTGACGCGGACCTGCTCGGCGGTGGGCGGATCGGCCTGGTAGTCCCAGAAGAAGAGAAAGCCCCAGCGCCGTGCTTTTGCGAGCGGCTCGATGCTCACGCCGTGCAGGCCGGTCGTCTCGGCTGGGCCAATGGTCGCAACTCTGTCCGCCGTTGCCGCGGCTGGCGGTACAGGGGTCCGGTGTGCCGAGCAGCCGGCATGAACGATGAATGCGGCCGCGGTAACGATCCACGGCCATGAGTATCGCCCGCGCATCGGCATCCTGTACTCCGATCGTTGAGAGCGCACCGCTATGACCACAGTGTCTCATTCCCCGCGGATCGTGATATCGTCGAACGAGGAGGCGGCGTCGGCTTTCGATCACAGCCCGATCATGCCGGCATCTTTCAGCGTCTCGTCAGTAGCCTGCAATCGCTGCTGACCGTCCAGATACCAGACGATCTGGTCAGCCCGCTCCATTTCTCGAAGCATGTCGGGATGGCATCATGAACTCGTGGCCAAGCGCTGGGGAGCGTGAACCAGACGAATCCGTCTTGCTGGAGGATTTTCTAAGGGCCCGGGCAGCGGCGCGCCGGTGGCGAGGTGGTAGAGGACGTCCGGGCAGATGTCGGCGCCGTTGGGCCAGACGATGGTCTGGGCGTCCGAGTCGACCCGAACGGCGGCGAAACGTGCCGGGTCCTTTAGTTCATTAAAGATCCCGCCCGCTGTGAGCATCGGAGCAAAATCGAGCTCGGCTTCTGTGCCGTCTTCGAAGCGGATCGAAAGCCGATAGTCGCCGATCAGGTTAAGCTGGATCGCGTGCGGATACATGCATACGCCTCACGGTAATGGCTCGATCGCGCCGGGCGACCCGCCGGTTTGAACCCGGTTCTAATTGTCCAGCAACTCCTCACGATGGAGTTTCGCCCATTCCTGCACAAGCCTCAGAGCTCGAGGCGGGATTTGGCCGACCAGCACCTCCTCCGAGCTCACCTCGATGGCGGCATCATCGCCGGCATATTTGGCGTGAAAGTGCGGCGGCCCATGATCGCGCGCGTACAGGTAAATCGAAATCCCATAGAACCGGCTGACGCAGGGCATCGCTACTCCAGTATAGTCAAATCACGGGCGATCCTACAAGCGAGCAAGTGATTTCATTCACCGCTGACCGTCAACTCATCGAACGACGAAGCGGCGTCGGCTTTCGACCACAGGCCGATCATGCCGGGCTCCTTCAGCGTGTCGTCCGTGGCCTGCAAGCGCTGTTGACCATCCAGATAGCAGACGATTTTGTCGCCGGTCATCGTCGCGCGAAGGGTGTGCCACGCTCCGGCCCGCGCGTCGCTGTCGGTGGATTCAAATTGCGTCCGCTTGCCGTCAACGACCTTGTACACGCGGAAGTTGTTCTCCAGCGGATTCAGCCGGCAGATGTAGTAGTTGTTCTCGTCGCGCAGCCGCCACACGAGTCCGCCGCCCTGATCTTCCTTCCCCGTGTTGGCCCGCAGCTTCACGCTGAGATCCACGTCCTTGTATGCGGTACCTTCGACGACGGCCAGATTGAACGTGCCGCCCTCATTCTCCGTCTTGGTGATCGTGAGCACGTTCGGCCGACTCGGTGCCGCCGGATCGGCCATCACCTGCCAGACGGCCAGTTCCTTCTTTGTGGACGGATGCGTGGCCATGATCCGCCAGCCGATAGGCGCCCGGCCCGCCGGCAGATCATCAAATTTCCAGACTCGCGCTGCGCGGCCGGAGGCTTGTGGGGCCGATTCCGGGCCAGTCCGTTTGGTTTCCTTGTCGCATCCGACAAAGCCAACCAAAGTAAAACTCAGCGCCAACCGCAGCCGCAAGTTGTCAACGCGCATGTGGCATCTCCTTCAGCAGAATCCAATGATCGTACGTAAGTAACTGGAACGCGGAATTGATTGTACGCAGCGGGGGCGCCGGTTGCTACCCTGATTATCTTCTCTGCGTCTCAGCGTCTCGGCGGTGAATCAGCGGCAGGAATCAAGGCACTTCGACGACCGAATTCAGTTCGCCGTAGGGATTGGATTCGACGTAGGTGTTATACGGATCGTTCTGCCAACTCCCATCGACCACCAGCCGGTAGCGGTATCGGCCGGAAGACAGCGGCAGCAGCGCTTTGAACGAATCGCCGGTGCCATTGGGAATCATCGGCGTGATATCCGGCGACCAGTTGTTGAAATCACCGGCCAGGCTCACGCGAACCGCGCCGGGCGCGTGCGTCACGAACAGCACGCCTTCCTGCGTCGAGTGCACGCCGTAGATTCGGTCGATCTTCTCCTGAACTTGTTCCGGCGTACTCGGCAATGGCTGCGACGCCTTCTCAAAACCGTTGTTGCCGAACAGCGGCCGGGAAGTAGCCAGAAGTTTCTCCGCCTGTTCGGCCAGGTCGTCCGCCTGCCGCAGCAGCGCGGTCGGCACCGTCTCCGGCCCGCCGGCGGAAATCAATTCGCGAGCCAGCCGCACGAAATCGCGATACCCCATGCTGCCGGGGTCGTATTCGGTGATCGGCTGGCCGAAGCTGGCCCCCTCGCGCAGCTTGGTGTTGAAGTTGATGAACGTATGGCACATGACCGGCCCGAATTTGCGTTTCAGCTCGTTGAGGATCTCCCGCCCCAGCTTCGTCCGCACGTCGTACAGATTGGCCAGCACGCGGATGTCCAGCCGCGTTTCGCGAGCCGCCCGCAGCGCCTCGATGGTTTCGAGCTGCTTCGACAGACCCTGCAAAGAGAAGTATCCGGTATCAACGGGAATAATCACCTCGCCCGCCGCCTGCAAGGCGTTGCGCGTCAACAGCCCGATGTGCGGTGGGCAATCGACCAGCGCGAAATCGTACTTCTCGCTGATGGTGGACAGCGCGTCGCGCAGCCGGAACTCGCGGTCCGCCACGCTCAACTGCGTCTGTTCGTAATTGGCCAGCGCGGTGGTCGACGGCGCCAGATCGAAATTCGCGGTGATCTGCCAGATGCAGCGGCCCATATCCGTTCTGCCGCCGCCGGTGATGACATCGTGCATGTTGATTTCGATCTGGTCCTCGGGCACCGCCAGCCCCAGCGCGCAGTGCCCTTGCGGATCCATGTCCACCAGAAGCGTTCGCCGCCCCTCGCGGGCCAGGCACGCCGCCAGGTTGATGCTGACGGTGGTCTTGCCACACCCGCCCTTCTGATTGGCAATGGCAATGATTCTCATAAGCGTCGCAGCCTTCCAACAAGACAACACGGAACCGTCGCTACGCGCCGGAACATATTTCCAGCAGTCGGTATGGCACTTTTATCGGTCGGTCGCGGCCTAAAACTTTACCGGACGATGGTTTTACATGTGAGGCACGAGCCGTTGGGCTATGAAGTTAACATTGCCCGCAGGGTCTGAAGCCGGGCGGCAGGCGCATGATCGCTCGCGCACCGCCGGATGGCCGTCTGGGCGATGCGCCGGCGAGCCGGCTCGTCGCTCAGTAGCTGCCGAACCCGCTCCAGCAGTTCGCGGGCGGAGGAGAAGAAGACGATTTCGCTCTCTTCAGCCAGCAGCGTGCCGAGTCCACCCGCCTGGTCGTTGCGTGGCGTCCGCCGCGCGAGCACCACCGCGCCCGCTCCCGCCGCGATCAACGCATCCGCAGTCATCGCACCCGTCAGATCGGCGTGGACGACGAGCTTCGCCCGCCGGACGATCTCCAATCGTCGCAAAACCGTCACAGCGCCGGGGTCTCTGCAATCGGATGGGTCGAAACTCGCCCAGCCGCCGCCGTGGAGGCTGACATTAACTTCATTTTGAATAAGAGATTGCGCCAGGAATTGCCACAGCAGGACCGGCGCCACATTCATCCCCAGCGCACGCAGCATTGCCGCTCGCGTTGCTTCATCTTCAATCCAGGCTCCCAACCGCTCTTCGGTCCGCGTCAGCAGAGCATCGCATAGATCTTCGCTAAAAAACTCCTCGATCCTGGCTTTGAGCAGATCGACCGCCGCCTTCCATATCTGTTCATGCGTGGGCAGGCGGTGGCCGAAGCTGGCTGCATCCGTCGGGCCGAGATCCGCGACAATCGCCACATCGATCGGCCGGTCATCAGCAGGATCGAAATCTTTGCCGACCGTCAGGCAGGGCGGCGGGCAGACGTGTATCCGTCTCGCGTCGATCCCACCAGCGATGGCCCGATCGCGAACCCAACTGCCGGTGACAGCGATAACATCGTCCGCACCCATGCGCGCGGGCAGACTCGCATCGAGTGCCGCCCCCGGATCCAGCCAACAGACTGCCGGCACGGAATCCGGTAGCACGTCGCGAACTTCGTGGCGCGTGATGTCGATCAGGATCGCCATCTCAGGCCGACCGTTTGGATCGTTGTGAAGCCGGCGGGCCCGCGCTAACGGATGCACATCGGCCGGCGAGCGGACGACAGCGCTGACCGGCCGCCATCCGAGCGACTCCGCCCCCGCCGCGAGCGAGTCAGCAAGCAGGATCGTCTCGTCGCGGGCATGCAATCCCAGCAGCGCGATCACCGGTGCGCTCGAAGCCGATACCGCCCGCGGAGCTTCGGCGGATTCGCGCCGCAGCGTTGCCAGTGCGCGCGAGCGCTCCTGCTCGACGCGTTGATACGCGGCCTCCACCGCCGCTCGACAGGGGACGATCTCGCCAAACGTCAGCCACGGCCACATCATGATCCGATCCGGGCACAAGTGGCCGGGATTCTTCCTGAGCCACTCCGACAGGGCGGCGGCCAGATCGCCGGCGGCGCAGAGGAGAAAGACCAACCGCTTGTCGAGGATCGCGCTCTCGAAATCGTGTAGATGCAGCGACCAGCATACAGACGTTTCACACTCCTCCCACACAAAGACCGCCCTGTGCCGGCCGAGTCGTTGCGTGAGCAGCGCCGCTTCCGAGCCTTCGCCGACGCCGGGCAGCAGCACGTTCGCATTTCCGGGTTGAAATTGCTCCAGCAGGGCGGCGGCCCGCACGCCGGGGATGGATGTGCGCCCGAACCAGCCGGGCGTGCCGTCAGGCCGCCGCACGCGAAAGCTCACGCGCCCATCGCGGGTCGCCGCCGGCGCGGAAAGTTCCCCCACGCGCTCCAGCGCATGTTCCAGCCGGGCGGCCAGTTCGGGCTCGACCGTTCGAAGGGCACTCAGATTGCGATGAAAGAGGTCGGCATCGAGCGCGGGCGTATCGATGGTGCCCATGAGCAAGCGGCAAGTCTCAACCGGGCTGCGTCAGCCGCAGGACCAGCATCGCGACCAGAAAGATCATCCACGCCGCATACGCGATGATCGCGGCGGTCAGCGGCCACCGCGCCAGCGGCGGTGAATCCCCGGCCGGCAGATCATTGTCCCATATCGACTTCGATCCGCCGGAGCTGATTGAATTATCGTTGGCCATCGTCGAAAGGATAGTCTCACTCGTGCGAGTTCGCAAGCGGGCCGGGGTGCATGTCCGTAATCTGTAGTGCGGTCCGGGTGCATATGGAGTGCGTCGCTGGCGGCGGCGCTTTGGCTTGCGGGCAGGCTGTGTCGGGCGATGAGAGACGCTCCGGCGAAAGAGCTCTGCGCGAAGCCAAAGCGGCGTCTCCGCCGCCGCACTCCACGATGAAATTGCACCCCCAATCCCCACTTTCTATACTCGTCGGAATGGATGCCGGCGCGCTCAAACGCATGACCCTCGTCCGCGGCGACATCACCACCGTCCAGGCCGACGTGATCGTCAACGCCGCCAATACCACGCTGCTGGGCGGTGGCGGCGTGGACGGCCGGATCCATCGCGTGGCCGGCCCCGAGCTGCTCGCAGAGTGCCGCACGCTGGGAGGCTGTGCCACGGGATCTGCCAAAATCACGCACGGCTACCGCCTGCCCGCCCAATTCGTCATCCACGCCGTCGGCCCGGTCTATCGGGACGGCCAATCCGGCGAGCCGCAGCGCCTGGCCGGATGCTACCGCACTGCCCTACAGCTCGCCGTCGATAACGGATGCAAAACGATTGCTTTTCCCGCCATCAGTTGCGGCGTCTATGGCTACCCGCTCGAACCGGCCGCCAACATCGCCCTGACCGAAACCGCCGATTTCCTGAGCGGGCATGGCCGGATCGAGCGCGCCATCTTCGTGCTGTATGACGAGTTTGCCTACAACACATATCAGCGCGTCCTTGATAACCTAACGAGCAGCATTTCGGAGTCGCGTTCGTGAAGCTGACCTGGCACCGCCGTCATCTGCGGCTACATCATCCGTTCAACATCGCCCGCACCCGGCCGGACGCGGCCGGCACCGCTCGCGACGTCCTGCTCGTCCAGATCGAGCACGACGGCCGGCTCGGCTGGGGCGAAGCGGCGCCCAGTGCCTATTACCACCAATCACTGGACTCCAGCGAGGCCGCCCTGGCCGGCATGCCGGACATGCTCGGCGACGATCCGTTCGCGCTCGACGCCATCCTCGATCCGATCGCCCGCCGCTTCGCCGATCAGTTCGCCGCCGTCGCGGCCATCGACGGCGCCCTGCACGATCTGTGCGGCAAGCTGCTGGGCGTCCCGGTGTGGAAATGGTTCGGCCTCGACCCGACGCGGGCGCCGCTGACCTCGTTCACCATCGGCATCGATCGGCCCGACGTGATCGCGCAGAAAATAAGCGAGGCGGCAGCATTTCCGATCCTCAAGATCAAGCTCGGGACCTCGCAGGATGAGCGCATACTGGACACCGTCCGCCGCGAGGCGCCGGACAAGGTCCTGCGCGTGGACGCCAATTGCGGCTGGACATCGGACAACGTGCTGGAGCGTTGCCGCCTGGCCGCCCGGTTCAACGTCGAAATGATCGAGCAACCCACGCCCGCCGGCGATCACGCGGTATTGCCGCGGGTCCGCGCCGAGAACATCGCGCCGCTCTTTGCCGATGAGAGCTGCGTGCGCGCAGAAGACGTGCTTGGCTGCGTCGGCTGTTTCGACGGCATCAACATCAAGCTCAGCAAATGCGGCGGCATCCGCAACGCCGTTCGCATGATCCACACCGCCCGCTCGGCCGGCCTGAAGATCATGCTCGGCTGCATGGTGGAAACATCGGTCGGCATCGCCGCCGCCGCCCAGCTCGCCCCGATGGCGGACTACCTCGATCTCGACGGCCATCTGCTCCTCGCGGACGACCCCTTCGAAGGCATCGGCGGCACCGCCGGACGCCTCACGCTGACCGACCGCCCCGGCCTGGGGCTGACCGAGCGGTCATTCGATACTCGGATTTGATTTGCGTAGGGCACAGGTCAACGACCTGCCGTTACCACTTTGGGGCTCTGCCTAGTCATTCACCGGGAAAAGCAACATTTCTGCCTTGGCTTGCGTTTTCTTGGCACTCCGAATCCCAACGAAATCACCCATCGCGGATCGCCCATCACGGAATCGCTTCACGATCGCCGTGATCGCCGCCTCGGAAATGTCAATGCCGATGAACCGACGACCGAGCAGCGCCGCGGCTTCGAGCGTGGTTCCCGATCCGCAATAGCAATCCAGAACCAAGTCCCCGGGGTTTGTCGTCGCGGCGATCAGTCTGGATACCAATTCAAAGTTC
This sequence comes from uncultured Planctomycetales bacterium, assembly GCA_964384465.1. Classification (GTDB taxonomy): domain Bacteria; phylum Planctomycetota; class Phycisphaerae; order UBA1845; family PWPN01; genus CAYLLT01. The sequence goes on along the minus strand of CAYLLT010000004.1, from coordinate 29,804 downwards.
TTCTCAGTCGGATAGCCGGTGATGAGGACGTTTTGATTGTGCGGGTCTTTGAAGGACATCCAAATATCCTGGACGGGGATTCCTTTGCTCTGGTCGAAGAACACTTTGCGCCGGGGATTCCCGTTCGGAGACCAGTAAATCTCTCCGGCGGCGTCGAGTTCGTCGAGTTTTGCAGGCGGGTACTGCCAATGCTTGCCCTTCGGCGGCATTTTGTCACGCCACGGCTTCCCTGTCTCTCCCCGCCGGATTCCCGGCGCATGAATCGGAACCTTTTTGTAGCGGCGTCCCGATCTCTCATCGACGTATGGGTATTCCTCTTCCACCCTCACTTCGGTCCATGCGTCATACGGCCGGTGCCAAATGTTTTGATCTGTCTTGGTATAGAAAAGCATGTGGTCTGCTATGTTCCCGAAGTTCTTGCGAGTGTAGTTCTTCGTATTGCACTTTTTTCGCGTGATGAAGTTGCGGAAGTTCGCCCGTCCAAACACCTCGTCCATGATGATCTTCATCTCGAAGACCATATTCTGATCAAGGTGGACGAAGATCGATCCGTCGTCAGCGAGCAGGTCGTGCAGGACGATTAGCCTTCGGCGTAACGACTCCAAATACTCGGCGCCATTCAGGTGATCGTCGTAGGCGTGTTTAACATCGCGGTCCACGAATGCCATCGACGTTGCGTACGGGGGATCGATGTACACGCTGCGAACGTGCCGGCGCACCTGCGGTTCATCCCTGAGCCAAAGCAACGCCGACAGGTTGTCCCCTTGTAACAGGCGCCCCGCGCTGCTCGCTGTGGCGATTTCGATCGGCTCGGTGCCCAGCATCGCGAGCACTTCGGCGCGCGACATCTTGCCCGGATAGGCCAGCGTGTAATTGAGGCGCTTAGGACGGCGCTTAGAAGGGATTCCGGTCGCCATCGGTCAAGACTCCAGCCATTCGACGGTGATGCGCTCTGGCAGCATCCGCAGTGTCACAACCCTGATTCTCCCCTTGCCCGACTTTTCCAGATAGACGTAGTCCGACCACATGGAACCGAGAAGCAGGCCGGGCCCGTCGTTGAGGAAAATAACTTTGAGTTTGCGCAAACCCTTTTTTGCGGCGAAGCCAAGAACTTCTTTTGCGCACTCCCGATATCCGCCAGTGCGGTCGTCCTCCTGTGCTCCGCCGCGGTCGCTGTCGTAGCGCGCGAAACCAACTGCCAGCACTTCGTTCTGATGCTTGATGATGAAATCTGCTGGCCGGTCGGGTTTGGGATAATCAGGCCACACGGTACCCAGTAGCACATCTTGCCCTGCACGCTCCGGGCCGGTGATCGTGTACGCGGGAAGTTGTCCTCGGATAATCGCGAAGAATTTCTCGGTCAGATCGTAGCCCTTTTTGCCACGATCCTTGTACTCCCAGAGAACGGCACAGAGCGCCTCGTCGGGAATCGGCCGGGAGGCGAAAGCCTTCTGCACTTCCTGGATGGGCCGAAATCCGGCCCCGAACTGCTCGCAGATGCCTTTAACCTTTGACTTGTTCTTGAGCATCTCTACCGGTGTCGTCGGGCTAACATACTTTCGAAAGACTCGCGCAAGCTGGACCCGCATCCAAGTTTCCGTCAACTCGCAAATGCTCGTGAATAACGCAGCAGAGGATTCCGATCGCTTAAGAATCTGCCCGAACAAGATGAGCACCGGCTTGTACAGTTCACATGCCTCTGGCAGGATGTCGGGGTAGTACTCGCCTGTTGCTAACGTGATCCAGGTCGGAGCGTCTGGCTTGTAGTCTCCAAAATTTTTTCGCGCAATCGGTAGTGTCGCGGGGAGCTTCGCTGTCGGTTCGGGGGTCGTGGGCTTCTTCGCCATACGTTTGAGAGTAATGGACCGATGCGCGCCAGGCAAGGCGGTCCAAGCAAACAAAGAGGCCGGGAGTCGTTTCGCTGCCCAATCAAAACAGAACGGGCACGGAGTCGGAAACTAGCCCGCCCTTATACCCCTCGCGCGGCGCCACCGGAACGGTCGTCGTGTTCTCCCATAGATTGCGTCCGCCGCGGCCCCGCTTTGCAGTACCGCTGGAGAGAACGGCTTTGGCGCTATCGAAAAATAAAAACCGCGAAACGAAGCCGTGCCGGCCCCGATCGTCGGGCCGCCCGCGCGGGCCGTGCGGGCAGAACGCCCGGCGTGCTCCTGAACCGGACGATCTTTGACATCTGAAGAATGGAAACCGGACCGCGTCGTTCGGAAGGACAAGCGACAGCCCTGAATGGCCTGAGGGTACATCCGGAATTGGGTGGCATGGGTAAGCGGAGCTGTACTCAGCGGAGCTTACCCGTGGCGAACGTTTATAGCGCTCGGCCACGGGCAAGTGAGTACACTTGTCCATGCCACCCGGAATCATTGCTACCAATCGACGAATGCATCCCATGGCATGAAGCCGGCGCGCTTCAGGATCGCCGTGCCGACGGTACCATCCGCGCGGCCGATCGGAAGCCGCCTTCCGATTATCACTTTTCAGACTTCATCGGCTTGATGAGCACGTGCCGGAACTCGACCGAGCCGTGATTGCCCTGGATCAGGATCGGACCCGGTTTGGCCTCTTCCTGATCCAGCGAAAGGCCGGTCGCGTGCTTGACCTCGAAATTGTCCACGACGTGCTTGCCGTTCAGCCACACGTTGACCTTCCGGCCGTGAATCGTCGCAAAGACGCTCTGCCATTCGCCCGGCTTCTTGCTCGCGTTCTCCGAAGGCGCGGTCAGGCTGTAGATCGCGCCGTTGGTTTCCGGTGAGGGCTTTTGCCCAAAATCATCGAAGATCTGAATCTCGTACCGCCCGCGCAGATACAGACCGCTGTTGGTGTCCTTTTCCGTTTTGTATTCGTAATAGATCTCGAAATCGTCGAACGTTTTTTCGGTATAAATGTCGACGCCGGGGTGCTCGTGCGTCGACTTGTTTGCCAGGATGCCGTCCGTCACTTTCCATGACGTCTCGCGCTTGGTATCGCGCAGCTTCCAGCCGGTGGTATCCTTGCCGTCGAACAGCTTCACCCAGCCTTTGCCCTTGGGGGCGTGCTCTTTGTCAAGGTATTCCGCTTTATGTTCCCGCTTGTGCTCGCCCGCCGGCTTCTCCGCCGACTTCACAGTGCTGCCGAAAAACCCGGTGATAACCAGACCGGCGACCATGGTACGACTGAAACTGGATCGAGACATGATTTGGCTCCTGTTCCTGCTGAAGATGCCTACTCGAAATACAGCAAACACGGTATTGGACTTAACAATAACCTACGTCGTTATACCTTGGGCAGTTCGTACCCCGCCCGATATTCCCGCGACAGATGAACGTTGGCCTCTTTGTCCTCGCTGGTCAGCTCGCGATCGCTGAAACACAGCTCTTTCTTCGCGTCCCAGAAAATTTTGTGTCCGGCCTTGAGCGACACGTTGGCCAGATGGCACGCGGCCACGGTGTTGTAGTGCTTTTCGATCGACGCGATCGGCTTCTTTCGCTCCCGCAGCGAAGCCAGGAAGTTGATCACGTGTTCGGGATGTGAGTCCTTTCCGGGCTTCTCGAAACTCTCGGTGCGCAGCCCCTTCGATTCGTCTTTCTCGTTCTTGGCGTCACCGACCACTTTCCAGCCGCTTCGCGTCAGGTGCAGGTAGCCGTTGGTCCCGTGAAACTCCATCCCGTAGCCGCCGCGGTTCCACGGCTTGCCGCTGGCCTTGTGCATCGTGTACGTCTGCACGAAACCCTTGGGCGCGTTCGGCGACGGGCCGAACTCGTATACCGCCTGCATGGTGTCCGGCGTATCGCGGTCGTCGGTCAGCGCGAATTTCCCGCCGACCGTCGAGACCGACGTGGCGTGCGGGCTGTCCATCGTCCACATGATGATGTCCTGAAGGTGCACGTTCCAGTCGCCGACCATGCCCGCCGCGTAATCGAAATACCACCGCCAGCTCGCATGAAACCGCCGCGCGTTGAACGGCCGCTTTGGAGCAGGGCCGAGCCACATCTCGTAATCCACGCCCGCCGGCGGGTCCGCGTCCGGTACCTGTCCCAGCCCGTCGAACGATTCGTTGCCGTACGTGTACGTGTTGGTCATGGTGATCGTGCCGAGCTTGCCCGAGCGGATGAACTCCCGCGCTTCTTGAATGTGGGCCGAACTGCGCTGGTGCGTGCCGATCTGAACGATCCGGTTGTAATGCTCCGCCGCGTTCACCATCTGCTTGCCTTCGCGGATGTTGTGGCAGCACGGCTTCTCGCAGTAGACATCCTTGCCCGCCTGGCACGCGGCGATCATCGGAATGGCGTGCCAGTGATCCGGCGTGGCCACGATCACCACGTTCACGTCCTTCATGTCCATGACTTCTTTATAGTTCTTGACCAGCTTCGGCTTCTCGCCGAGCTTGCCCTTCACCGCCTGGGCTACATTGGCCAGATGCGAATCATCCACGTCACACAGGGCGGCCACATGGACCTGCTTGGTGTCCATGAAATTGTGCAGCTTGCCGGTGCCCATACCGCCACAACCGACCAGCGCAACGATGATCTTCTCATTGGCGTCAACCGCGCGGGCGTCGCGGATCAGCGGCTGAAGGGCCAGGCCGGCGGCCACTCCGGCGGCGGTCTTGCCGCTGGTGCCGAGAAACTGGCGTCGCGTAACCGGGGGTTTCATAGCCACCTCCATCGAAGAATCGCACTCGCCTCAGACCAGTGCGGCCGGGCGGCGGCGGAAACCGCTATAACTACCCGCAACCCGCCCGCAAGACAAGACCCCGCCGTAAGCGGTTCAGCGGGGTCGTTTGTCGCATACCGCAACCGCGCTGCTGACAACCAGACCACGGATGATTACACTTGCACCCGCCTGATCGACTGTGTTTACGGTGGACCCATGTTCAAGCACGCCTGCGCATATGTGTTCCTCATATTCTTGTCGGCCGCCGCCGCCCATGCACAGACCGCGCCGGCGTCTGCTCCCGCACCCGCTCCCGCACCGCCCGTCCGCATCCTCCCGCCCGAGCAGACGATCAAGGAGCTTCGGGCGTACCTCCTCCCGCGCGTCCCGAAATTCGCCATGCCCAACGACCCCCAGGCATGGACCACGGAATCGGAGCGGCTCCGCAAGCGAATGCTCGATGAAGTCGTCTTGGCCGGTGTGCCCGCCGCCTGGCAGAACGCGCCGCTGAACGTCGTCTGGGGAGCGACCGTCCCCGGCAAAGGTTACACCATCCGCAAGCTCCGCTACGAAGTCGTGCCCGGCCTGTGGGTCGGCGCGCTGCTCTACGAGCCGGAAAAGCTGGAAGGCAAAGTCCCCGCCATCCTCAACGTCAACGGCCACGTCGGCGGGCCGGGTATGAGCCAGGACTACGAACAGATCCGCCGCATCAATCTCGCCAAGCGCGGCATGCTCGCTCTCGGCCTCGAGTGGATCGGCATGGGCCAGCTCGGCGCCGACGGATATAGCCACCACGGCGCCGCCTACCTCGAATTGTGCGGCATCTCCGGCGTGTCGATTCACTATCTGGAGCTAAAAAGAGGTCTCGACATCCTATTGCAGCACGCATCGGCCGACCCCGAACGCGTCGCCTTGACCGGACTGTCCGGCGGCGGCTGGCAGACCATCTTCCTCAGCTCGCTCGACACCCGCATCAAGCTCGCCGCACCCAACGCCGGCTACGTCGGCTTCGCATCCCGCGTCCTCAACCGCCCCGACATGGGCGACGAGGAGCAGAGCCCCACCGACATGGGCACCGTCGCCGATTACGTCCACCTCACCGCCATGCTGGCCCCGCGCTTCGCACTCTCGATCGCCAACGCGAAGGACAACTGCTGCTTCCCCGCCGACCGCGTACGCACCTTCGTCTACGAGCCGATCATTCCCGTCTACGCGCTGTATGGCAAACCCGAACGGCTGGCCTTCCACGTCAACGAAGACCCCGGCACGCACAACTACGACAAGGATAATCGCCAGGCCTTCTACCGGTTCGTCAACCGCCACTTCCTGCCCGAGGCCCAGCGCAAGGACGACGAAATCCCCATCGACGGCGAGATGCGCACGCAGGCGGAGCTCTCCATCGAGTATCTACCGGACAACGGTTCCTACCACACGCTGGCCGCGCAGGCCATGCAAACACTGCCGACGAGCACCGCTCCGGCGAATGACGCCGCAGCCGTGGAGAGCTGGGCCAAGGGCACGCGCGAGTCATTACGCAAGGTCATCCGGCTCAGTGGCGCTGCCACTCAGCCCGTGTCCGCGCCCGAGTCGGACGCCAAAGTGCCGGCCCCATCCGGCGCTAAAACACAATCGAGACTGCTGAAGATCGCCGACCGCTGGACACTGCCCATCGTGATCCATGAACCCGACGCCGCCGCGGGCACCACGCTCATCCTCGCCGACGGCGGCCGCGACAGCGTCGCCGATCTGGTGAATAAGGCGGTGCAGGCCAGGCAGAGGACAGTCGTCGCGGACCTCCTCCTGACCGGCGAGTGCAACCGGGTTGAACCCGCCCCCTATCTCTGGTCGCTGCTGATCGCCGCCCTCGGCCAGCGCTCGCTCGGAATCCAGGTCGAGCAGCTTCAAGCCGTTCTAGGCTTCATCGAGTCCGATCAAGTCAAGCGGCCCGTACAGATCATCACCCGCGGCCGAATGTCCGGCCTCGCCGCTCTGGTCCTCGCCGCGCTGGAGCCGCAGCGCGTGACCCGAATCGAACTGCACCAGATGGACCGCAGCCTCAAGGACCTGCTCGCGAAAAAAGTGGACGGCACCGCCGCCCCCTCCGTCTTCTGCACCGGCCTGCTCAAAGTCGCCGACATCCCCAACCTCATCGACCTCGCCCGCCCCACGCAGATCGACCGCGTCGCCGATTAAGTGAATTCGATCGTGCCGAAGTATTCCGGCAGATGGAAGTTCGGCTGCGGATGGTCCACCGGGGCCCACGTCAGCCAGTGCGGGTGCGAGCAGTCATCGGCGCATTTGGAGAAGTTCGCCCGCCAGCGCACGCCCGGCTCGGGATTCAATACCTTGCCACAGTACCGATGCAGCAACTCGAACGGCAGGCGATACTCGACCGTCCACGTCGTCGGTTCGGTACGCTCCGGTTCCACGATCTTCGGCAGCGAGTGGGCAACCGTGATGGCGTCGAAATCCGCCGCGCTGACCGCTCGCATGTCCTCCCACGGCCGCGGCTGGAAGTGGAACAGCATGGACCCGCCGCAGTTTACCTCCAAATTGAAGTATCCGTCCTTCCCGTCGCCGCTGGGGGCAAAGAAAAACTCCACGCAACTGTCCTTCCACACCTCGTCCTCGTGTTTGCGCGCGATCGCCCGGACGTAACGGTCATGCACGCGGAAGATGACATAGATCGAATCGTGGTCGTAAATCAGCCTGGCTTGCGTTTGCGGAAAGTGCGAAGGCCGCTCGCCCATGAAGTGCGTCAGCTCGACCGCCGGCACGGCCCGCCAGGCGGGCTTGTCCCAATCGCCGTCGATCGACATTGCCCCCCGAGCCTGCTGAATCGGGTAGATCATGCATCATCCCTATCCTGGTCCGTAGCCGCCCCCGCTCGTAGAAAGTCGCAGAGTTGTAACCGCAACGCCTGTTCGGATTCAAGCCAGGGTCGTCTTTGCTGGTAAACCGCACCTGCCAAGCGTAAGATTCGCTCCCGCTTTTGCGAGAGCACTTTTTCGGGCAAAGTTCTGGTGTGCGTCGAGTTGACTTAAATACCAAATTTGGTATAATATGAGAGCGGGTTTGATGCCGGCAACGACCGTTTACTTTTACAAAGATAACGATGGCAAGGTGCCGGTCGTGGACTGGCTGAACAAGTTGCGCCGGGAGAACCGTAAGGCCCATGCGTATTGCGTAGCCCGCATTCGGTTGTTGGCCGAGATGGGACACGAGCTGCGGCGGCCCCACGCCGATTATCTCCGCGACGGGATTCACGAACTCCGGACGCGGACCGGCCGCGTGAATTACCGCGTGCTCTATTTTTTCCACGGCCGCGACGTGGCCGTGCTGGCACACGGCTTGACTAAAGAAGGACTGGTCCCGGACGCTGATATCGAGCGGGCCATCGAACGCAAGAGAAGATACGAGCGCGACCCGGAGGGGCACAGGCACATGGAGGTCATCGACGATGGCTAAGAAGAAAACGGCGAACGCTTTGAAGATTCTCGACAAGATGTTGGGAGCTGACCACGAGCAGCGCACACTCATCGCGGAAGCGACGCTCAATTGCCGCGTCGCTCAACTCATTTACGACGCCAGAACAGCGGCAGGTCTGACGCAGGCCCAGCTCGCCGATCTCATTGGCACGAGTCAGCCGACCATCGCTCGGCTCGAAGATGCCGATTACGAAGGGCATTCGCTGTCCATGCTCCAGCGGATTGCCGCTGCGCTGCACCGGCCGCTTCGAATCTCGTTCGGTCCCTCTCGGAAGAAAATGCAGACGGCCTAACCCGCCTGTTTCGTCTTGTACTGTGGGTAGTAGGTGTCTATCATCGAACGGACTGAGCGCCCGTAGCTCAGTTGGACAGAGCACGAGATTTCTAATCTCGCGGTCGCAGGTTCGAGTCCTGCCGGGCGTAGTCGCCTTAAAGAGGCGGAATGGATGATCGGGCGATTGAATGGTTCGCCGTCAGAGACAACCCGCCGTCAGCCAGGTAACGGGACCGGGACAGGGGCTGAGCATTTGGGGCAAAAATGCCAAGTCTTGCGCCCCTTCCGCTCTCGGGTCCAGCCGGCTTGTTTTGCCCTTCGCCATGCCTCCCCGACCATAGGGCTGACGACCAGCAAGGGCTTGCTCTTGCAGCCCTTCCCATCGCGACCGATCCCATCGCAGTGAAATTGATGTTCGACGACCAGACGGTACATGCTGGCGACGATAACCGCGGGGCCCTGAGCGGTCAAATATGCCGCCCGTTTCGCTGTCCGCCTCGATGCGGTATGATATCCGTTTAAGCGAAAATACCCATTGAAAACGTGCGTTTTTGTTGGGCTTTTTGCACGGGGATTCGCGGGAATCGAGTTCTCATCTCGCGGTCGCAGGTTCGAGTCCTGCCGGGCGTATTGATGCGCTTCCGATACACAGAATGGGATGGCGAAGAGTTCGCTACGCAGGACCACCTGAAGCTGTTCGACCGCTTCATGGAGTTCGTGCTCGAATACGGCGATCGGGCGCTCGACTCGCTCGAGCAGATGGAGATGGACGACGAGCAGCGCGAGTTGCTCGAAAAGCTGATCGAGGAGGGGCTGCTCGAAAAGATGGGGGTGAAGTGGCGGCTCACGCCTCGGGCGGTCAATGCCATGCAGCGCAAGGCGCTGATGGAGGTGTTCACCCGGTTGCGCAAAGGGCACAAAGAGGGCCACGATACGCCGGACACCGGCCAGGGCGGTGAACGCATCGAAGGCACGCGGCCGTACCAGTTCGGTGATCCGGTCAGCGAACTGGCGCTGACGCCCACGCTGAGCAACACGCTCAAACGCACCGGCCCCGGCCTGCCGCTCAAAATTTCCGAAGCCGATTTCGAGCTGTATCAGTCCGAGCATCACACAAGCTGCAGCACAGTCATCCTGCTGGATATGTCCGGCTCAATGGCCCGTTATCACCGTTTCTATCACGCCAAGAAATGCGCGATGGCCATGCACGCGCTCATTCGGCAGCGGTTCCCGCAGGACACCGTCGATCTGGTCGGCTTCTATTCGTCGGCGGCGATCATCCCCGAGCACAAGCTGCCGCTGCTGATGCCCAAGCCGGTGACCGTCTTCGACTACCAGGTGCGCATGCGCGTGCCGCTGGCCCAGGCCGACCAGGCCCCGCAGCACTTTACCAACCTCCAGATGGGCCTGCTGATGGCCCGGCGGTTGCTCGCCCGGCGGGGGGGCGATAACAAGCAGATCTTCATCATCACCGACGGCGAGCCCACCGCCCACGTGCAGGGCGAGTACATCTATCTGCTGTATCCGCCCGAAAACATCACCACCGTCACGACGCTGAAGGAGGCGGTGCAGATCACGCGGCAGGGCATCCGCATCTGCACGTTCGCACTGACCGAGGACTATGCTTATATGGACTGGGTCGGGTTCGTGGACCAGTTGACGAAAGTGACCAAGGGGGTCGCGTTCTACTGCGCCAGCGGCGATCTTTCGAGCTGCATCATGGAGTCCTACTTATCCGGGCGAAAGCGAAAAACGTACATCGCGTAAGAGTGGTTCGTGATCGGTTCACGAAAGCTATTTTGGAAGTTATTTCTGGGGGTGGCGGTCCTGACCGCGGTGGTCATCGGGCTCAGTTTCTGGGTGATCTTCGAGCGCGTCTCGCGGTCGCACGCGGAGGAGGTCACGCAGCGGCTGGTGTCTGAGGCGGCCACGCTACAGCACGTGCTGGCGGATCGATTCGACCGGGCGCACGCGGGGCAGTTGGATCGTTTTCTCAAAGAGCTGGCGGCCGGCAAGCGGGATTATCTGCGTATCAGCCTGATCCTGGCCGACGGCACCGTGCTGGCGGACTCGGAGGGCGATCCCGCGACGATGGAATCGCACGGCGAGCGCAAGGAAGTGCGCGAGGCGCTGGCGGACGGCTGGGGGTCCGACGTGCGGCTCTCGCGCACGCTGTCGCGGCGGATGCGATATGTGGCGGTGAGAGTCGGCGAGAAGGATGCTCCGGTGGGCGTCGTTCGCGTGGCGGTGGCCGAGCGGACGCTCGCGGACCAGAAGCAGGTGACGAAGCGGCTGCTGGGTACGATCGCGGCGATCGCGCTGGCGGGCGGCATCGTGCTGGCGCTGGGGCTGGCGTGGTTGTGGAGCAAGCCGATCAAGCGGATTACGGCCGTCGCCCGCGATCTTGCGCGCGGCGATCTCAGCTCGCGGGTCAGCGTCTCCGGGCGGGACGAGCTGGCGGTGCTGGCGACGGCATTGAACCGCATGCGCGACAAACTGGCCGGGCAACTCGAAACCATCGATCGCCATCGGCGAACGCTGGAATCGCTGCTCGCGCAGTTGCACGAAGGCGTGATTGTGGCCGGGCCCGACGGACGCGTCGTGCTGATCAATCCGGCCGCGCGGCGGCTGGTGGGGTTGGGGGAATCGACCGATGATGCGCAGCGATGGCTTGAGGGCCGCGCGGTCGAGGAGTGCATTCCCCATCACGAGCTTCAGCAGTTGTTGTTGCACCGTGACGCCGCTGGTGCGAGCGGAGGGCCGATCCAGGAATGCCGGCTGGCGATGCAGGGTTTTAACGGCGAGACCGCGGTTCTGGCCAGAGTGTCTGATATCGTCCTTCCCGCGGCTGAAAAAACGGAAGAATCGCAGTCGGCGCGGTTGCCGCCGAACGTCGGCCGGCTGCTGGTGCTCACCGACATCACGGCGATGAATCGGGCGATCCAGGTCAAGGCGGATTTCGCCGCGAACGCTTCGCACGAATTGAGGACGCCGCTGTCCACGATCCGGGCGGCGGTTGAAACGCTGATGCGGATCGATCCGGCGAAGGACCCGAAGTCCGCCGGTCATTTTCTGGAGGTGATCGACCGGCAGAGCAGCCGGATGGAAGCGATGGTGGCCGATCTGCTGGATCTCTCGCGGCTGGAATCGTCGCCGGCGCAGTTTGAGCCGTCCACGATCGTGCTTCGCGAGTTTTTCGCCGATCTGCGGGCGCGGTACGAGGACAAGCTGAATGCGAAACGTCTGGAGTTCTCGGTCGATCTGCCGGCCGGGCTGGTGACGGCGGTTGCCAACCCGCACCTGCTGCGGCTGATTCTCGACAATCTGCTCGACAACGCGATCAAGTTCACCGATGCCGACGGCCACATCAGCGTCACCTGCGAGCGGCGGACGGATTCAGAGGGAGGAACGGCACTGAGCATTGAGGTCAGCGATGACGGCTGCGGCATCCCCGAAGAGGAGCAAGGGCGGGTGTTCGAGCGATTCTATCAGGTGGAGCGTGCGCGGTCCGGGAGTTCGCGCGGGACGGGACTGGGCCTGTCGATCGTCCGTCACGCCGTCGCCGCGATGGCGGGCCGCGTCGAGTTGAAGAGCATGCCCGGGGCGGGAACGACGGTCAGCATCACTCTTCCGCAGCATCAAGATCAGATCTCGCCGGCGGCGGCGGAAACTTAATCCAATTCTCACACACTTCTAATAAAATCCTATACACGTCATAACAATCGCGGCCTAGATTGGCTGCCGTCCACAGCGGCTACCGGCGCGGTGGCTCTCGTGGACGCCACTTCTGCTTTCATGGAGAAACACACATGTCATCGGATGCCCGAAAAAGGCGGGGCGGATTCACCCTGATCGAACTGCTGGTGGTGATGACGATTATCGCCCTGCTGGTGGCGATCCTGTTGCCGTCTCTGACGCGGGCGAAGGAGAACGCCAAGTCGGCGGCGTGCGCTTCGTACCTGCGTACGTTCGGGACGGGGTTTGAGATGTACTCCTCAAGCGACCGGGCCCAGGCCAGATCCTCCGGCGCGTTCGATCATCTTCGCGATGGTGATGTGCGAAAGGTCGGCTGGGTGGCCGACATTCTCAACCTGAAAGTCGGGGCACCGGGCAAGATGCTCTGCCCCACGAATCGCTGGCAGGTCAATGAGAAGGTGGCGGACTATACCGGGGCGGCCACTACGGGCACGGTGAATCCACTGCGCTGGCAACCCACCGGCGTGGCGACCGTCCCCATCATTGCGCCGAATGGGCCGAAAACCGCCGAATTCTGGATGGCCGGTTACAACACCAATTACGCGACGACCTGGCAGTTCTCGCGCGGCGACCCGACCGCCGCCGACGGCTATGGCTCCAACGGTGACACGAACGACCCCAGCAAATGCCCGCTCGACGGGGACGGACCGATGAGTGGAAAACACCTCGACGGAGCGAACGTCACGCCGGATCGCATTGCCGTGATGGGAGACTCACGGGCCGGCGATGCCGCCGACTCTTCGGTGACCGCCGCCTATGCAACAAAAATCAACCAGTTTGCCGACGAGACGGTCACTCAGGCCGGCGACTACACGGTTGAATCGTTCACCGACGGCATGTCGGTCGACTACAGCACGGTCACGGGTGATCCCGGCCGCAAGGGACACGAATTCAACGACATTTTCCCGCTGCACAACACCAAGGGCAACGAGGTCGGCGGTTACGCGAACATCCTGTTCGCCGACGGGCACGTGGCCGCCACCAACGACACTGGCGGAGAGACCGGAAACCCCGACGGTTTCCTCGGGCCATACAAGGACAGCGGCGGGGTTTTCCAGATCAACGATTCCGCGTTCAAGGAGATCCGCAACAAGATGTGGTACGGACGGATGCGGCCGAAACCGCTTCCCGGCGGCGGCAGCATTGAATAATGAATTGCTCCACGCCAGCGGTGGCCCGAGTCATCTTCGGAGGGGTGGCTCGGGCCATTCGGAGGGTCGAGAGCAGCTCTCAGTCTCCGCCCGCCATCGCGCGTGCCTGCCGGCGGCGAAATGCCCGCCACCACAGCAGCATGAACGGGATGGCTTCCGCGCCGGTTGCGCCGCAGAGGGCGATTTTGCCGGATGCGACACGGCCTTTCGTATCATCAGGCACCTCGCGCGTGATATCGTCGGCGTCTGAAGATTCGTCATCATCCTTCTGGCTGGAAATGTCATCGGTCGGACCGAAAGGTGGTCGATCCTCGTCAGGACTACCCACGAGCTGGTTGTAAAAGCGGTTATGGTCCGTCGTGATCACCAAGTCCCTCGTGTCATTGCCGACCTGGTGAAGTCTTGCGATGTCGGACTTGCCCTCGCGGTCCCAGTGGAACTGAACTTTGACCCGGCCATACTTGTCCGGATAGATCTCTTCGTCGGGCGGACCCACGACGACCGCGGTTTGTGGTCCCTTGACGATGGGCTTGGGCGTAATGCGGGGCGGCCGGAATGGCATTTCGGTCGGAATGCTTTGAGGCGAAGCCGGATTGTTGCCATTGTAGGTAAATGCGTTGCCCAGTGCGTCGGTTCGGCCGTGGTCGGCCCGCGAGATGAACCGCCCGACGCTGGTGTCCATGTAATGGCTGCCGCCGAAATCCCAGTTGTCGTTACGCTCCTGGTCTCGACCCCGCTGGAGCCGGTGCAGTCGCGAATATCCTCTTAATACCACGCGCGATCCCGCATCGTCATCGCCGAACACGAAGCCCGGTTCACTTTCATAGCGCCCGCCGCGGAATAGCCAGGCGTTGCCGATAGCCGAAGCGGTGATCGGAGCGCCGGACCCGTTGAAGAACGAGGGCTTGCCATAGTCGGCGTATTGATACTGCTCGACGACCTGGCCGCCGGCGCTGGTTATCTTGACCGTGCTGCCCACATCGTCGCCGTGATAGTAGTATTTCTGTCCGGCGCGGACCATCTGTAGCGGCTGCGACCCGCGGCCACAACCGGAACCATTCACATACGTCGCCGTGGTGATATTCGATTGATTCTGTTCTTCGATTTCCCGGCTGCCGGCGTAATAGTACCGCGTGAGCACGCCGCCGGAGTTCTTCTCGATTCGCCGGCCGAAACAGTCATACTTGTACATGACCGTAAGGCCGCCGGGGATGTCGATGAACTCGGCCAGTTGATCGACATAATCGTAGCTGAAGCGCCGCTGGTTGTTGTGGCTGGTCTTGAGGTTGCCGTTGCGATCGTACGTGCGGTCCATGGACGCGGTGGGCGACAGGGCGATACTGGTGTACTGGTTCATCTGATAGTCGCCGGGCTCGGGCAGCGTGGGATCGAGCGTATAGGTGCCCGCATCGGGGCCACCGTTTACGGTCATCCGGTTTCCGACGCCGTCCAGTCCGTAATTGATGGTGAGGGCGGCCGGCGGATTCTGTGACATCATCAGGCGGTCGGCCGCGTCATAGTTGTAGATCCGCAGCTCCGGTGGATTGCCGGAGGGTGCGTGCATCTGAAGCTTGTTGTGGTTGGGGTCCCAGCCGTACGTCCGGTCGTCGAGCGTCGCGTCGGTGACGATGAACGAATGCCGCGTGTACATGGTGCGACGAACGCCGTCATACTGGGCGTCCAGTCGCGTGCCGTTGCCGAAGTTGCGGCGTTCGAGCAGATAAGGACCGCGATAGAGATTTGTCGCGATGGTTGATCCGGGCACCGGCGGGTCGTCGCGCATCAGTAACGGGCGATTCAGACCGTCGTATGTGGAGACCACGACGCGGCCGCCGGGATAGGTCAGTCGGGTCAGATTACCGACGCCGTCATAGGCGAGCGTCACCGTCCGCAACGGCCCGCTGGGCACGACCTGCTGCGTCTCACGCGTGACGTTGGATAGTGAATCGTACTGGCGGGTCACGGATGAGTCGTTGTCATTCGCGCTGATCAGCCGAGACAAGCCGTCGTAAGCGTAGGATTCCGTGGTGGTGCCGACCACGCCGGTCGCGGGGGTGATCGATTTGCTGGTCAGCCGGTTCCGGCGATCGTACGTGTAGTTGATCACGCTGGCGTTGGCGTCGGTGAGACCGAGCAGATTGTCATGCACGTCGTAAGTCATAGAGGCGATCTGGTTATCCGCGAAGCGGCGCTCCGTGCGGCGGTTCAGCGCGTCGTAGGTAAAATTCGTGGTGTTGCCGTTGTCGTCGGTTTGCGAGATGACGCGGGATGACTGGTCCCACGATCGGCTGGTCACGATGTCGTTCGGATCGGAGCCGCCGGCGCCGTTGCCGTCCATGTCGCGGACGGTCTGGATCAGACGGCTGAGTCCATCGTACGTGTAGCGCATCTCGTTGCCGCGCGCATCGATCTCCACCACGCGGTTGCCGCGGGAATCGTATTGCCAGGTGATGATGTTGTTGACGTTATCCACCGTTCGGATCAGCCGGTCGAGATTGTCATACGAATACGTGGTGACGAGCGTCCCGGCGGGATCGCCGATGTCGGATTGATCGACCTCGGTCGTGCTGATGATGTTGCCGTTGGCGTCATAGGAATATGAAGTGGTGTTTGCCTTGGGGTCGGTGACGACGCTGCGGCGATTGGCGGTATCGTAGGCGTACTGCCAATCCGCGTTGTTGTCGTCGGTGAGTGTTTTGAGTTGAGAGTTGTCGGTGTACTCGAAAGTGGTCACCGCCTGGCCGTCGCCGATCGGCGCCTGCGTCTGGGTGTTGAAAAACTGCTCGGCCTGCGATATCCGGCGGTTCATCGCGTCATATTGATAGAGCGTTTCGGATAATCGGAAATTGCCGGCGCCGCCGAGGACATCGTTCGGCTCGCCGTCCAGCCGCTGTGAAACGCGATTGCCCTCCGCGTCGTAGTGATAGGTGAGCACATTACCCATCGCATCGACGGTGCCGGTGAGGCGACTGTAACCGTCGTAGGTGTAGGTGGTGATGCGGCCGACGCTCTCGGTGCCCTGTTCGGCGCGGGTGAGATTGCCGTTCACGTCGTAGTCGTACTGCGTGGTGGACTGGGCCGCATCGCCCGGAGCACGCACCACGCGAAAGGCGAGGTCGCGCTCGTCGTACTGCGTGCTCACGACGTTGGTGGGCTGATTGCCGCTGGTGGCCTCACCGTATCGGATCATCGTGCGGTTGCGATTGTCGTCGTATTCGTAGTCCGTCACGATGTTGCTGACCGGGTCCAGCTCTCTGCGGATGCGGATCGGGCGGTTGAGAATTTCGTATTCATAGCTGGTTGTAAAGTGCGTATTCGGCTGGAGGATTCCCTGTTCGTCGAGATTCTGCCAATCGAGGTGCAGCAGGTTGTCATTCGCGTCGTACGCCCGATCGCACTGATAGCGGATGCCGCTGCCGGTGGTCACTTCGCGTGAGGTGGTGCGCACAACCTGGTCGAGCGCATTCAGCGTGTAAAGGGTATCGTGGCCGCGAGGATCGATCAGGCGGACCAGGCGCCCAAGCGGGTCATACTCGTACGTGGTGGTGAGGGACAGGTTGGGGACATCGACGATCTGACTCTGGCAATAGCCGCGCTGCGGGCCGGTCGAATAGTAGGTGTATTCGTCGCGGCGGCGGTGACTGCTGCCGTTATCCGGCAGAACGTGGGCCAGCATCTGGCCGAACGTGTTGTATTCGTAATCCTCGACAATCGACGAAATGCGGTGCTGCGTGTGGATGCGGTTGCCGCGTGAATCGTAGGTATGGAGGGTTACATTGCCGCGACCATCGACGTGGCGGGTCGCGAAATTGCTGTTGGGATCGTATTGGTACGACTCGTCGATGTTGGTCTGATCGCCGCCCTGCGGTCCGGGGTGATAGTGCACCTCGCGCAGGTTGCCGCGGGAGCGCTGCGGTGCGGCGGGGTTCAGCCGCAGTTCGTAAACGAACTCGGTGGCGCTGCCGTTCGGGTAGTCGATGCGGGCGGGGTAGGAATAATCGCTCTCGTTGCCGAGCTCGTTGTAGGCGATGCGCGTCTCAAAAAACGCGGGATCGCCCGGGCGGAGCGGGTTCACCGGCGGATTGAGATTCGCTTCGAGGTCGGTGGGCTGATCGGGATCGGCACGGCCGGTGTAGTCCCGGCGGGAGACTTGCCGGTTCAGGCCGTCGTAAGCATATTCCCTGACGTTGCCGACGCGATCGTTCACCGTCGCTTTGACCGTCGCGAAATGGTTGCCGGCCGCGGGCGTCTGCACTTTGTACACCGCGTCGATCCGGTCACCGGGGTCGCCCCAGATTTGCCGGATTACGCGGTCGAATCGCAATTCCGGCGGCGTATCCGGATCGCTCGAATAGACATTGGTGAGGTAAGTCTGCCCTTTGGCGTCGGTGATGGTCAGCAGATTGTGATTGAGCCGCTGGTCGGTGAAATCCTTCGAATAGGTGTAGGTCGTCTTCTTGCCGGCGGGGAAGTCGTTGCCGTTGGGCGTTCCAGACACCTGCGGCGTGGCGGCGGATTTCAGGTCACCTGACGAACCGTCCGCATCGTTGTCCTGATAATAGCTGTAGGTTACCTGGCGGCCGGTGTAGTCGGTGACCGTTTCGATGAACCCATCCGAGTTGTAGGCGATGGTCACGTCGCGTGGATCGCTCTGGAGGTCGAGTGTGGTGAGCACCTTGATCAGCCGCCCGCCCGCGTCGTATGTGAAGCGGAGGGCGTTGTCGTTGCGATCGACGATGCGGTCGATTTTGCCGGCCGCAGCGGAACCGTCGAGCGGCTTGAACTCCCATTTGCCGCCGTCGGCGAAGGTGAGCGTGTAGGTGTCATCCACATTTTTGGACAGCACGCGATAGAAATCGGGCCGCGTCCACGTGCCGTCCGGCTGGAGCGCGTAAACATCCGCCCGCGTGTTGCCGTCGAACACTCGAATGTGGATGCCCGCCGGTTTGATTCGGAGGTTGTAGGAGAAGTCCCACCCATTGCCCATCGTGGTGTTCGGGCCGATGCGCGAGCGGTATGTGCGGGCCCACACGAAATCCAACCCACGGCCCTTGATCCGCAGATCAACGTATGACTCGTGAAACTCACCCGAAAAGAGGAAGACGGGGTCCATCGGCTCGGAAGAATAGGAATGGGTCGGATCGGTGTTGCCGAAGAGGTCGGCGGCGCCGCTCCACGGCTCGGCGGCGGCCGGCCGCGGCGGCTCCTTCAGATAAGGGCCGCAGTCGCAGGGACCGGTCCGCATTCGCTGCCATTCGCCGAAATCCACCACATCGACATCGTCATCGCCATCCAGGTCGGCGAACCGGCAGTCCTCGTCAGGCTGCCGGACGGTCGCTCGGGTCGCGCAGTTTTTGAATTCGACGAAGTCGGCGTTATCGACGTCGCCGTCACCGTCGAAATCGCCGGGGATGCCGATGTCACAAGGTATGGAAGCGGGGCAAGCGGCAGAGGCAATGCTGGCGGTGACGATCAGCGTAATAAGGACCGCGGCAACTTGTTGCCGCACGTGCGGCAATAAATTGCCGCGGTCCTGAGCTCCTTTCATTGAGGCTCTCCGAGAGATGCCGGGCCAGTTGATGCCCTTCCCCTCTATAGGGTGGGAGCACATTGGGGTTCCGTCCGCTTCAGACCGGTAGCCGTGAAATCACTGAAAAACCATGCATTCAAAGCCGATGCGAGCGTCCCCCATCGCCCTGACCCTTATACAAAATCATACATCCGGGGTGGCCGGTTTCAAGAAGCAGATCGACTGTCCGGCGAGGCGGCTTAAGTACCCGACGGTGACCTCGCAGGCGGGTAACGGGTCAGTCGAATGTGTTCCTGTCGTGCAAACCGGCATGATTTGGGACTATCATAGTGCGGTTATGACGATCCGGGCTCGATCCAGCCGATTGCGGTTCACCGAATACAGCTCCCGACTCAAGGGTCGCCGCAAGGGGGCTCCGGCAGGTTCTGATATCACCCCCGGCCGCAGCCGCCGACGACAACGCTCGTTCCTCACTCTCTTTCGCGAGTTTCTCGGCCTGATCCGGGGCCACCGGCGCATCCTCGCTTTGGCGCTGATCTCGCTGACGATCTCGACATCGCTGGGGCTGATGCCGCTTTACGCCACTAAGATCATTTTCGATAACGTCTTATCAGAAAGGTCTTTGCCGCTGGAACTACCCGCATTTATCCGGGTGCCCCAGGACCGCCGGCAGTTGCTCGCCTTCCTGGCCGTCGGCATCGTCGGCATGACCACCCTTTCGCTCTTTTTCAGCATCTGGGGCCGCTGGCAGGCCACGCGGATCACCAAGCGGGTGCAGGTCTCGGCCCGCCGGATGGTCTTCGAGCACGCGATGCGGCTGCCGCTGCACCGGGTGTATGCGCTCAAGTCGGGCGGCGTGGCCAGCATGTTGCGGGAAGACGCCGGGGGCATTGCCGAGCTGGTTTTTGCCATGCTTTACAACCCGTGGCGGGCCATCACGCAGCTCGTGGGCAGCCTGCTCATTCTGGTGGTCGTGGACTGGCGGCTGCTGATCGGTGCGGTGGTGCTGATCCCGCTGATCTTCATGATCCACCGCGCGTGGATCAGCGGCATCCGCCCGATTCATCGCGATATCCGCGCCAGCCGCCAGGCGATCGACAGCCACGCCACGGAGACGTTCGGCGGCATGCGCGTGGTGCGGAGCTTCTCGCGGCAACGCAGTGAGACCGGGCGGTTCACGCGGGATAACGACTTTATGGCCCGGCAGGAAATCCTGGCATGGTGGAAGATGCGCGGGATCGATCTGGTGTGGTCGATGCTGATCCCGCTGGCCTCTGCGGTGATGGTCTGGTACGGCGGGATGCGCATTCTGCACGATCGCGAGCTGGTGGATGCGGGACTGCTGAACGCGCGGCAGGCGCTGACTGTCGGCGACCTGGTGATGTTCCTGAGCTATCTCGTGGCGCTACTCTCGCCGCTGGAGATGCTGGCCACCAGCGCGACGACGTTTCAGAACAGCCTGGCGGGCCTGGACCGCGTGCTCGATCTGCTGGGCGAACCGGTGGAGATGCCGTCGCGGCCGGGAGCGATGGTGATCGATGCGGATCGGCCGCAGCGCGGCGCGGAGCCGGCAGTAGCCGGCCGAATCACGTTTCGCGACGTGAGTTTCAACTATCCCGGCTCCGAAACGAAGGTGATTCAGCACGTCAATCTCGACGTGCAGCCGGGGCAGATCGTCGCTTTCATCGGACCCAGCGGCGCGGGTAAGACGACGCTGTGCAACCTGATCGCGCGGTTCTACGACCCCACCGAGGGGGCCATTCTGCTCGACGGGACCGATCTTCGCGATATCGAAATCAACAGCTACCGGCGGCTGCTGGGCATCGTCGAGCAGGATACGTTCCTGTTCGACGGCACGATCACCGAGAACATTGGCTACGGCCGGCGCGACGCGAGCATGGACGAGATCATCGAGGCGGCCCGGCGGGCGAACGCGCACGAGTTCATCGAAAAGCTACCGCAGGAATACGACACATTCATCGGCGAACGCGGCATCAAACTCAGCGGCGGCCAGCGGCAGCGGCTCACCATCGCCCGGGCGATTCTCGCCGACCCGCGCATCCTGATCCTCGACGAAGCGACGAGCAATCTCGACACGCAGAGCGAACGGCTTATTCAAATCAGTCTGCACACGCTCATGGCGGGACGAACCAGCTTTGTCATTGCCCATCGGCTCAGCACGATCGCGCATGCGGATCGCATCGTCGTACTGGAAAACGGCCGGATCGTCGAGCAGGGCCACCACGACGAACTGATGCAACAGAGCGGCCGGTATCGAAAGATGGTCGAATTGCAGACGCAGCCGACTGCGGCGGGACTCACTTCTGAAACGCCGGCGGTATTGGCGCTCGATGCAACGCGCTTGCAAAAAACCATCAACCCCTCTATCCATTAGTCGTTTGCCGGAGTATGGATTCGGAACGGCAACCCTGTTCTTGACTTGAGACGAGCCGCGGACCACAATTTCGCTTAGATAAAATGGCGAAAAAAGGTAGAAAAAAGGGACAAAAGCCACCGCCGAAGTGCAAGGCGATCCTCCTGTGTGATCAGGTAATCATTGACCGGTTGACCGGAAAAACAAGCGTCATCGGGATCTTCGAGAAATTCGTTCTGCCCCGATTTCCGGGGTTCACAAGACCGGTAAACGCCTTCGTGCAGTTGACCGACGGGATTGGCAAGTGCAATTTGATGGTTGAGGTTCATGACTTACAAAAAAACGAGGTTATTGGCAGGGCTCAAGGCTTTGGAGTAGAATTCATAGACCGGCTGACGAAAATATCCGTTATAATCCCCGTCCCGAGTCTACCGATGGCACACCCGGGAACCTATGATTTTGTGGTGTCGGCAGATGGACAAGAGATCGACAGACAGAAGTTTGCGGCCGCGGAAACGCCCCAACAGGCCCAAGAACACAACGGAGGCGACGATGAAGACTAAAGCCAAAAAGGCAGCGGAACGGCGATCCCCCCACTCGGAAAAAAGAACGCGCGCTAATCCTGGCGACAAGAGGATCACTGCGAATTACGTCATCATGCCGATGAAGGTCCTTGAGAAACCCGAGCCGATTCGTAAAAAAATCCGATAGCACCTGACACCGACTCGAAACGCCGATTCTGTTCGGCGTTTTTTCTGCGCATAATACGGCTAACCACCCACCCACCCACCGCCCCGTTCACGCTTGTTGTTCCGTCCGTCGCCCGCCGATATATTGGCCCGTTTCGTGTACGAAACGCCAAGGTGATCGGAGGATGCCATGCCACTGCGGGTAGGATTGATCGGTTGCGGGGGGATTGCGCGGGCCCATTGGAACGGGTGGCGGGCGGTGGCCGGGCGGGCGGAACTGGTCGCGCTGGCCGATATTTCGGCAGACCACCGGGCATGGTTCAAGCAGCACGTCCCCAGCGCGGCGGAATATGACGACTTCAACAAGATGCTGAACGAGCAGAAGCTCGATGCGGTGGACATCTGCCTGCCGCACCACCTGCACCATCCATGCATCATCAGCACGGTCGCACGCGGGCTGCACTGGTTGTGCGAGAAGCCGCTGTGCATGACGCTCGAGGAGGCGGCCGACATCGAGAAGGTGATGAGCGGCTCCAAAGCGATCGGCATGAGCGCGCACAACCAGGCGTTCTTCCCGGCCCTGCTGGAGGCCAAGCGGTTGATCAGCGAGGGGCTGCTCGGCGAGATTTACACCATCATCTCGGAAGATTGCTTCATCATGGGCCTGCCGGTGCCCGGATCACTGCCGGGGGCCAAACCGTGGAGCCCGATTTCTCCGGGGACGTGGCGGGCGGACCGCTCCAAGATGGGCGGCGGCGAACTGATCGACACCGGCTATCACCCCACCTATCGCCTGCTGTTCCTGGCCGGCAGCGAACCGGTGCAGGTCTCGGCGGTGCTGGGCAAGTACCGCAACAAGCACATGCAGGCCGAGGATACCGCGACCGTGCTGATTTCCTTTGCGAATGGCATCACCGGCGTGATCCGCACGAGCTGGGCGATGACGGTTCCGTCCGGCCACTACCCCTTCCACGTCGTCGGGCAGCACGGCGAGCTTTACGGCACGCAGAACGAACTCTATCACAAGCCGGTCCGCTTCACCGAGCCCGGCAAGATGACGTTCAACGAAGTCAACACGTTCGAGGCGGAGATCGTCCACTTCATCGAATGCATCGAACAAGGCAAGCAGCCGGTCCAGACCTACAAGGACGGCATCCGCGTGCTCCAGGTGATTCGCAAGAGCTATGATTATGCGGACAGTCAGAAGAAAAACTGAGGTTGTTTGAACCGCCAAGATGCCAAGCCGCCAAGAAATGCAAATAAGGAACCCATGAATGGAGGAATCCAGGAAAAAGATAATCAATGAGTTCTTTTCCTGGCTTCTTGGTTTCCTCATTGAATTTGAATTCCTTGGCGCTTTGGCGTCTTGGCGGTTTTCTCTCTTCGTTATTCCATAGGTTCCGTAGTCGTGAGCAAGACAAAACCAGCCAAGGTCTCTTCCCTCCGCGTGCTGGCCGACGAGATGGCCTCGCAGGAGGCGGTGCTGCGCGAGGGTGGGGGTGCGGCCGGTCAGGAGCGGCAGCGGCGGTTGGGTCGGCTGCCGGTGCGCGAGCGACTGAATCTGCTGCTGGATGATGCGACAAACTTTCTTGAACTCGGTCTGTGGGCCGCCTACGGCATGTATCGCGAATGGGGCGAGGTGCCTGCGGCGGGCGTGGTGGCCGGGATGGGGTCTATCGCGGGACGGGCGTGCATGGTGATCGCCAATGATGCGTCCGTGAAGGCGGGTGCGTTTTTCCCGCAGACGGTCAAGAAAGTGCTGCGGGCGCAGCGGACCGCGTTCGAGAATGCGCTGCCCATTATCTATCTCGTGGATTCGGCGGGTGTTTTCCTGCCGATGCAGGATGAGATCTTTCCCGACGAGGACGATTTCGGGCGCATCTTCAGGAATAACGCGGTGATCTCGGCCGCGGGCATCCCGCAGTATGCCGCGATCATGGGCAACTGCATCGCCGGCGGCGCCTACCTGCCGGTGTTGTGCGACAAGCTGCTGATGACGGACGGCAGCGGGCTTTATCTGGCCGGCCCGGCACTGGTGAAGGCGGCCATCGGGCAGGACGTGGACGCGGAGGAACTCGGCGGCGCGCTGATGCACGCGGAGGTCAGCGGCACCATCGACTTCCGCGAGCCGAACGATGAGGCGTGCATCGCGCGGTTGCGCTCGCTGATCGAGTTGCTGCCCGCTGACTCCCGAGAAGAGCCGGAAGCCGCCGACACGGAGCGCGATCCTGAAACCCTCTACGATCTGGTCAGTGCCGACGGCCGGCAGGAGTATGACGTTCGCGATCTGCTGGCGGCGGTGGTCGATCGCGACTCGCTCCAGGAATACAAGGCGGAATACGGCCAGACGCTGGTGACGGCGTACGCGAAGATCGGCGGGCATGCGGTCGGTATCGTCGCCAGCCAGCACCAGCGATGCAAGTCGAAAAAGGAGGGCATCCAGATCGGCGGTGTGATCTATACCGACAGCGCCGACAAGGCCGCCCGCTTCGTGATGGACTGCAATCAAACCGGCCTGCCAATCGTGTTCTTCCAGGACGTGGTCGGATTCATGGTCGGCCGCGACGCGGAGCAGGCGGGCATCATTCGCAGCGGCGCCAAACTCGTGAACGCGGTCAGCAATTCCGTCGTACCGAAAATCACGGTGATTGTGGGCGGTTCGTTCGGCGCCGGCAACTACGCTCTTTGCGGCAAAGCGTACGACCCGCGGTTCATCTTCGCCTGGCCGAGCGCCAAGTATGCGGTGATGGGCGCCGATCAGGCGGCCGACACGGTCTTCACGATTCAACAGAAGGCGGCCGAGCGGCAGGGCAAGCAGATGACGCCGCAGGAGCTTGAAGAGTTGCGCGAGGTGATCAAGCGCGGGTACCAGGAGCAGACCGACATCCGCTACGGCGCCGCCCGCGGCTGGGTCGATGCCATAATCGCCCCGCACGACACCCGCCGCGTCCTGATTACCGCGCTGGAGCTGGTGAAACGAAAGCCGCCCGAGGCGCGGTTCCATACGGGCGTACTTCAGGTTTAGGGGGAGTGTTTGATGTCGGATGGGATGTTCGTTCAGGAGAAGCTGCCGAACGGCCTGAGCGTTTTCATCGAGGTGATGCCGCACGTGCAATCGGCGGCGTGCGGGTTTCTGGTGCGGACCGGGGCGCGGGACGATCCGCCGGAGATGGCGGGCGTTTCGCATTATCTCGAACACATGTGCTTCAAGGGCACGCCGCAGCGCACGTGGAACGACATCAACATCGCCTTCGACGAGCTGGGCTCCCACTACAACGCCTTCACCAGCAAGGACCGCACGTTCTATTACGGCTGGGTGCGGACGGATGACTTCGAGCGGCAACTTGAACTGCTGGCGGACATGATGCGATCGACGCTGCCGGCGGATGAGTTCGAGACGGAAAAGAGCGTGATCCTCGAAGAAATCGCCATGTCCAAGGATGATCTGACCTCGAACGCGTACGATTTCCTCTGGGAGAACGTTTGTGCGGGCAGCTCGCTGGCGTGGCCGGTGCTGGGGTACGAGAAGACGATTCAGGAGATGACCCGCAACCGGATGAACGCGTACTTTCGGCGGCGGTATTCGCCGGGGAACCTGTCGCTGGTGGTGGCGGGCAATCTCGATCCGCGGCAGGTGATGGACAGCGTGAATCGGCTGTGCGGCGCGTGGGAGCCGGTGTCGGACCTGGGGCCGCCGCGCGAGTCGCCGCCGATGCGGGCGGGTACAGCCGGCCGCAATATCGAGCGTTTTCATCAGCAGGTGCTGATACTGGCTTTTCCCTCTGCCTCGGCGACGCACGCGCTGGACGAGACGGCCGAGGCGGCGACGGCGATCCTGGGCGGCGCGAACTCGCGCATTTACTGGAACATCGTGCAGAAAGGCTTGAGCACGCGGGCCGGGGCGATGCGCGAGGAATACGCCGACTTCGGCCTGCTGGTTGTGTTCGGGCTGTGCGAGCCGGAGAACGCTGAGGAACTGCTGTCGGCCCTGCGGCAGGAGGCGCGGGAACTGACCGCCGCCGGCGCGGAGCCGAAGGAGATTCAGCGGGTCAAGAACCTGCGGCGCACTTCGCTGGCGATGGAGTCGGAAGCGCCGTTCTACCGGCTGGGGCAGTTGATCGACGACATCGAATATTACGGCCGGCCGCGCCCGGCGGCGGAACGGATGGCGGCGGTGGAGGCGGTCTCGGCGGAGACGATCCGGGAATATCTGCGCGCGTTTCCCATTACGGGCGATGGATTTCTGGTGAGCGTCGGGCCGCGGCGGTGGCCGGAGATTTGAAACTGATCTGAAATCTCAAATTTGAAATCGCTGATTTGAAATCATGAAGTATTGGCTGGTGAAGACTGAGGCACCCGCGATGTCTGACTTTCCGCCGCCGATGGATGGTCTGCCGCTGGCCCGGCCGGTGTTCGTGCCCGTGCACGAATATGCGGGGCCGGTTCCGGCGGCGGTGCGCGTGCAGATGATGCCGATGCCGATGCGGCCGCTGCGAGCGATCATCGAGCTGCTCATGCTCATCCCGGCGGGTGTGCTCGGCTGGACCGGAGCTTATTTCGTCGTGCGCAACCTGCATGTGGCCGATCCGCGATGGTACACCATCGCCAGCAGCATCGGGATGGGCTCGGCCATCCTCGCGGCGATCGCCCTGATGTTGAAGATCGCCGGGCACCGCGCGCTGACGATCGGCTGGACAGCGCATCGTCTCGTAGCGAATATCGCGATCGGCGCGGGGACGTTCGTTTATACCTACCTGCTCGCGATCGGCGCGGCGTTTCTGCTCTTCCTGCTCCATCCCGATCTGTTTGCAGAAACGCCGGTCGCCCAGCGGGCCATTGAAGAATCCTTTCCGCCGCCGTCGCTCACGTGGATGGTGCCGCTGATGTTATTCGTGGCGATATGGGAAGAGGTCGCTTTCCGCGGGTTTATGCTGACGCGGCTGCACGCGCTGGTCAAATCGTGGTGGGTGGCGGTGCCGCTGGGAGCCGCGATCTTCGGTGGATTACATATATATGAAGGCGTGCTGGCGGTGGTCATGGTCGGAGGGATGGGGCTGATCATGGGTGTGCTGTTCGTGTGGCGCAAAAGCCTGATGCCGGGGATCATGTATCACCTGATGAACAATCTCGTCATGTTGCAGGTCCTGCGGACAATCTCAACCGACTGGTCGTAGTAGCGGCGGCCCCCCGTGGCCGCCGACGCCGGCCACGGGGGGCCGGCGCTACCGGAGCCGGCATGCAGCAGATTCTGGTTGGCATCGATGTCGGCGGAACCTTCACGGACGCCTGCGCGTGGGATGGGCGGGTACTGCGCGTCGCGAAGGCGCCGACGACGCCGGATGATTTTGTTCGCGGCGTCGAGGCGGCGCTGGAGGAATTGCGGATTGCGGATTGCGGATTGCGGAATGAAACGCCCGAAAAGCTCTCTCAATCCGAAATCCGCAATTCGCAATCCGAAATCTCTGTGGTTCAGGGTTCCACCGTCGCGACGAACGCGCTGCTGGAGCGCAAGGGTGTCCGCACCGCGCTCATCACCACCGCCGGGTTTGCCGACATTTTACGCATCGGCCGGCAGAACCGTCCGAAACTTTACGACCTGCACGTGCGGAAGCCCGCCCCGATCATCGAACCCGCCGACTGCTTCGAAGTGCCGGAACGGATCGACTCGGAAGGCAACGTGCTGCGGGCGCTGGATGCGGATGTGGCCAGAGATTTGATCGACGCGATTCGGGCGCGGGGGATCGGCAGTGTGGCCGTCTGTTTGCTGTTCAGCTTTTTGAACCCGGCGCACGAGCAGGTGGTATCGCGTCTGGCGGAGGAGGCGGGCCTGCGGGTAAGCCGCTCCTCGGAAATCCTGCCGGAGTTCCGCGAGTTCGAGCGGGCGAGCACGACGGCGATCAATGCATATCTGGCGCCGCTGGTCGCCGAGTATCTCCAGCATCTGGAGGCGTCGCTGCATGCGATCGGCGCCGGCCGGGTGCGGGTGATGCAATCCAACGGCGGGCAGGTTTCGGCGGCGGCCGCCAGCCGGCAGGCGGTGCGGACGATCCTCTCCGGGCCGGCAGGCGGCGTCATTGCTGCGCTGGCGGTGGGCCGCGATGTCGGCGAGCAACAGCTCATCACCTATGACATGGGCGGCACCAGCACCGATGTTTCGTTGTGCGCCGGCGGTCCGTCGTGGCGCACGGATTCGGCGATCGACGGCTGGCCCGTGCGCGTGCCGATGATGGACATTCACACGATCGGGGCGGGCGGCGGCTCGATCGCCGAGGTTGACGCCGCCGGCGCGCTCATGGTGGGGCCGCGATCCGCGGGGAGCGATCCGGGTCCGGCGTGCTACGGGCGGTCCGAACTCGTCACCGTTACCGATGCCAACGTCGTGCTGGGGCGCATCCGGCCGGAGTTCTTTCTCGGTGGGAACATGACCATCCATCCCGAACGCTCGGCCGCCGCGGTGGACCGATTGGCCGCGACGATGAATGTCGATCGCATCGCGGCGGCGACGGGCGTGGTCCGCGTGGCCAATGCGAACATGGAGCGGGCGATCAAGGCGGTCAGCGCTCAGCGCGGGCACGATCCGCGGGCGTTCATGCTGGTCAGCTTCGGCGGCGCGGGCGGGCTGCACGCGTGCGATCTGGCCGCGTCGCTGCGAATGAAAGGCGTGATCGTCGCCGCGAATGCCGGAATTCTCTCCGCGTTGGGGATGTTGCAATCGGATGTGCTGAAGGACTATGCCCGCTCGCTTCCCCGGCGAAGCGGCATAGACTTGGCCGACTTGCGGCGGCAGTTTGAGGATATGAGCGTTCAGGCACTGCGTGATTTTCAATCGGAACAGCTCGATCCCGCGGCAGTTCAACTTCAGCGGTTCGCGGATATGCGTTACCGCGGACAATCGCATGAGCTGACCGTACCCATTGAATCATTGGATGACTTGAAACGGCTCATCGCGCCGTTCCATGCCGCACACGAACGAACGTTCGGCTATGCGACTTCCGAAGAACCGGTTGAAATCGTGACGCTTCGGCTGCGCTGTACGCTGGAGACCAGCAAGCCGGTGTTGCCGCGGCTTTCGCCGACCGACGGCCAAGTGTGGCGCGCTCTGATCGATACCCGGCCGGTCCATTTCACATCAGTTGCATCGGACAGCGCGGTCGAAACCAACTTCTACGAGCGAACCAAGCTGCTGGCCGGCGATGCGGGAACCGGCCCCGCCGTCATCGTCGAAGCTCACGCCACCACGCTCATTCCACCTGGATGGAACTGGCGCGTACACGAAGCCGGGCATCTGATCTGCCGGGCGTTATAAAAAGTCGTATCACGTCAACGACGGAAGCGGGCGCTGGACCGTCTCCGGGCATTCGATCGGCAGTTCGACGATGAAAATTGCCCCCTGGCCGAGGCGGCTCTCGACCCGCAGCGTGCCGCCCAGCATCGTGCACAGTTCGCGGCTGATGGGCAGACCCAGGCCGGTGCCGCTGTGTTCGCGGGTGACAGAGGCATCGAGCTGACGGAACTTCTCAAAAATTGTATCCTGATCCTCCGGCGCGATGCCCGGCCCGGTATCGGCGACCGTCAGCCGCAGGCGCCGGCCGCCGTCGATCGCCTGGGCGTCGAATCGAATGGTGCCGCCCTCCGCCGTGTACTTGATGGCGTTGCTGAGCAGGTTGTACAGCACCTGCCGCAGCTTGCCGGCGTCGGAATTCATCATCGGGAGCGATTCGTCCATCGTCTGGATCAGCGTCAGGCCCTTCTTGTCCACCAGCGGCCGCATGAAATCCGCCAGCGCCTCGCACACATCGGCCGCGGCGAACGTCGCACGATGCAGCTCGATTTTGCCGGCCTCGATCTTGGCCAGGTCCAGCAGGTCGTTGATGATCTCCAGCAGGCTGCGCCCG
>CAYLLT010000003.1:0-108598 GCA_964384465.1 uncultured Planctomycetales bacterium | reverse complement strand
GCTCCGATATAGATCAGACGCCCGCCCGCCCGAAATGCCGCCACCACCAGCTCGATCGCCTTCACAATATCCGGCTTGGCCGCCGCCACCGCCGCCGCCACCGTCGCATCCTCCGCGTTGATGACGTCGAAGCCGTCCGCGATCGAGATCTGATCGATCGACAGCGACCGCTGGTTGCGTTGTTCGGTGAGTAAATGCCCGCGATCCCGCATCAATGCTCCAAACACCTCACTGCGGCGAGTTCTCGACCGCCTCTTTAAGCGCGCCCGGGCACTTGAACCAGGTGGTCTGGTAAGTGGTCTCCAGCGGCGCGGGGACGTAGGTATCCTCATCGAGGAAAATAGGCAGCGAGGGTAGCGAATCGCCGACCGCCACCGGTTCCACGTAGGCTGTCTTCGGCAAGCCGGCCGAGTAGGCCGCGACGGTGAGCGGCTTGTCGGCCGGAAGCTCGAACGGTTGCTCGCAAAGCCGGTCCCAGATCAACTTGTGGATGCCCTGCGGATCGCGCGGCGACGGAGGGAACAGGTCCACTAACAGGAGGTTAATGCCTGCACCGAGCAGTTCCTCTGTCTTTCGCACGAGCGAGAGCACGGCATGCTGGCTGCTCTTGTTCCCCGGCGAGATAATCTCAATAACGGCAACGACCTGACCGAGCCGATGCTTGATCACGATGCGATTTGCTTTCTGAGTATAGAGATCGGGCTCTGCTGAGGTGACGAAACGCGCATGGGGTGGTGCGTCAGCCACCGCGACTCCTCCATCGGGGCCGCGAGCCTTATCTCTGGGTTCGCGCCGCTTGAGCGTCACCACATCGGGAATAGGCCCGCTCACAATCTGCTCGGCCATGGCGAAAAACCCGTCCGGCAGCCCGCCTCCGTTCAATGCGTTCGCGATTTCAATGGTCCAGGCCTGATGGAAGTGATGAAAGATCCCAGGGTCAACACGGCTCCAATCGTGAACCGGCATGGCGTTCTCCATCGGGGCTGAACGAGAACCCCGCTCCCATTATAGCCGTTAGGCCGTAGGAGCGGTTCCTCATCCGCTCTCGCGCGTCACCACTGTGTAGTTCTCGCGCTCCCCCCGCCCCCGCAGCGGATAATCCTTGCGTAAAGGATGGGCCTCGAAGCCGTCCCAGGTCAGGATTCGGCGCAGATCAGGGTGCCCCGTGAAGCGAATCCCGAACATATCGTAAACCTCGCGTTCCAGCCAGTCGGCCCCTTTCCAGACGCCCGTGACGCTCGGCACCTGCGGCGCCGGATCGTTCACGAAGCACTTGATCCAGAGCCGATGCTCGTGCGTCAGCGACAGCAGTGAATAAATCACGCCGAAACGGTCGCGGGCCTTGGGAAAGTTCAGGTAATCGATGCACGTCAAATCGGTGAGCTGCTCGAAGCGCGTCCGCTCGTCGCCGCGCAGGAAAGTCATCACCTCGACCAAGCGATCCGCGGGTACTGTCAAAAAGATCTGATTGGAACCCTTGCCGCGATAAACCAGCAGCGGCTGCGGATTGAACGAAATCTCCGGAAATCGCTCCGTGACCGCCTGAATAACCTGCTCTGTGGACATCTTTACTCTTCCGCGGGCTCTTCCAGCTTGCCGGTCTCCGCCGGCGTCGTCAGCGTGTACGTCGGCTCCAGCACCATCCCGTACCCCTTGCCGCGCTGCGCGCTCGCCCGGATCCCATCCCGCTCGACGATCCGCTGGATCGCCATCACGCCCTCAATCAATGTCTCCGGCCGCGGCGGGCACCCCGGCACATAAACATCCACCGGCATGAACTGATCGACGCCCTGCACCACCGCATACGTATCGAACACGCCGCCGGTGCACGCACAAGCCCCCATGCTGATCACCCACTTCGGCTCGCACATCTGCTCGTAAATCCGCTGAAGCACCGGCATCATCTTAATGGCCACCCGCCCGGCCACAATCAGCAGGTCGGCCTGCCGTGGGCTGAACCGCATCACCTCCGCCCCGAACCGCGCAATGTCATACCGGCTCGCCCCGGTCGCCATCACTTCAATCCCGCAGCACGCCGTGGCAAACGGCAGCGGCCACAGCGAATTCTTCCGGCACCAGTTCACGCCGTACTTGCGAAAAAAGTTCACCAGCGAGTCCAGCCGCGTCGTGAGCAAATCGTCCTTGCTCATCGAATGCGGCGCATACGTGTACTTCGCGCCCACCCCACCCATCAGTTTCTCGGCAGTTGTCACACTCATGGCTTGTCTGTCAATCCGCAATCCGCAATCCGCAATTCGCAATCCGCAATTCCCCTAGCTCCACCGAAACACCCCCCGCCGCCACGCATAAACGTACCCCACCAGCAGCACCCCCACAAACACCATCATCTCCACCAGCAAAAACGTCTTATCAAATCCCGCCGCCACCGCCGCGCTCGCCTCCGGCCGCATCGCCGCCTCATGAAATATCGGCGCCCACGGCCACAGGAACACCACCTCCACATCGAACAGCAGGAACAGCATCGCCACCATGTAGAACTTCACATTGAACCGCCGCCGCGCGTCCCCGATCACCGGCATCCCCGCCTCATAGATCGAATCCTTCATCGGCCCATGCCGCCGCGGCCCGATCACGTGCGTCAGGATCAGAATGGCCCCCACCATCCCGACGATGAGCAGAATCAACACCAGAATCGGCAGATACGGATTAATCAACACAACACCCTCTTCAAGCCCACAGATCACAATCTGTGGGAGCTCCGATGTTCTCCACCCAACCCATCACTAACCCCTTGATATGAGTCTAATTTCCCCCACCCCAAACTTCAAGAAAATTTTCACAAAGTCGCTGTTCACTGCGAATCGCGCACACTTGCGGTACAATGCGCGCAAGCCAAGAGGGGGGTTCCATGCGACGATTTATCCTTGTGTATTTGGCCTCTTTTGTCGGCCCGAGTATTTGTCCTGCCCAGACGATGGTGCAGGGTTGGTACACCAAGGGTCAGGTGTTCCTGAAATGGCGTGTCGCGGCTTCGCTGCCCCCCGCGCCCGGCACCTACGACATCTACGCCTCGCCGGCCCTCGAAACCGACACGGCCAACATGACGCTGGTGGGGCGGCTTTTCCAGGAGGAATGGGAGGGCCAGCGCATCCGGAACCTGCAAGGCGGTGTCACGCTGCTGCTCCCTGGACCACTCGCCAACACCACTTACCAACTCGCGATTGACGAGGGCGCGTTTGTCTTCACGCCACACCAGGCCGGCGCCGGCTACTTCGCGGTCGTCAGGCACGGCGACACGGTCGTCACCTCGGCCAACCGCGACCAGGTCACCTTCGGGTACGACCCGGTCAACGAGCCGGTCGTGCCTCACCGGCAGTTCGACGGCTTCACGACCGGGGGGTATCCCTACACGGCCTACGTCGTTTGGATTGACGGCGCCGCCAACGAGAACAGCGGGCGCCCGGACTTCCCGATCATGGGCAACCAGCACCGGCGCGGCGTTCCGCACGTTTTCGTGGTGACCAGCCCCCTCTCGCCCCTTCCCGCCACGCCGTACCCGTGCGTTTTTTCGCTGCACGGCGGCGGGGGTGAATACGGCGCGTTCCGGCCCGGCCAGCCCGCCCGCGCCAACATGACGCTGGAGCTGACCAATGGCATCGTCGTCACTCCCGACGACAGTGAGTTCTCCCGCCGCGAGGGGACGACCATCTTTCAATCCAGCGGTTGGCTGGGCTACTGCAAGAACTTTGATCCCTTCACCGACGCGGTGCGCGTGGACCCCCCCGACGACGAGATCATCTTGAACTACACGAGCCGGCGCGTCTTCTGGTTCCTCGACTGGCTGAAACTTCCCGGCTCGGGGTACAACATCGACCCCCTGCGCGTGGCCGTTCTCGGGCACAGCGCCGGCTCGTGGGGCGCCAGCCATCTGTCGCGCCAGCACCCGGAGTTGTTCTGCGCGGCAGTGGGCCACAACGTGCCCCTCAACTTCCCCGACGGCGCGGGCGCCAACCCGTTCACCGGCAAACCGTCGCAGAACCTGGCCACCAACCTGACCTCGCCAATCACCGGCCTCCCGATTGGCCGCACCGATGTACTCCGTCCGCAGACCCGCCTCTCGTCGAGCGAGCGCGACTTCTGCTGCACGCGCTTGTACTTCGGCAAGCGTGATGACGACGGGCAGGCTGCGTGGACCCCGACGGAGCGGGCCGCCGTCGATGCCCTCAACGACAGCGGGATGGGGATCAGCATTTCCTGGGACGAGCGAGAACACGGGGTCGACAAGTGGGACACTGACGAGGACGACGTCACTGACGACCCCGCCCACTGCGATCCCTGGCCCGATATCGGGCAGTGGATCTATCCCATCAAGAGTGAGCGCCATAGTGCCCAGTATCTTGTCGATACGTACCAAACCGATCGGTCGTATCCCGGTTTCATCAACACCGATGAAGACCTCAGCGCAAACGGTCGTCAGCCCGATCCCGGGCCGGGCGATCCGTGCCTGGGCGCTCCCTACACCGCGTGGGGCACTTGGGGAGGCTATTGTGAATGGGACACCGCGACGCTCATCGATGAGGCCGACCGCTGGGAATGCACCGTTTTCCTGCGCGGGCTCTCGGCGGTATCCGTGGACAACGCCGATGTGACCGAAATCACCGCCGACTTTTCGCCGCGCAGGACGCAGCAATTCAATCCAGCCCAGGGCACGCCAGTGTGCTGGACGCTGGCGAACGAATCGGACGGCATGGTCGTCCAGAGCGGCACCGTCTTCGCCGGCCCGGACGGGTTGGTGACCGTGATCGGGCTGAACATTCGGCGCGATCCAGAGCGGCGGCGCATCAGCCTGGCCACGTGCCGCACCATCACCCAATGGCGCAGCGTCCGCAGCCACAACGGCATCGGCGAGTTGGCCATCGTTCTCAATCCCACCGCCACCGGCAATGGCACCGCCGGACCGAGGGTGGAGACACGGCAGGGCGGCATTCAGAAGGTGGATGTTGTCTTTGATGGCACAGTGACGCTCGGCAATGCTTCGAATATCACCGTCACCGGCCCCGGCTCCCCAACATTTACCGCCAGCACAGCGGGCAGCACGTTGACCATCGACTTCACCGGCGGCATCACCGACGGGTCCTGCTATACGATCACCATCGGCCCCGGCACGCTTACGCAGACCATCGACGGCGACAACGACTGTATGGTACGCGAGGGGGTCGGCGACACCACCGGCAACGGCACGGTCAACCTCGGCGACATTCTCTTCACAAAAACACGCTTCACCCAACCCGCCACCGACAATCCCCAGCACGACATCGAGCTCTCCGGCACCATCGATTCCGCTGACACGCTCGCCATCAAGGGCGTCATCACCACCCCGCCGCACCAAGTCCTCTGCCCTTGATTTATTACTCACCACGGAGACACTGAGACGCAAAGTAGAGGTTCTGATAGATGAAGAACACCTGGGTGGCGCTGCGGACATTGCTTGACGGTCTTTTTCAAAAGGTTCCCTTTCTCCGTATTTGCGTGTCGCCGTGGTGAGCACAGCATGTCCCGATCCAATCTCATGAGCTTGATTCTGGTGGTGCTGATCCCGGCGAGCCTGGCTTCCGCTTCATCGGTTCGCACGGAATTCGCGACGTACAATGTGCCGCCGAATTCCAGCTTTACGGTGAACGTGCTGATTACCGGCGGCGGGAACATCAAGGGTGCAAGCATTGGTCTCATCATTGGCGATGGCGGCGCGAGCATCAATGGCACGGATACGAGTCCCCCGGCCCCGATCTTTACGGCTGCTGCATTCTCGCCGCCCGGCGGCATATTCGATGGCAACAACACCGGCGATGTCTTCAGTTTTCCGCTTCCGGATCTGTCCGCCTTTCTCAGCACGAGCACCAATACGGGAAACGTTAATGCCAATGGACCCGACGCCCTGCTGACTCAGTTCACGCTCAGCGTACCGGCGAGCGCGACGACGGGCGCTGATTGGCCGCTTGGGTTCAGCCAGGCGGACACCATTGTCGACGGCTCCGGTGCTTCGCCGATCACGTCATGGACCGGCGCAATGATCCACGTCGTTCCGCCGTCTGCCGGGATTCTGGCTTGGCGAAGCGTACGCAGCCATACCGGCTTGGGCGATCGCTCGATCGTGCTGGACCCAGCGGCCGGCGGCAATTCACCTGCGGGCAGCGGCGGACCCACCGTCGAAACCCGCGGCGGCGGCATTCAGAAGATTGAGGTGGATTTCGACTCCAATGTCACGCTGACCGCCACGCCGACGGCCGGGATCAACGTGAGCGACGGCGTGAACGGCTACGGCACGACGTCGGTTACGACGGTGGACGACAACACCATCGCAATCAACTTCGATCCCGGCGTACTACCGGATCAGAAATGTTACACGATCACGATCGGTCCCGGCACAGTCACGAAGACCCTCTCCGGCGACAACAACTGCATGGTCCGCGCGCTGGTCGGCGACTCCACCGGCAACGGCAAAGTCAATTTGGGCGACGTGCTGTTTACACGCAAGAAGCTCAACCAACCCGCCGCCGACAACCCCTGCCACGACATCAACCTCTCCGGCGGCAACATCGACGCCGACGACTTCCTCGCCATCAAGGCCACCATCACCACCCCGCCGCACCAGGCCCTATGCCCATAACCGTCACTGATTGAAACCGCCGATCAACGCAGATGCACGCGGATTCTGTCTATTTATCGGCGTCTATCGGCGTGCATCGGCGGTTCCACAATCCCGCAATTCCCCCCTCGCCCTCATTTGACCGGCCGGCCGGTTTGGCGATATCGTTGAGGCGCCTACGGAGCCATCCGCCGCATATGCGCCCGCAACCAGAGCCTTCGCAAGCCCCGGCATCCCGCGCCTTGGCCGAATCCCCTCCGGCCCGGCCGGCCGTTTGCGTCATCATCCCCACCTACAACCGGGCCGCGCTCCTGGCCGCCTCGCTCGACAGCGTGGTCGCCCAGACGTTCACCGATTACGAGATCATCGTGGTCGACGACGGCTCCGACGACGATACCGCTCAGCGGGTCGCCTCGCGCGACCAGTCCATCCGTTACCTGAGCCAATCCAACCAGGGCGTGTCCGAAGCCCGGAACCACGGCCTGCGCGTTGCCCGCGGCGAGTTCGTCGCCTTCCTGGATTCGGATGATCTCTGGACGCCCACGTTCCTCGAACGCACGGTCGGGCATCTCCGCCGGCAGCCCGAGCATGCGCTCGTCTTCACCGGCTACACCCCGACGGACGAAGTTGGGAAGCCGCTCTCCGGCCGGCGCAAGAAACTGCACGGCGGCGATGTCACCGCCGACCTCTTCGCCAGCACGTTCATCCACACGTCCGCCGTTGTGGCCCGCGCTGCCATCATCCGCGATGCGGGCGGTTTCGACGGCCGCCTCACGCACAACGAAGACTACGACCTGTGGCTGCGCCTGTCGCTGCGTAATCGCTTCGGCCTCATCCCCGAACCGCTCTGCCTGCGGCGATGCCACTCCAACAGTCTCTCGCGCGACGGCTGCACGCCCGACGTGCTGCTGCGAAAGGCCGATCTGCTGGTGCGTTTTTACGAAACCGGCGGCGGCAAGAGCAAAGTGCCCGCCCCGCTGGCCCGCCGGCGAATCGCCAAACTCTACTACACCGCCGGCAAGGCGTTCCTCCGCGCCGGCCGCCCCCAGGAAGCGCGCGATATCCTGAACCGCTCCCTCCAATATGAACGAACCAGGCTGAAAACGTGGCTATGGCTGCTGCGCTGCGGGACCGCCTACGGGCGGGAGCGGCCCCAGCTCGAACCTCTGCGACCCTCCAACCACCACCATGTTCAATGACGGGTTCACAACCGCACGGGCGAGACCCTCTGAAGACGCGGCATTCCCGTTCGGTCCGACACAAAATCATACATCACAGACCTTTATGTGATAATGGTGAAGAACTGGCGAAAAATGCCTAAAAACGGGCTAACTACTGGTAATGGCAAGGTTTTCGAGAAGATTATATAATGGCCTTGTCTTTAGCCGCGCGAACAGGTATGCTGTGCGCGGCGGCGACCCACTGCGGTTCATATCGCGCCGGTCAGGTAAGGACGAAGCCCCGATGATGGCGAAGCACCGGTCGGATGGTGATCGAACAGTGCGAAAGTTGAGCCGGGGTTTCACCCTGATCGAGGTCCTGGTCGTCGTGGCGATCATCGCCTTGCTGATCTCGATCCTGCTTCCTTCACTGTCGCGTGCGCGCGAGCAAGCCAAGATTACGAAGTGCCTGGCGAACCTGAGCAGCCTCGGAAAGGCGTCGGTCGCGTACCTGACCAGCGAGCGCGATCGATTCTGCTGGGGAATCGAGACGAGTCCCGGTGTGCCCTTTACGCGGACGTGGTATTTCGGCGGGAACCGGGGACAGGATTCGGCGCAGTTGGGCACGGGCGGTTTTTATGTACGCAACGGTGACGGCAGCGTTCCACATGACTGGGCGCCCGCCTACCGTCCGCTCAACAAATACGTTTACAATTCGGCGAAACTGAGCAAGACCGACGACCGGCCCCTGCGCAAAGAGGGTGAACTGCGGGTCTTCGAGTGCCCATCTGACCGAGGCGTCCGTTGGAACTCCGTGGCGTCGAGCACACTGAAGGAATCGGTCAGCGCCTATATAGAGGTAGGGACCAGTTTTCAGTCTAACAACAGTTGGCGGTATTACACGAGCAATGTAGAAGAGCCCACACCTGGTGCGGCCCGGGACGCGCGTATTCTTCATCTGATGAAGCGCATTGTCCAGATCCTTCAGAAGAAGGGCCCTGCACGCGGGCTGCTGCTCTACGAGGACGGCGCCGACTGGGCCTTGAACACACCGGGATTGGATTACAGGTACAAGGTCCCGACGTGGCACAACAAGTTCGACTTCCACAGTCTTCTCTTCCTCGACGGGCACGCCGCCTTTATGTATGTCGATTGGCGGAAGAACGCTTATTCGATCCAGAAGGCGATGACGCCGACGTGGGTGGCCCGGCAATTTTATAAAGAAGAGTAGGCTCGCCAGGTCTGGGACATGGATCACGAAGACTCGCGCGGTGCCAGCGCGGTGAAGTTCGGCCTTATCGGCGCGGCGGTGATCGGCGCGGGCTATTTTGCCTTCATGCGTGGTAGCGCGGAAGACCGCCAGTTGGACACGCCGGAGTCGGCCTCGCCCTATATCTGCCTCGATGACGGCCACACGTTCAAGCTGACGCCCGCTCGATTAGATGAACTCCTCAAATCGGGCGGCGCCAAGAGCGCCGGCGGCGAGGATGGCCGCGGCGGCGCTCTCATGATTCGCTGCCCGAAATGCGGCAAATTTACGAGTGTCCTTGCTCAGGCTTGCCCGAAGGATCAGACTGTCTTCGCCCTGACCGCCAAGGACGGCCAACCCGGCCGCTGCCCCAAGTGCGGCAGGCAGCCGGGCGCGGACCAGTGAACCCGTAAGCATCGGAGATGTCAGAACCCCGCACGCGAGTGCGGGGCCCGGCCCACCACTTGCGTGGTGGGTTCGGATCAATCCGCGCACATCGGGTCTGACGGCACGCCCGAACCGCTGAGACATCGCTGGAAGAGTCCGAAGTCCGTCTGATCGCCGTCGCCATCGCTGTCGAGGTCAGCACGCATGCAACCGGGGTCCACGATGAGGACGAGCGGGCCGGCTGCACACCCGGAAAAAACCTCGAAGTCCACAGCATCCACATCCACGTCCAGGTCATAATCACCGACCGCCGCGACGTAGAACGAGATGATGGCCTCGCCGCCGGGCGGCCCGTCGCCGGAAGGCAGGCTGGCTGGGTTGTTCGGATCGCTCACTTCGCCGTCCAACGCCAGATTTCCGGCCGTTGACTTGAGTGCATCCGCGACATGAATGGACCACGTTTGCCCGCCCGGCAGCGGCTGCGCGAAACTCAAGGTGGCGGTGTAATTCGCCGGATTGTAAGCGGCGGCGAAAGGCTGCGAGCCGGTGCGGCTGCCGATCATCGAGAAGTAGCTGCTGTTGAACGTGACCGGTTCGCTGAATTGCACATCGACGGAGGTGATGCCCGGCGAGACGTAAGCCCGCGAGCCGGCGATCGGTGTGGTACCGATCACCTTGGGCGGACCGGGCTGGTAGGCCACGTTGGTACCGGCTTCTCGGAGGATCCAGGTGTTCGTGTCGAACTGGAGATTGGTGATCGGCGCGCTGGTGGGAAGTAAATACCACTCCGTGGCGGCTTCGTGCTGAACAACGCGCGTCTCGTTGCCGAAACCGTTCTGCAAAGTGATGTCGATGGGCATCCTGAACAGCGGATATGAGGTCTGATACTGCTGAATGTGCAGGCGGACGTAGTTCTGCCCGCCGATCTGCTCCTGCTGCCAACCGTACCGGTAAGAAGGCGCGCCGCCCGCATAGATCCACTCGTTGAAAAACCAGTCCAGGTCCTGGCCGCTGGTGCTCTCGACAACGGCCTGATAGTCGTCGATGCCCGCCGTTCCACCCTCATACATAACGCGGTAGTCGGCGAGCGCCTGAAAGAACAGCGCATCGCCTAGCACGTGCCGGAGCATGTGCATGACCCACTGGCCTTTGTCGTAGACGATGCCGCTGCTGAAAATCGTGTCCGAGGTGCTGATGTCGGAGCGATAGATGACGCCGGCAAACTCGGCGGAGGTGTTGGGCCGGTACGTGTTGAGGTGCGACAGGTATGCAGCGTAACTTCCGCCCGGCCGGCGCTCGTAATAGAGCGATTCGGCATAGCGGGCCCAGCCCTCGTTCACCCAGATGTGATTCCACGTCTTGCAGGTGATCGAGTTGCCCCACCACGAATGGGCCATCTCGTGCACGTTGCGCCGCTCGACGAAGTTGCCCTGACTGGTCATGGTCTGATGCTCGACGCCGAAGTTCGTGGGGAACTGTGCGATGCCGTACTTCTCGTTGACGAACGGGAATTGGCCGTAGGTGCCCGGATCAGCCAGCGTCGAGATCATCTCGACCAGGTTCGATAGCGACGCGAGTGAGGTCGAGGCAGACTCCGGGTAGAGGTAAAGTTCCACGGGCATCGAGCCGCCGGTGTAGTTGTACGTCCAGACCGTCTTGCTGTAATTGGTCATGGCCACACTGACGCCGTAAGTCGTGTTCGGGTAATTCGACTTCCAGCGCGTGCGGTTTTTGGTCGCGTCGATCGTATCAATACCCTGGAGCGTTCCGTTGGAGGCGACGGTCAATGTGTTCGGCGCGGTGACCCACAGGTCCATCGTGAATTTGTCGGCGTTGGAGACGAGGTTCTCCTTGCACGGCCACCAGGTGTAGGCGAAGTACGGCTGGCTGAGCGAAGAGACGATGCTCGTCGCCGGCGAGCCGTGCGTCTTGAAGGTGAACGAGTCGCCGCTGCCGTCACCGCTGGAGCCGCCCATGCCCAGTCCGGTGGGCAGGCCGCTGTAGGACACTTTAACCTGGAACGTCTGGCCCACGTTGTAGGCATGATCGAGCGTGATGACGATCTGGTCGGTCGGGCGCGTGAACACCGCCGCGACACCGTTCACCAGCACCGTACTGACGGTCATGTTGCTCTTGAGATTGAGCGTAAACTGCGTGAGGCCGTTGGTTTTGCTGGTCACGTCCAGCGTGTTGGAACCGGATACCAGGTTCGGACCGATCGTGACCGCGATATCGAGAAAACAGTGCGTGACGTCGGTGTCGTTCTGGAGTTCGAGAAGCACCGCCCGCTGACTGGGGGTCAGTGTTTTCTCGAGTTCGATCCGAGCGATCGCCGCCCGGGCGAACCCGCACAATCCGTCCTTCTCGATGTCGTCGTCAGGGCATTCAGACTGGGCTTGAGTCGTCGAACCGGCCGCTGCGGGCGTCTCTTCAGCGAGAGCCGAACGACCGGCCACGGGCAAGACACCCGCCAGGCAAGCAGCAACGAAAAACCGCGTAAAAACCAAATCCGCGACCCTCCCCTTCTCGCTCCGCAACACGACTCCCGATCAGTTTATCAGAATCACCGGCGACGAACCATACCGCCGCAGCGACGGCCCCGGTTGCGGGTGCATCCGCGAAACGGGGGCAGCCTCATGGCTAGACGGGCCTTTTGGACTGCGGCGGCGCCAGACGCCGCTTTGGTTCTTTGGGACGATCACCTCGATCAGCCAAAGCGGCGTCGATGCCACCGCACTCCAAGAATGCCCCTGAAGTTTGGATGCACCCCCCTGTTGCCGCCGACGCCGGCCACGGGGGGCCGGCGCTACTGCACCAAGTCAATCTTGCCGGCGAGGTCGAAATCGTTTGAGGTCAGGCCGCCGGCGTCGTGCGTGGTGAGCTGCATGGTGACGCGCGGGTAGGTGAAAATGACATCGGGGTGATGATTGGCCTGTTCCGCCAGCACGGCCACGCGCGTGATGAAGCCCAGGCCGTTGAGGAAGTTACCGGTCTTGAAGACCTTCTGGATACCCGGTTTGCCCCCCACTGTCGCCCGCTCCCAGCCGGATAGACCTTTGAGCCGAGTCTCGATTTCGCCGTCAGTCAATTTCACCATGACCTGCTCCTTCGTCAGAAGCTCCGTAGCGGTGTCGCCGGCCCCGATCATACGCCGCTGAGCGTCTGGTGCAACCGCAAAGCGGTCTTTACAATGCGACGATTCACCCCAACAGTTTTTAGGATGGAGAAAACATGGCCACGTACCAACCACAGAAGAGCGACCACTTCGCATTCGGCCTGTGGACGATTCAGAACACCGGGCGCGATCCGTTCGGCGAGCCGACGCGCGAGCCGATGAGCGGGCTGGATGTGATCCGCGAACTTGGCCGCCGGAACGTCTACGCGTACGAGATGCACGCGGAGGACCTGGTGCCGGAGGGCACGAGTGCGGCCGAGCGCGACCGGCTGATCCGCGACGCTAAGAAGCTCATGGCCGACGAGAACATCGTGTGCGTCAACTGCGGCGCGAACTGCCACGGGCATGCCGCGTTCAAGGATGGCGCGCTGACCAGCCTGGACCCGAAGGTCCGGCAGTATGCGCTCCAGCGCTACATGAACGCGATCGACATCTCGTATGAATTGGGCTGCCGTTTGTGCAACCTCTGGTGGGGCCGCGACGGCGCGGAGGTGGATGCGGCCAAGAATCCGATGGAGGCGATCAAGCGACTGCGCGAGGCGCTCAATTATCTTCAGCGGTACATCGACGAGAAGGGTTACAAAGGTCATCGCCTGGCGATGGAGCCCAAACCGAACGAACCGCGCGGCGACATCTACATGCCGACGGTCGGTCACGGGTTGGCGCTCATCGCCACGCTGGATAAGCCGGAGAACTGCGGCATCGTGCCCGAGATGGCCCACGCCCGCATGGCCGGCCTCAATGCGTATCACGAGATCGCGCAGGCGCTGGAATGCAACAAGCTGTTCGGCTGCCATTTCAACGGGCAGAAGACGCTGCGGTTCGATCAGGACCTGCGGTTTGGCTCGGAGGATCTGAAGGAGTCATTTTTCGTCGTCAAGCTGGTCGAGGATGCCGGCTGGAACGGCCCACGTTCGTTCGACGCCCATGCCTATCGCACCGCCGACCGTGAGGAGGTGTGGGATTTCGTTAACGGCTGCATGCGGACATATCTGATACTCAAAGAGAAGGTGCGGCAGTTCAACGCCGACGCGGAGATCCAGGGTATTCTCAAAGACCTGAACAAGGGCGCATCCGACCCGCCGCCGCCGCCGTCGAAGCTGTCGCAGATGACGTTCTCGCCGGACGAACTGGCCCGCCGTAAGCTACACCACGAGCGTCTGGACCAGTTGACGCAGGAAGTGCTGCTCGGCGTGAAATGAACTTGTCATTTTCACGCCTCCGACGTACCTTGTTGTGGTCGAGCATCTCGTATCCAACGAGTGCCGCGCCGACGTAGCTCAGCGGTAGAGCACGGCTTTCGTAAAGCTGAGGTCGTGGGTTCAAATCCCACCGTCGGCTGTGGCCTGCGGGTGCGTACCGGAACCCGTGAGATTCAGCCCTCCAGCTTCAGTCGCTGTGCGGCAGTTTCAACCCGGCCGCTGTGCGACTGTCGACCGCCAGGTGGGTGATCAGTTGGCGTTCCTTCGGCTGGTTGAGGATGGCGTTCAGGATTCGGGTCCGGGGCTTTTTGCAGTCCCCGCACGGACCCAGCACGAGCAGCACGCTTTTTTTCTTCTTCTCGATGAAGTCGGGCAGGTCGCTGAGTTCCAGTAACGTCATGGCGCGGATGACCGTGTCCCGTTCGATGGGCCCATCGTTGCCCAGCGGCCGCCACAGCATGTCGCCGACGAAACCCGCACTTTGCAGGATCTGCTTGGCCTTGGGCTTCTGGTCCATGTAGATCTCCAGCGTACTGTGCCCGTCGCCGTTGCTGGCGGAGGTGACGATGATGTCCAGCTCCCTGGCCCGCACGTACGATTCGCGGATGCCTTCCCACTTCTTCATGTCGGCAAAGCGTTCGGTGTAGACCAGGGCCGGAGCGTGCAAATTCACGAATCCGACCTCGACCTGCATGGTGGGGTCGTTGGCCAGATGGGTGAAGAAGCCGCTCGGTGCGGTGGTGGGGTCCTCGATGTCGAAACCGGCGACCATGGCATGACAGACGATCCGCTTGGGCAGGCCTTCGACGGGCTGGCGGAGGAAATCGGCGAAGATCTGGCAGAGCTTGCGCATCGAGTGCCCGCCGGCGAAACCGATGTGCACCTCGCTGCGCGATCCGGAAGCGCGGGTGTGGCGGCGCAGCAGATTGATCAGCATGATGGCGCCGCGGTAGGCGACGTCGTCGTAGATGCTGGTGTGGATGACCTCGACGTCATCCAGCCAGTCGTATTTGTCTTTGATGTCCTTGGCGAGTGACAGATGGAACGGCGGCACAAAGCGGATCCACTTGTGTTTGGCGGCGTAGCGGATGTAGAGGTTGGGTTCCTCGCGGTGCAAATCCACATCGTAGTCTTTTTTCATCAGTTTCACGATTTCCGACGGAGACTTGCCGTCGGCGTAAAAATGGCAAACCGCGGACACCAGCTCCTGGCGGCTCATGTCCTCGTGTTTGGCCAAGGGTTTGCGGCCCCCGCGGCCAGCGCGAACATCCGAACCGGCGACGTCCCGTTCGATATCCCGTAGCGTTCTTGCCTTTCTTCCCATGATTCAGCTCCTTTCCACGTGAGAACAATGATACGCGCGATTCTCCGCGGCGCTGT
Source organism: uncultured Planctomycetales bacterium (assembly GCA_964384465.1). Classification (GTDB taxonomy): domain Bacteria; phylum Planctomycetota; class Phycisphaerae; order UBA1845; family PWPN01; genus CAYLLT01. Next base: position 93,438 of record CAYLLT010000003.1, on the reverse strand, counting down.
GTAAGCGAGTCCGCGGTCTTCAAATACAGACAGAGTATAGCTCATGGATTTCATATCTCCAACATTAAATTATTGAGATATGTATATCTTGGATAATCTCCCGACGATTCCGTTGCAGATACGGACGGCAATCCCGTTTCTCAATTAATTAAACGTAAAAACATGCTATTATGGGACTATAAGCATATTGCATCTTTTTGTGAATGTGCTAGCGTACCCTGGGACAGCGGCGAGTCGCCGGAGTATTACTGTTTTTTGGGAAATCGTTCGGTATCTGCAAACAATCGTTCCTGATGCGGGGATGGCGGATGGCGCATCTTTGGATTGAAGATCGTGCGTCGGCGGGCACGTGGGCGGTGGTGCCGTTGACCGGCGAGCGGGTGGCGTTGACCGGCGTGCGGGGTGCGCCGGTTGCCCCCGCTGTGGCCGCATCTGCCGTGCCGCTGGAGCGAAGTCCTGCCCTGCTCGCTCCCGCCTCAACGGACGCGGCCGATTCGTGCGATCGTTGGGTGTTGCTGGGCGATCCTCTGTCACGCGTGTGTTTGAATGGGCTGCTTCTGGTGACGGGAATTCGCGTGCTGAGAAACAAGGATGAGATTCAAGCAGGCGACGGGGGGCCGGTTTATTTCAGCACCGAGCGGCTGCCGGCCGTCGAAGTATTTGCGGCATCTGTGCATTCGGCGAAGTGCCCGCGCTGCCAGCAGGAGATTGCCTCGGGCGCTGCGGCAGTGCGTTGTCCGGCGTGCGGCATCTGGCATCACCAGAGCGAAGAACTGCCTTGCTGGACGGGATACGTCAACGAAGACCGCGGCTTCAAGACCTGCGCATTGTGCGATTATATCGTGTCGCTCTACCCCGATGCGGAGTTTCAGTGGACACCGGAGGGGATGTAGACCGTGTCGCAACCGAATGCTAAATCCTTGTCGATTCTCCTTTGTGGGGTCGGAAATATCGGATCAAACCTGATTGGGTTTGTCCCTCGCCTGTCCGGGATTTCCAAGCTGGTGATCATTGATCGAGACGTGTACACCGCGGCGAACGCGGCCGGCCAGGCGATCACGGCCCGCGATGTGGGGCGACCGAAAGCCCAGGTAGCCGCCCGCCGGGCACAGGCGATTACCGATTCGATCGCCGGATCTCAGCCGACGCCGGCCACGGGGGGCCGGCGCTACGTCGTACCCATTTACGCTGATCTGAGATATGTGCCGCCGGGGGTGTTCCGCGATGCGGACCTGGTGATCGGCTGTCTGGACAGCCAGCGTAGCCGCGTCGATCTGGCGACGCACGCCTGGCGGGCCGGCAAGCCGCTGATCGACACGGGCGTGAACGCGGAGCTGGCGTTGGCAAGGGTATCCGTATTCGTGCCGATCGAGGATGGTCCGTGTTATTGCTGCGGCATAGACGACTGGTCGCAGGTGGGAGCGACTCTGGCCTGTGGCGCGGATGAGCCGCAGGCTCCCGCCACCCACGCCTCGGCGTACCTGGGTGCCGCGGCGGCGTGCCTGGCGATGAGCGAGGTCACGCGTGCGATCGAACGTGGACTCGGACCGGGGGATACGGGTCGTGAAATCATCCTCGATTTGAATACGAATCGACTGGTGACCACGCGGAACGTCCGTCGTCCAGACTGCCCGTTCGATCACCGGCCGTGGCGGGTTTGTGCTGAGCTTTCAGTTTCGTGCAGGTTGGGCGAGGCCCTGGAGTTGGCCACAAACATCGCCGGAGAGCCCGCGGCGATCTCAGTGGACGGACAGACGTTCGTCCGCAATCTGACGTGTTCAGCGTGCGGGCAAGGCAACCGGAAGGTCTTTCGTCTCGCGGGTCGCCTGCGGAAGGCGGAGACGCGCTGCCCGGGATGTGGACATGAGCTGGTGGCCGCGGGGATGGACCTGATTGAAGCGCTGAACGCAGCCGTGGTCTCGCAGGCGGAGCGGCGCTGCTCGCTGCGCCGGTTAGGCCTGACCGGCGGCGACATACTGATGGTCAGCGGCGTTTCGGGTCAACCGCATTTTCAACTTGGGGTTGTTACATGACGGATATGATTCTGACGCGCTGGTGGGAGAAGAACTGGCCCGATGCATCGCGCCTGGCGGGCGAGAGCGATCTGGTCAGGGTCGAGTCGCTGCATGACCGTGCGCCGCGGCACCTGGTCGCGCGGTTCTCATGCAAGGGGCTGGTCCGCGAAGCGGACAGGCGCGTTGTGGAGGCCGATCACTTCGAGGTCGGCATCTGGATCCCGCCCGATTATCAGATCCGCGCGGACACCCGCCAGGTGTTTACGGTGTTATGGCCGCTCAACGTCTGGCACCCGAACATCCTCGGGCCGTTCCTGTGCGCCGGCCATCTGCATCCGGGCATGTCCATCGTGGATCTGCTGTACCAGGTGTACGAGATCCTGACCTACCACAACTTCGCGCCCAACGATGCATTGAATCCGGATGCCGCGGCCTGGGCACGGCAGCCGGACAACCGTGCCCGGTTTCCGATTGACCGGCGACCGTTGAAACGCCGCAAGCTGAGTGCGTAGCGAAGAGGATCCGCAATGGATCTGGCGATTTGCGATGGCGTAAGCGACTGCCCGGACACACTGGCGCTTTGTGCCGAAGCGGGCTGGCCGGCAAAGGCTCACGGTGACGAAGTGATGATTCCGCTCGAAGTCGACAACGCGTTCTTTCAGGCGGTGGTTCATCGTGATGGGCACGGGCAGCTCGTGCTGCACGTGGAAGTCGGCCGCGTGAGCGCCGTGTCGGATGTGTGCCGGCGGGCCATCGAGCTATTGCAGCGGATGATCGCCCGCGGGGTGAGCATGGTGCGAACGGGGACGAGGAATATGGGCGGGATCATTTCGTGCTATCTGGAAGTCGCCGTGCCGATTGCCGTACGACCGGTGCAGTGGGCCGAGGCGCTGTCGGCCCTGTCGGTGGCCTGCGATCTCTGCTGGCGGGAGGTTGAAGCATTACGAGAAGATGAGATAGCCCGTGCGTATCTGAACGCACAATGTTGGCTTAAGCGTGTGCATTGCCCGGTGGGCAGAAAGGAACGCGAACATGACAGCGGTAAGTGATAGACCATTCGGCGTGTTTTTCAAGGATGTGACCGGCCAGAAGCGGTTCCATGCGCCGCAGGTGCTGCCGGACCATTCGGTGGACGAGCTGGTCGGCCTGGCCATGCCGGCCATGCGACTGTCCACGCGGGACAGTGAGGGCCGCCCGATCGCGTACCGCGCCCGGCTGGAGCGCGAGGGCCGCTACCTGAACGGCTCCGAGGTGGTCGGTGAAGCGTTGCAGGCGGAGGACGAAGTCACGCTGCATCCCAGCATTGACGCGGGCGGAGTGTGAAACGGTCGTCAGCGATACGGAGGGCTTGCCTGTGCCCATTCAATGTGATCGTTATGCCGTGCGCTTCTATCGGGAGGACGGGACCGAGATCCGCCAGACGGCGCTCGAGGTGGATTGGGAGCCGGCCCGCGAGCAGCTCGCGTGGGATGCGCTGCGGGCGGATGCTTCGGCAGCTCTCCTGCACGAGCCGCTGGTGGTCGAGCCGATCTGGGATGAAAAAGTCGGCGAGCCGGTGGTCCGGGGTTTCCGCATGCGCGCGGCGGGAGACGAGCGGATCGTGGAGCGCGATTTTCCGGCGGCCTATTTCAAGGAGCAGGTTCGGCAGACCTCAGCCCGGTTGGTCAAGAGCGGCGAGCTGAAGGACGGCGAAGTCTTCCGTTACCAGGTATGCGCCTATCGTCAGCCCACGACGCCGGACGCTGCGCGCCTCTCGGTTCGACAGGGTGATGCCGTGGCCAGTTCGCCCGCGGGGTTTCATGTGGAAGAGGTGAGCTGTCCTCCGCCGATCGATACGCGGACGATGGAGATGTTCTTGGACGCTGCATACCCGCATGGGCCAACCGAGCAGGATGACTTCCCCGTCTTTATTCCACAGCCGGTGTTGGATGAAATCACCGTAAGCACTGTGGAGGCGGGAGCGGTGGAGAGCGGCGGTGTTCTCCTTGGATACCTGCATCGCGATCCCGATCGGGCGGGGGTCGTCTTTGTCGAAGTGACCGCTCAAGTGCCCGCGGCCCACACGCGCGCGGAAGCAACGAAACTGACATTCACGGCGGAGACCTGGGCAGCGGCCGATGCGGCGATCCGCCTGCGCGGGCGTAGCGAGCTGATGGTCGGCTGGCATCATTCGCATCCGCAGAAGTTCTGGTGCCGCGACTGTGCGCCGGAGCGCCGCGCGGTCTGCCCGCTCCAGCAGGGCGCGTTCTTCAGCACGTCCGATTGCGCGGTACATCGGACGGCTTTCCCGCAAGCGTACAGCCCGGCACTGCTGGCCAACCACACCGAACAGGGTGTCGAGTACGCACTGTTCGGATGGCGGCTGGGCGTGATCGCGCCCCGTGGTTTTTACGTTCTCGGCGCCGCCCGGGCCGACGTGAGCGCGCCAGTGGTTCAAGAGGAGGTGGTCCATGCCCCAACGTGCACCCGCTGAAGAGGCCATGCTGCGTTCGATCTTCGAGCTGCTCTCCGCACATGGCGAGGGCGCGCCCAGCGAAGCTGAGAAGAAGGAAATGCTCCAGCGCTTTCGCCAGAGTTCTGACCGGTCCGCGGGCGCCCTGGATGAGTTTCTGATCCGACAATTCACTCGATGCCAGAAAGGTATGGCACAAGCTCAGGCCGCGCAGCACGAACTGAAGGAGATCGTGACGAAGCTGACCTGCCTGCCGTGGCTGCCGGCGATCTTCCTGGGGTTCCAGGAGTTGCCGGCCGGCAAGCAGGCGGTGGTGTTCCAGGGCAACGAGCGGCGTATCGTCGGTCTGGCTCCGGGCGTTGATGCCGGCAAGTTGCGCAAAGGCGATTGCGTTCTCCTCAGCCACGAGCGCAACGCGATCATGGCTTCCGCGAGTCCGGACCTGCTGCGTTGCGGCGACACGGCCATCTTCGACCGGCGGCTCGACGACGGCCGGATCATCATCAAATGGCGCGACGAGGAAATGGTTGTCGAAGCGGCGGAGCACCTCGAAGAAGTGCCGCTCAAGTCCGGCGACACGGTTCGCTGGGATCGCAACCTGCTCATGGCCTTCGAGAAGATTGATCGCTCGCGCGGCGAGCACTTCTTCCTCGAAGACACACCCAAACAGACCTTCGCCGACATCGGCGGGCTGGACGATCAGATCGCCCAGTTGCAGCGGGTCATCGTGCTGCACCGGAACCACCCTGAAACGGTCTCGCGATACGATCTGGCCCGCGTCAAGGCGGTGCTGCTGGTCGGCCCGACGGGCACGGGCAAGACCATGATGGCCCGCGCCCTGGCCAACTGGCTGGCGACGCTGTCGCCCGTCAGCCGCAGCCGATTCATCCATATCAAGCCCGGAGCGATGAATAGCGTTTGGTACGGGCAGAGCGAAGCCAATTGGCGCGACGTGTTTCGCTCGGCCCGTGATGCCGCGGCCGAAGACGGCGACATCCCGGTGGTCATGTACATCGACGAAGTCGATTCGATCGGGTTCGGTCGCGGCATCGGCGGCGCTGAAACGGCCCAGCGCGTGGACGAGCGTGTCCAGAATGCCTTGATGAGCGAACTGGACGGGCTCGAATCGCGCGGCAACATCCTCGTAGTGGCCGCTACCAACCGGCCGGAGGTGTTGGATCCGGCGCTGATGCGGCCCGGCCGGCTGGGCGACCGCATCATCCAGGTGCCGCGGCCCAACCGCAACGGCGCCCGCGCGATCTTCGCGAAATACCTCAAACCGCACATCCCCTGCGCTCGCAACGGTCACGGCGATGACGGTGACGCCAGTCGCTGGGCGATCATCGATGCCGCCATCTCGCGGGCCTACAGTCCCAATGGCGACGGCGCACTGGCCACCGTCACTTTCCGCGACGGCAAACAGCGCACCGTGCACGCCGGAGACCTGATCAACGGCAGCCTCATCGCCGGCATCGTGCAATTGGCCACGGAGAAGGCGTGCCTGCGCGACATCGAGACGAAGCAGGTCGGCGTGAGTCTGGAAGATGTGCTCACCGCCATGTCCGAGGAGTTGGAGTCGGCGGCCCGCATCCTGACCCCGTGGAATTGCCACAAGCATCTGGCCGGACTGCCGCAGGACATGCCGGTGGCCAGCGTTGAACCCGTGGTTCGCAAGGTGTCGCGGCCGCATCGTTTTCTCCGTCTGGACGCCTTGTCATCGCAGCGCCGGGGCGAACCTGCATCGGGAACCGATCATCCCGCGCTCGAACAGGGGTCGTTGGAGGTGACGGCGTGAATAATCAGCCGACTCGATTTCGCATATTGCGGCCGTGCCGCCATTGGCCGGCCACATTGCCGATCCTGCTCGGCGCGGACACCGAAGTGAGCAGCTTCATCGAAGGCATCGATCAGTCCGGCGGTACGGGAGATTGGGCCAGCCGCCTGATCCTCCGCGAGATTCGCGGCTTCCCCCGTGAGATGTCCACGCCGGCATGCCGATCATCCGCGGCCTGGTACGATGAAGAGTCGCGCGGCACAAACGCACCGGGCTACGATCCCCAGGACTGGAACCGGCAGTTCCTGCCCTCGGGCGCATGTTTTTACATTGATATGACGCATCCGGAGGCCTGCCTGCCCGAGGTGCGCGACGCATTCGACTACGTGGCCGCGCATCACGCGCTGCTCCGCGTTCTCGAAGACGCCCGCCAAGCCGCCGGCGCCAAGCTCCCGGAAAGATGCCGGCTGGCCGTGCTCATCAACAACAGCGACGGCCATGACCATTCGTACGGATCGCACCTCAATTTCCTGATCCCGCGTGCGACCTGGGATGACATCTTTTTCTACAAGCCAATGCTGGCGCCGTACCTGGCCAGCTTCCAGATCACCCACATGGTATTGACTGGGGCGGGCAAGGTCGGCGCTGAGAATGGCCGGACGCCGGTGGACTATCAGATCTCACAACGGGCCGACTTTCTCGAGAGGCTCACCGGCTTGCAAACCACTTATCAGCGGCCCATTGTGAATTCACGCGACGAGCCTTTGTGCGGCAGAACCGGCTCGTACCGAGACGGTGAATCATCGAACCATTCATCGACACAGTCCGCCGGCACAATGGCCCGCCTGCACGTCATCTGCTACGACAGCAATCTCTGCCACGTCGCGTGTCTGCTCAAGGTCGGTCTGCTTCAAATCCAGCTCGCCATGATGCAACGCGGGCGGCTCAATCCGTGTCTGATCCTCGATGATCCCGTGCGGTCGGTGGTGGCCATCAGTCACGATCCCACGCTGACCACCCGTGTCCGCACCATCACCCGCAAGCGGTACACGGCCGTCGAGCTTCAGCTTCTGTACTGGGAAGAAGCCATGCGCTTCGCCGAGGCCGGCGGCTGTGACGATCTTGTGCCCCGCGCAAATGAAGTGCTGGCCCTGGCCGGCGACACATTGGAAAAACTCAAGAACCACGACTTCGCCGCAGTAAGCGGCCGCCTCGACTGGGTGCTGAAAAAGACGCTCCTCGAACAGGCCATGAGCAGACGTGAGGGCCTGACCTGGTCTTCGCCGCAGATCCGCCATCTCGATCAGGTCTATGCCAGTTCCGACCGCGGCGAAGGTCTCTACTGGGCCTGCGAGCGCGGTGAGGCGGTCGAGCGTATCGCCGCGCCCGCCGAGATCGAGCGGTTCATTCATGAGCCGCCATCGGATACGCGGGCCTGGACGCGCGGCAAACTCCTGGCCCTGGCCGGTGAATTCGCCGACTCGGTCAACTGGGACACCATTCGTTTTTACATCCGGAGCAACGGCTGCTCTGGCAAATACTGGTCGATCGATCTGGCCGATCCAACCGCCTTCACGCGCCAGCAGACACAAGCCGTCTTTGGGCGGGCCGAGACGCTCGATGACCTGCTCGATGGTTTGAGCGGTCTGATGTTGCCAGACGATAGTCAGAACCCCGCCCACGAGGGCGGGGCCAAGGCCCGGCACTTGCGTGCCGGGTTCTGAAAGGTCCGCTGACCCAGGGACATTATCAATAGAAGAAAGGATGACCATGAGCATGAACGAACGGGTTCGCAACGTTGAGGACCGCGAGCAGGCAAGTGCTGCCGGCTCAGCCGGCGGCTCGGGCGGCACACTGGCCGCGCTGCGCGCAAGTGCGGAGCAGCTCGCCGCCGCCGGACGCGATGCCATCGATCGGGCGCTCTCGCAGGACAGCGAACGCTTCCTCGAATCCAACCGCCAACGCTCGGCCCAGTGAATCCCATGATTCCAGTCGCATGCGGCGTGGAAACGGAATACGGAGCTGTCGCGCACCGGGGCAACTGTGAGCCGGTAGAGCGCCAGGAGGCAATCGCTCTCCGCCTGAGCGTGGAGATTCCGCGCCGCTTCCGCCATCTGCCGGGCGCGAACTCATCGGGGGTCTTCACGGACAACGGCTGCCGGATCTATGTCGATTGCGGGCATTTAGAAGTATCGACCCCCGAATGCTCAACCCCCGCGGACGTGGTGCGCTATGTTCTGGCCGGTGACCGGATGGCCGGCGAGCTGGGCCGGGCGTGCCGACTGCTGATCTTCCGCAATAACGTCGATTACCATCACGCCACGTGGGGTTCACACGAGTCCTATCTTTACCGCTGCCCGCCGCCGCGACTCCACCAGCACCTGCTCCCGTTCCTGGTCTCGCGGCCGATCATCGCCGGCGCGGGCGGCTTTCATCCCACGTCCCCGGGCATCGAGTTCACCCTGTCGCCCCGATCCACATTTCTTAGACAGGCGATCTCCGATCATTCCACACACGCCCGAGGCATCGTTCATACACGGGATGAGCCTCTTGCCGGGCCCGGCTGGCGCCGCCTGCACCTGATCTGCGGCGAGGGGCTACAGTCGCACAAAGCCATGTGGCTGCGGATCGGCTGCACGTTGCTGGTCGTGCTGATGATCGATGCGGGACGAGAGATCGTGCAGGAGGTCCAGCTCAAGGATCCTGTGGAAGCGCTGAAGATATTCATCAGCGATCCAGACTGTCGAGCGACGGCCATGGCCGCTGAAGACCGCCGCCTCTCCGCGATCGACATCCAACATCACTATCTTTACCATGCCGAGTCTTTCGTCGAATCCTCGGAGATGGCCGGCTGCGAGTGGGCGGCGCAGGTCTGTGCTGCCTGGCGCGAGACGCTGGATCAGTTGGAGCGCGGTCCCGGGGCGGTCGGCACGACGCTCGATTGGGCCATCAAGCTGGAGCTGTATCGCAGTCATGCCGAGCGCCGGGGCATCCCGTGGTCGTCGCTGCCCGCCTGGAGCCGGGTGCTGCGCGGCTTACCGGCCCTTGCCGGACTGGGCGCCGGTTTGGACGCCGATTCCGCGGAATTGGCTTGTCTGCCCACCCCCCCGCTTAGAAGTATTTTGAAGACTCTCCGCTCATCTCCCGCGGGCTGCCGATCCATCAAGTCGCGTGTCGAAGAAGCCGGGCTGCGGGCGGACGATCTGGATCGCGTTGTGGACCTGCGCGCCGAGCTGTTGGAGATCGACACGCGCTTCAGCCAGATTGAGCCCGCGGGCATCTTTGCCGCCCTCGACCGGGCCGGCGTGCTGACGCACCGCGTGCCAGGCATCGACCGCATTGATGACGCGATCGGCGAGCCGCCTCCGGGCCGGGCCCAACTTCGCGGTCAGGCCATCCGTCAACTGGCTCAGGCCGGCACCCCCGGGACGGCAGAATGGACCGGCGTCTGGGACCTGCGGGCCAGGCGATATCTTGACCTCCAGGATCCCTTCGGCGGTCGGCCCGAATGGAAGCCAAGTCCCGCGCCGACGCCCGGTCACGCCAGCGCCGGCTCGGCGAGGTGATGAGTCAGGCCCGCACCGTGCTCCTCGAAGCCCGACTCTCACCCAGCCCTCTCAACTCATAATTCAACTGCGGATCGTGGTATTTCGGTGGGCGGCGCCGTCGATGCGCGCTCGACCAGCTTGCCTTCCAGCAGGATAATCGAACTGCTGCGAATCGATTTCTGAAGCCGCTTCATGAGCAGGCGGGCGGCTTGTTGGCCGATCCGTTGCTTCGGCTGCGCGTACGTCGTCAGCCACGCGGGCTTGGCCGGATCGATGTTCACGTCATCAAACCCCGCCACGGAAAGGTCCCCGGGGATCTGCAAACCCAGTTCTTGGGCCACAGAGGCTATTACTTCTGAAATGATGTCCATGCCTCCGAACAAGGCGGTCGGCCGCCGATCCGCCGGCAGCGAAAGCACCTCCCGGGCCGCCCGGCGGCCGTGGTCTTCGGCAACGCCGCGCTCCTCGCGCACCCAGGACTCGTCAACGGCGAGGCCGTGTTGACGCATCATCTGCCGATAGCCGCGCACGCGGTCCTCCATGGTCGAGAATCCCTGGATTCCGATGAACCCGATGCGGCGATGACCCAGCCGGATCAGATGGGACACGATCTCTTCGCCGCCCAGCTCGCAATGGGTGGCCACCAGGTCCGTGTCATAGCCAGGCAACTGGCGATCGACGAGGACCAGGGGAACGTCCCGCCGGATGAGGTCGATCAGCGGCCCGTGTTCGTCATCGAGGTTGGTCGAAGGCGAAACGATGAATCCATCCAGCTCCTTGCGCAGGAGACTTTCGATCCCGCGGTACTCGGCTCCGGTCTCAAGCCCGCCGACTTCAAAGACGGCGTGATAGCCCCACAGAAGCAGCTCTTCGCGAATGCCTTCGGCGATCGGGCCGAACAACGGCCCGGAGGGCCAGTTGAACCAGACACCGACGAGCATGGAACGGTGACTGCGCGTCTTGCGCTCCGGCCGCACATCGCCCACGCGGAACGTGCCGCGACCCTGTTGCCGCTCGATGAATCCCTCAATCGACAGCTCGGAAAGGACCTGCCGAACCGTCGATCGGCTGAGCGAGAACTCCTGAATCAGGCTGGTCTCGGACGGCAGACGCCCGCCCACCGGGATCCGCTGCTGCCGCATCTGATCCAGGAGGTGATCCTTCAGCCGGCGGGACTTGGTTGGTCGTTTTTGAGCCTTCATGGCTCGATCCGTTCTCCAGTCTTGTGATTCCCGCCGAAGCACCGCCGGGAGGGCGTCGCCCGCGCGGGCTGACTCCCGATCCACCTACGGCGTAGCGCAGGTCGGGTTGCCGATGACATTCGGCCCCGACATGCAATCAGCGAAGCCACTGAAATCGGATGCGTCCACATCAGTATCGTGATCAAAATCGATGAGTGCCTGCAAACATACGGGATCAGTCTGTTCATTACCGGAGCCGGTCAGGCATAACTGGAACTTGGCGAAATCCTCCTGGTCCACATCGAAGTCACCGTTGAAATCGCCGGGGATCCCGATCATGATGCTGATGTCATCGCTGACGGCGAACTCACCATCATTGGCCGTGAGCCTTAAGACATAAAAGCCCGCGCTCGAGAATGTGGCGGTGGTGTCCACTGCCGCCGCATTGCCGAAATTGACCGTGCCGGGCCCGCTGAACTTGGACCATTGGGTGGTGACCGCGCCCGGCGGAATGGGCTGACCGTCGTCGTTCACCGTGCCATCGAGATTGACGGTGTCGGTGCCTCTCACGCTCTGGTCCTGGCCCGCATTCACGCTGGGCGGCTGGTTCGGCCCCCCGACGCCAAGCGTGACCAGGATCGACACATCGTTCGACGTGCCCGGATTGATGGTGCGCTGGCCTCCGCCTGTGATGTTCGACAGGCTGCCCGTCGCGCCGTTGTTGATGTCCAGCTTGGTCACGTTGAAGGTGCCGCTCACGCCGGTGAGATCGAGCGTGACGCTTCCCCCGCCCTGCTTGAAAATCGCGTAGCTGCTCCCGAACTTTCCGCATTGCCCGGTGTTGACCAGTCCGCCGGAGGGCGTGAAATTGTGCATGTCCAGATTCTTGAAGAAGTCGTAGAAGTAGGACATCCGGATGGCGCCCGGGTCGGTCGTGACCTGACTGATGTTGAAATTCGGATAGTGCGATCGCATGTTGCTGCCCATGGTTGGGAAGGCCATCGCGGCCACGAAGCTCCGGTGCGTATTGCGGATGCCGAGTATGTAGTCGTTGTCGTATTCCGGCGGCTCGTACCAGTATTCCTCGAACCAGATCGGCTTCCCATAAGAGTTATGATACGAGAGCGCGCTCTGATATTGCGTTTCCGTGCGGTTCGCAGAACTGCCGATCTGCACCTCGATGTAGTCGATGTTCGCGTTGCTCGCGCTGCTGCTGTCGATACCCGTCGAGTGGCTGCCGATGGGGTGATCGTAGGGATCTTCATTCTTAATGAGCTGGGCGTCGTGGGCCACCTGCGCCTGCCAGGTGGTGATGCCGCCGACGACATCCCAGCCGCTCGGAGGGTTGGCCTCGTTGACTTCGCCGTACAAACCCCAGCGCACGTTGTAAGCCGTATAGCGGGCCACGCAGTATTTGAACCAGCGATCGTTGCGGGCCAGCGTCGCCATCTTGTTAAACCAACTGCTGTTGCCCGGAAACCCTCCGACCGTCAGGCCCATCATGATCCCGTGATCGTTGGCGTATTGAACCATGCCGTCCAGGCGCTGAAAGTAGTTGACTTGGAGATTGTCCCAGGTTGTGCCGTCCGCCTGATCAGGGAAGGCGTCGGGAACGCCGGAACGATTGTATATGGCCAGCCAGATGCAGCCCAGGAACGTGTTGTACTTCTGCGTCTGGCGGGCGCTCATCCAGGACTGCCATTCAGAGGTTATAAGTTCCTCTGAGAAGGACCACGCCGTGTCGCCGACGGGCAGAAATGGCGTCCCGTCCGACAGTTTCCAGGCATGGCTGCCGTCGCGCTCCAGGAACCCGCGATACAGCGAATTGGCCGCCAGCTCACCGGCGGTCGGCGCGACCGCCGTTACGTTTCCGGCGATCGCATTCAAGCCGGCATCGGTAGACGAGGTCGCCCACGCCCAGTTCCCGGTCGCCGTCGCGGCGAAGCGCACGCGCCAAACGTTGCTGCCGTCCCAGAACCCTTTGGACGTCACCACCTTGCCGCTGGCCGCACCGGAGGTCCCGGTAAACGTCGTTGTGACTGAAGGCCCATTGATGTAGGGGTTTGATCCGGGCGTGTTGGCGGACATCGCCATTTCCCAGACGCGGTACGTGGTGACGCTGGAGGGCGGCGTACCAATCAGACCCGCCCGGGCGGCATGCGCACAGCCCATCGACGCCGCCAGCGCGAGCGCGGCCAGCACGAGCCAAGCGTGTTCTCGCCCGTTACGGCCCATCACATAATACATCCGCGAGCACCTCTGAGCGACTCGTGTTCGCACACGCATTGAACGCATTAAAATCCATTTCGTTGATGTGATTGTCGCCGTTGTGGTCGAAGCATCGGCACGCAAGATCGACGATCGTCCCGGTGTTGCCAGTATAGCAGGTCTGGAACGCGCCGAAATCATTCAAGTCCACGTCGTGGTCCCCGTCGGCGTCGGCAAACGGATCGTGGCACAGGCCGATCGGCAGAATCGTCTTGGTGGCGTCCTGAACCGCGAGACCAAGAAGCACGCGGAAGTAATCCAACTCGTAATCGGTCGAAGTGGTGTTGCTGCCGGAGATGGAACCGATGTGAAAGCCGCCCAAATTGTTGATTTCGGCCGCCCAACTCAGGCTGCCGCCGCCGCCCCCGGACGCGCTGGTGAGCTCGATCTGGTTGTCCAGGTCGTACACGCGGAACGAGTTCGTCAGGGCGTCAACCGCGACGCGGATCCGATGAAAATCCGGCGTCGAGAAATCGGTGCACGCCTCCGTCCCGGTGCCGCCGCCTCCGGCAGCGAAGCGCATGCTGCCCGTCAGGCATGAGCTGTTGCCCCCGTCATTGATCTTGTGCAGCCGCAAACCCAGATTTTTGCCGTTGCCGGCACTGAAACCCATCGAGCGGCGGTTGGTGGTTCCACTGACGCCGCCATTGACCCGCACCGCCATGTCCACCGTGTAGCTGATGCTGGACCCGCCGTTCTGGAAATAATACCCGTGGTTTCCGCTGCTGCTGCTGTCGATGTAATGCAGGATGCCGCCGGCGATGCCGCTGCCGGCGTTGCCCGTCCCGGTGCCCAACTTGATCAGCAGGCCGGTGCCGTTGGCGTCCCCCGAACTCGCGTCGATGACGCCGGTGGATGTGCTGGGGTCGGGGTTGGTCGGATCGTCGAATTCGTACTGCGTCGAGTAGGTCAGCGTGCTGCCGGCCGGCAGGGCGATGATGGTCACGTCGTCCGTGATCGTGTTCAGTCCGTCGTAGGCGGTCAAACGAAGCACGTACGTACCCGCCGCCGAAAAACTCGCGGTCGTGCTCGGCGCGCCGGCATTCGCGAACGCGGCCGTGCCCGGCCCGCTGAGTTGGGTCCAGGTGGTGGTGAGCGGGTTCGGGAGGCCATCGTCGTTGGCGACACCGATGAGGCTCACCGAATCCGGCAGCGCGATCGTCTGGTCGAACCCCGCGCTCACATAGGGTATTCCGCCCGGTGGAGCCAGCAGCGTGAATTTCATGCGATGAAAGGTGATTGAATCGCAGCCCGGATCATCGACCCGCACCCATCCGATCGAGCCCAGATCAAAGGTGCCCAGGTTGAAGGCGACATAACCGTTGGCATCCCCGCCGGTGGGGGAGTTCTGGAACTTGTTGATGGTGACGCTCGAACCATCGCCGCGGGTCACGATGTAAGGCACGGCATAGTTGGCCCGACTGGCCGTGTAGCGATACATCGCATCGATCTGATAGAGGCCCGGTCCAAGAATGTTCAAGGGGGGCCGGTAGTCGATCCACTGCGGTCCGCAGGGGTCGGCTTCGCCCGGCTGCGTGGCCCGCTCCCGCGTGTACCAGTAATTGCCGCCCGGCCCCACGTGGGCGGCCGTGATGTTGGTCCGCTGGAAATAGGGGTTGTCGCCGTTCTGGCCGTCATTGGCGTCCGTCTTCGGCTCGGTCGTTCCTTCGACGGCGCCATTGGTGAACCCGTCGATGTCCAGGCGATAAGTGTCGCCCACGGCGAGCGGTTGCGGGGTCCCCGTTTCGATGGCTGCAAGCCGCGCGCCCGTCATGGCGAACGCAATATGGGCCACCACGAGACGTGACCCCACAACTCCCCTGCATCGAAACACGGTATGACTCCGCCAGCCCCCTCGGAAATGTCCCGGCGCACACAACTGTCTCACGGCCCATCGCACAGGATATCCGCTGGCACATCCGACCCACTGGTGTCCGCACAGGCTTTGAACGCATTGAAGTCAAATTCACCCACATGTCCGTCGCCGTCGCTGTCGAAACACCGGCAGGACTGATCGGTGATTTCAACGAAATTGCCGGTATAACAAATCTGGAAATCTCCAAAATCGTTCAGATCGACGTCGTGATCGCCATCCACGTCGAAGCGCGGATCGTTGCACAAACTCGCACCCAGGTTCAGGCTCTGGCCGATGATGGGCACCTCCTCACCCGGCGCGAACGCCCCGGCGTTGGTACCGGTGAACCAGTCGAACGCGATGTCGTAGGTGCCAGCCGTGCTGCCGGCGCCGAAGCCGAATCCTTCATTCTGCGAGGTATTCACAGCAGCGGCGTTGTTGATGGTCAGCACCGCCAATGGCGAGATATCCTCGTCGAAGTACAGTTTCACGACCCGGTTGCAATCCGAATCTCCGATCGCCGACATGCGCAGGATGTGATAGTTCGAGTCAAACGGCGGAGGCGACGGCGCTGAGAAACCGCGATTGATTTCCGAGATAACGCCCTGGGCGAAATTGTCGCCCCAATGGTATTCCGACGAGAGATGCGTGCCGTCCCAGATTATCATGCACCCCCCCCGCGGGTCCGAATGGCCGTAGACCCGCGCCCGGGCCACCACGGTTGCCCCCGCGCGCGTGAAGATCACCGGGTCCGGCAGCGGATCGGGCCGGACCGCCCGGAACTTCGTTTTCGTCGAGCCGTTGTCCTGGATCCGCCACGCCTTCCCGTCGATCGCCTGAGGATCATTCTCCACGAACCCCTGGATGCTGCCTTCCTCCACACCGAAGCTGTAGCCGCTGCTCGGAGGGCCGCCCGAATCCGTCGACGTCGGACTCACTGCTCCCTGATAGATGTGCACGCTCGTCGCGTCAGCCCCCAGGACCGTCATCGTGATTTTGCGTGTGATCACCGCCAGCCCGCAGCCCGGCTCGGTGAACCGAAGGAAGCCGTTGACCGCGGTTGAGCCGGTCGCAGACGGAGTGGGAAGAAAACTCCTGTCGAAGCTGACGGTCACGACCGCGCTGCCTCCTCCGGGGATCGATCCGCTGCCGTTCGTGACGCTCAGCCACGTGAAGTCCGTCGTTGTGGCTCCGGTGGCGCTGGTCACTTCGTCCACCGTGTAGTTGATCGTACTCCCGCCGAGGTTGGTCAGCAGGAAGTTTGCGTCGAAGATCGGGCCAGTCGGATACGCCAGGCGGTGCGTTCTGAACACTGTGGTGGGCGAGTTCTGCCGCGTCCCGTCACAGTTCGGCGTCACGTCCAACTGGCATGAGCCGTTGGGAAGGACGGTGATGGTGACATCGTCGGTCGGCGAGTTCAACGTGTCGCTGGCCGTCAGCCGCAGAACGTAAACCCCGTCAACCGGGAACGTCGCCGTGGTGTCCTGCTGGCTCGCATCCCCGAACAACACTATCCCCGGACCGCTGACTTGTGACCAGGTCGTAGTCAGCGCGCCCGGCGCGCCGTCGTCATCCACCGCCGTCCCGTCCAGGTTCGCCACCGCGGGGAGGATGATCGACTGGTCAGGCCCGGCATTCACATAAGGCACGCCGCCCGCCGGGCCCCGAAAGGTGAATTTCATCCGGTTGAATGTGATCGAGCTGCTGCCGGTGTCGTTGACGCGGATGTAACTGCCGGTGTTCAGGTCAAAGGTGCCGATATCAAAGTCATTGCAATCGGGCGAACCCTCGAGCTGGCCCTTGAGGACGGTGGTCGTCCCGTTCGCGTGATGCACGATGTACTCGGCCGGATAAGTCGCACGGCTCGAGGTGTTCCGGTACCTGCCGGTAAGTTTGTAACGCCCCGGCGTGAGCTGGTTGGCCCCCCCGCCGAATGGAGGAATGTAGTCCACGTATTGGGTTCCCGCCGGATCAGGTTCATCAATGCAGGGATTGCCGCACAAGCTGTAGCCGGGATTGTTGTCGCTGCAGAGAACGCGGCTGGCGGAAGTGTACCAGTACCGATCGGTGCATCCTCCGAGGTGGCTTCTGAATACGTTCGTGCGCTGGAAATAAGGATTATCTCCGCTGGCGCCGTTGTTCAAATCGACCTTCGGGCAGGTATCGATGTCACCGTTCGAGCCCGAACCGCTGGCGTTATCCGGATTGAGCTGGTAGATGTCATCGAGGGCCAACTGCTGGGGAGTCGTGAAAGTAGCGCCCGTCGCCCAAGGTGCGCCCATGACCAGCATGCCCAGACTGACCACCAGCAGGACCGGTCCGATGCGCGCACGGGTTCCATTGCTCATGGTTTTTCCTCTTTTACCGGCTGAAGAGAATACACACCCCACCCGTGCTCGCCCAGTGCGATTCACGGACTCCGCGTTCCTAACTCGACTCTCATCCCCTTCTTCTGATCGCTCGCCATCTCAACGGCCAGCGGTTCGGCGTCTCCGCAGCATGAGCAGGCCACCGGCCAGCAGCAACGCCGTCGCCGGCTCGGGGACGTAACTGATGAACGGGGCGTCCGGTACCGCTCCGGGAGGGCCGTTGTTCGCCGTCATCGAGCGCGACTGCTCCCGATCCTGGAAGGTGCCGCCCGCGGTGCTGCTGCCGCTGGACGAAACGCTGTTCAGTTTGAACACAATCGTCTGACCCTGGTGGGCGTTGAAATACGTCAGAATGTCGATGACGACAGGCACATTCGGCACGACGTCCTGCAACTGCCCTCCCGTTCCGGTACCATTTCCGCCACTCAACGCGACATCGCTCCCAATCTGGCCGTATGTAAAGCTGGCACTGTTGATCCCGCCTGATGCGTTTGCATTCGTCCAAGTAAGGATCGTTTCATCGAAGGCAGCGGCCGTCGTGGTACCGGACAAGCGAAAAGTCCATGCCCCGGTCGAACCGCCGGTCTGGCTTCGGAAATACGTTGCGTTGAACGTGGCCGCGGATGCCGTCACGTTCGGGATCGTGTATTCCATGAAGCCGGCCCGCCGGAAATTGGTTTGGTTCTTCATGAATACTCCCGCCGCAGCGAGCGTGGGGGCGTCGTGAGTCGTGCCCTGCTGCGTCTCGTCGATGTACGCGTCATCGTTCGGCGAAATTATCACCGCCGATACGGTGCCCGCCAGGATTGTGGTCAGCATCCCCACAGCTAAGCCAGTTATCACCATTTTACTCATCGCCTGCTTCTCCTTCCTCAAATGTCTCCTTCAGACATGAACTCAGCAAAAACCACGCCGCGCTTCGTGCAACCGTTCGACGTGCGCCTTCGAGATAACGAATCCGGGATCACGATCTCATCAGCGAGAAAGCGCCACGGACCAATCTCGGTTTTGTATCCACTGCTTACAAGTAACAGATGGGAATTAGAGCAAACCAACCCGACGTGGTGTGCTTTTCCCGACCCTCGCTAACCCTCCATCTCCTAGCGCACTATCACACCAGTATACAAGTTCGGCCACACATTGCAAGAAGTATTTTCGTTTTCATTATCACTTTATTTCAACCGCTTTACACGCCACTATTCGGAAACGCTGATACTTTCGGAGCGGTCCCGGCCTTGGCCGGCTGTGTACGACTGTGGTCAGTGTAATCGGATCGGCCCATAATATCAATAGGTATGTATCAATCTCAACTTGTATATACAACTTGCAGGTGCCGCGCGTCGTCCGCTCACGCATTTTGCCGTGGTGGTCGGACTTCTCAACACCCCGGCGGTCGATTGGCTCCTTCGAGACATTCCACAAAAAAGCCGACATCCTCGCTGTCCACGTCTCCATCGCCGAGCCAGTCGACCGGGGCACACCCTTCCGTATACGGCGTACCGGGGCCCGACAGACATAATTGGAAAATGCCGAAGTCCGAGAGATCGACATCACCGTCGCCATCCAGGTCGCCCCGCTGGCCGCCGGCGGTGAATCGCCATACATCCCCGGTGGTCGTACCCGCCGAATTCACCTCGTCGATTCGCCAAAAATAGGTAGTAAATGACGCCAGAGGGCCGGGGTCGAAAGTCGTGCCGGCCTGGTTGACGCGAAATAAACCGGGGCTGGTGGTCCCGAAGTAAACACTGTGCGAGGTCGCGCCGGAGCCGGCTGACCAGCTCAGATCCGCAGCCAAACTGACGCCGGTGGCCAGATGTGCTGGTGACGGATTGCTGGCCAAGCCCGGCGGAGTGGGCGGAGCGGTGGTAAAAGTCCAGACATCACCGGTCGTGGTTCCCGCGCCGTTGACCTCGTCGATCCGCCAGTAGTAGGTGACGTTGGCGCTTAGTGGTCCGGGATTGTAACTGGCAGTCGCCTGATTTCCGCGGAAGGTGCCCGGGCTGCTGGTTCCGAAATAAACATTGTGTGAAGAGGCCGCCAGGCCGGCGGTCCAGGACAGGATCTGGCCGAGTCCGACGTTGGTGCTGCCAGACGCGGGGACGGGGCTGGTCGCCTTGCATGGCGCCGCCGGCGATGGCGGATGGGCGGTGATGAAGTTCTTATAGCTGGTATAAGCCGGTTTCTCGGTGAAGTCGGCGTTGAGTATGCCCCATTTGGTGACGCCAGGGGTGGGATCGTCCTGCACCTCGTAGAAGAATACCTTGTGCAGCCAGTCGCGGTTGGGCAGACCGGTGAACCAGTCGGTCAACAAACCGTTGTAGTACGCCGCCTGATTCGATTCGCCCACCACGTCCGAGCCCCAGCCGGTCTCCGTGAACCAGAATGGATTGCCGTACCAGCCGGTATTCTGCAACACCTCCTTCACCGACGGCGGAAAACTGCTATTCCAGCAATTGCTATTCGTGCCGCAGAAGGTTGAGTCTTCAAGTTTGTTCGTGATGTCCCCGTTACCGTCGTTGTCGTACATGTGATGCGTGACGATGTCCAGCTTACCGCTGGCCTGGAGAATGGACTCGCGCAGCCAGTGGAACCATTGTGTAGAGCCGATGTGTGCGGTCTCAGGCCCGCAGACTTTGGCGGCGGGGTTGGCGGCATGGATCGCGTCGGCGCCATTCTTAAGGATGTCATTGATGTACTGCGTTCGTGTGCCGGCCCAGAACTGTGATAGATTGGGTTCGTTCCACATGCCCCAGTGCTGAATGGAAGGATACCGCTGGGCGGCGCGGAAACAGAAGTCGTACCAGTCGGCGGGGCTGTTCGGCACGCCCGTCTGTTGCACACCGGAGGTGGCCCACTGCGGCGTGTACGCCAGCGTGGCGAAGATGCGAATGCCGCGCGCCGACGCCGAGCCGGCGATGCTGTCGTAAATGCTCCAGTTGAACACGTCCTGGCTGGTCTCGATCGCGAACCAGTTGAAGTCGATGCGCACCCAACCCAGCCCCGCGGCCTGAACCTTGTCGAAGAGCGGCGTCAGGTTGGCGCCGGCCGGCGCGTGCGCATTGATCCCGTACGGCGAGTTCACGTTCCCGCACTGACCCTGCGCAAAGGACAACCGTGCTCCCAACAGCAGCACGCATGACCAGATCAAATGCTTTCTGCGTCTCCGCGGTTGCATTCCCGGCTCCGCTGACGGTTATACTATACCACCGGTCGTAGTGGAGTAGTCATTGTTTTCCAGGAGTATCACTTTTGGCTGAGGCAGTCGAGCCCGTTTATCTGCACCTGGCCCTGATCCAGATGCTTCCCGCGACGGCCGATCCGGCGGCGAACATCGCGCGGGCGACCCGTCTCGTGCGCGAGGCCGTCACCCGGCACGGGGCCGAACTCGTCATCCTGCCGGAGTGCGCGCTGACCGGATACGCCATGCCGGAGAAGGGAAAACGCACGGCGGAGGAGCTGCATCGACTGGCCGAGCCGGTGCCGGGGCCGTCCGTCGATCACTTCGCCCAACTCGCCCGCGAGATGGGCATCTATATCGTCTGGGGTCTGCCGGAGCGGCGCGGCGAGCAATACTTCAACTCCGCGGTCCTGCTCTCACCGGAGGGCAAAATCGTCGGCACGTACAGCAAGGTGCATATCAATCGCATCGAAATCGGCTGGGGCATGGGCTGGACCAACGGCGAGCGATTCTTGGTGTGGCCGTGCGCGGTCGGCAACGCGAAGTTCAACCTGGGCATCATGATCTGCTACGACCGTGAAGTGCCGGAAGCGGCGCGGTGTTTGACTATGCTGGGTGCGGACGTGATCGCCGTGCCGCAGGCTACTTCCTGCACCTGCGACCTGCCTATCCATCGTGAGCAGCTTCGCGTCCGCGCGTATGAGAACGAGGTGTTCGTCGCGATGGCGAACTGGGCCGGTCCAGAATTCAAGGGCCATAGCATGATCGTTCACCCGAACGGCAACGTGATCAAGATCGGCGGGAAAGACGAGGAGATCGTTTGGGCCGCACTCGACCTGACGCAACTGCGTGAACTCCGATCCAGCGGCTTCTACGGCCGGCATCACCGCCGTCCCGAAGCGTACCAGCCGCTTCTGAAAACGTGAGTCCGGCTCATGATTTCCCATTTCCCATTTCCGATTTCCGATTTGAAAAGAACGCTGCGAAGGCTGAAGTATCGCATCCCTGTCCTTGTTGCGAGTTGCCTGGCGCTGCCTCTGACCGCGGCCGCTCAGCAGAAGCTGGTTCGCGACGTGTACGGCGTCGGCGTGGTGGGCAACTGCTGCACGCACGGCGCCGGGGTCTGCGGGATGTTCAAGGCGAGAAAGGATACGCGGGTGGTCGCCGCGTATGAGGCGAACCCTCGCCGGGCGAAGGAATTGGCGGAAGCCTATGGCGGAGAGTTGTCGGCATCATACGACGCGGTGATCACACATCCCGATGTGGACATTGTGGCCGTCACCTGCGATCCGGGCGACAAAGCTGCGATGGTCGAGAAGGCGGCGGCGGCCGGCAAGCACATTTTCCTCAACAAGCCGTTCTGTGAGAGCCTGGACTCGGCGCGACGCATCCAGGCGGCGGTCCGCAAACACAACGTCTGGCTCGTTCACGACATCCCGATGGTGAGATCGGTGCCGGTATATGCCCGGCTGCTTGCGGAGGTGCAGGCGGGCAAATACGGGAAGGTCATGGGATACCACCACTTGTTCGGGATGAACTTCGACCCGTCCTTTGATCTGAAAACGACGTGGCCGGAACGGCTCGATCCGCCGGAGAAGTCGGGCGGCGGCGAGATGACCAACATGGGTTGTTACGCCATTGATTACGTCGTGGCCCTGTTCGGACGGCCCAAAACCGTATCCGCAAAATGGCGCAAGGAATGGGACGTCTACCGGGCGGTGAATGTGGAACACTTCGGCCAAATCGTGCTCGATTACGGCGAGTTCTTCGCATTCCTGGAGGCCGGCAAACAACAGTTGTCCGGTGAATCGCGGCACAGCAACTGCATGACCATCAATTTCGAGCATCGATCGCTGATGATTGACGCGAGCGCGCGGTTGGTCACCGTGAACCACGTCCCGGTGAAATGGGAGGATTTTGAACGCGATGCAAGTGTCGTCGGTCCGGTGGAACAGCTTCTCGCCGCGATGCGGGAGGGCAAACCCCCGTCCAGCGGCGTCGAGACGGGCGTGGCGGCGACCGAGGTACTCATGGCGGCCTATCGATCGATCGTGGAGAAGAAGACAATTGCGCTGCCGTTATCATCCGGAGAGAACCCGCTGATCGCCCGCAAGTAGTCGTAGTCATTCTTCGCCATCTCACTCGCCACCCGACTCGAAGATCCGCAGGATATCATCCGGCGACAGTGCCTTCGCATACATGACGAAGTCATCGATGCGGCCATTGAGATACTCGTCGCCTGAAAAGTTGGGATTGCCGCCGAGCGCAAAGTTGCGCACGGACGTAGCACAGGTACACTCCGGCGTTTTGGCGGATTCCCGCGGTTTCCCATCGATATAGAGATCGAGTCGTTCGCCCGATTTCACCGCCGCGACGTGGAACCACCGGACGGTGCCGATCTTTACGCCCGGCGTGGCGTACAGGCTGCCGGCCTCGATGCGGGCGGATACCTGGTCGCCCATGACCGAGACGCGCAGCGGATCGGTTGAGCCGCTCGCCCACGCGCTGAAGATCTGCTGGTATGTCTTGGGCGAGAACGCCTTCACGTACACCCACGCGCACACGGTAAACTCGCGCGGAAAGCCGGCGATCTCGTACTGTAGTTTCGCGTCCTTGCCGTTGAACTCGACCGCGCCGTCAGCTCGGCCTCGGCGATCGGAAGCGGGCTTGATATTCACCGCCGTCTGGAGCTTACCGCGCGACGGCTCGCCGCTGCCGTCCAGAGCCGACGCGACGAGACGGCCGTCCGGATCGGTGGTGAACTTTTCGTCCTTCGGATGGACCGGTGCATACGTGAGCCAATCGTTCGAGGTCGTCCCATTCGCCGCCGGCAACCACGAGCGATACTCGTTGCCGTAAGCGCCCGCGGTTGCAAAGTCGCAGAGCCGCACGGTTCGGCCGTCCACGGCTTTCACGTCGAATAGAACAATGGGACTAATGTAGCGGCGGCCCCCTGTGGCCGCCGACGCCGGCCACGGGGGGTCGGCGCTACCAAGGCTTTCATCCGCCGGGACCGGCGTCAGCGTCAGGTTTGCAAGATCGATCGTCGGGATCTGCCCCACGTCGAAGCTGTTGTCATGCGGATCGAACGCCAGCAGCAGCGGACCGTGGTAGATCGATGCCTTGCCCGCCTGCTCGCACTCGCCCAGCCAGTAGCGTGGGCTCATATCGATTGACAATTGGATGGTGTCGCCGGATTGCCACAGCCGCTTGAGCGATACATATACTCCCGGCCGAACACCGTCCACCGGCTGGTTATTGACCATCGTCGTCGTCCGCCTGGACCACGCGGGAATACGCAGTCTCAGGTTGAACTCGGATGGTTTGCTTAATGTCAACGTGATTCGAATCGATCCTTCAGCAGGATAGTTCGTTTCCTGCTTCAGCGTCACATCCGTTTTGTCAGCGAGTTGTAATGATATGCGGCACGGGCCGTAGTGATTGACGATCGGTCCCTCGCTATCCAGCAGGACGGCCCACTCCGACAGCATGCCCAGGCCGCGCGGGCCGTTCACCGAGCAGCAGTTGAGTTCCGGCGTGCCCGGCCGGGCCTGGAACACGATGCTGTGCGCGGAGGCGCGACGTACGCCGTCCATCGGCGTGTCGTACGTCCACCAGCGCCCGCTGGGATGTTGCGCGGCGAGCACCGCGTTGTAGGTGGACCATTCGAGTTCGTCGGCGGCGGTGGACTCGCCGGTTAGTTGGAGGTAATCGGTGGTGAGGGCGATCCAGGCCGTCGTGCAACACGTTTCGATCGCGCCGTTCTGATACGGGTTGCCGATCGCTCCCTCACCCGTGCTGAACGAGCCGCTGTTGTGACGGTCGAACCGGGCGATGCTCGTCCAGTGATTGATGAATGCGCGGCGATAATCGTCGTCGCCGGTGATGCGATACAGCTCGACAAGGCCCTGGAGATCGTGCAGCGATTCCCAGCGCGGCCGCGGCGCACGATAGAACGGCACGCCGGCCGCGCCGGTACGCAGGTAATCGCCGGCCCGTTCCCAATCCTTCTCGATGTGCCGCACCATTTGCAGGAAACGATCGTTCCCGGTGAGGCGATACAGCCGCCCCAGCGTATGGATGACTGCCATGTTCATCTCCTGCGAGCCCGCATCGAACACGCGCCGCTGCCCGTCGAGATATGTTTTGCAAATCAAGTCCGCCGCCCTCACGCACGCGGCCAGCGCCGGCTCATCACGCGCATCCTCGTGGTACATCATCAGCGCGAGCATCACGTGCTCGTGCCCCCACAGGTCCCACTGCCCCAGCAGCCGCTCGCTCTTTTTGAATGGGCCCAGATAGCCGTCCTCCGCCTGCGACGCGATGAGTCGCTCCACCACATCCTGAACCGTGCGATCCAGTTCATCGGACCGCACCATCCGCCGCGCCTGAATCGCCGACAGCAGATATTTGCCCACAAATTCGCCCGCCCAGGGCACCAGATCGGGCGCGGGCTGCCGATCCCGCACGCGAAACATGTCCAGCATGCCCGGATTCGCATAGGGCGCGGTCAACAGCCACTGGCGAAGATTGGCGTCGATCCGCTGGCCGAGCACGCCGCCGAATTCAAATCTCGCTCCAGCCGGTACGCGGAATCGAAGCGGTCCTTTCTCCTGTGGTGGTGCCGCCGGACAAGCAGCCGGGAAGAACATGATGTGCGCCAGCATGAGCAGCGATGCCGCCTCGGTGATGCCTGAGCGACAACGACCGATGGTCATATCAATAGCCTCCCGTTGCATCGGAGCGTAGAGACACGATCGGCTGAGCATCGCATGTAACCAGATCACTCGCAAGCCGCACGTTTTCCACTGTGGCGTGTTCGGCGCCTGCGTCATCTTCCGGCCCACGATCTTCACGGATACCCGCACGCGACGTTTGGACCCGGTCGCTTCAAAAACATGGAACTCATAGAATAGATGCCAATGAATGAGCCGCTCGCATCTCTTCGCCCGCGCCCGCGCGATGACGCGGCGGCCATGGCCGTCGTGACGCAGGCCAACCTGGTGCAGCTACAGGTGGCGGCGGGCAAACGCTTCGGCGCCGCGCCGCCGACGCTGGCCTCGCCGGGGGCGGTGACCAAATTCCGCAGCGCGCTCATCGACTGGCGCGACGTGAAGAACTATTCGCAAGCCGAGCTGACCCTTCGCATTCATGAGATCTGGGGGCAGCATTGCCTGTTCTGCTGGGCGTTTCATGGCCGCGACCCGCATCGGCCGCCGCCGTTCGCCGCGCTCCCGGCAGAGGAACTCACCACGGAGGCACGGAGAGCACGGAGAAGAAATGATTTCGGGGAGGAGGGGGAGTTACGCTCGCCTTGCGAGATCGGGGCGAAGCTGATCGAGGTGGAGCGCGGACTGTGGCGGTTGCGTCACGAAGACCGCCTGCGGCACCAGCCGGACATCCGCGAGCACCCGGACTTCCGCAGGGAATACGAAACCGCTCTTAAGATTCCGATGCTGGTATTCGGCCAGGATGTCCGCGCCTGCGGCGACGCCGAGCTGCTGGCCTGCACGTGCGAGTACGCGGGCATGCTGGCGGCCATCCGCTGGCTGGCCGACGACCGCTGGATGTGGGGCCAGCCGGGGATCATGGAACTCGACGCGACGCCGACGCTGCTGGCGTGAGTTGAAACCGCAGCTGGACGCAGATGAACGCCGATGGAGAGAGGGGGAGACCGGGAGACGAGGAAAGAAGGAATGGGAGAGCAGAATGCGGAACTGAATGCAGCGATGGCTTTACGGCTTCGTTTGGCAGTGATAGCGTGACAGGGCCGGGTTTGGCCAGGCACGGAAATGAAGAAGCGGTCGAGAGTTATGAGCGATCGGTCAGCGCGGGGAAATGGGTTTGTTTTGTCAGGGAAGAATTCGTGCATGGCCCGTTTCTCCTGTCCGGCCCACTTGTGCGCAGTCCTTCAGTGTAGAACACGTGCGGTGTTCCGGTCGCTGCCGGAAGCAGAGGGCTGGTATAATGGACCAGAATGCGACGGTATGGTTCGGAGTCCGCTATGAGTGATCGAATCATCATCGACCCCAAGGTTTGCCATGGGAAGCCCGTGATCCGCGGTACGCGCGTGCCCGTGACAATCGTTGTGGGCAGCGTGGCGGCCGGAATGAGCTTTGCCGAGATCGAGCGCGAGTATGAGGTCACGGGCGACGACATCCGGGCGGCGCTGGAATTCGCAAACGAGCTGGTCGAGCGCGAGCAGTATCACCCGCTGCCGCAGTAAATGAGACGATGCATTTCCTGATTGACGCGAGCTTGCCGCGGAGAACGACCGGCGTGGTCCGCACCAGCGGTCACGAGGCGACGGACGTTCGCGACCTCTCGCTGCGTAATCGCGAAGATGCAACCCTTGCCGCATACGCGCGA
This sequence comes from uncultured Planctomycetales bacterium, assembly GCA_964384465.1. Classification (GTDB taxonomy): domain Bacteria; phylum Planctomycetota; class Phycisphaerae; order UBA1845; family PWPN01; genus CAYLLT01. Next base: position 66,429 of record CAYLLT010000003.1, on the reverse strand, counting down.
CAGCACGTGCTGGCGATTTTGAGTCGTGACTTCGATTTCGCGGACGTGCGCAACTATCCACCCGCCGATTATGCCGGGATTGCGGTGGTGGATTTGCCGAACGAATCTCACGCGAGCCTGGTCCTGAAGGTAATCACGCGATTCGTGCAAAACGACGCTTGGATAGCGCGCTTGCCCGGTAAACTGGCCATCATCAGTGCCGCCCGCGTGCGATTCCGGCCAGCTTGAGCGCGAGCGCTCGTTAGCATGCCCATAAAAATCGATGGTATAATGCGCATGCGAAGCACGCTCACTGGTCTTCCAGCAGCGACCACTTGGCCGGAAGAGGACGGGGTCAGACGTGAGGTCCTGCGCGGCGGGAGCGGAAAGAATAAACCGGTTCATGCCCGCCGTTTTACCGGAGATTTCTTGCGAGTGGAACCTGTGGCCTTATCGAGGCGAGCGCGCCATTTCGCAAAAAATGCTTCGCCATCGATCCTGTCGCCGCGGTCGAGGGCGTCGAGTCCTTCCTGAATCTTCGCCTCCATCTGAGCACGGGCCTTTTCGAGCAGGCCGGCCGGAAGCCTGGCTTGTTCGTCGCGGGTCAGGCCCTCGGCGAGCCATTTTTCGAGCAGACGCCGATGCTCTGCCGCTTCGAGGAGCCGAAGACCCTCGCGGAAGACTTCGCTGGCGGAGTGATAGCGGCCTGAGGTCACGAGGCGCTGGACGAACCGCTCAAGCTCCGGCGTGACGGACACGTTCATGCTGCTTCGGATGGGCATACCCAGACTATAGCCTATTCCGCAGCCTGTGTCAATTTTTGATACAGGCAGGCCCGCCGCGCGGACATTGTTCACTCCGCGCAGCTCAGGTCCGCCGGCAGGCCGGGGCCGGTGGCGCATGAATTGAAGATGTTGAAATCGGCGCCGTCGACGCCGAGATTCCCGTCGAGATTCGCCCAGTCGCAGCCCGGCAACAGAGCAAAATCGGATGTGAAACAGCCCTGGAAGTGACCATAGTCCGACTGGTCCGTGTCTCCATCGCCGTCGAAATCCGTGCGCGCGATGTTCTCGATCTGCTGCAAAAACGCGACGAGTTGAAGCTTCTCGCCGGCGGTCAGGTGCGAGGTCTGGCCGTGTTGATCGATCGGGTTCTTCGTGGTGATGACATCCATCAGCGTCGCCGCGGAGCCGTCGTGCAGGTAGGGCGCCGTCTCCCACACGCCTTTAAGCCCCGGCGTATCAATCCCCATCAACATGGCCCCGAGCCGCTGGCCGGATGCCGGCGTCAATGTGCCCACGTTGTGCAGTACAAACGGGTTGCCATACAGCTCGCTGTCGGTCAATTGCGGGCCGCGATGGCACGCCGTACATCCCGTGGCGGCCGAGCGGAAGATCTGCTCGCCCGCCACGGCGTCGGCGGTCATGCTGCCGTCCGCATTACGGAACGGGCTGGCATGGACCCGTTTGAACGACGAGACATAGGCCGCGAGCGCGTCGAGCTCTGCGCTGAAGCCCTTCTTCGACCCTCCCAGCGGCAGGTAACGGTTGCTGGTGTTGAAATCCGCGTCACTCATGAAGCCCTTGCCGCCGAATGCGCTACGGATGTCGTTCTCGAAATCCTGGATCTCGTTGAAATTGGCGCTCCAGTGGACCGGCCCCTGCCGCATGCCCGCGCGGCCTGTCAAAACGATGGTATTGCGCAAGCCTTCGCCGCGGTCGGTGAAATCCCATACGCGGCCGTCACTGTCGCCATCCAGATGGCAAACCACGCAACCAAGGTAATTATCCCGCGACATGCGGGGGTCGGCCGCGTTGTGGAAGATCTGTTTGCCCTGAAGCAACTGCGCGGAGAGCGGCTCGGTCTGCACGGTGGTGATCCGGGCGAGCAGCGGCGTGCTGTTGCCGATGCCGATATCGGTGACGCCGTAGACGGCCACATCGCGCGACATATCGTTGTGCACGAACAGCCGGGTGAAACCGGCATTCAACGTCAGCCCGTTCGGCGCCAGGCCGACATTGTTGATGGAAGTCGCCGTCTCGCCGGTCGCCGCATCGAGCACGTCAACCGTGTTCGACGCCAGCGTCGCGACGAAGATGTAATCGCCGAGCTGATTGAACGAAGCCGCCGCCGCCAGGCCGCGGTTGTCCAGATCGCGCCGGGCGGAGAGCGCTTCGTTGTTATTCAAGAGGTCGAGTTGGGAGACGATCGTGCGGACCGTATTTTCAAACGTGAGCGGCTGGCCATCGACGAACAGCCCGCGGCCGGTGTTGTCTTTCTTGGACGGGAGCCATGCCCGCCGGCCGTCCGGCGAAATCTCCGCGGTGAAAATGTAATTGGGAACGCCCCGGCCGCCGGATGCGGTATCCGGTCCCGGATCCACCGCCAGCGTGAACGTGCGCACGACGTTCAAGCCCGCACCGCTGACTTCTACGACTTCACCATGATCGGCGGGCGAGATGAAGCGGCTGACAAAGATGCGCGCGCCGTCGTGGGAGATGGCGATCCCGCGCGGGCTTGGCCCGACACTGACGGTGCTCACGACAGCCCGCGCGACGGGGTCCAGCTTGACGAGCTGCCCCGTGCCCTCCAGCGTCAGATACGCGGCACCGCCCGGCAGGCTGAAGGCAATGCCGTACGGCCGCGATCCGTAAGGCAGCGCGATGGTGGTCAGCAACTGGCCCGTATCGCTGTTCAGCACCGACACCGTGCCGCTATCCTGATTGGCGACCCACACGCTGCCGTCGGGCGCGACCGCCAGTGTGCGCGGGTTCGTGCCGACCGGCTGCTCGAAGATTTTCGTGAGCGCGGCCGCATCGATGCAGGTGACGGTGTTGCTGTCGGCATTCACATTCCACACGCGATTGCGTCCCGCGTCGCAAGCGATGGTGCTCGAATGCGCGGGCCGGCCCGCGGTCGGCGGATAGATGATGGTCTGAACGGTATGGAACGCGCGCTGGCCCGCGGCGTTCTTGACTATCACGATGACGGTAAAATGCCCGGGGTTCGCGTAGGTGTGCGTCGCGCTCGACGTTGCGGAGAACGCCGTGGTCGGCGTGCCGTCGCCGAAACTCCACGAATACGTGAACGGTCCCGTACCGGTGCAATTGGTGACGTTGAACGCCACTGATTGGCCGACGAATTGCGGGCCCGGCACCACGAGCTGACAGAGCCACGTGACCACCGATGCATTGGTGGAGAAAAAGCTGCTGAACGTGCCGGCGGTGGGGTTGGCGGCCTCGTCGCGGATGCCGCCCGCCGGGACGACGACCTCGTACGTCGTGTCCGGCAGCAGCGGTGCATCCGGCCAGAAGTTGATGACGCCGGTCTGCCCGCTGTACTTGCCGGGCAGAGCGGAGCCGCCCACCGGCCGCAGGATGAATGTCGAGCTGTTCACGCTGCGCAGGTCGATGCGGTCGGTCAACGTCAACCCTACGCGGGATGTGAACGCCTGATTTACCGCGTTCGATTTGGGGTTGACCATGTTGACAGCCGGCGGCGTATAGTCCGGCGCCGTCTGATGCGGCACAATCCGCGTACCGTTGCCTTCGTCATCGCTGAGGATCACCAGGTTGCCCTGCACGGATGCGAAGTCGAGGTCCGTGTTCGCCTCGACGAAGTCGGCCTGGCCTACGGTCACGTAGCTCGACGGGTTGCGGACGTCGATCTTGTAATAGCCGAGTGCGCTCGCCCCGATGTGCACGTAACCATCCTGAAATGTGGGATAACCGCCGCGGTCCGAGAAGCTCTTTTTCTGAATGAAGTTGATCGCCGAGCCGCTGCTGATGTCGTACGCGATCAGCCCCTGGCCCTGGTCCCCGCCGGTGGCCGCCGAAAAGACTTTGTCGCCATTGACCAGCCCGCTGTAGGGGATGGTCGTGGAGTTGGTGGCCGTGAGAACGGGGTTCGCCGGATCACTGATGTCCATCAGCGAGATGCCCGACACGTCGTTGCCCATAAGAACCAGCAGATTTCCAACCGCGAACACCGACCCGACGCGGAAGCCCCCCGTCTCGCCGTTGCCCAGCCGGTTGACCAGCACCGGCAGGGTAGGATCGCTGGCATCGACCACGTACAAGCCCTTATCCGTCCCGCCGCAGTAGACATAGGGTGCCTGCCAGAACAGCCACCAGATCGCGCTGGTGTAGTCGTTGCCCTCGATCTCCGGCAGCGCCAGACTCGACAGCAGCACGGGGCCGTTGACGTCCGTCCAGTCCCAGAATTGGATCCCGACCGTCGCCAGTGTCACCGCGTACAGCCCGGGATAGCTGTAGCTGAAGCCCATCGCGTGCCCCTCGCGGATGTCGCCGCGGTAGATGCGCGAGACCAGTTGCGGTTGATACGGATCCGCGATGTTGTAGAAGCAAAAACCACCATCGAGGCCGTCCGAGAACGGCAGTACCAGGTACCCGTTGTGCATGGCCGCGGTGGCATGGAAAAAGGGCGCGTCGGGCGCTGTGATGCCGCTGATGATGTTGAACAGTTCGCCCGCGGGATAGGTGCGGTTGGGCAGGCCGGGGCCGTACCACGCCGGCGGCGGCGCCGGCGCGGCGCTGGCTGTTGCAGCGGCTGAATATTGCGGCGCGGCGTCATGCGCGAATGCGGCGTAATAATAGGTGACGCCGTTGGTCAGGCCGGTGTGCGTGAAGTCATCGACCGTACCGGTCGCGGCGGCCTTGTCGATCAACAGCGTGCCGTCGGTTGGACCGGTGGGGAAAGCATCCGTTCGGAAGCGGATCATCGTGCCGGTGAAATAGGTGCTGCCCGGCGTGAGCCACGAGAGGCTGTTCTGAAGATTGCCAGTGGTCGCCAGAAAGTTGCTGACCGCGGCGGGCGGCGTCGGAGCGGTGAGATCAACGGTCACGTCGTCGAAATAGACGAAATTCGAGGACAAACTCCCCGTCAATCGCTCGAATCGGATGATCCCAACGGCGTTTCCGGCGCCGGTCGAGGCGTGGGAAGCCGATCCCAGTGAGGTATTATTGAAGAAGAACTGCGTGGTATTGGCACCGAAATCGATCTTCACCGCCAGCTCGTCCAGGCCGCCGGTGAGCGTCTGGACGGCGGTGACCGACGTGCTGCCGATCATCCCCCTACTGGTGGTGCCGCTGCCGGACCACCGGGCGAGATTCAAGCCTCCGGAATCATGGTAATAGAGGTTCCACAGGTTCCCGGTGCCGACGCCGTTCAGCACCTTGATCCGCACCCAGGCGATGCTGCTGGCGTCGCCGCAGGCGGTGGTGTGCGACGTGCTGGCCGTGCTGCTCGCGCTCCCGGTGATTTTCACGCGATTGGTGTCGATGGTGATGGTGCTGACGGAGCCGGTCCAGCCGCCTTTGCCGCCGAGGTTGCCGATGCTGTAGGTGAAGCTGTCGGAATAGCAGGCGGCCCATACCGCTGACGGACAGAGCACCGTACCAAGCGGCAGCAACAGGGCGAGATATCGGCTGACCGCCGGAAGCGGTCCGCGGCGGGCGGGAGTGAGTGTGCGATAAAGCTTCCGACTCATCATGGCCATGATGCCGAAACCATTAAAGGATTAAGGGCGGCCGGATGAAAGGCCGCAGCCCGCGACATAACCGAGTTTTCGATCCAGGAACTCTCCGCCGACCCCGCGTTCCCATCCGTCGCCGCCCTCCTATAAGTCTTTTTATGCGAAGAGCCTACGAAATGCAAGCACAATGTGACCAATTGCTGACGGCGAAAGAGCTTATGGATTGCCACAGGATCAGGGCACTGGCAGCACCCAGGGCTTGCGGTATTCACGGGTCAGCATCTTCGACGCCTCGGGGTCGTTCTTGATCGTTTCGCGCTCGGCGTCCCAGACGAGCTTGCGGCCGGTGCGGTAGGAGATGTTGGCCAGGAGGCCGGGGATGGTGGTCCGATGCCCCATCTCGACATCGGCCGTCGGCGGTTTGCGGTGCGCCCGCACGGAGTCGAGGAACATCTGTTGATGCGGCCCGTTCTCGGTTGAGCCGCCGCGCTTGACGGCGGGGCAGCGCGGCTTGCGCCGGTCGGGCGGTGCGTTCCAGTCTACCGGCTCGGGCATGACCTCCCAGCCGCCGCGGTTCACGAAGAGCGTGCCCTGGTCGCCGTAAAACACCTGGCCGTACCGCTGCTCGTTCCACAGGTGCCGGCCGTTGCCGCGGCGGTGGAAGTATTGCGCGGTAAAGCCTGGGTATTCGAACAGCACGTCGATCGTGTCGGGCGCCTCGGTGTTGTCCTTCGCCGTGAACCGCCCGCCCACCGCGCTGACCGAGAGCGGCTTATCCTCCTTCATCGCCCAATGGGTGATGTCCTGAAGGTGCGCGCCCCACTCGGTCACGAAACCGCCGCCATAATCCCAGAACCAGATCGAAAAGTTGCTGCCGTACCGGTTCGGATTGAAGCGCGCGTACGGGGCCGGCCCGAGCCAGAAATCCCAGTCCAGGCCCGGCGGCGGGTCGCCGTCGGGAGGGTTGCCGAAGCCTTCCGGCGCGGTGTTCTGAATGTTCCACATCTCCACCTTGCTGACCTTGCCGAGCTTGCCGGAGTGAATGAAGTCGACGGCTTCCTGAAACACCGTCATGTTGCGCTGCTGCGTGCCGATCATGACCACCCGGTCGTGCTTACGCGCCGCCTCGACCATGATCCGGCCTTCGCGCACGCTCCAGGAGAGCGGCTTTTCGATGTAAACGTCCTTGCCGGCCTGGCAGGCCTCCACCGTCGGCAGGCAATGCCAATGGGTATCGACCGCGATCACGATCGCGTCGATATCGCGGCGCTGAAGCACCTTCCGGTAATCGTGAATGAGATCCGGTTTGTCGTCGAGTTTCTTCCGCATCGCCTCGGCCCGCGGCGTATTGACATCGCACACCGCGGCCACGTGGATACCGCCGACTCCGAGAAAGGCATCGAGCAATTGATTGCCGCGCCGACCGCAACCCAGGAACGCAAGGGATACCTTATCGTTGGCGCCCAGAACGGCCGCGGAAGCCTGCCGAACGGCCGCACCGCGCATGAACCCACTGCCCACAACAATGGGCGTGGCCGATTCTTTTATAAACCTGCGGCGCGTGATCTGCCTGGGCATGATAGGCCTCCTGCGGAAGGAAAATGTTCACCGCGTTGTCCGACAGCTTAAGGGAATGCCCGAAAAAAACCACAGCACCCACGTACCAGCCGCGCATGGGGCGTGGCAATTTTTTCGGGAGCAACGATAGCGCTTTTGGAGTGCGGCGGCCTTGACGCCGCTTTCGCTCCCGGCGGAGCCGTTTTCAGGCGCAGCAGGCGCGTCAGATCCAAGTCCGACTTTGGCTCAAGAGCCAGAACGATCCGCGTGAAGCCAAAGCGGTGTCGCACCACCGCACTCCAAAACTGGTCCGCTCCCCAAAAAATTGCCACGCCCCGCGTATGCCCGTCGGAGTGCGGAGCGATTTCTCAAGTCGAGAGGGTTCGGCTATCCTCAAGGCATGGAAGTACAAAAAGACGAGATCCCCTCTCCGCCGCCGGCCGCTGCGGAACGCACGCCCCCGCCCCCGCCGGAGGATGTCAAGATCTATCATCGCGCGAAACGGAATCTGCATATTGCCGGCATCGGGCTCTCGTTCGCGTACTGGGCGGCGTGGTGCTGGTTGGCGGACGGGTTCGTGGAATGGATCGTTGCGCCAACGGGGTCGCGCTGGGTCGGACTGGCCCTGGCGGCGGGCACGATGATGGTGGGCTCCGTGCTGGTGATGCTCCCGATGGAATATTATGGAGGTTTCACGCTGGAGCGCCGGTATCAGCTCAGCAACCAGACGCCGGCCAGTTGGTTTATTTTTCAATTGAAAACGTGGCTGATCGGCGTCATCCTCGGCGCGATCCTGCTCGGCGGGCTTTATGCGCTGCTCTGGCATGCGGGGCCGTGGTGGAGCGTTTACCTGTGGGCGGGCGTGATGCTGCTCAGCGTCGTGCTGGCCAAGGTGTTCCCGCTGCTGATCCTGCCGCTGTTCTATCCGGCGAGGCCCCTGGATCGGCCGTCGCTGACGCACCGGCTCGAGGAGCTGGCCGGCGGTACGGGCCTGACGCTCACCGGCGTATACGATCTGGCGCTGAGCAAGGACACGAAAAAGGCCAACGCGATGCTGGCCGGGCTGGGCTCATCGCGGCGGGTGTATCTCTCGGATACGTTGCTGGATGCGTTCAACGACGATCAGATCGCGGTGGTGTTCGCCCACGAACTCGGCCATCACCTCCGCGGGCATATCTACAAGGGCATCGCGCTGACCGCGGTTATGAGTTCGGCGCTGGTGGCGCTGATCCACTGGCGGCTGGATCCTTTCGCCGGACCGTACGCGGACTGGCCCGAGGCGGTGGCCCGTTTTCCGCAGGTGATGATGATCTCGATGCTGTTCCCGCTGCTGATCTCGCCGCTCACCAATGCGATCAGCCGTCATTTCGAGCGGCAGTGCGACAGCGACGCCCTGCGGCTCACCGACAACCCGGCCGCGTACCGCACCGCATTCGAGCGGCTCAGCGAGATGAACATGGACGATCCGAACCCGCCGCGGTGGGAGGAAATCCTCTTCGACGATCATCCGGCCACATCCAAGCGCATCGCGATGGCGGACCGGTATGTGAAAAGCCACACGATGGCGGCGGACTGACGGGATCAGCATCCCGCTGCCACGCTTTCGCGACTCAGGTCCATGAGCGGAGTAGAATCTATCGGTATCCATCATGTCCAAACGTCCCGCCATGACGGTGGTCGAGCTGCTGGCAATCCTAGCCGTCGTTTTGCTGTTGGTTGTGGTTTTTGTCCTCATGTGGCCGTACATGAGAAACCGGCCATCTTGGCAAACGACATGTGCCGCTAATCTGTCGTCTCTTGGCAAAGGCTTTTATACCTATGGAAACGAGAATGCGGAGATGTGGCCTATCGCACCGCACGCCCCCGCAGAGACAGATGGGGTGGGACTTGTCAACTACACGCCTAAGAAGATCGGTGTGCATCGGGGTACCGCGGGAGACCCGAATGCCGGCCAGACGACCCTCGCCGATACAGAAATGTCCACCACACGCAATCTCTGGCTGCTAATCAGGACGGGAGCATCGACGCCGGCTTCTTTCGTCTGCCCCAACAGCGACGATAGTAAAAATGAGGAAGATAATCCGCAATTGTTTTGGGACTTCCGAAACTGGAGCGAGGTGAGTTACTCCTATCAGGTGCCGTACGGCAAGAAGGGCCAGCCCTCATCAGATTGCGATTCGCGAATGGTCCTCGCCGCCGACAAGGGGCCTTACGGAGCTGCACTCGAAGCCGGAAAGGCCAACCCCGGGATACCCAACCTCACATCGTCGAGCAATCCTGATGCTTGGCAGCCCTGGAACTCGCCAAATCATGCCGGAGAAGGCCAGGTCATGTTGTTCGCGGATTCTCACGCTGAGTTCTTTTTGAGACCCTTCGCTGGTAAAGAGGCAGACAATATTTATACACGCTGGTCAAGCGCGACCGGCGGTTCTAAGTCTGATGAGACACCACGCGTGCAGGGTACACCGCCGACCGGCAACGAAACGCCGTGGGGCCAGACCGACACCCTATTGTATCCGTGAAGAAGGAACGAGCCATGCCTCCGCTGCTCATCCGAATCCTGCTGGCCATTCTCCTGTGGCCGCTGGCACTTGCCCTCTATCTAACTACCTTTTTACTCTTAGAGCATCACATCCATGATGACTACGCGATCATCTGGACTGGGGCCGTGGTCGCTCTCTTTGTGGTGGTGTGCTGGCTTGAACTTTGGAGAAGGCACGTGCGCTGGACGGCTCTGCGGAAACGATGGACGTGGATTGGCTCCTTTGGCGTCGTCGTCGTTTGTACGGGTATCGGCTACGGCTCTCAACTTCTGCTGGACAGATGGGATCGCTCTATTGGAATATTCATTGCCAGCATCATGGCTATTACGGTCTGGCCGATCGTAATGGTCTGGACCTGGCGAGAAACGAAATCGGAGCGAGCCGATCGTGTGCGACAGACCCTCTACTGCCCCCGGTGCGACTACAACATGACCGGCCTGTCCGAGTCGAGATGCCCGGAGTGCGGCACCTTGTATACATTGGATGAGTTGTATGCCGCCCAACAGAGAAATCGGTTAGAGACTTGCCCCGAGTCCGCTCCGCTCTGAAAACCGCTGGCGGTTATTCCATTTGATCAGGCACGCATTACCCTTCGGGTCGCGTCTATATGTCACGATATTCCAGACCGTGCGTCCTCTTGTCCGATATTGCCATTGCCGTTATCATGCCCGCTTCCGGTTCGTGGCGCGGTCGAGCGGATAACCATTGAGGGTGTTTCGAGTTGCGTTTTGCTCGTTTCCACGGGATTTTTCGCCGGGTCGGCTGCTTGGCCATCCTAATTTGCACGGTGGGGCTGGCCGGCTGCGGCATCCCGGCGCGGTATCGCACGCCCGCGCGTCTTGACAGTGGTTTTACCATTATCCTGCCGGGGATCGAGGGGGCCAGTTTTCTGAACTCAAACGTGGCCAAGGGGCTGATTGATGGCGGAGTTCCGTCATCGGTTGAGGTCTACGATTGGACCGCTTCGCCGCTGCTGTTTCCGATCAATCTGCGGGATTACTGGCGGAACCGGCACGAAGCGCGGATCGTCGCCCGCAAAATTGTGGAATATCAGGCGCGTTATCCCGGCCGGCCGGTGCACCTGATCGGCCATTCGGGCGGCGGCGGCATCGCCATCATGGCCCTGGAAGAGCTTCCCCCCCGCCAGCAGATCACCAGCGCGATCCTGCTGGCGCCGGCGGTGGCGCCCGACTACGACCTGCGGCGGGCGCTGCTGCGGACCCGTTGTGGTATTTGGAACTATTACTCTCCTTATGATGTCGGGTTCCTCCGTGCCGGCACGATGCTCCTGGGGACCATCGAGGGCCGCCACACCAGCGCGGCCGGCGCCGTCGGGTTCACCACTCCCTGGGGGCTGGACGACGAGGATAAAAAGCTTTATTCCGACCGGCTTCACCAGCAGCGTTATTCCCGCAAAATGGCCGAGGACGGCCACACCGGCGGCCACATGGGCTGGGCCAGCCGCGGGTTCGTGAGCCACTGGCTGGCGCCCATCATCCAGTCGCAGATCGAGGCTGAGGCCCGGGTGGCGTCGGATGCTCATCCGAAGCCGGGCAGCTTATCCACTCACTGATGCACTCTTGAGAGCAGTAGCACGCGATCGACTGAGCCAGGTCCGCAATCCTGGGTAAGGCGGACCGCTACTCGCTGATCACCGTCGGTTCGATTCTTCGGACGCCGTCGAGCATGGCGATGTCGGCGAGCCGCTCGCGCGGGGCGAATCCGACGACCAGCTTCAGCGATTCAGCCGTCGTCTCCACCGCGAGGCCCTTGTCTTTCAGTGCCGCCAGTGTCGCCGCTTCGACGCCGCGGGTGAGGACCGTGACGCGCACACCGCGATCGGTGAGTTTCACGTCCGCCGGCGCGGGCTGCGTGGTACTGCCCTTCGCGAGCGCATATAGCCGCTGGTCGAGCCGGTGTCGGAGCCGCGCGTCGCGCACGGCCGCGTCGATCGGCTCGCGGGCCTGTGCGGCGAGGGCGACGATCCGCTTGTCGCGCTCGGCGGCGGCGAGCTTCACATCGGCGAGCGCGTCGCGCATCTGGACGCCGATCTTGAACCCGGCGTCAAACTTGACCAGCGCGTCGGCGAGCTTGCGGGCGTCGGCCAGCTCCTTATCTTTCACCAGGGCGGCGATGTCGAGGGCCAGGCGTTCCCGCAGCAGCACGCGCCGAGCCCACGCCTTCGCATTATCGTTGGCCCCCAGATTCGACAGCCATGCCGCAGCCTCATCGATCCACGCGGTCTCGGGCTGCGTTGTGGCCGCAGGTTGTGTGGCCGACGTTGACGCGGACTTCCAACGGTCGGTGATGACCCGCCATTCATTCTCTTCGGGGTAGGCGAAGATCTTGCCCTCGCTCGAGGGGTCGCGCTGCCGGGCCTCTATCCCACGCGCGCGTTCGCGCAGGGCTAGTTCTTGTCCAGTTTTGTTCAAAAACGCCGTATGGGCGGAATTGAGTTCATCATTGTGAACCTCTCTCTCCTTTTGGCGCCTGAACGTCTCATATTGCTTATCGAGGGCTTCGATCCGGGCTTTGGTTGCGACAACTTCCCGATGGTCATCCCCGACCCGATTCTGAAGGTGCGCAAGATACTGCTGCGAAGCAAATTTCTGTTGCTGCAGATTAGTGATCTCCGGGTCTTGTTGAATCTTCTGCATCATTTGCGGGCTAAGCTGAAACGAATCCCCGGTAGCCAAGCTGTCATAGACGCCCTTGGCCGCCAGCTTCTCTTCTGCGACCTTCGTCATAGCCTCCGACAGGGCTCGCAGCTCATCGCGAGAAACATTTAATCCCTCGGTGACGCCGGGCGATGGGGGAACAAAGAAGAAGTCGTTGTCGGACCCTGCCCCGCCGCCGGTTACGCCAAATAACTGATAGCCATATGATGCTTGATCCCATCCAGTATTTGCGAAATCGCTCACACCATCACCGTCGGTGTCGTAGAAAGGCACGGCGAAAGCGGCGTCTCCCAGCACAGCGCCGCCGTGGGAAAAGTCGAGCTCATCGTTGACGAGGCCATTCACAGACATACTCCATTGAACAACGTTTGAGCCTGATCGGTTTTGCTCATTCAGATTCTGCGCGGGTTGCCAAGGAGTGAAACCAACGGATCCAAATCGAGATTTATCCCGCGTCTGTCCTGACGGCGCGCCCCCTGGAACCAGAGCGACATTGGCATTCGGCTGTTGAAGCTTACTAATGTCCAAAGTGTAATTAGTAACATTCGAGCCTGATCGTCCATGTTCATTCAGATTCTGCGCAGTTTGATCCGACTTTACGATACCGCGCGCGTTGGCAGGCTGACCTGCGCGGGGCGGATTTCTCCCGATCCCCGCAACGCTTTTGCTGGCGTCTTTTGCCTGGTTATAGTTCTGAGAGTAGAAAGCGCGACGCGAAGGGGATGCTGGTCGTGCCGATGAAGACACGGCCGGCAAATCGAAAAGCATGTTGACGGCCCCCGCCACCTTTTCCGCTTCACCGCGGCCGCCGAAGACGCCCTCGTAGCTGACGCCCTGCGGCATCTCGATGGGGACGGCGACGAGCTGCGGCGTGCCGCCGAGCGTGACGCGGGCCTTTTCGACAGCGACGAAGCTGGTGAACTGGGTCATGATGCCGAAGGTCTCGCCGAGGCGGACGACTTCGCCGCGGCGCTCCGGCGGGAGGTTGTTCTGCTGGGCGGCGGCGAGGTCCTGGTTCATCAGCTCCTCGACCTTGGCGCGGGCCCATAGCGTGGCGATGGTGTCGTGCCGCGGCTGCGAGGCGGGCAGATCGAGCGGTAGCGTCCGCTCGAACGCGCCGGAGCCGGTGCGGCCGCGGATGGTGAGCGTGCCCTTGCCCGGCGCGGTGTAGCGGCCGTGCAGGATGAGCGGCTTCACGTCGAACAGATCAGGCAGTCGGGCCATCTCGGCAGCCTGGCTGCCCTCGCGCACCGGCGAGACGCCGGTGCCACACAGGTCGGCGACTTTCAAGTCGTCGCTGAACTGGAGTTGGATGTCGGTGAGGACCGGCGTCTGAATGCGCTGCGAGAAGCATTTGACCTTTTCATCCGCGCCGTCGTTGAGCAGGACGTATTCCACTTCGCCGCGGCCGGCGCGGGCCATGTTGTCGAGCAGGAAGCGGTTGATGCTGTTGCCGATGCCGAAGGAGAAGACGCGCGTGGTGCCGGCGTTTTTCCTGACGGCGTCGATGATGGCCATGTCGTTGCCGACGTAGCCGTCGGTCATGAAGCAGCAGATGCGCATGGGTTTTGAACCCGGATCCTGTTCGATGCTGGAGGTCTGAATCCTGAAAACACGCTCGCCGTTCACAGTGAGCCATTCACCGGTATGGTGCATGATCCTGTCGGAACTTATCTGCGGAAGCGAAATCGGATTGATGATCGGAATTCTTAGACCCTCGCGGACCTGGATAAATCCCCACGGCTGATCCTTGCCGGTGGAATCGTTGATCTTGATCTGATTCGCGCGGACGGCCACGGTGACCGTGCGGCCGTCGGCGGGCAGATTCGACATTTCGTCGGGCGTGAGCGGCTTGGGCTTGCCGTCAACGGTTTGGACCAGCGCGGCGTTGATCGCTTTCATCATCTCGGTGCCGCCGCTGCCCTGGCGGCTGGCGAGGAAATCCTGCGCTTCCTTGCGATTGGTCTGCGTGAACGGGCGGGGTTTTTCCCAGAGGATGTGCGTGTCGCCGGAAAACGTGATCAGGTTGAACGTGTCCTGCGGGCGGAGGGCGTCAATGGCCTTCGCCATTACGTCTTTCGCCTTGTCGACGGGAAACCCACTCATCGAGCCGGAGGTGTCGAGTACGAACACCAGCTCGCGCGGCACGGCCTGGGCGTCCTCGACGCGGGCGGGCGGCTGGAGGATCAGCGTGAAGAAGTTGCCGATCTTGCCGGTGTGCGTGAAGGTGGCTTCCTGGATGGTGTCGGCGGTCTGCCGCCAACTGAGCACGAAATCGCGATTCGGAATCTCCACCTCTTTTTTCAGTTCGACCGTCAGTTTGCGGGCTGCGCCGTCGTCGCGCTTCGTCTCCTGCGTGCGGACGATGTCGTGCAGCGCGGACTTCAGATCGACAATGCCCGGCCCGCCGGTATCGAGCGTCACGCGGATGCTGATGTCGTGGCCGGCGCGCTTGCCGGGCCGCACCGGTTCCGGCGTGATCCTGCTGGCGTCCGGAACCTGCGTGGTGTCCTGCGAAAAACCGGTGCCCATTCCTTTGATCGTGTTGTGGTCGGCATAGAACCAGCGGCCGTTCAGTTGACCGGTGCCGTCGGTGTGCAGCGTGCCCGCTTCGCGCGCGCCGTTGCAATATTCGGCTTCGAAGCGATACCAGAGCGTCGGCTGCGCCGGTGATTGCGGATTGCGGACTGCGGATTGCGGATTGTCGGATGGAGCAGGCTTCGTCGCAGGTGATTTTGGTTCAGTGTTTTTGCCCTCGCCGCTGGTGGAAGACCCCGCGGTCCACCAGCCGGCGTCGGGGCGATTGATCGGCACCGCCGCGTTGAGCAGCGCCTGGAGCTTGCCGGTTTGAAGCTCGCCGAGCGTGTTCATCGCGCCTTGTTCCTTGAGCGTCAGTTTCGCCGGAGCCAGCAGCGTCAGTCCCTGGCGGGCGTCCAGGCCCGCCGGCAGATTCCCCGCCGGCGTTCGCGGCGAGCCGGGGATGTATCGCGGGCCGACCACCATCGGGAAGTCAAAACTGTACGTGCCGTCCTTGCTCTCCAGCAGCTCGACATAGCTGATCTCGATTTCGATCTCCGCGCCCGGCTCGATGTTGGCGAGCGATTGCGTGAAGATGTTCGGCCGCTCCTGTTCGAGCAGGCTCGCGACGTAACCCTGTTCGCGGGCGGCCTGGTAGATGGCCCGCGCCTTGGCCCGCTCGTGCACCTCGCCCATCACGACCCTGTCGCCGATGGTCATCTTCATGCGATCGACCGCCGCCCGGTGGCTCATTGGGAACGTATACACGGCCTCGATCTTGCGATCGTAGGTGTTGCGATACTGCTGTTTGATACTGACGCGGCTGAAGTGCCCGGATACATCGACATCCACATCCGTGTGCTTGAGCGCGCATGGGCCGAGCACGTTGCCTTCGCGGTCGAGCGCATCGAGCCGCCCGCCTTCGGGAACCATCATCAGGTTCTCCCGGGCGTAAGTCGGCTTCGTGGCGGTGGGCAGCAGCGTCGGGATGAGCGCTGCGAGCAGAACAAGCGATGCGGCGATCGGGGCATAGCGATTCATGATAAGCCTCCGAATGAAGGGTCTTGTGGTTGCAACGGTCGTCGCCGGTCTGTGCCCGGCTTCCGCATCAACTTGGACGTGATCGGCGGCCGCGGGTTCCACGCGATTCTGCGGGATGTTGTGCATGAGCCGGTCGCGGCTGGCCGCGGCCCGTTCGGCGTTCATCTGATGCCATTCCCGCAACAGCCCATCAAGCTGATCGTCGGGAAGCGGCCCGAGATCGTCCGCGTCATCGAAAATCGGATTGTCAGTGCTCATCGGATCGGTGCCTCGCGCATTAAGACGGCCAGATGGTGCCTGGCCCGGTGAACCAGTTTATAGAAGCCACTGCGGGAAAGTCCCATCGCATCGGCCGCCGCCTCCGGCGGATCGGGCTCCAGGTAGTACAGGTGAATCGCCAATCGTTCGTTCTCGTCGAGGCTGTCGAGCGCGGCGCCGAGCCGTTCGAGCTGTTCGGCACGATCGACGACCTCGGAGGCTGTGCTCACCGCTTCCTCACATTCGAGCCGGTTCATGCTGGCCTGGTTCTCATGCCGGTCCCGCCGCCGTCCGGATCGCCGCCGCTCGGCGCACACATTCCGGGCGATCGCATACAGCCAGCGCCGGAACCCTTCCGCGTTCCTCACCTGCCCCAGCCGGCTGAACGCGCGCAGGAACGTATCCTGCGCGGCGTCCTCGGCGTCGCCGAGCGTCGAGCAGCGCCGGCACAGCGACAGCACCACCGCCGCGTGCCGCTCGTAAAGACGAGCGAAACCCGCCCGGTCGCCTGCCGCGACGGCCGACAGATCGCTGGCGTCGTCGCTCATCATCTCACTCATGGCCGCTCGCACTCGGCTGTCTCCACTTGTTGGAGTTTTTATTATTGTTTATAGTATCTATATGGACCTTCAGACGATTGAGGAGATGCTTACCCGGCAGCCCTTTGCACCCTTCAAGGTCCGGCTCTCGGACGGAACCGCCTACGACGTACATAACCCTGACCTGGTCGTGCCACTCCGCACCAAAATCCTGCTCGCCTTCCCCGCGGATGACCGTTTCGCGGTCTGTTCACTCCTCCACATCACCGCTGTCGAGACACTGCGCAACGGTCACCGGATTCCACGCCGTAGGCGCCCGCACTGATCCTTCTTGCCAAAACCTTCCGGAACCCCTGATCGGCTTGCCGCAGCCCCCCTTCTTGCATTAAAATCAAGGCATGAACCCCGACGAGATACGAGAGCTACTCCGCCGCGATCCTTTTGAGCCCTTCCGCATCAGGCTGACCAGCGGAGATGCCTACGAAATCCGTGATCCGAACTCCGTCGCTCTTGGCCGGGATCGGTTTTTTATGGCTTTCCCGGACAGTGACCGCTGGACGTTCTTTTCATACCCGCATGTAGCCGCCGTAGAATCCATCGGCAACGGCCAGCGCTCCGCTCGCCGCAGGCCGCGCCGGTAACCACCAGTTACACACAAAAAGACCTCAGCGGATACAGCACGGATTCACCGATCGTTCCCTGTCGAATGTCCGTGTGCGGATCGAACGGGACCACAATGGGGATGGGGATGCGGGCGAGTCGAGCGATGACCTCCGGGTTGGTTTCTTCGGCCAGCGTCGCCGAGCCCGGCCGGTAGCCGTTGATGACCACCGCGGCGATGGGCAGTTGCCGGCTGCGGGCCGCCTCGATGGTGAGCAATGTGTGATTGATTGTCCCCAGGCCGGGGCGGGCCACGATCACCAGCGGCAGCTCGAACCGCCCCGCCAGATCGGCCATGTTCGTGTCGCGGTCGATGGGGACGAGCAGTCCACCCGCACCCTCAATCACCACACATTCCGCTCTACCACGAATCCGATCCCAGCTCCGGTCGATGGCCGTGAAGTCGATCGGCTCGCCTTTCCGCTCCGCCGCCACCATCGGCGACAGCTCGCCCGCGAACCGCACCGGGTTGATCGTCTCCAGGTTTTCCGCCGCCTCCGCGCAATGGGCCAGGAACTCGGCGTCCTCACTGACCAGCCCCAGCCGCACATCACGCCGGCACCCGGTCGCCACCGGCTTGAACACGCCCACCGGCCGGCCCTGCTGGCGGACCAGCAGCGCCAACGCGCCGGCAATCACCGTCTTGCCGACGCCGGTATCCGTGCCCGTGACAAACCAGCCTGACAATGCCAGAATCTCCATTAATATGACTGAACCATCTTACATGTATACGAAGGAGAACGTCATGCCCGATCGGAACCACCGGCGATTCTATTGGCTGATCCCATGTGCCTTGGCGATCGCAGCGGGGCTTGCGGCTCCGTCTGAAGCAGCTCCGCCGCCACGGAAAAGTCCGGCTTCCCGTCCAGTCCGTCCGCTTCAGCGGCTGGTCGATGGCGTCCCCGATCACGTGAAAGCGCAGCGGGACATCGAATACGCCCGCATCGGCGACACCTCCCTGCTATTGGATCTGTTCCTGCCGCAGACCGAGGGTCCGCCGCGGCCGGTCGTGGTCTGGGTGCATGGCGGCGGTTGGCGGGCCGGCAGCAAGGATCGATGCCCAGCCATCCCGCTCAGCGGACAGGGATATGTCGTGGCCAGCATCAATTATCGGCTCACCGACGTGGCGACGTTCCCGGCGCAGATCGAGGATTGCAAGGCGGCGATCCGCTGGCTGCGGGCGCACGCGGAAAAGTACAACCTGGACGCCGGCCGTATCGGCGTCTGGGGCGGATCGGCCGGCGGGCACCTGGTCGCGCTGCTGGGCACGTCGGGAGACGTCAAAGCGCTGGAGGGTAAAGGTGGTAACAACGGGTCCTCCAGCCGGGTGCAGGCCGTGTGCGACTGGTACGGGCCTACTGATCTGATCAAGCTCGATCGTGACGCGCGCGAGGCGCTCCAGCGCAGCGGCAACGGAAACGCGGTCACCCGGCTGATCGGCGGGCCCGTCGATCAGAATGAGAAAAAGGCCAGGCAGGCCAACCCGATTACCTACGTCAGCAAAGACGATCCGCCGTTCCTGATCATGCACGGCGACAAAGATCCGCTGGTGCCGCTCGATCAGAGCGAGATGTTGAACGACGCCCTCAAAAAAGCCCATGTGGACGTCACCCTCTTTGTGGTGCAGGGCGGCGGCCACGGCGCGGGTTTCCAGGAACCCCATATTCTGAAGATGGTCCGGGATTTCTTCGACAAGCAGCTCAAACAGCGGGCGGGGGCGGCGTCAAAGTAGCGCGAGGGGGTGCAGTTGCCTCCGCTCCCGTGTATTATTATCATGATGTTTTCGACCCTGGGCGGCCTCTCCATCCGATGATTATTGGGACGGGTAATCGTAGAGCGCCCCTGTTGCGCGAAGGAGTAAATGGATTATGAGTGGCCACGTGGCAGTTGTCGGTGCGACCGGTGCGGTTGGGCAGGAATTCATCCGCGTGCTCGAGCAGCGGCGGTTCCCCTATGAGAAGATCACGTTTCTGGCGTCGTCGCGGTCGGCCGGCAAGACGATCGCGTTTAACGGCAAAGCCCACACCGTTCAGGAGCTGACCGAGAAAAGCTTCGCCGGCGTGGATGTGGCCCTTTTCTCCGCCGGCGGATCGATCAGCAAGAAATTCGCCCCCATCGCCGCCGCCGCGGGTGCCGTCGTCGTCGATAACTCCTCCGCCTTCCGCATGGACCCCAACGTACCGCTGGTCGTGCCCGAGGTGAACCCGCAGGACGCCGAGAAGCACAAGGGCATCATCGCCAACCCCAACTGCTCAACCATCATCATGAACGTGCCGGTGTGGCCGCTGCACAAGGCCCTCGGCCCCATTCAGCGGATCGTGGTCAGCACCTACCAGGCCGCCAGCGGCGCCGGCTACCAGGCCATGCTCGAGCTGGAGGAGCAGGCCCGCGATGTGCTCGCCGGCAAGAAGGTCACGCCGAAGGTCCTGCCGCACCAGATCGCGTTCAATCTCTTCTGCCACAACTCGAAAGTCGGCGACGACGGCTACAACGAAGAAGAGATCAAGATGGTCAAGGAGACCCGCAAGATCTTCCACGACCCGAATATCCAGATCACCGCCACCTGCGTGCGCGTGCCGGTGCTGCGGGCGCATTCGGAGTCGATCAACCTGACGTTCGCCAAACCGGTGACCGAAAAGCAGGTGCGCGAGGTGCTCTCATCGGCGCCGGGCGTGCGCGTGGTGGACGATCGGGAAAAGAATTACTTCCCCATGCCTCTTGAGGCGAGCCACGGCGACGACGTGCTGGTCGGCCGCATCCGCCAGGACATCAGCCAGCCCGACGGCCGCGGAATCGACCTCTTCGTCAGCGGCGACCAGCTCCGTAAAGGCGCCGCCCTCAACGCCGTCCAGATCGCCGAGCTGCTGCGCACGCGCGTGCCGGCGTAATGTGCAGATCATTTCTCCTTCCGAACGTGGCTGGTATGGATCTGCACCGCCGGTGCGGCGGCGTCGTAGATCTCAAACGACGCGGTTTTGTCCGACTCCCGCGTGACCATTCGAATTCGTTTCGACACCTCCGTCGTGCTCGCCTTTCCTTCCTGATTGGTCATGAAGGCCTGGACGTCCTCGATGGTGGGCTGAGCCGTCTCCTTCTTGTCCTTCTGCGATGCGACCGCCCCGGTCGCGGCGGCTTCCACCAGCTTCGGCCACAGCTTGCGGAACAGCTTGGGTGAGCTGTAGACATCGGCACTGTCGAGCCGGCCGTTGATCGCAATGACGATGCCCACCACGTCTTCATCCTTCGTCACCGCGTCCGAGAGTGCCCTGGTGTATTCGCGCGTCTCTTTCTCAAGGTCCTTGTTTTCCAGGGATAACTGGAGGCTGGATGGCGATGCCGGACTGGCCACTTCACCGGCCAGATTGGCTGAGAGCCGCCGCTGCGACTCGGCCACCTCGTTCCACACTTCCCGCTGGTCGGCTTTGCTGTTGATGGCCAATTTCATTTTCTTGGAATATGCCAGCTTCGGGGACGCGGAAAACTCGGCCACGGACTCGGAACCCCTTCGACTCCACCGGCCCTGCTCGACGCAGAAGGACTTCAGCGGAATCTTCCCGGATCGAGCGGCGATGATGAGATCGACGCCCACAACACGATCCTGCTTGCCGCCGCGGACAATCTCGCCCGCCTGAATGAAAATCTCCTGATCCTTCGAGAGGTTCTCGACCATCAGCTCATTGACCGCGCCGGTTTCGAAAATATGGGCCTGCTTCCCGACGAGCGCTTCCTGTAACGTCAGGAACTCGCGCCCCTTCAACTTGTCCTCGCCATGCACGAGATAGACCGCCAGGTTCTTATGCACGAGGGGGCCGGTTACGACTGAGTTCATCTTTGATTCCCTTTCTGCCGGCTTCGTTTTGGGAACCGGCGATACTGCAAACACACCAATCAAAGCCAGACCGAGCGCAATTACAAGCCCAGGGAGACCACCTTTTCGGCAGTGCATTTTTGATTCTCCTGAAATGGGTTCGCGCGGCTACGGACCCTGATTATTAGACGCCAGTCCGGTACTCAGAGTTCCTGTTGTTTGGCGAAAATCTGTAAGCAAGGACCGGAGGAAAAATCGAAGTGAACCAGAGGACATGCTCAGCATTCATACCGCGATTTGCGGCTTGGCTTCCGCCTGCTGGAGGAAGTGATCGGTATAGCGCGGCTCGACGCGGCGGCAGGCGGTGGTGGCCAGTTCGCTGATGCGGGCGTAGTCGGGGTCTTCGGTCAGCGTGCGGAACTCGCCGGCCAGGATCACCAGGCGCAGTAAATGCCGCAGGATCAGACCCTCCTGCTTGATCAACTCGCGCGAGCGGACGAACTTGTAGAAGTCGCCGGCAAAGTCCGCCAACCCCCCCGCCACCCATTTCGGCTGAACGTACACCGGCTCCGGCGCGGCCAGCCGGGTCTCAAACGCGAGCTTGAGCAGTTCAGGGAACGTCGGCGGGCGCGGCTCCTCATCCTCATCCGCATACTCGTCGTCCTCGTCGCGGGCCAGCGTGAATCGAACCGCTCCCGAGACAGGCATCGCTGTCGCGCCCGTTCTCCCTCTCTCCTCGTCTCCCCCTCTCCCAGTCTCTTCCTCCAAACCCGTCGCTTGCGCTCCGGGCTGTGACGGCATCGGAACGTTCGCGATCAACACCCCCGCCTGCACCAGCATCGGCTCGACCACCTGCGTCTGTAGCGGACCCGGCGGGATCGTGTCGGGAATGCGCACGTGCCGCTCGATCACCGGCGGCATCTCCAGCACCGACTCCAGTGCGAGCAGCTTCTCCTCATAATTGCCGCGGGCCAGCAGCTCGACCAGAAACGCTCCATAGAGCGGATCGATGCTGCGGAAATTGAGCAGCTTGTGAATGCTCTCGTGTAACGTGACGTGCTCGCCATCCTCGGAGCGGGTCAGATAGCCCAGACCTGCGAGGTTCGTGAGCATGAACCCGAGCTGCTCCTGAAACGAGACGATGCGCTCGGGGGTGTTGAACCGTTTCGACAGAAACGTCCTCACTTCGGCCAGTGTACCGGTTCGCGTCAGCAGGTAGATGAGCACGCTGTACGGGATCATTGACCGGCTGAAGAGCTTGGCCGGGCCGGCTTCGATGAGCTGCTTGAACTGCCCCTCCGACCAGTATTGCTCCGTCTTGCGGCGGCTGGGCTTCTTTCGTTCGAGGTCTTTGCGGGCCCGCATGAGGCCCGGGTCTTTCGAGTTGGGGTCGATCTGCTCGTACTTCTTCTTCCATTTGGCCAGCCGAGCGTCATCCTCGTGGGCCATCACGTACACATAACCCTTGGTGTCGAACTGCGGCCGCCCCGCGCGGCCGAAGATCTGATGCGCCGTCGAAGCGAATACCAGCTTCTTGTCCCCGCGCTTGCCCTTGAGCAGCGTGCTCAACACGACCGACCGCGCCGGCAAGTTGATGCCCGCCGCCAGCGTCTCCGTGCAGATCACGAACGGCACCAGCTTGCGGTTGAAAAGTTCCTCCACCGCCTCCTTATGCTTCGGCAGTACGCCCGCGTGGTGAACGCCGACGCCGCGGACGAGCATCTGTTTGAGCTTGGGGCCGACGCCCTCCGTAAACTCGTCTTTTCGCTCCGCCAGGTACGCTTCGACTTCGGCCCGCGCCGGGCCGGTGGTCAGCGACAGGCCTTTGAGCCGTTCGGCCACTTCCCAGCACTCATCGCGATTGAAACAGAACACCAGCGCCGGCACACGGTTTTCCGCGTCGTCGCCGCTGACCATCTCCGGCAGTTGCTCGGTGAGCAGCTTGTCGCCGATCCACGCGAATTCGAGCGGCACACGCCGATCGGTGGACAGCACAACCTTGATGTCGCGGCCGTGTTCTTTGCGCAGCCACGTCGCGAACTCGTGCGGATTGCCGACCGTCGCCGACAGCAGCATGACACGCACGTGCGGCGGCAGCAGGACCAGCGACAATTCCCAGACAATCCCGCGCTCCATTTCGTTGAAATTGTGGAACTCGTCCATCACCACGGCGTCAACCTGTCCGATGTCGGCGACCAAAGTGTCGCGGGCGAGCAGATGATTGAGCAGAATCTCCGCCACCACCACGCGGACCAGCGCATCCGGGTTTTCGCGGCGGTTGCCGGTGATCAGGCCGATGTCCTCGCGACGAAATCCCCACCGCTCGGCCAGCGCCTGCATCTCGCGGTATTTCTGATCGGTGAGCGCGATCAACGGTGTGGTATAGTAAAGCCGCCGGCGCGTGGAGAGAGCCTCGAACAACGCGGCCTCCGCAATGAGCGTCTTGCCCATGCCGGTCGGCGCGCAGACGAGGACACCGGCCGGCGACTCGAACCATGCCAGCAGCGCCTCTTCCTGGAAGGGATAGAGATCAAACGGCACGCATTCGAGAAACTTCGAGCAGACTTCATCGCGATCCATGGTGACAGCATCGCCGCTTCAACATGAAAAATCGAGCGGACGACGCAACCGAGCCGGCTCTGCGAACATAAAATGGTTCCTTTGCCCGCGACTTGCAACAAGCCACGATTCTGCAACAATGCTCGCCGACGCCGATTGTTCCCCGGCGAACGGGAGTGGCATGACCCGCCTGACCAGATCGATCACACTGTTGTTCACTTTGATGCTCGCTCCGGCCTGGATCGGCTGTAGTCCGATCAATTGGGAGCGCGGTTACGAGTCGGGCATGAAGCGGGCCCAGCAGTCCAGCCGCCGCGCGCTGGTCCAGTTTCATTCCATGATGAGCCCCGCCTGCCGCGAGATGGACGGCGGCGCCTTCGACGATCCCGACGTTCAGCGGCTGATCAAGGACTATTTCGTGCCGATCCGCGTCGATAACCTGGTCGATCGCAAGCTGGCCGAGCAGTTTGGCGTGGAGGTTTTGCCAACCTTCATAATCTTCCGGCCGGACGGGACGCCGGCCGGCACGCAAAGCGGCAAGCTGGATGCGGAGAAATTCCGTATGTTTCTGATCCGGCACGCCTACGATTAACGGAGTGTATTTGAGGTGATGGCGGTTTATCTGATCCGAGCCGCGACTGTGAGGGAGCGGTTTGCCATACTCACTCCCTTACGGTCGTGGCTCAGATAATCGTCTGGAGACGCGCAGCCGATGGCCATACATCCCACCGCCATCATCGACCGCCAGGCCGAGCTGGACAGCAGCGTGGAGGTCGGTCCGTACGTGGTGATCGAGGGCCCGGTGAAAGTCGGACCGCGGACGCAGCTCCGCGCGCACGCCTACATCAGCGGATGGACGGAGATCGGCGAGCGCTGCGACATCCATCCGTTCGCGGTGGTCGGGCACCTCCCGCAGGACGTCAAGTACAAAGGGGAACGCAGCTATTGCCGGATCGGCAACGGCGTCGTGATCCGCGAAGGCGCGACGGTCCACCGCGGGACGGAGCCCGAATCGGCGACCACCATCGGCGACGATTGCTTCATCGGCGGACAGTCTCATATAGCGCACAACTGCGAGCTACGCGAGCGCGTGACACTCATCAACTACTCGGCCCTGGCCGGACACGTTCAGATCGATGCACAGGTCATTTTGAGCGGCGACGCGATGGTCCATCAGTTCGTGCGTATCGGCGAGCTGGCATTCATCGCCGGGAAAGCCCGCGTCACGATGGACGTGCCTCCGTTCATGATGTGTTTCGGCGACTCAACGATCATCAGGCACAACGTGGTCGGCATGCGGCGGGCCGGGTATGACGCAGCAGCGCTGCTCGAAATCCGTGAGGCATACCGCACGCTCTATCGGTCCGGCCTGCCTTTCGCGCGGGCCATCGAGCAACTCGCGGGGCAGGTCCGGACGAGCGCCGGTCGCCGCCTGGTCGAGTTCCTTCGGGCTGAGAGCAAACGAGGCATCTCTGCGGGCGGCGGTATCCAGCATCGGCGGCACGGCGATGTTTCGAGGGAGGACGAGACCGGCATTTCTTGAAATCGTACCTCTGAGGTACTATATTACGGAGGAGTTTGGCTGGAAACGCTTTGCTTGGTGATGCTTTAATGCTCACGTTAACCCGAAAAACGGACTATGCCCTGATTGCCCTGACCCATCTGGCGCATGATGGGCAGAACTGCTGTAGTGCACGGGAGATCGCGAAGCGATACGGCCTGCCGTTGCCGCTGCTGATGAATCTCCTTAAGTTGTTGGCACAGAAGGGTTTGACGCGTTCGGCTCGCGGGCCGCGGGGCGGATATACGCTGGCCATTCCCGCCGGCCAGATCAGTCTCGACGACATCATCCGGGCGGTGGAGGGCCCGATTCATCTCGTGCAATGTATTGAGCATCGGCACGATGACGCGGAGCACGGCCACAGTGAATGCGAGTTGGTGGCCTGCTGTCCGGTACGTTCGCCGGTCCACCGGATCCACGATCGGCTGGTCGAATTCCTGAAGGGCGTGACACTCGCGGATATTGCCGACAATAAAGCGTGTTGTAAACAGGACTCGACAGCGACGGCGAGGGAAAGTGAGTTCGTGCACATCTCCGGGATTTAGCGTGGGCACGGCCTTCCAGGCCGTGATTCCACGGGCAGTATGCCCGTGCCACGCAGTTTCCGGCGGCACGATTGGATGACATGAGTGCTTCCGGCCGGGTGACCGGCTGGGAGTTTGGATTATAATCCGGCGACTCGGCCGGAACGGTAAAAGACAACCGAACAGGAGTTAGAAAATGGCGATTCAGTTGACCGAACGTGCGGCTCAGGAAGTCAAGACCATCCTCGAACAGCAGAGCCTGCCCGCCGAAGGCACCTTCCTTCGGCTCGGCGTCAAGGGCGGCGGATGCAGCGGCTTCAGCTACTCGCTGGACCTGACTGAAGCCAAGTCCGAGCAGGATGAAGAGTTTGACGCCTTCGGGGTCAAGCTGGTGTGCGATCCCAAGAGCTACCTCTACCTGAACGGCGTCACGCTCGATTTCAAAGACGAGGTGATGGGCCGCGGGTTCGTCTTCAACAATCCGAACGCCACGCACAGTTGCGGCTGCGGCAGCAGCTTCTCGGCGTAACACTGGCCGAGCTCCAGGTGCGTTTCTGACCCGCGACTTCGATATTGCTGACGTGCTTAACTATCCGCCCTCGGAGTACGTCGGGATACCCTATGCCGGCCGGGAGGCGGTTGCGGCGAGTTGGCTGATGCGCTTCAGTCGGGGGCCGATCTGCCAGAGGTATTCGTTGTTGATGTCTTCCGGGGTCTTTCGCTGGTTGCCCAGGACCATGCCCATGCGGTGCAGGGCGCCGGCGATGTCGCGGATGATGGGGACCAGGGCGGCGGTGCCCTGGCCCGGCTGGTAGACCCAGCGCTCGCGCTGGCGGGCGAATTTCAGCTCCGTGCGGTTCACGTTGCCGACGATCTGCACGCGCACTACGCCCTCCCGTTCGCGTTCCTCCATATCGACGTACATCATGTCGCGGGAGAACAAGTCGAGGTTGTTGGCCAGGCGCTGGCCGAGGTCGGTTCGCTCGAGGGGGAACTCGGGGCAGGCGGCCTGCACCGCCTTCTGGGCGGCGGCGTTGGCGGCGAGCAGCTCATCGACGGCGATCAGCAGATCGATCACCTGGTCGCACCCGTCAACGTCGATGAACGGCCGCATGGCCAGGAACGCCCGGCGGGCGTAGGCGCTGCGCAGGAAGTCGTAGGTTTCCTTCAATGTGAGCGGCGCGGGCGGCGTGACGACGGCGGCTTTGACTGAGGTGGGCGTATCGCGCCGGCAGCCGGCGAGGAGAAGCGGGATCATCAGCGGAAATATCAAAAGCATTCGATACGATCGGCGTGAGGTCCATCTCACCATTTGTTGACCTCCTCTTGAAGTCTGGGTGGCACGCACAAGTCCGTTTTTGTGCATGCATTTGTTCCGGAGAGCACCGACAAAAACAGATTTGTCGGTGCCACCCGGCCCGTGCCGCCGACCACAGAGGGCCGGCGCTGCATCATCGCACTTCGATACCGTGCAGGCGCAGGTGCATGCGGAGCACGTGGGCCTGATCGGCATTGAGTCCGCTCGACCGCGCGAGGGCGTCGAACTCGGCGGCGGATATCGGCTTTCGCGGCGCCGCGGCGACCAGCCGATCGATGATCTCGCCGACCTTCTTCAAATAGACAAATTCCGGCACATCCATCATGCGGAGCGACGAGCCCACGCCCGCGAGCCCCCAGACGTAAAGCATGTCGCTGTTCGGCCCGGCGACGACCGGGTGAGCGGCGCCGGGGATCGCGAACGCATCGCGATTGTGGATGACGTATGCGTTGTCGAGTCCCTGGTCGTCGAAAAGCATCTGCACGCCGAACGGCCCCCACTCGCCGCCCGTGAGCCGGGCCAAATGATAATAGACTTCCTCGTGGTCGGATTGTCCGTGCTCGGGGTCGTTGACATCGTGCACGTGCAGCGGCTGGCCGGACCAGAGGCCGGGCGGGCTATAGGTTTCGCCGCCGACCAGGACGGTGCTCACGTCATCCGGCGTGAACAGCGTCACCACCTGGCGTTCCCAGATGCTGCTGCCGCGCCGGGTGTTCTCTTTTTCGCCGGGCTTGACCATCGCCGGCGGTTTATGACCGGCGGCGGGCGCGGTAAAGAAAACAAGTTCACCCGTGCCGCGGAGTTCGATCGTCGCGTCGGCGGGCGCATAGATCGCGTACGCGTTGCTCTCGCCGGGCAGTCCGGCGAACGGCCCGCCCATGCGCCGGCCCTTGAATGAGACGTTGCCGATGCGGATGTCGAATTCGCCGACGACGGGCATCAGTGCGAACTCGCGATCGCGCGTCTCAAAGCGATGCGGCCCGGTGTCGAGGCGGCATGCGCCGAAGCCGAGCATGGTCAGCGGTATGTCGTCGCGCTGCGGATCGAAAATCAGGCCGGTGGTCCGGCCGTCCCATCGAACCAGCGGGTTGATCTGTCCGCTGCGGATTCGCGCCCGGTATTTTTCGAGTGTCTGCTGCACGCGAGCCGCCTCCTGGCATTCTTATCGGTCAGACGATCAAGCTTAGACGAGCGGCGGATGGGGAACAAGGGTGGGGATTATTGCGGCGCCGGTTCCTGCCGTGGGCGAAATGCCTGGACGGCCAGACGGCCGGGGGATGCGCAAATTTCGACAGCTCCGTCGTCGGCGGTGTTGAAATACCGGCTGCCGCTGACGGCACTGAATAACTCGCGCGGGCTGGCCGCGTCGCGCTGACCGCTGGAGCGGATGCAGTATTTCGGGGCGACCGCGCGGATGAACGAACGCGTGCTGGTGGTGAGGCCGCCGTGATGCGGCAGGACGAGGACGTCGGCTTTCAGATCGCCCGTGCGGATGAGCCGGCGTTGAGCGGCATCCTGGATGTCGCCGCAGAGCAGGATGCGTTTGCCGGCGTACGTGACCCGCAAAACCACTGAAGATTCATTGGTCTCCGATATCTGAAACGCTGCCGGCGGTGGCGGCCAGAGAACCTCGATCGAAGTCTCACCCGTGCCGGTCAGCCGATCGCCGCGCTGCACGTACATCCGGCGGACACCCTGCGTTTTCATTTCGGTGATGAGCCGCTGCGCGGGGCTTAGCAGACTCGCGAGCTTGTCGAAATGCGGCGCGGTGATCACCGCGGCCACCGAGCGGCGCTCGATCAGGTCGGGCAAGCCGCCGAAGTGATCGAGGTCAGGATGGCTGAGCACGACCGCATCGATGCGGTACACATGCTCGCGGGCGAGCAGTGGGCTGAGTGTCCAGCGCTGGACATCGTACGGCGGACGCGAACCGATGTCGTAGATGAGTGTCTTGCCGTTCGGAAGCTCGATGACCGACGTGGTGCCGCTGCCGACCGACAGGATGTGAACGCGCAGTTGGTCTCCGGCGGCGCGCGGCGCGAGCGTCCATGCGGACATAATGACGAAACAAAAGGCCAAGGGCAGCACGAAGGAAGTATGCCGTGCATTCAAGCGAAGCGCCGGCCACAGCGCAATAAGACCGAGCAACAACAGTCCAACCACAGCCAGCCAAGGCGAAACGAGTGGCGCGTTGGCCCATGCTGCCGGCAGATGAGCCAGCCCGCGAACTGCCGCGATCAGCACGTTCGTGACCAACGTCAGCGGCCCACCCAGTAGCCAGCCGCCTGCGGGAAAAACGGATGAGACGACTGTCTTAGTCAACCCAAGCACCAATGCCAGCCAGATCAGCGGCAGGACGAGCAGTGTGTTAAGCCAACCCCACAGCGCGGCTTGATGGAAGTGGTAAGTACCCAGCACCACGCTGACCAGCCAGGCGGATATGGGTAGCACGAGCAATTCTGGAACAGCGCGCCAGAACATTAGTTTCCTTCGATGTATCGCAGTTTTCAACCGTATTCCGAGAGGCGCATCGTGCGCAGCGGGTGGCGTCAACAGGAGTTGAACCTCCGACGAGAGCAATTTGTCATATCTCCAATACCACCGCACGAATGCCCCCTGAAGAATTGCCTGTAGCGATGGCGCCAGGTAGATCAGTGCGGCGATCGTCAGGAACGACATTTGAAAACCCGGATCGAACAGTTGCGTCGGACCGCAGATCAGCAGCACTATGGCGGAGAGAGCCAGCCAGTTGGCGACTCGCGCGGGACGACGCAGGAGGATCGCGATGCAGAACAGGTCGGCCATGACGGCCGAACGGATGATCGGAGCGTTGGGTTCGGCCAGGCACGCGTAGCCGGTCAGGAGAATCATGGCCAGCACGGCACAAACGCGATGCGACAGACCGAGCAGCGCGCCGATCAGCCACACGAGCGACGCCAGCATGCCGACGTGTGCGCCGCTGACGCTTAAATAATGCACCGTCCCGGTAGCGACGAAAGCGGCGTTCAGCTCCGGATCGACGGCGCTGCGCTGGCCGAGCACGAGCGCTTCCAGCAGCCGCGAGCCGGGCACTTCGCCGGGAAATGTTTCGTCGAGCATGGCCAGGCGGGCGCGATTCCGCAGCGTTGCCATCCAGCGCGAACGCCCAGCGCCGATTGAACGAACGACGACATTCGCGGCATGATCGCAGGACATCTCCACTAATATGTCATTACGGCGATTCTTGAGCGCCCAATCCGCTTCGCCGGGATTGTTCGGGGGCGACGGACGATACATCCTGCCGAACAACTCGACGCGATCGCCCGCCGCCGCATGCAGCACCGGCTCGTCGATGTTGACGAGCATGGTACCGGTGACGGGAATATCGCCGGTGATGCCTTCCAGCTTCTCGGCGGCCACGAAGAGCCGCGTGTGCGGCAGTTGCGGGTACCACGTGATGCGGCCGGTCGAGACGGGACGAATCGCAGGTGCGGACATGAGCGTTCCGGTGAGCCGGCAGGGCGTCGAGCCGCTGTTGGTATAACGAACGACGTG
The DNA here is from genome assembly GCA_964384465.1 of uncultured Planctomycetales bacterium. GTDB lineage: Bacteria > Planctomycetota > Phycisphaerae > UBA1845 > PWPN01 > CAYLLT01. The sequence continues at coordinate 35,859 of CAYLLT010000003.1, read as the reverse complement.
ATTGGCGGGCCAGCGGCGAAACGCGGCGTCGTGCAGCGGCGCGCCGACGGCCAGCGCGGCAATGGCTATCGCGAAGTGCCGCCAGCCGTCGCTACGGCGAAAGAACAGAATCATCCCGCCGCTGACGATGAAAAGAGCCGACGCGACCCAGAGCGGCACCGCGCGAGCAGCATCGAGCGCAATGCCCGCCGCCAATCCGGTTGCCGGCGGTACGAGCGGATGACCCGCGAGCCACTCCAGCAACAATTGCACCCGCGACGGCAGCGACTCCGCGAGCGGGTCGGCCGCATCAATGTCAATCGCCGGCGGGGGCAAGGTCGATAATGCATCGGGCATGCAGGAATACCAGCCATCGTTTGGAAACGGGACGCCGGTAAATACCTTGAATTGCTGACGCATAATTGTCAATCTGCGGCCGGTACGATTCGGCGCGGGCAGCGGCGGCGGCGGCTTCGACCGCATCCGTCTTGTAGTCCACGATTTCGAGCCCCTCGTTCCCGCACAGCAGCGTATCAATCATGCCGCGGACAAGCAGCACGTCGCGATTGTCGCGCGCTTTGACCAGCGGGTCGTAATCCGCGGGGTCAATTCGCGAGACAAATGCCACCTCGCGGCGAACGTCGCCGGCCCGAGCCCGCAGCCGCTTGCCCAATGGTGTGTCGAAAAACCACGCGCAGGCATCGAGCAGGACGACACCGGCATCCGCAGCGGAAAGCCGGCCGGCTTCGGTCAGCTCACTCAATTGCCGCTCCAGATCGGCGGCGTCGCACGGCCGGTTCAGATCGATGTGCTGAAGGAAACGATGCGTGACCGTTCCGCGGCCGACCGCATCAATATCCACTTCGGCTGAGACGAATGCGGGCCGGGCAACCGGCCTGGGTCGAGCTTTCCACGACGGCTGCTCCTGTGGATCGTGCGTCGTGTCCCATCGCCGCTTCAGTTCGCTTACCGCCAGCCGGGCCGGCATGGTGGTCAGTTCCAGTGCGGGATAATCCCGCGTCAGGTCGGCGATGATGCCGTCGATCTGCGACTCGGCGGCGAGCGGTTCATCCGCCGGCAGCGGCTGAAGTTCTGCGATTCGAACGAGATCTTCCGCGCGGGCAACATCGATCGCCGGCGGTATATGCCATTTATCCGTGTCGGCACGCGTGTACGCGTAAACCTTGAAAAGTGCGGGATCGTCTGCGGCGCGTTTTTCCCCCGGCCATTGCACGGTTCCCGCGGGGGCGGCGCCAATCGCCGGCAGAATCCAGTCGAGCATGTTTGACGCCGTTTCGAGTTGAAGCCGGGGCAGTTGCGGCGGTGACCCTTTCGCGCGCTGATTCGCGGGTTCGGCCCCGCTCTGATACGCGGCGATCCGGTCCGGCGAGACTCGCCCGACGAGCACCAGATGTTCGCGGGCCCGCGTGAGGGCGACGTAAAGCACGCGCAATTCTTCGGAGAGATCCTCACGCCGGGCATGGTCGGCGGCCAACTGGTGGATCAACGTCGGATACATAATTCGCCGCTCTGGGTCGGCCGCCCGCATGGCGATGCCGAACTTCCGATCGAGCAACACGGTGCCGCGAACGTCCGTGAGGTTGAACGCCTTCTGGAGATCGGCCAGAAATACGACCGGAAACTCCAGTCCCTTGGCGGCATGAATCGTCATGATGCGGACGACGTTCTCGTCAGCGCCGGCGGTCGGCTGCTGTGATGGCCGGTCGCGTTCGACCATGTCTTCGACGAAGCGCAGGAACCGCCGCAGGCCCTGCCGGGCGAAACGGCCGAACTGACGGGCCATCTCGTGCAACTGGAGCAGATGATCGCGCCGCCGCATGCCGTCGGGCAAGCCTGACACATAGGCAAGATAGTCGTGCTCTTCGTAAATCTCCCACAGCACATCAGCCACGGGAGCGCGCTGAATGCGCGTGCGGTAACGATCGAGCGTCGTGAGGACCAGCATGAGCCGATCGCGCAGATCGCCCTCCAGCCCACGACTCGTATACTTCGACACGGCGTCATAAAACGGAACTGACTTGTCGAACAGCCGGATTTCCAGCAGTTCGGTCTCGCTGAACCGCCGGCCGAGGATCGGTGAGCGCAGCACGGCCGCCATCGGCAAATCCTGCTGGCGATTGTCGAGCAGGTGGAGCAGATTGACGACATCGCGAAACTCGGTGCAGTCCATGCCCGCCTGGTCGCGTTCGAGCCGGACGGGAATGTCCATGCGGCGCAGCACGTCGGCGATGGGTCCGGCCTTGTGCGGCAATGAACGCAGCAGGATCACGATGTCGCGATACTCGATCGGCCGCGCGTCGGGCACGTCGCCGGGATTCTTCGCTTTCCCGGCCACGTGCCAGCGGTGCCGCTGCGGGTTGTCGCCCATCCACTGCTGAATCCGCCGGCCGATCAGATAGGCTTCACGCTCGATGCCTTCAAGTTCTTCGCCGTTCGACGCGCTGGTTTCCTCGTCATCTTCGTCGCGCGCCGTCTGCTGCGTGACCGGTTCCAGCAGATGCAGCTCGACGGCGGGTTTGTCGAACATCGGGCCGGGGCCGGTCTCAGGATAGCGAGCGGCCGCATGGAGTGCGGCACGGTCATCATAATCGCTGCCGCCGAACGAGCGGCTCATCAGCGTGCGGAACAGCGTGTTGATCGCGTCGATGATGCTCCCGCGGCTGCGGAAATTCTGCTGAAGGTGGATCAGCTTTCCGAACGGCGATTTGTCATTATCAAATTGATCGCTGCGCCGGCTGAAAAGCCCCGGCTCGGCGAGTCGAAAACGGTAGATGCTCTGCTTGATGTCGCCGACGGTGAACAGATTCCCCTCCGGCGGATCGGCCGACTCGCGGCTCACCAGCCGCAGGATCGCCTCTTGGAGCGGATCGACATCCTGAAACTCATCCACCAGCACGTGCCGGTATTGCTGCTGCAACTGGCGGGCGATCTCGGACGGGCGATCAGGTGAGCCGTCGGTCAGCAGCCGATACGCACACCGCTGCAAGTCGTTGAAATCGACGGCGGCCTGCTCCGCCTTGGCGGCCTGATACCGTTTCTCGAATTCGCCGACGAGCTGCGCGAGCGTGCGGATGTACGGCGCGATCCGGGCCAGGCCGTCACGGTATTCGTCGTGCGTGAATGCGCACACGCCCTCCTGAAGGCGGCTTTTGAACAGCTCCTTCGTGCGATCGCGCACGGCCTTGGCGGCATCGAAAATCGCCTTGTCAGCATCGGACAGGCCGCGCGGGCGGGCCTCAGCGCGGTCGAACGCGAACCCCGCGATCTCGCCTCGTACCTGTTCGCAGATGTCGCTCTTGCCGCGAGACAGATCCTTATGCCAGTGTTCCAGATTCGCGACGTGCTCGTCGATGGCATCGGCGTGCATGGCGGCGATCGGCCAGCATCGGCGGATCGTCGCGGCGGCGTGGCGGCAGTATTCGATCTGGAGCGCGAGTTCCTCGCTCAATCGTGCCCGCTGAATGTCATCGATCTCCGCGAGCAGGCCCCCACGCGCCGCCGGGTCCACCCGCTGCACGGCCGCTTCCAGCCAACCTTCGGGATCGGGCAGGCTGTTCACAAAATCGTGTAGCTGAAGGACCACGCGGCCGACCGCATAATCGTTTCCCGCTCCGTAATCATCGACCAACGTCTGAAATGCCCCGCTCAGCGGCGACTCGCTGCCGTACAGCTCGACGAACAATGCGTCCAGCACTTCTTCGCGGAGAAGTGCCGCTTCATCGCCGCTCAGGACGGCGGCCTGTGGATCAACCTGCGCCTGCGGGAACCATCGCTGGATGAGCGTTCGGCAGAACGAGTGAATCGTGGAAATGTTGGCGCTGTCCAGGAGGTACAACTGCTGCCGGAGATGCTCGTCGCGCGGCGAATCCTGAAGGCGCTTGCGAATGGCGGCGCCGATACGCGACTTCATTTCACCGGCGGCGGCATCGGTGAACGTCACCACCAGCAGCTCGTCGATGCGGCATCGCTTCGCGGTCGGGGGATCGCAGACCAGGGCCGCACAGCGCTCGGCCAGAACCGTCGTCTTGCCCGAGCCCGCGGCGGCGGAGACGAGGAGGCTCCGCCCCAGTGTGGTGACCGCCTCGCGCTGCGCGTCATTCAGATGGCCGAGTCGCTCAGGCATCGGGCTTCTCCGGGGCGATCCGGCGAAAGACTTCCGGTTTATCCAGAATTTCGAGCGTCTTGGGCGGCTGGGTTTCAATCTCGTAGCGGCAGACCGCGCGATATTCGCAGTAGGCGCACGGCATCTGCCGGCGGAGACGATACGGATCGACGGCGATGTTCCCGTCGAGGATGGAATCAGCCAATTCGCCCATTCGCCGCCCGACGTGAGCCATCAGGTCGGCGAGCTGTGCTCGCTGTGCCAGGTCGCTATTACCATAAGGCTGGCCATCCCTGGTTAATCTCGCTGAAAGGTATTTTGACTTACCGCCCGGCTGCACCGTGTTGTCCAAGGTTTCCAGCGCGCCGGCATCGGCGATGCCGCGCCACTGGTAACTCACGGTTTTCTCTTTGCTGGGGTGCGAAACGGACTGGTACGGCTCCAGCAACGGCAAATAAAACGCCGCCACCGGGCGGATCGGCCGGCCGGTGAGCGACTCGCCCGACTGCTGAATCGCCAGCATGTAGCCGACGAGTTGCAAGGCGAGGCCGTGGAACACCTGCGTGAGGTCAAGTTTGCGGGTCGTCGTGCGCTTGTAGTCGATCACCGCGCCGAGCAGCTCTTCGCCGAGTTCGGCGACATCGACGCGATCGATTTTTCCACGGAGCAGAATGGTGCGCCCGCCGGGCGTGACCAGTTTCAGCGGCGCTCCCGGCCGGCCGGTGAAACCGAAAGGATACTCCACCGCTCGTGGCCGGAACCGGCCCACGCGGGCGGCATCCCGCTGCCAGCGAACCACCCGCCGCAGATGCCCGCGGCTGCGGTCGAACAGATAGGCATTACGGTGCTCGCCCAGCATCATTTCCTGCGACAACTGCGGCACGATCTGTCCGGCGATGCGGTCGATGCGCTCGGCGATATCGTCGTCTTCGAGCTTGTCCAGGCCCTCCGCGCTCGTGGCCAGCTCGTGAACAAACTTTTCGAGGACGGCGTGACAGAGCGTGCCGAGATCGACGTCGGCCAGATCCGCCTCCACGCGCGGCTCCAGGCCCAGCGTGTATTCAACGAAATGCGCGAACGGGCAGGCGGCGAAGCGTTCGAGCCGGCTGACGCTGGCCACGAACGGCGTGGCAATCGCACGAGCCATCATCCCCGGCGCGAGTTCGGCCGCGTTGCAGTATTTCAATCCCGCCAGCGATCGCGTGAGCGTCCGCCGCCAGTCCGCGTTCCCGCGGGCCACATCGTAGAGCGTGTTCCACGTCGCCCGCAGAGCCGGTTCGCGATCCTGATCCACAACGGGACGAGCGCGAAATTCCCCCGCCAGTCGTCCGGCCAATTCGCCCGGGCGCGTCAGCCACTCGGGCTTGCGTTCCGCTCGCGGATCGCCCCACTTGCGCACTTGCAAATCCGGCAGCGCCGCCAGAATGTCCGCCAGGTACGGCGACGGCTGGAGCGGTTTGCCGTCGGCATCGGATCGCGGAAAGCTGATCCACAATCGTTCGCCCGCCCGCGTGAGCGCGATGTAGGCCAGCATGCGTTCGTCGAGCAATTGCTGGCGACGCGACGGGCCGATCTCCACGCCTGCCGATTCGAGCGATTCGCGTTCGGCATCGCCGAGCAGTGGATCCTCAGAACGCTTCATCGGGAAATGCGATTCGTCAAAACCCAGCACGAGGGCGGCGCGAATGTTCGGATGACGGCTTCGCTCGATTCCCCCCACCAGCACCTGGTCGAGCGTCGGCGGAGCGAGGCCGAGATTGAATTCCGCCAGCGCGGCCTCCATCGTCTCGCGGAATTCCCGCACGCGCATCGGCTCGGTGCCCAGCGCGCGGACGAACTCATCGAGCAGCTCGATGAAATCGAGCCAGACCTGCCGATGGGCGTCGGCCTCCTCGGCCCGGCCATCGGCTTCGGCTTCATCGGCCCACTGCTGCAAGCGACCGCCGACGTTCATGGCTTCGAGGCATCCGTACAGCGACTCGGCCCAGGTTCGGCCCGGCGCCTCATGCTGATCGGCGGCGTCAAGCCACGATCCGACGGCGGACAGCCATCCCTCGCGGATCAGATTGATCCGCCGGAGCAGAAGCTGCTGTGCTTCGGTCAGCCCGCCTTCTTCCGGTTTATGGCGGAAGAACCGAGTGTACGACCACGGCCGGCCGAACGATTCGCGGCCCTGAATGCCGTGCGCCAGTAAATAGTTCTCCAGCAGATCGGCGTCGTCCGCGCTCAGCGGCAGCAAACCCGTCTTGAGCGTGAGCCGGACCGAATCGAGCCGGCAATCGTCTGTGGCGATCAGCAGCAGGCTGCGCACCAGCTCGATCAGCGGGTGGTGCGTCGTGGGTTGCCGACGGTCAATAAAGCACGGGATGCCGTGCGCACGCATCGCGGCGGAGATCAAATCATGGTACGGCGCGAGGTCGCGCACGATGATCGCGATGTCCCGGTAGCGCATCGGCGGCGACCCTTCGCGCGTGAGCCGCTTGATTTCGGCGATGGCGGCATCGACTTCCGCGCGTCGATCGGGCAACTCGTGTATGCTGACGGAGGAGACGCCCTCCTGTTCCCTGTTCCCACTTATGCCGGAGAAGAGATGCGTTTCGAGTCGAATGAGATCTGGTGCTTTGAACCGGGACTCCGGCAAACGCACCGGTTCAGCGAATTCAATTCCCGCCGCGTGCAGGTCATTCCGCAGGCGCACCAGCGTTCGTTCCGTCCGCGCAAACAGCGAATAACTCTGTAGCGGATTATTCTGCCGATCAATCGCCGAAGCACCGGGATCGAGCAGCAACGTGATGTTAATCGAGCGGGCATAACCGGCCAGCCGAGTCAGCAATTCGTATTCCTGCGTAGTGAAGCCGGCAAAGCCGTCCACCCAGACCTCAGCGCCGCGCAACCACAAGCAGCCGGAAAGCCGTTCGGCGGCAAGGTTCAGATACTGAGCAGGATCGAGTCGGTCATCGATTAGATAATCGAGATAGGCCAAATACAGGCGCGTGATGTCGGCGATGCGGGCCGACGCCAGTGGATTGGACTGCCGCTGCCGCTCGGCCAGATCGGCGAGCTTGGCCGGGTCCACCCGTTCGCGCATCAACTCTTCTATCGTGCCGGCCACCTGTTTTACCAGGCCGGGCTTGTCCGCGACGCGCTCGAGCAGACGTAATGCACTTTTTTCGCGGCGGATCAGACGACGGATCACCATGAGCCGGCCGAGCGAGCCAATGGTCTGATCGGTGTTCTCCGAGCCGCGACCGTGAGGAAGCGGACCGCTCCCTGACGGTCGCGGCTCGGACAATCCTTGTTTTCGGCTCCCTGAGCCGGTCTCCGAAAAAATCCGGTACGCCAGCCGCTGAAAGCTGAGTACTTCGCAGCGCGTAAAGCCGGGGATGTCCGGCGTCTCGATCAGCGCCCGCTCCATCTGGAAGCTCGCCTGCTCGGGCACCAGTAGCAGGAGCTTGTTCCCCTCGGCGGGATTCTCGCGCAGCCGCGCGCGGATCGACTCCAGACAGCGCCACGTCTTCCCGCTGCCCGCCCGGCCGACAACAAAGCGTACCGACATGCTCTAAAACTCCCGAACTTAGGACGCATGATATCGAAGAACGATGAGCCTGCCAAAAACCCATACAATGCAGAGCCGCCATTGCCCGCAATCCAACCGAGGAGGGATAAACCGCCATCACACCAATATGCCAAGGGGAATGCCAATCTTTTCAAAAATAAAGCTTGACAAAAACCAATCATCGAGTAGGTTGTGTACAGGGGGTCATTTCCAATCCGCTACCAGAAGGAGCCGGGTATGAGAAGCTCGCCGCCATCAAAGCCGACGCGCGCGTGCAGTACGTCGCTGACGACGGCGTGGTGCGAGTGGACGGCAACAACAATGTCGGTCACGTCCTTGACGCGGCGACAATCAAGTATCTCTCGCAGCACCAGGTTCTGCCGACGGGCATCAACCGCATCGAGGCCGACAAGAGCAGTACGATCTCCGGTGATGGCCAAGGAAGCGTCGCCAATGTCGCCATCGCCATAATCGACACTGGCATCCAAGTGGACCATCCTATTCTGAATGTTGTGGGCGGTGCGGATTTCGTTGATCCCACGAACGGCCATTTTGACGACGGTGCGGGGCATGGGACGCACGTGGCAGGAATCGCGGCGGGGCGGGATAACGGTTTCGGTGTGGTTGGTATTGCACCAGGAGCACGGCTCTATGCGGTCAAGGTTCTCGATTCCAAACGTACGGGGACATGGGCATGGGCTATTGCGGGGATAGATTGGGTGACCGCGAACGCCGGTACGCTCAACATCAAGGTGGCGAATATGAGCTGGGCTGGCTTTGCTTCTTCTCTGTCCGGTCCGGATGATGGGAATTGTGGAAGGTCGAACCATGATCCATTGCATATGGCCATTTGCAATCTGGTCGCTGCCGGTGTCACCTGTGTCGCCGGCGCAGGCAACAGCGCTCTGGACATTGCCGACGCGATCCCCGCAGGCTACAACGAAGTCCTCTCTGTGACCGCAATTTTGGACATTGACGGACAACCTGGAGTTTCCGCCGGAGCCTACTACCCATTCCCGATGCCGGACTATTGCGCCTGCTCCTGCGACTACCTCAATCGTGATCATGCCCCCGGCTGGAGCGATTTCACTACAGTCGGGAGCGATGATGCCGGCCATACGATCGCTGCACCGGGGCAGTGCATCCTTTCGACGTGGCTCGGAAGCGCCTACTCCTTTGATGATGGCACAAGCATGGCGACACCCCACGTGACCGGCACGATCGCGCTGGGCATCGCTTCAGGCAAGCTGAAGGGCACGCCGCAGCAGATCATGACCGCCGTGCTGCGCGACGCCAAAAAGCAGCCGGCCTCCTATGGGTTCCATTGTGATCCGAACGATCCGTGCTACGACAACGGCCAGACGCTGTACTTCGGCAACCTGGTCTACGCCGGCGGGTATTGAGCGAATCGAGATCGAACGCGGCGTTCCGCCCACCCGGCGGACGCGGTGTCCCTCCGAGAGGGGTCCGGCGCTCACCGGGGCCGTCGTCTGCAAGCACGAATGACGTGCATGGCGGGATTGACCCGCCGCCCGTATAATGCGAGTAGACTATGACGCTCAAGGGAAAAAAACTCGGCAAGACGGTGCTCATGGATATCGAACCGCCCGTCAAGGACGGAACCGAACTCGAAGTGTGCGTCCCCTTGGACTCCGTCGAGATTCAAGAATGGTGGGAAGCACAGGGCCAGGCGCTCATGAACGTCGGGCATCATCCCGATTTTGGTGAGAACATCGAGAAGATCAGGGCAGAATGGGACCCCGCGCAGTTTTAATCGACAGCAGCTTGTTCGTCGAGCACCTCCGAACGAAGAACAAGGCTGCGACCACTCTCCATCTCATCCATCATGCGCCCCATCTGCTGTTCACATCAGCGATCGTGGCGGCAGAATTGTTCTATGGGGATCGAACGCCGGCGCAACGCAGCGATGTTGAACAGCTCCTCGAGAATGTGAAGGTTTTTCCGTTCACGTTGGAAGACGCCAAACGAATCTCGCACGAGGTCGAGCGTCTGAAGCGACGCAATGCTTTGATCGCTTTCCGCGACTTGGCCATCGCCTGCGTCGCATTGGAACAGGGTCTGCCCGTGGCCACCTTCAATCGGCGCGAGTTCGAGCGAGTCGAGGGACTGGAACTTCTGCCGATCGGACCGAATTGAACGGAGACGAGCCGTCCTTTTTCGCGAGCGAAGGAAGCAAAGTGGCCGCTAAACGAACCAAGCGTATTCCGTCACCGCCACCGGAAAGCGCCTCGGAACGGGTGAAGGCGGCTTACTACCGAAAGCACGACCCGGTGGATCTGATCGACGCGGGATACTTCGAGGAAGACGGGATCTTCAAGGGTAGCAGGCGGCTGGTGGACCTTCGCCCTGAACGTGGGTTAATCACCGTCCCCGTCGCCACACCTGTGGCGCGTAAGCTCTATCGCATGGCTCGCCGGGCCGGATGCACACCTTCCGAACTGGCGACCCGTTTGTTTGCACAGGATCTGGGCGGCAAGTCGCGCGGCTCTCGAACCGCATAACCGTGTGGCCACCTTGCCAACCGTCGGCGAGGCCAAAGTTGAAGCAAACGGCCACCGCATTCATGGCATCCACCGTCCAATGAAATGGGCGCCGGGACATAAAGAAGACCGAAAGAAACCGTTACGCGGAGAGAACCATGCAGACCAGTAAGCTTTGCCGTGTGATTGCTTTCACGGCAATGATGATCGGGACATCAACGACGATTGCACACGCCGCCGCTGCGATAACGGATACCATTCAGGTGCTCGCCTCACTGCCCAACGAGGGCGAAAACAGCCATTACACCGGCAATCATCCGCCGCTCCGCCCGAACCCGCTCATCCGGCTGCCCATCGGTAGCATCCAGCCGGAAGGGTGGCTCCGCACGCAGCTCCGTCTCCAAGCCGACGGCATGACCGGTCATCTGACCGAGATCAGCCAATGGTGCAAGTTTGAGGGCAACGCGTGGGCCGCGACGGACGGCCACGGCGAGCACGGGTGGGAAGAACTCCCCTACTGGCTGAAAGGTTTCATCGACCTCGGTTATGTGCTCAACGATGAGCGCATCATCAACGAGTCGAAGAAGTGGGTCGAGGCCGTATTAGCCGGCCAGCGGCCGGACGGCTACTTCGGCGACGAGAAGAACCGTCAATCGAGCGACCTGTGGCCGCACATGGTCATGCTCTACGCGCTGCGGACGTATCACGATGCCACCGGCGACGAGCGCGTGCTCAAATTCATGGGGCGATATTTCAAATGGCAGACGACGCTGCCGCTGGAGAAGTTTTTACCGGGAAGCTGGCAGAAGTGGCGGGCGGGCGACAACCTCGACAGCATCTATTGGCTGTATAACCGCACGCATGAGCCGTGGCTGCTCGACCTGGCCCGCGTGAACCACGAATGCTCGGCCGGTTGGTCGCAGGACATCCCGACCTGGCATGGCGTCAATCTCTGCCAATGCTTCCGCGAACCGGCCGAGTATTTTCAGCAGACGGGGGACGATCGTCATCTGAACGCGACCGTGCGAAACTACGATCGCTTCATGGGGATCTATGGGCAGGTTCCCGGAGGCATGTTCGGGGCGGATGAGAACTGCCGAATCGGTTTCGTCGGCCCGCGCCAGGCGGCCGAAACGTGCTCGATGGTCGAACTCATGTTCAGCCACGAGATGCTGCTGACCATCACCGGCAACGGGCTGTGGGCCGACCGCTGCGAGGAGATCGCGTTCAACTCGCTCCCCGCGGCGCTGACGCCCGACCTGAAAGGCCTACATTACCTGACCGCGCCGAACCAGGTGCAACTCAACCGCAAGGGCAAATCGCCGTTGATCCAGAACGGCGGCGACATGTTCTCCTATACGCCGTACGAGCAATACCGCTGCTGCCAGCACAACGTCGCGTTCGGCTGGCCGTATTATGCTGAACATCTCTGGATGGCCACGCCGGGTAACGGACTGGCGGCGGCACTTTACGCCGCGTGCAGTGTCAAAGCGAAAGTCGGCGGCGGCGCCGAAGTGCGCATCGCCGAGAAGACGAATTACCCGTTCGACGATGCCGTGGAGCTGACGATCTCAACGCCCGCGCCCGTGGAATTCCCGCTGAGCCTGCGAGTACCGCAATGGTGCTCCGAGCCGCGAGTCTCCATCAACGGCGATAACGTCACAGTTACGGCCAAGCCGCTCGACTGGATCATCGTCAAGCGCGAGTGGCGGGATGGGGACAAGCTCGCGCTCAAGCTGCCGATGTCGATGCGGGCGAAAGTGTGGGAGACGAACCGCAAGACGGTGTCCATCAGTCGCGGGCCGCTGATTTACTCGCTCAAGATCGGCGAGGAATGGAAGCGATATGACAATGGGAAGAAATGGGACGCCTTTGAAGTATTTCCCACCACGCCCTGGAATTACGGCCTCATTGTCGATGTGAAGAATCCGGCTTCATCGTTTAAGATGGGTGATGCGAAGGCGGATGCCGGCAAACAGGAAGCGCCGGCTGACCAGCCGTTCACCGTCGATCATGCCCCCATTCGCCTGCGCGGCAAGGGCAGGCGCATTCCCCAGTGGACACTGGAGCCCAACGGCCTGATTGGCGAGATCCAGCAAAGCCCGGTCAAATCGGACGAGCCGGTCGAAGACATCGAACTCATTCCGATGGGCTGCGCGCGGCTGCGGGTCTCGGCGTTTCCGATCATCGATGACGCGGCGGCCGAACCGGGCGAATGGAAACCGACCAATGTCGTCGCCACCGCTTCGCATTATTCCCCGCACAACGACCCGATCGCCGCGCTGAACGACGGCAAGCTCCCGAAGAGTTCATCCGACATGAGTGTCCCGCGTTTCACGTGGTGGGACCACCGCGGAACCGGCGAGTGGGTGCAGTACGAGTTTGTCGAACCGCGCCGCATTTCATCGTGTGAAGTCTACTGGTTTGACGACAAGCCCATCGGCGGCGGCTGCCGTGTCCCCTTCTCGTGGCGGCTGATCTATCGAGAGGGCGGTACCTGGAAGTCAATCAAACCCGCAGGCGAATATCCCACGGCCGCAAACCGGTTCAACCGCGTCACGTTCGAGCCAATCACCACGTCACAGCTTCGGTTGATCGCCGAATTGAACCCCGAAGCATCCGGCGGCATCCTCGAGTGGCGCGTGGGAGAATAGCTCCAACTCTTTAATTCATGCAGGCGGGGTTGTACGCGATGTTGGCCCCGCTGATACATTTGACGAATCTGGCGAAGTCCTCACTGTCCACATCAGTATCATCATCAAGATAGGCGCTGACACAGGCGGGATCATCCTGCGGAATGGCCGGGCCGGTCATGCACGCCTGAAAACGTCCGAAATCGCTGCCATCCACATCGCCGTCGCCATCGAGGTCCGCCCCGATCGCGCGGATGTAACCGACCTTCGTCGACACGTACGAGCCGCCCGCATCGCCGACGGTGAGCGTGACGGTATACAAGCCGGGCCGCGTGTAGATGTGCGATGGGTTCTGCGCGCCGCTCGTGCCCGTGTCGCCGAAATCCCATAACCAGGTGTCCACGTTGCCCGTCGTCGCATCCGTGAAATCGACGGTGAGCGGCACGTTCCCGCTGGTGGGCAAGCCGCTGAATTCGGGCGCAGCGCTGTCGCCCCACACCTCGAACTCAGGGATGCGGGCGAAGTTGTCGGTGCCCGGGTCGGTGATGTACAGGCGAACGTAGCGCACCACCTTGGTCGTGAAGTAATTGCGCAGCGTCACCCTATAGCGGTTCGTATTACTGATGACGTGCTCATCCGTCCACGGGCCGGCCAGGCTCGCCGCCGACTGGACCCTGAACTGCTCGGTATTGAAGTTGGTGGTCTCGCCGCCGGCCCCCGCGTGCCGCACGACGTAGGTGTGTACCGTGCGATCCTTGCCCAGATCGAGCGCCAGCCAGTGCGGAACGGCCGTGCCGGCGCTCACCCATTTGCTGGTGCTGGCGATCACGCCGTCAATGGCCTTCGCGCCCATCTGGCTCGCACTGTTGTTTGAGTCGGTGGCGACCTGCGTCGAGCCGCGGGCGAGATTAGTCCCCAACGGCGTGGGATTGATGACCGAAACGAGATACTCCCGCCCCGCGGAACTGGAGGCGTCGCGTCGGATCAGCCAGAACCCGCGGCAATCGGCGTTGCTCGCCGGGTTGGCGCTGCATTCATTGTCGTAAATCTGCCAGAACAGTGCATAGGGGCAACCCCAGGCGAGCGCTTCGTCGGTCGCGTTCTTGATGACGGTGAGCGCGGTGGAGGTGCCGGCCTCCTGCTCGGGCCAGCCGTACTCGCCGCTGTAGACGTTCTTGTCGCCGAAAGGGGCGCGGTCCGGCGCCTTGGACGCCAGGTAATCCAGCGCGTCGTGAAACTGCTGCCGGCCGAAGCTGATCGTGTCCCACGCCGAATACGAATAAAGATCGCAGTGCGTGAACGGGACGACGTTGTTGGTCACCGTCGGCCGGCCCTGCATCGCGAGCTTAACGAGGTTGACCTCGCACGCGTGATAGACTTTCACGTCGGTGTTGGGCACGTCCAACCGGGCCAGATCGACGCCCTCCTGCCGGGCGTTCAGCCAGTCGATCATGCCCTGGATCGGCACCGCCGTGGGGTCGTAGATCGGGTCCTTATCGGTCGTCCCGCGCAAAGCCCAATCGCCCTCCCAGTGCGCGAGCACAAAGGTCTTGCCGGTGCCGTTATAGTTTACCAGGAAATAGTGGGCCAGATCGTAGAACTGGCTGCGTTCCGCCGAATACTGCTCGGGAGTCACGCCGTTCCGCCAGTAATGATTATCCGTGCTGACCTTCGAGTAGGTGGTCATGACGAAGGTTTCAAACGGCATGGCGAAGAGTTTTTGATAGTACGGATGCTGGGCGATCTGGACCTGTGACGCAAACGATGGCGGCCACGTGCTGTTGAAGGGATACTCGCCGGCGGGGTTGCTGAGGTAGACCTTGATGACCTTCATGCCCGTGCGGAGGATCTGCGTCGCGCCCTCGTTGAGGTAGTCGCCGCTGGTGAATGCGTATTTGCCGGCGACGTGGGCGCTGCCGACGCGCTGAGCGTTGGTCTGGGCGTTGACCGCGCGCGAGCAGGACGTAGCGGCCAGGCAAAGGCCGCAGAAGCACCACCTGATCCGCGATGCGCGAATAAACCTCCCCATCGCCGCAGTATACCAAAGGTCTTCACGGTATCGTTGTCGAGGGGAGGAGTAGAACGGGTTCGCATCGGGAACCGGTTTAGTCGCGGTTTGCCGTGGAATCGTGCGTAAGTCGCGCCTCGGCCGAGTGTTGTGCGCGGCGAATGCGAACCGGCGCACGGCTTCGTTTGGTCGGGGCGCGAGTGCATGGTACGGCGATTGTGGTGGGCCGGTTGTGAAGCAGGGACGCCATCGACGTTCGTTCTTCGTGTCCCCCACCGCTTTGCGATGGGGCACCTTAGCCGGACGACTTGCGCGTTCAGGACAGGCGGGGCCACGGCTTCGTTTGGCGCCGGGGCGGTTTTGATTGCGGATTGGGGAGATGGCGAGCGGCGGTCGAGGGCACGGCTTTGTTTGGTACCGGCGCGTTTGTAGCATGTCCATCCTCCGTTTCACGGGGGCGTCCACCGCCCCGATTGTTTGATAACACGTGGGATGTTCCGTGCGGAGGGCATCGTGGAGAGATTTCCAGCCATTCAGAAGTCAGGATTTTTCAAGATTTTCATATTTTGCAAGCGGCTATTGCGAATGAGTCAATTGCAATTCAGTTCGCGCAGGAAGGGTTTCCGGGAACATTGGGGCCCGTGAGACACTGAAGGAAAAGGGCCACATCAGCCGAATCAACGTAGCCATTGTGATTCAAATCCGCTTTGGTGCATGCAGGATTGGTTTGTGGCACGTTTCCATTCAAACAAAACTGAAGTTGGCCGAAGTCAGACATATCCACGTCGCCGTCGCAGTCGATATCGCCAGGAACCTGGGACGAGATGCTCCAGGAGAGGCTTTGTTGCATCCATTGCGTGCGGGCCGATTCGTTGCGCACCCAGGAAGTGTTGTCCGTTACTTTCACGGAGAGTTCATACGAACACGCCGCAAGACTGAGGGACGCTAGATCAAGCGTTGTTCCCGTCGCTCCGTCAATGGGGCTGCCGTCGAGTGACCATTGAATCGCGAGCGGGTTTCCCACCGGATCAATCGGGTCGACAAACACGGTCTCGTTGCCAATGAGTGTCTGGCTGGTGGGGGTAGAGTCGTCGATCGGGCGTATGGTCTTGTACATCTCGATGATTAGCGCTTCGACCGACGGCAGATTAAATGGCCGCCCGAGCGAGCGCATCTTGGAATCGGACGTGGGACGATAGACCCCAAATTGTTTATAATAGGCCCCCTCGTAGGTCGATACCAGCCCGTCAAACATACTGTTGTTGGTCCCCAGCCAAGCCGCCCACTTGGTTCCCGACGCGCTCATCTGGGCGGCGGTCAGTTTGGAGACGTTAGGCTCGGATGGCTCGGTGCCGGTATAGGTCGTGCCGTCACCATAATCGTATTCGTCGGCCAGGTTGCCGATGCTGTGCCCGAACTCGTGGACCGCGATCTCGACGGCTGAGCCGTTGCCACCCGCGACGGTCGCCAGCTCAGAGCCGGAATAACCCGCCCCACCATACTTGGTGGAATTGGCCACGGCCAGGATCTGATCCACGTCCGGGGCGGCACCGGCGAAATTGTAGGCCTTGCTCACGTTGATACAGAGCAACCGCTCGATGCCGCTACACCAGAAGCCCATGTCCATCGCGGTATTCCGGCTGATGCCCTGTGTGGGATCGTTGTCCACGCCCGACTCGGCCGAAACAACGTCAATCCGATGGACTCTGAATAAGGTGCTGTACCGGGCGAAAGGTTCCTGGGCGAAGAACGCCGCCACCGCGTTATCCGCATGGGAGGCATAAAGCCCAAGCTGGGTGGATGTATACCCGTCGCCGACGGTGACCAGATCGATGCGATTGTCGGTCGTGACCGTGCTTTTAAACTGGGTAACCACCGGCTCCAATCGCAGCGCGATCTGACCGCCGGCGAGTCGTCCTTGAGTATCAACGAAGTCGTAATATACGGTCTCGAAGCCGCCATCCTGTGTCTGATCAGGCTCTTGGCCGAGGGCGAGCGGTGCCAGCAGAGTCGATGCGAACAGAAATAGCGGGCTCGCTGACGTGTAGCCCAAACGACGATGGGATAACAGGTGCATGAGAACATCCCTACTAAGCCGGGTCGGATCAAGTTATGTGCAGGACTTCGCACTCGCCGCGGAGCCCGGAAGGGCAGGTCGGAAGACCTGTCCTTCAACTATCCGGCGGGGCGATGGTCGCGATCCCGATGTTCCATCGGGATTGACCTGCCTTACCGGTTGATCCGTTTCTGCCCGCGTCCTTTACGAAGTAAGTTTCCAGATTCTGCCAGACCGCGCCGGCTCGATCCGCATCCGGTTCAGCCCTTCGACGCCCACCAGCAACGTATCGGCGAGGCCGCGCGTCCTTTGTTATCCTGTTTCACCCTCGAACGGTCGCGCGTTTCATGAACTGAGCGACGGCGCCATAGATGTCTCCCTCCAGGTCGACCAGCAGATGCGTGATGTCCTCGCCCTCGCCGAGCCTGCTCGTCCAGAGGCCGTACGGGTGTTCACGAATGGTGGCCCTGCTGCCTGCCCCATCTGAGCCATGCGTCGGCTATCCGACGCACGTTGCCGCGATCACCGGGCGGGACCGGATCTTCGCCCGTGATCGCCGCGAGTGCCCAGAACCAGTGCTCCGGCTCCTGCTGATCCAAACCGCGCAGCAAAAGCGGGATCGCTTCCTTGCCCATGCCGATAATCTGCTGGTATGCCGGGTGCATCGCCCGCCCCGTCGTCGAGGAGAGCATCCAGGTCTCCTGCGACCAGCAGTCGGCCAGGCGCGAGAAGCGCTGTGCAGCGGTCTCGAGTTGCTGCGGTGATGCGGGCATGATTCACCCCTTGCCGTGCCGGTTTGGCTTCACTGCGGACATTGTAGCATGTCCGGGCGAATTGAAAAAGTTTGATCGTGTCATGTATTCATGAAATAAAATCACGATGTGCGGGTCCGATCACCGCGCCGTCCAGACCGGCGGGGGTGTGATTTCATCGGCCGGGCGCCGACCGGCATCGGCACGGCCGCTGCCTGCCAGGCGGGAGGCGGCCCGCACCGACATGTCGTGATCGCACAACATCTGGCAGCTTAAGCGCAATCCAGGCTGGTCATTCAACGCACGCGCAGCCAGCACCGTCTTCTCCGCTTCGGTCATCCGCTCAGGCTCGCCGGAAATAAACTCCACCCGGCACGTCGTGCATCGCGCGTTCCCGCCGCAGGCGTGCAATTGATCGACGCCGCATTCATCCTCCAACGCCAATACCATCCGCTTGTCTTGCGGGACATCGAACGTGCCCGCTCCTTCGACCGTGAGTTTCGGCATGAGAATTCCTCCACAGAGTGCGTTTTCGGTTCGTGTGTTCGCTGGAAGTGTAATCGCGCACGCGGGGTCCGCACAACATCCACAACGAGTATAAAAAAAGGCATGCCCGCAAAATAGCGAGCATGCCTTCGGCCGACGAAGCCAACCCCCGTTACCGAGCGAATCGTGGCACTGCCTTGTATACCACCGGCCGGTAGACCTGCGGCCGGCTGTAGGAGTTCGTCCGGGCGATCACGCGCCCGTTCGGCGACGTGTCACCGTGAGCGGTGGCCGCGGCCGTCGCGCCGCGCGAGTCCGTCCGCGTCACACCGCCCGCTTCGACCGAGCGGGTCCGCCCGCCCTCAGCCACCACGGTGCCGAAACTTCCGCTCACGTCACCGTCCATCCCGATGCTCAGATTGAACGTCCCGCCGAATGCAGGACCGAACCGCGGAGCAATCGCTTCGCTGAACGAGAAGTCCAGCCCATCGCGATCGACACCCACCGCCAACCCCTCGGCGAGGTTCACTTCGCCCGTTCGTGTCCGCGTCCGGGCGAGTCCGATGTTCCCATCGGCTCCATCATAGCGGGCGGTCGCCGCCGCCGTCCCGCGTCCGTTCCATCCCGTGCCGGCCGCGGCATTGGTCTCCGCCTCACCCGCCAGCACGCTCATCGTGCTCACACTCGTCATCACCAATCCCGCCGTCATGCTCAGTAACCGTTTCATGGCTCGTCTCCTTTTCAGTACGCCCTTCCGCAGGACACCTTCAGTAGGACCGCGGCAACTTGTTGCCGCACTTGAGTGGTTGTCCTTGCGGCAACAAGTTGCCGCGGTCCTTTCTCGGACTCCCTGATACTTGCTTACGGATGCACTTCGACAGCCGCCGCCCGCGACCGGCCGTCCCCGCCGAAAACGCCGCGGGTCATGGATCGTGCATTCACTTCGCTGTGCCGTCCGCGGCCGCTGATACTCACGCCGAGCCCGTCGGCATCGGCACGAGCGTGATAGCCGGCTTCACTGTCCGAATCGACCTGGCTGGTGGACACACCGCCGAAAGTATCCGACAGCGAATCGCTGGTACTGGTGGCCCGGCCGCCGAAGATTCCGCGGCTGACCGCACGGCTGTCGCTCTGGGCAAAGCCCCACCGGCTCAGTGCCGTCGAGTAGGACTGACTGTGGGCGACGCCGCCGAAAGCACCGCGTGCGCGGGCCTCGCTGTTGCTGATGGCTACGCCGCCGATGGCGCCGGCGATGCTCTCGCTGGTGGCTATCGCGCGCCCGCCGTGATGACCGCGTGCGTCAGCCAGCGAGTTGCTCACCGCCAGCCCGCCCATGTCCGCGACGGCGACGGCATCACTGCTGGCATAACCGTTACGCCGCCCGATGGCGGTCGAGTTGGCGATGGCGGTGCCGCCGTTTGTCGCCCCCGCCAAGGCCGTGGCATCCGCGTTGCCGATCGCCGTCGCATTGGCGCTACTTGATCCCCCGTTGCTGGCGACCGAGACCGCGGTGGCGGATGCGCCGAACGCGACGGCTCCTGTGACCAGCAAAACCGCTGCTGCTCTGATGGGTTGGTTTCTCATGGCCCGGCTCCTTCCACAAAGAGCTTGTTGAGCGTCTGTCCCGGCCCGCGTCTACCCTCGCTTACCGTCAGCCGCTCTGTGGGAGTAGACACCCCCCCCGCAGGAATAGTTTGCATCGTTTAATTGTTTTCACGGCGATACTATTAACTCAGGTGTGCGTTCATCGCTTTAATATATCAACTTACAGCATCGCCCCATTGACGCTACCACCTATCCCGGTTATGGAAGCAGGCATCTGGTGGCCAGGCGCGGGCCGCGTGTTCTCGCTGCCGCAATCACGACCTACCGACGGAAGGATGCACACACATGAAACGCATGCTCATAACCGGGATCGCTCTATTCACCGTCGCTTCCGGGGCCGCGCGAGTCTTCGGCGAGACGCTGGAAGAAGTCGAGAAGAAGATCACGGACCAGATGTCCAAGCACAAGAGCATCTCGTACAAGATGAAGTCCTCGACCGACTTGACCACGAAGGACTTGAAATTCAAATCCGATTCCGAAGGGCAGATGGAAGTGGCCCGTCGCGGCGATAAGTGGGTCACCCGCACCGAAGCAATAACCAAAACCGAACGCAAGATGGGCGAGGAGAAGGAAGTGAAAGAGGACGGCAAGATCTTGATGATCTACGACGGCGAGTTCGCCTGGACGTACTCGGAATCAGGCGAGCAGAAGTCCGCCATGAAGATGAAACCAGATAACAAGACGAATTGGAATCCGTTCGACGGCAAGGCCATGTTCGTGGAGCTGCACAAGCATTTCGACTTCAAGCTGCTGCCGGATGAAACGGTGGACGGCAAGTCGGTCTACGTCATCGAGTTGAAGGCCAAGAAATCAGACAAGAACGAGGAAATGGCCGGGATCCAGCGCTTGGTCAGCTACTACCGCAAGGACAATGGCCTTTCCATCAAATCTCTCGGCTACGATAAGGACGGCAAAGTCAATCAAACTTCGACCATCAGCGATCTGAAGCTCAACGAGGAGATCAAGCCCGAGCGATTTGTTTTCAAGGCGCCGCCCGGCGTCGAGGTCACGGACATGACCAAGATCCAGGAACAGTCCGCGGAAGAACCCGCCACAAAGGCCGAGGATACGTCCCCCAAGGCGAAGGAAGAGAAGCCCAAACCGACCGAAGAGCCGCAGGAGGAGAGCAAGCCGAAAAAGAAAGGCATCGGCGGCATCCTGAACAAAATCAAGTAACCGAGCAACCGGACAGGAGCACGCCATGGACCAGGAGTTCATCCATCCCAACTGGCACATCATCCTGATTCACTATCCGCTGGGCCTGCTGACGGTCGGCGTACTCATCGAGCTGCTCAGCTTCATGTGGCGTCGCAGCAGTGTGCGCCAGGCTGGCCGATGGATGATCCTGCTGGGGGCCCTGGGCTGCATTCCGACCATGACCATGGGCTTGTACGCATTTCGCGACGTGGTCAGCCCGCAGCCGATCGACTCCGGTCAAAAGTGGTATCAGGTGGTTAAAAACAGTATATGGGGTGACGCGCAGTGGCATCACATGGATCGGCACATCTGGTTCACCAGCTCGGGCTCGGCGCTGGTCATTCTCGCGGCGCTGGTGTGGCTCGCCTGCTCGAACGTCTGGCGGCAGAAGCTGTATCTGCCGGTCATGGTGATGCTGCTCGGTTCATTGGGCCTGCTCTCCGCTGGCGCATGGCATTCCGGAGAAGCTATCTATCGTCATGGAACCGCGGTTTCACTGGGCGCGCACGAGTCCATGAGCGCAGCGCCCGCGGTCGCCTTAACGCCCACCACGCAACCAGCGATGGTGATAACGCAGGCTTCTCCGAGCACTCCCCTTCACCTGGGAAACTCCACATCCCGAACCGAACGGCCCCAGATCGAACACTACATCCAACCGTTACAGTTGCACATCCTGCTCGCCGGCCTCACCGTGGCAATCGCGCTCGGCGCGCTCGGCCTCACCATACGTCGCTGGACGCTCGAACCGCGGGCGATCCGATATGAAGAGGGTGTGACACTTCAACGCATGGTACCGACGCAGGATCCGGCACGAGGAGAGTACGCGGGCCAACCGCCTCTCGGAACCGGCGTAACCGTCGCTCCGCCGCTGTTCCCGGCACGGGTCTGGCTGGCGGCTGCTCTGGTCGCAATCGGCACCGCGGAGGCGGGGATTTGGTTCACCGCGGATTGGCGGGTGACCGCGCTGACCATTCCGTTTCAGGATGCGATCGCCCGCAAAGACATGCAACGACTCTTCGGCCACGTTCTGTTCGGCGCCAGCATCGTTCTGCTCACGTTACTCCTCGCGCTGCTGACGCGGGTCGCGCGGCGGTCGGTCGTGATCACGTCGATCATTTCGTTTCTGCTGGTGCTGGCCGTGGCCGGGCAGGTATGGCTCGGCATTCTGATGCTGTTCGATTCCAACATGGGTCCGCTGACCCAATTTACGCGCCCCTGACCAAATGATGAGGGTCATGTCAGGGCGGCATCGATCCCGCGCAACTCTTCGGCCGTGAATTGCAGGTTCTTCAGGGCGGCGACATCTTCATCGATCTGTTCCGGCCGGCTGGCGCCGATCAGTACCGAGGTCATCTCCGGCCGCCGCAGCAACCACGCGATCGCCATCTGCGGCAAGGTCTGCCCGCGGCGCTTGGCCAGCTCGTTCAATTTCCGCACGCGCTCGACATGCTTTCGCTTGCCGAGCACCGCCGCACATTCATCCTCGCTCCGCGCCAGGCGCGAATCACCCGGCCGCTCCTGCCGCAGATACTTGTCGGTCAGCTCGCCCTGCGCGAGCGGCACATACGCGATGAAGCCCATCCCGCACTCCGCCCCCGCCTGAAGCACGCCCTGCTCGACCGTGCGGTTGAGCAGTGAGTACGCATTCTGATTGATGATCGGCCGGGCGGTGTGATACGCGACGGCGTGGCCGTTCTTGGCGCGGATATCGTCGGCGGCATGATTGCTGAGGCCGACATAGAGCGTCTTCCCCGAGCGTACCGCCTGATCGAGCGCATCCATCACTTCATCCGTCGGCGTATCCGGGTCGGGCCGATGCGCATAAAAAAGATCGACGTGATCCAGCCCCAGCCGCTGAAGCGATTGATCGAGGCTGCTGAGCAGGTACTTGCGTGACAGCCATTCGCCGTACGGCCCCGGCCACATGTCGTAGCCCGCTTTCGAGGAGATCAGCAGCTCGTGCCGCGGCATCTCCCGTATGATCCGGCCGCACACCTGTTCGGCATTTCCGCTCGGCTCGCCGTAGTTGTTGGCGAAATCGAAATGCGTAATGCCCAGGTCGAACGCGCGGAACAGACATCGCTTCGAAACCTCGTCGGAAACATATCCGCCATAGGTCTGCCACGCTCCGAGCGAGATGGCGGGGAATTTGACCCCCCACCGCCCGCAGCGGTTGTAGATCATGGAGTCGTAGCGATGCTCGTCGAATGCCATCATGGGCAGCAGTATACTACATGATTGGTTCGACGGTACGCGAGGAAATCGAGCATGGCTCTGGCATGTAACATTGATCGACGAGGCCGGCGGGTTCGGGCAGTGAGCGGCATTCTGTTCGTCGTACTCGGTGCGGGGATCATCGTCTGGACATGGCCGCCGACCTGGTGGCAGTGGGGACTGGGCGTGCTCCTGATCGCCGGCGGCGGGTTCCAAATCTTCGAAGCATTGGCGGGCTGGTGCGCCGTCCGCGCGATGGGATTCCGCACACGAATCTAAGAGCGCATCGCCCGGCGAATGAACGAGTGTGCCACTGCTCTTAAGCAGTGCGGCGAACGGCAGAATCGCCAGAACCACTGCTTGAGGGGTGCGTGACACATAAGGCGGTGCTTGTTGGAATCAAGGTGGATGTTCCAGGAAGGGTGGCCCAGGTTTTCAAACCTGGGGGAGCGATTGCAAACGTTGAACGGGTACAACTCGGTAGTAACATTAACGCACGCGGTACAATCGCGACCCCAGGTCCAGAGGACCTGGGCCACCCTTCCTGTGTCCGCAGTACGTGTCACGCACCCCTGCTTGATGGCAGTGGCACACCGCAATGGCGTTCGCCTCCGGATCGGTCTATTATGAACTCCTATGGACGAACGTAACTTGCGCACATTGCTGGCGGAGCTGCTGGCCGGGCGGCGATCGATCGATCAAGCCGTCCGGGAACTGCGGCATTTGCCGTTCGAGGACCTCGGTTTCGCCAAGGTCGATCATCATCGTGCGCTGCGCTGCGGGTTTCCCGAGGTCATCTACTGCGAGGGCAAGCGTACCGACCAGGTGCTGTCGATCATGGAGCGACGATTGAGCGGCGGCGGCAATCTGCTGATCACGCGGGCCTCACCCGATATCGCCAAGGCCGTCCGGGCCAGATTTCGCAAAGCGCGGTACAACGACCTGGCCCGCACGATCACCATCCGCCAGCAACCGCCCGCGCCGGCGGACGGCTTCGTGGCCATCGTGTGTGCGGGCACCTCCGATCTGTTCGTGGCGGAAGAGGCCCGCGAGACCTGCGAGATCATGGACCAACCCACCAAACAGTTCTATGACGTGGGCGTGGCGGGCATTCACCGGCTGCTGGCACAATCCGCCGATCTGTCCGAAGCGCGAGCCATCGTCGTGTGCGCCGGCATGGAAGGCGCGCTGCCCAGCGTGGTCGGTGGACTGGTCGCGTGCCCGGTCATCGCCGTCCCCACCAGCATCGGCTACGGCGCCAGTTTCGGCGGCATCGCCGCGCTCCTGGCCATGCTCAACACCTGCGCGAGCGGTGTAGCCGTCGTGAACATCGACAACGGCTTCGGCGCCGGCTACATGGCCTCGCTGATCGGCCGGGCAGGTAGGAAAGAGGGGGAGACGAGGAGAGGGGGAGAGGGGGAGAAACCAGCAACCAAAATGAAACGACATCCATCGAACAATTCGCGCGCCCGCCGCAAGTAACGCGGGAATCTCGTGCAACGGTTCCACGCTTAAGGTTTCGACTTTCGACGTTTCGATTTTCGACTTTTCTGATGAAGCACATCCACACTATACCCCGCCTTCCGCCCCGCCCGGCCGATGCACACAAGGGCGATTTCGGGCGCGTGCTGGTCATGTCCGGCAGCGTGGGCATGCTCGGCGCGCCGTCACTGGTTGCGCTGGCAGCGCAGCGCGGCGGCGCCGGTTTGGTCACGGCCGCGGTGTCACGCTCGATTCAATCGCCAGTAGCCACACTCTGCCCCTGTGCCACGAGCATCGGTCTGCCCGAAACCGCGACCGGCCAGATCGATCCGTTAAACGCGCGGAAGACTTTCCAGGAACGCGGCCTGCTCGGCGGATCGACTGAGGCGACTCCGCCGGATGTGCTGGTCACCGGGCCCGGTGTGGGCCGCGGTTCGCCGGAATATGGTCGGCAATTCTGGGCGTTGATCAACGCTTTCCGCAACGGCGCGCGCGTGCCGGCGGTCATCGATGCGGACGCCCTCAATCTGACGCATCGATCCACGCCAAATGCTCCCGGCGGCTGGGACGATCAACCCCACTATCGTACGGTGATCACGCCCCATCCGGGCGAGCTCGCGCGGATGCACGGCGTGAGCACGCGCGAGATTCAGGCCGATCGCGAGGGCTTCGCCGTCCGCACCGCGCGGGCCATGTCCGCCCGGCGCAACGAGCCGGACCTCAAAGCCGTCGTCGTGCTCAAAGGGGCGCGCACGATCGTCACCGACGGCGAGCGTATCTACGTGAACAACACCGGCAACCCCGGCATGGCCACCGGCGGCAGCGGCGACGTGCTCGCCGGCGTGATCGGAGCACTCATCGCACAGGGCATGCACGGGTTCGACGCGGCCGTGCTGGGTGTTTACGTTCACGGCCTGGCGGGCGATCTGGCGGCCGCGCGGCTGAGCCAGACGGCGCTCATCGCGACCGACATCATCGACGCGCTCCCGCAGGCTTTCAAAAAGATCAACTCCTGGAAAAAGAAACGGAAGTGAATCGCAGCTACACTTGAGGAAGATAACGGACATGCACGTTGAAACGACGATAGATGCAGGCGTCGGTATCAATCAGCTTCGTTTCTTCAGTGATTATTGTGCTTCCGCTGGGACAGATCGCCGTCCGCAGAAGATGGTCATCATGTTTCGGAAACTTGCATTTACGGGCTTTTTCTCTCTGTCTTCCCGGCCAAGCCGCCCAGTTGGAGAGGCATCTTCCGGCGCTAGAATCGGGAGCAGCAACCAAAGCAAGAAACGTCACAACGAAGTCATTTCTGGGTTCGGATACTTGACTTTGATATTCAGCGAATAATCTATTGCTGATCAAAACGGTGCGTTGCCCACGCTGTATGTCCCGGAGCAATCGGAGGCGCCTGACGAATAGGGATGTCTCACGGGGTTCACGAATCAATGGCGCATTGGCTTTCTGAAGAACCGTCGTATCGATCACACACTCATTGCTCACGCCTACTTCCCCGCCTCTGCCTTTCTGGCCATACCTTCTAGAAGCTTCATCCGCTCTTGTGTTGCCTCCTCCATAAATCCGGCAGGCCAATTGCCGATCTGTCCGAGTTCGTCGATATCGAGTTTCCTGGCGTGGCTTTCACCCTCCTTGGTTTTGCTGACGTGAATAAGACTCACCTGGCTTGGATTCAAACGTGATCTGATCCATCCATTTCTTCCAACTCCGACGATTAAATGTCTGATTCGGAGGAGGAGATTCTCGCTGTGCGTTTCTGCAATAACCCGTCGGCCGCTGCGCACGAGATCCACCAAGAAATCGGCCATCGCCAACTGCGCGTCAGGGTGCAAATGGATCTCCGGTTCCTGCACGAGAAATGTTCCACCTTCGGGTGTGCGTAGCCCCTCGACTAGGACAGGCAATGCTTGACCAATTCCGAATCCGACGTCTGCAAAATTCGCCCACCGGCCGGAATCTGTGTCTTTTAGACGAATCTCAAAGATTCGCGCTGATTTTGAGATGCGACGGAGCGGAAGCAGGCGCACACGACCCACCAGTTTGAGCCATCGATTCACGCCGTGAAGTAACTCGCCGCGCCGCCTGCGGCGAGCAGAATCTTCAATCAAAGCATTGATCACGTTCTCTCCAGCGACATCGACCAATTGTGGCACACGGCCTTGGTATTCGTATCTTCGATCGGGTTGACGTCTGAATGCGCCTATCGCCCTTATGTTGAGTAATGTTTTTTCTAGCTCTGACAAAACTCCTCTGGAGAACCCACGGCTCTTTTCACGCTTAAGGTTAGGGCGTCCGACACGAGACGGTTCATCTCCGATTAGGGGTAAAAACTGATTGACGGGAAAACGAAAATTTGCGTCCTTTTCATTCCCGACAGTTTGACCACCGATCGCCAAATTGTAAGGTCCCCCCCGTCCAGTCCCCGGACTAATCTCTAATCCTTCGATTTCCTCGCCCGAGACAACGAGACGCGTCAGTTTGGGAGGTTGCGGTTCATCACTCCGGAATTCGATCTGGAGCTGCCCCGGTCGACTTTGCCCGGAAAACTCTACTCCGAAACAGAACTCGATATGCGACTGAGAACGATGTTGATGAACGATGTCGGCGTAGGTTCCGGCCGCATACAATGGGCCGCGAAGATTCAGCCGCGGACCATACTCCGGAGAATCCAGCGTCTGGCGAAGAAGAAGCAGGCTCTGTAGAACCGACGATTTCCCGGTATTGTTACGCCCGAAGATCAATGTCAACGGAGCCAGAGGAACTTTGCCGCTGTCGGCAAAGCATTTGAAGTTCTGAAGTCTGATGCTCGCTACGGGCATTGCCTGATTATGTAACGTAAGTCACGATGAAATGCCAGATTGCTCATTTGGCGTTGCATCCGGTCGGGCGCTGCCGTGGCACTGTTTGGCGGGGGCAGATCGATCCGGCAGGACGAGACCAGGCTCTGTACCGGCCAGCGAATTGGGCATCAAGATGAAACAATCCTCGCGAAGGCGCGCGGCGGTTTATACAAGGTTCGGATCCAGCCGCAGCCAATGATGCTTTTCCATCGCCGCGGATGGATTGGTGGAGAAGACCGGCTTGGAACCGGCGACGCGCAGCGCGACGCCGACTTCGTGGTAACCGCGGCCGGCGTAACGGCAGAACGTCACCAGGCCGGCCATGTACATCGGCGTCCGATCGGGCACGAGAATCTCCACCTCAAGCGGCTCACCGACGCGGAACACTCTGCGGACAAGGAGTCCCACTCCGCTTCTCGACAGGTTTCGCGTGCGGCCCTTCAGGGAGGCGACGGCGAACGAGCTCTGGGCGAAAAAATGAACATTGCAGGCGGCGCGAAACGGGTTCCGCGCGTGCTTCCGCTGGCAAGACCACTCGCTGTCGGAGTGCTTTTTGAGATGCTGCTGCTGGGCCCGGGTCTCGAGCTCGTCGAGGAGCATATTCAGAAAATCATCACCGGATTTGTCCATGGACATACCGCAGATCCCCGAAAAAGCGGTCCGCCGCGGCGGTTTCCTGTCCATACCGGATCGGCTAATTGGTGCGGGCGTGTGAGGCCCAATTCCGCCATTCCAACCGAACTATCAAGACTGTCCGACTACCTGGAATTTTATCGGTCGATCCCTGGACCACTTGGCACTGTACGGATCAGCGGTCTGAAGCCTGCGATTTACAAGCCGGGGGCGGAGTGATAGCTTTCGCGGGTGTAAAAGAGAAAAGATGCCTTTCGGCAGGTTTGAGGCTGCGGCGGGGGCGCGCAGCCGGTCGAGGAACAGGAGATCGGCATGGGGTGGCAACGCTGGTCGTTGATGGGCATATTCTGGGTATCCGCGCTGCCGGCCGGCGGCTGTAGCGAGACCGACTTCGGCGATGTGCGTGTGCCGGCCGAACAGCAGCACGTGATCAAGGCCGACGCCCCCGTCGCTCCGCTGAACCTGCCGGCGGATCATCCCTTCGCCATTCACATCAAGAAGAGCAGCCAGAACCCCGGCGTGGACGGCCGGGCCCGCGGGGAGTCGAACGCGACACCAGCGGGCGAGGCCCTCTGCCTGGCCGAAGCGGGCAACGGCGGGTCGGCCTCCGCCGAATTCAATATCGGGCACCGTATCGATAATCGTTCCAGCGCGGGCCAGCAGGTCGGCATTCAGGTGGAGTTCGCGCTCAAGCAATCGGTGACGGCCTCGACGCAGCCCGCGGGAGATACATTGGCCAACGCCAACCTCTTTCTGGTGGTAATGGATGGGCGAAAGCAGGTGCTGGCGAAGGTGGCCATCGTCCAGGGCACCAGCGATCAATCGGCCGGCGAGGGGTCCACACAGGATCAGCGCACGCTCTCGGTGAGATTCGAGCCGCAGCAGAGCTATGATGTGATGTTGTACGGCAAGGTGAACGCCGGCTCGGCCGCGAACCAGGAAGCGAAGGCCCGGCTGGAGATCGGCCAGTTGAAGATGCAACTGAGCTTCTCGCCGGCGGCGACGCAGCCCGCTGCGAAGTGAAGTAGAGAACATGCCGGTCATTCA
This sequence comes from uncultured Planctomycetales bacterium, assembly GCA_964384465.1. Classification (GTDB taxonomy): domain Bacteria; phylum Planctomycetota; class Phycisphaerae; order UBA1845; family PWPN01; genus CAYLLT01. The sequence goes on along the minus strand of CAYLLT010000003.1, from coordinate 6,732 downwards.
AATCCTCACGCCCAGCGGTTCGCGCTCCATCGAGCTGCCCGACGGTACGATCAGCATCGGGCGGCAGGGCAACAACGACATCGTCATCGAGGACGACCGCTCCAGCCGCCATCACTGCACGCTTCAGCCCTTCTCCGGCGGATACCTGCTCCAGGACCTGAACTCGCGCAACGGCACGCGGGTCAACGGCGAGCGGATCGACAAGATCGTGCTCCAGTTCGGCGAGGCGTTCTGCATCGGCCGGACGGTGATGCGGCTGTTCGAGGCGTCGGTGCCGCCGGTGGAGCTGATCGACGCATCCGAAACCACCGCGGCCGGTGAGGATGAGGCCCCCGTCGCCGAGCTGCTCCCTGAGGAGGAGAAGGTAGAAGAAGAAAAACCTTCCGGCCCCCCCACCGCCGATCAACTGGTGGCCAGTGCCCGCCGGGAGTTGAACACGCTCCGCGCGGCCGGTGTCGAACCCGGATTCAGCCTGACCGATGTCACGTTCGTCGATTGCCACGGAAAAGCGATGCACGCGGGCACGGGCGAGAAGGCCGAACAGGCCAGCGAAGCCGTGCGGACGCTGCGGCTGGTCTTCTACGGGGCGTTTCGCACGCGGGCGACCGACCTGCACTTCGACCCGGAGCCGGAAGGATCGCAGATCCGCTTCCGCGTGGACGGCAAGATGCTGCCCATCCTGCTGCTGCCAACGTCGATCGGCCGCGGGCTACTGGGCGTCATCAAGGTGCTCACCGACCTGAACATCGCCGGGCGAACGGCCGTGCAGGAAGGCAGCTTCACCGTCAACGTCGGCCGCCGCATCGATTGCCGCGTGTCCATGACGCCGACCATGAACGGCGAAAAACTGGTGATCCGCATTCTCGATACCGCCGGCGTCCCGAACGATGTGCAGGATCTCGGCCTCTCGGCGGTGATGCTTAAGCAGGTCCGGTCCATCTGCCATCTCGACGCGGGGATGATGATCGTCAGCGGCCCCACCGGCAGCGGCAAGACCACCACGCTGTATACCGCCCTGCGTTCGATCGATATCAAGTCGCGCAACGTGGTGACCATCGAGGACCCGATCGAATATCACCTCAAGGGCATCACGCAGATCCAGACCGACAACAAGAAGGGCCTCACCTTCAGCCACCTGCTCAAGTCGGTGCTGCGGCAGGACCCGGACGTGATCCTGGTCGGCGAGATTCGCGACAAGGAGACGGCGCAAACGGCGATGCAGGCGGCGATGACCGGGCATCTGGTGTTCACCACGCTGCACGCCCGCGACACCATCGGCTCGGTCTTCCGGCTGCTCGACCTCGGCGTGGAGGCGTACATGATCGCCAACTCGGTCTCGGTGTGCCTGGCCCAGCGGCTCATTCGCGTGCTGTGCCAGTATTGCAAGAAGCCGTACCGGCCCAAGCCCAGCCAACTCGTGCAGATGAAGATGGAGAACCAGAAGATCGGCGAGCTGTTCACCAACGTCGGCTGCCGCCGCTGCATGAACGTCGGCTTCTGGGGCCGCATGGCCATCTTCGAGCTGCTCAATTTCAACGACAACCTCCGCGACGCGCTGATGACCACCAAGACCATCCACGATATCCGCCGCGCCGCCGGCGAGTTCACCTACCAGACGCTCGTCGAAAGCGGCTACAAACGCGTCGCCGAGGGCGTCACCACCATCGAAGAGGTCGAACGCGTGGCGTCGCGCGAGTAATGCGACGTTGGTTGATTCCCGCCCGGCAGATGGTAAACTATTACTGACCTCTCATTTCCTTTGCTGCATGCTATTGGGCCGGCTAGACCCTGCCGGCAGCAGAGTCTTCCTCGCAGGAGGACAACATCATGAAACCGTCCAACCGTCGAGAGTTTCTTGCGGACGTGGGTCGAGGCATGCTCGTCGCCAGCGTGGGATACCACATGGCGGCCGAGCTGGGGCTGGCCAAAGAACGCGGCGAAGATGGGCCGGACTCGCTTTCGTTCGGCCCGCTGGAGCCGCTCGTCTGCCTGATGCAGGAGACGCCGGTCAACCGCTTGATACCCGTTCTCGTGGAGCGGCTGAACGCGGGCACCGATCTGCGCCAGTTGGTCGCGGCGGCCGCGCTGGCCAATGCGCGGAAGTTCGGCGGTGAGGACTACGTGGGCTTCCACACGATGATGGCGCTGGCCCCGGCCTATCACATGGCCCTTGAACTGCCCAAGGAGCGCCAGGCGCTGCCGGTCTTCAAGGTGTTGTACCGGAACACCAACCGCATTCAGGAGAGCGGCGGTCGCGAGACCGAGGTGCTGCATCCGGTCAAGCCGGAGGGGCTGCCCGATCGAGCGAGCGGCGAGCTTTTGCGCGAGGCGGTTCGGGGCAAGGACGTGAACCGAGCGGAGCGGACGTTCGCCACGCTGGCACAACGGTCGCCCGAGGACGCGCTCAACGAGCTGCTGCTGGCGGTGCAGGATAACACCGAAGTGCACCGGGTCGTGCTGCCCTATCGGTCGTGGGACCTGCTGGATCTGATCGGCAAGGAGCAGGCGCACACGCTGCTCCGCCAGTCGGTCCGTTTCTGCGTCAAGGCTGAATGCCATGCTCGGCCGGCGGATTGGGACCAGCCGCGGACACTCCTTCCCCAGATGCTCGAGCAGCACCACCTGCTGGGCCGCTCGCCGGGGGATCGGACCGCTGACGACAAGTGGATCGAGGAGATGAGCCAGACGATCTTCCGGTCCACGCCGCAGCAGGCCGCCGAGGCCGTCGCCGCGGCGCTGGCCGAAGGTTTCGCGCCCGCCGCCCTGGGCGAAGCCATTGCGCTGGCCGCCAATCAACTGGTTCTCCGCGACGTCGGGCGGCAGCCCAGCCAGGAGGTATCCGGCAAGCCGATCGGCAGCGTGCACGGCGATTCGATCGGCGTTCACGCCTGCGACTCGGCGAATGCGTGGCGCAACCTGGCCCGCGTGAGCAATGCCCGCAATACGTTCGCGTGCCTGATCCTGGGCGGGTACCAGGTGGCCACGGACCGCACCAACCGCGGCGGTGACTTCCTCAACTGGAAACCGCTTCCTTTTGCTCTCCACCTCGAAGGCGTCAAAACCACCGATCAGGCCGAGCTGCTTCGTGAGGCCGACACTGCCATCCGCGGGAACCTCCAGGCGCAGGCCAGCGCGGTCATCCACCGTTACGGCGAACTCGGTTACCCTGCTCGCCCGGTGTTCGATCTCCTCCTGCGGTACGCGACCAGCGAGGACGGCGCGCTGCACGCGGAGAAGTACTACCGCACGGTGAGCCAGGAGTTCGCCGCGACGCGGCCCGCTTTCCGCTGGCGGCAATTGACCGCCCTCGCGCGGGTGACCGCCAGCGAGTACGGCCGCCCCGCCGCCGGCTACGCCGAGGCGTGTCGTCTGCTGAAGGTCTGAAACCTAAGTTGACATTCGCAGGCATGCCTTGTTAGTCTGACAATGGTTATCGAAGGACGATAGGATGACGACGGCGACGGAACACCATTACATCGTCCGCAATCCCGCGATCCTGAGCGGCGAGCCGATCGTCGCCGGTACGCGTACGCCAGTGCGGGCGGTGGTGGAACTCTGGCGGCAGGGCGTGGCGCCGGAGGAGATTCCCACACATTTACCTCACCTGACGCTCGCTCAGGTGTTCGACGCGCTGAGCTACTACAGCGATCATACCGACGAAATCCACCAGTACATCGAACGAAACCGGATCGCCGATGACGAGGTTGATTCGCTGACGCGGACCTGATGGAACGCCTCTTCATCCACCTTTATCTCGACGAGGATGTCAGCCAGCTTCTGGGCAAGCTGATTCGTGCTCGTGGATTCGAGCTCCAGACAACCCAGGAGGCGGGCAATCTCTCTTGCGATGATGCGGAACAATTAGCGTTTGCGGCCGCAGGGGACATGGCGCTTCTGACCCATAACCGCGCGGATTTCGAGACCCTGGCGCGGGAGTATGTCACCGCAGGACGGTCCCACGCCGGGATCATCATCGCCGTCAGGCGGACGCCCCATGATATTCTTCAGCGCTTGCTCAAGATACTCAACCATGTCACCGCCGATGAGATGCTGGATCAGGTGCGATACATCTGATCGCTGAAGCGGGGTGAATGATGCCATATGGCATGTCTCCTGAAGATCGGAGCGAATCCCTTCACTGCCTGATCGACGATTGGATCGGTATGGGCCGACCTCAACCCCACCGTCGGCAACGAGCAGATGGGCCGGCGGCCCGTACTCGTCCTCAGCCACGTGTCGGCAGTGCCGGAAATCTGAGACTCACGGAAGAAGCACTGCTCGCGGAGCAGTCGCACGCAAGAAGAATTGTCCCACCACAGCCAGTGATGATCACCGATTTGGTCAATGTGCTTGACCCGGAATCATCCAGCCAATAGACTCACACCCGCCCCTTACGCCGGTGTTTCTGGTTTGCGCCCAACTCTTGAGGTGAAAAATGGCTTCGATTTCTAAAAAAGTTCAAGAAAGGTTGATCGACGGTATCAAGAAGTTCCAGCCGATCATAGATGGTCGAAAGGCCGCCGACGTGGGCGAGGCAGACACCGTGATTCTAGTCACCGAAATCCTTTCGGAGGTCCTGGGATACGACAAGTTCACGGAAATCACCTCCGAATTTGCTATTAAAAGCACCTATTGTGACCTTGCTACAAAGACGGGCGATAAGTTGCAAACTTTGATTGAGGTAAAGGCGATTGGACAGGTTTTGAAAGATTCGCACGTTACCCAGGCAGTGAACTACGCGGCTAATCAAGGTGTCGAGTGGGTGTTGCTGACCAACGGTCAGCACTGGCGAGCCTATTACGTCGAGTGCAAAGGTCAAATCGCGTACGAGCTTGTACTCGACATTGATTTTTGTGATCTGGATCACAAATCGGAAGACGATCTCGGGTTGCTCTTTTTGCTCTGCAAGGAAGGGTGGGCCAAATCGGCCATCGAAGAATATCACGTGGAAAGGGAGGCGCTGGACCGCTACGTGATTGGAGCAACAATCCTTTCAGAAAAGGTGTTGGCTACGATCAAAACCGAATTGCGACGCGTCTCCCGCGGGGTTAGTATCGACGTCAGTGAGATTCAAACAGTAATCGAAAACGAAGTCATCAAACGTGAGCTGTTGGAGGGTGACAAAGCCGAAGCAGCGCGAAAGACGGTCGCAAAAGCGGCCAAAGTACTGTTGAAAAATACATCGGAAGATGCAACCGACAAGAGTTGATCGGCCATTCATTCTGGACCTTGCGCGCTTTCGTGATCCTCTTCTCCGTGTCTCAGTGCATCCGTGGTAAGTGATGTAGGGCAGGTCGCCAGACCTGCCGCGACTCTCATGTGTGCAGAGGGTGAAGACAGGCCGATGACCTGCCCTGCGCGACTCAATGAGATCGGGCGGCACGGCGCGGAGATCTATTTCGCAAGATCACGGGTACGTGTAGCCGAGCCGCCCCCAGGCGGCGATCTGGAGCCTGCGCAGGTCGCGGTTGTCGGGCTGGGCGACTTTGACGCTGCTCTCGGCGGCCGCCCAGGTCAGCGCGCCAAAGGCGATGGAGCGTTTGTCCGTCCACCGCCACCACTCTCCGTGGCTATCGGCCATGCCCAGCGCCGTGCCCTTGTCGTGGCGCATGGGGAGAGGGTTCCACCACTTCGGTTCGGTATTGTTCACCGCCCAGACGGCGTCCCAATTCTCCGGGTAATCATCGAGGTAGACGATGCGCGCGGCGGGGCGCTCCACCTGATCGAGTTTGCGCACCACCCAGTCCCGATAATCGGGTGGCGACGGCGTGAAGACCCCTTCGAGGCCATTCATCGCGTGTACCGTACTGTAGGTGCGGATCTCGTTCTTCCTGGTGGCCGGGCAGCGGTACAGCTCCTGCGTTTTGCCCGCATAGGGAAAAATCGCGCCCATTCGGATGGCGCGGATCTGGCGATCGACCGGCTCGGTGGCGGGTGTCGTACCCATGTAACGCACCCAGCAGCCCCGTTGCGTGGGCCGGTCTTCGGGAACGCCCGGCTCCGGCTCGGCCACGCCGCGCACGAGCCGATCGCGATGCGCCTGAGCATACTGGAGCCAGGCCATACTGAGCTGCCGCAGATTGTGCAGGCAGATCGTGCGCTTGCTCTGCTCGCGGGCCCGCTGAAGCGATGGGACCAATATCGCAACCAGCAGCGCGATGATCGCCACCACCACGAGCACCTCGAGCAGCGTGAAGGCACGCGCGCGTGTGGCTGGCGACCTGAGAGGGGTCGTGCTCAAACTGCACCCCGGATGTCGAATACGCACCATCAACGAATCCCGGTGTGGTAGGAGATCTGGACTTCCACGAATGTATCCGGACGGGTGGCACACACAATAATGGAACTTCATGGCGATACCGGGGATTCCCATCAGTCGCGCTTCGGGATATGCATGACTCGGTCTACTTCACGGCGGGAATCAGCGGGCAGGAACGCCTCGCCGCAGTTGTCGCATTTCCATCGCTCGACGCTCACGCTGCGCTCGCGGCCGAGGTGGATTTCGGCGCTGCCGCAGAGGGGGCAGTGCTCGTAGCGCGTGACGAGTCGGTGGTCCACACCGGCAGCTTACTTACATTTCGGTCCGGCGACAACTTGATTATACACGGGCCAAGGCAATTTGGCAGAACACCGGCGAGACACCGGGGTCACAAGGGTGGTGACACTTTCGGCGGCTGGTGACCAGCGCCGTTCACGGCGCTTTCCCGCCGCAGGCGGGCTTCAGGCCAGCCC
>CAYLLT010000002.1:56751-124448 GCA_964384465.1 uncultured Planctomycetales bacterium | reverse complement strand
TCGGTGGCGTCGATCTGGCGCTGGATGGCGTCGCGGTCGTGGCCGGGCTTCGCCGCCGCCAACCTCTCGTGCAGCTTCAGCATCTGATCGACCAGCGAGACCATGCGGTCGTGATTGGCTCGATCCACACGGTTTGAAAAATCAATTTGGCGTACAGGTAGCTTCTTAAGGTCGGATACCAGAACTTTAGGAAAAAGACCTTTCTGTGCCTTCGGGTTGCGACGGTGGTGATACCATGTCAGCAGGTGGGAATTGATGATCCCGAGTAAGTAGTACGGATGCGGCTGCTCTTTCTCCAGCTTGATTGGGATTACATCACGGCTGTGGTACAGCTCACCGTCGTAGTAAGCCGCAACGATGCGGCGCTCTCGCCCGCCAACAATCTCTTGCACGAGTAGCCTTTTCCCGACGAAGTTTGTCGGATCGCGCGGAGCCGAGAGCCAGGGGCCGTACTTTACCCATCGACTTCCGGTGATCGTCACGGCATAACGAGCAAGATCGCGTCCCACGATCTCCGGCTTCCAGGCAGGACCGAGCTTGCGCTGTGAATGGTAAGGCTTCTCCTCAACCGTGCGCTCCGTATGGGGTCCACCACCCGGATTTTCGCCACTTCCGACCTCGTATGGATTGTAGCCGGAGCACGGTCTTGCAACTTCACTCATTGGGACTGATTTCTCATTGATGCGTTCGATGATTTTAGAATCTGCCGGTCGCTCAAAAATACCAATATAGTGGCCAGCATCCACAAAGAGCTTCTGCGGGTACATCCGAGTCTCGGCCGCTGGAGATGTGAAACCCAGTGAGTCATGTATCTCGACTTCGACCGTGTCCGCAGCTTTCTTCGAAATGATCGAGATGAGAGTGTTCACCTGAGCATTGCGGAACACGAGTTCAGGCAGCCAGACAAGCTTCTCGATCGCGTAGCTGTCAAGGACGAAACGGCGCAAAGATGCAGCGGAGGGTATTGTCAGCCACGTGACCGGCACAATGAAGCCGTGTCGGCCGGTTGGTCGCAGCAGTTGAAGCGTACGCTCGTAGAAAAGGAAGTAGTGTTCAAAACTACCTTCAGATGAGACGAACCGGTGCTTCAAATACGGCTTGAGGTAGTCTGCGTGAATCTGGTGGAATCCATACGGCGGATTTCCGATGACGGCGTCGAAGCCGCCGGATTTCATGATGTCGGGGAATTCCTTGTTCCAGTCGAAGACGTTGATGCGCAGCTTTTCGTCGTCGTCGAGCAGGAGCATCTGCTGGTGGTCGTAGAAATCGGGGCCGATGAGCGAGTTGCCGCACTTGATGTTGTCGCCCAAGTCGGGCAGGGCGCGCTCGTGGAACAGGCGGAACTGGTTGTTGAGCGCTTCGCCGGTTTCGCCCTCCAAAACTTTGAGCAGCAGCGACAGCTTGGTGACTTCGACGGCCTGCGGGTCGATGTCCACGCCGTAAATGTTGTTGAGCAGGATTTCCTTGCGCTTCGATGAAGTCAGGCGGTAGGTCCGGCCGGCAGGGACGCCGGCCGCTACATCTTGTCGGCCGGTACGGAGCCCGGCCGCTACATCTTGTCGGCCGGTACGGAGCCCGGCCGCTACATCCGTTGTCCGCCCGACCTGATAAATGGCCGGGTTTTTGCCTTTCAGCCATTTATCCGGCTCGTTGTTGGTGTACCAGTCCAGGTGCCAATCGAGCAGGTATTGATACGCGCCGATGAGGAAGGAGCCGGAGCCGCAGGCGGGGTCGAGGATGCGGAGTTTGGCGGCCTCTTTGGGGGTCAGAGATCGGGTTTGGGGTTTGGGGTCTGGGGTTTGAGGGAGGCCACGAGCTTGGTCAACATCCGGCCGACCTGCTGCGATGGGCCCCAGCATTCCTTGACCTGTTCCCGTGTCGCCAACTTCAGACGGGCTGTGATGGTCAGGAGCGTCTCCACCTCCATCAGCGAGCCCTTGGCGATCGAGAGATGACGCAGATAATCCCCGCGGTGCGTTCGACCGTAACCTTCCGCGATATTCGACGGGATCGAGACCGCTGCCCGTCGAAGTTGGCTGATCAGTCCGAACCTCTCGCTGTCCGGCAGTTTTTGAGTCAGTCGATAGATGTCTTCCACGAGGTCCATGGCTACTTTCCACACTTCCAGTTCCCGGTACGTTTTGAGTGCCATGTGTATGCTCCGCTAAATGGGGGTTTCGGGTTTCGGGTTTCGGGTCTGGTGTCTTGGAACCCGAAACCCCATACCCCAAACCCTCAACCCCCAACAGCCTTCCCACCGTGTTCTTGACGATGTAATCGACGATGTAGGTGGGGGTGTAATAGACGCCGCCGGCTTTGCGGACTTCGGGCTTCTCCTCGATTTTGGCCTGGCCGCCGCCGGTCAGGCGGATGATCTTGCCCAGGAACTGCTCGTAGACCTGGCCGAGGATGTCGGCGGGAAGCACCGAAAATTCGTACGGGCTGTCGGGGTAGTAGAGGCCCTTGATGATGTCCTTGAGGACTTTGTCGTCGATAGTCAGCCGGGGGGTCAGCTCGTCCGGTGCCTCGTGGCGGCCTTTTTCCTCGCGGAAGTGGAACAGGCCGGAGTTATATTTCTCATCCGCGCGGTTGTAGAGTTCGCAGAGGCGTTTGTAGATCGCCGGACCATTGACCAGGGCGCGGAGTTGCGCGTAGACCTCGATGCCGCGATCCTCGCAGATGCGCAGGAAGATGATGCGGTCGATGGTGCGCTGAACGGCGAAGTTGAGGTCGCGCTGGGAGAGGTCGTTGCGCAGGGCGAGGTTGCGGGCCAGCAGGTCGCGGAAACGGTCGATCTCCCGAAGGAAGGCGTCGTCCACTTCGGCCGTGCCGCGTTTTCTGCGGGTGGTTTCGGCATACCTGTCGAACGAACCTTTCAGGATGGATTCGCGGGCAAAGATCGAGGCGATCTCGTCCCACTTCTCCGGATACTGCTCAAACGTGCAATAAAAGATGCGCGCGGCCGATGCCTTGTCATCCTTGTCCGGCTTGATCCGGCAATCGTAGATGGCGAACTCCTCGAAATCGGTCAGGATGGAGAGCGGCAGCTTGGCGCTCCAGGCATAGCGGCGAAGCTGGAAGGCGGGCACGGGGTCAAGCTTGAGATTCACGCCCGGCTTCTTGGCCTCCAGGAAAAACTTGCGCGTGCCGCCGATGCGGAAGCAGTAGTCCGGGGCCTTGGTTTCGCCGCCGACTTTGATGGCATCCTCGTGGATCACGTCGCAGTAGGCGGCGGCGTAGCCGCGCTGGTTGTCCATGTCCCAGCCCAGGACCTTGAACATGGGGTTGATGAAGTCGATGCGGCAGCGGGTCTCGTTGTAGGCGGGGGAGCGGTAGTGGCCGGCATCGTTGCGAAATGTCTCGATCAGGCGCTCAATCGCCTCGGGCATGTTCGGCATGGGGAAATCGTATCGCGCCTGGGAATGTGCGACAACGCACCGCGTCCGGCATTACATCTGATGGTAACGAAAGCAATACCCTCGCTGGCGCGTCGGGCTCGGTAGGTGCATGTCCGTATATGTAGTGCGGTCCGGGTGCATACGGAGTGCGTCGCTTGCGAATTGCGGATTGTAGGTTCGGCCTGCCGGGCCGAACCCCGGTCCCGCCCGGCAGGCGGGACCTACAACTCACCTCGCCGGCGCGTCGGGCTCGGTCGCTTGCTGGCGTTCGGTGTGGGGTTCGACGACAATCTTCCGTCGCATGAGCCATTCGCAACAGGTCGAGGATCGTATAGCCAAGCTCGACGAGCTGCGCAAGCTGGGCGTTGATCCGTATGGGCGGCGGTTTGAAAACGTGCGGCCGCTGGCGGAGGTTCGCCGGCTTGGGGAGTCGCTGAACCTGGAGCCGGGACAGCACGCCGAGACGGCGGCGGTGCGCGTCGCCGGGCGCGTGATGCTGCACCGGCCCACCGGCGGGCTGGTCTTCATGACCATCCGCGACGGGACGGGCGATCTCCAGATCGGCGTCAGCAAAAAGGCGGTGGCCGAGCGGGATTTCACTGTCGCGTCCAAGCTGCTCAACCTCGGCGACATCATCGGCGTGGACGGCACGCTCGGAAAGACCAAGACCGGCGAGCTGACCGTATGGGCGACCTCGCTCACCATGCTGTGCAAGGCGCTCCAGCCGCCGCCGGAGAAGTGGCACGGCCTCAAGGACATCGACCTGCGGTATCGGCGGCGGTACGTTGATCTGTTCACCAATCCCGAGGTCCGCGAGACGTTCAAAAAGCGCTGCCTGATCATCGACGCCATCCGGCGATGCCTGGTGGAGCGCGGGTTTTTCGAGGTGGATACGCCGGTGTTGCAGCCGGTGTATGGCGGGGCGGCGGCCCGGCCCTTCGTCACGCATCACAACACGCTGGACATGGACCTCTTCCTGCGGATCAGCCCGGAGCTGTACCTGAAGCGGCTGCTGGTGGGGGGGATGGAGCGGGTGTTCGAGTTCTCGCGCAATTTCCGCAACGAGGGCATCGACACGCAGCACAACCCTGAATTCACGCTGTTGGAACTTTATCAGGCCTACGGCGACTATAACGACATGATGGACATCACGGAGGCGATGGTCTGCGCGGCGATCGAGCAGATCGGGGGCGGGTTCCAGCGGCCGTATCGGGACATGCAGTTGAATTTCGAGCCGCCGTGGCCGCGGAAGACGTATGCGGAGCTGCTGGAGGAGCATGCGGGGGTGAAGATGTCGGACATGAAGGGTGTCCGTGAAGAGGCGAGCCGACGGGGTATCGATCATGCGGGGATGGACGATGCCATCGTGGTGAACGAGCTGTTCGAGGCGGCTGTGGAGCCGAAGCTCATTCAACCGACATTTGTGCTGGATTACCCGGCGCCGCTCTGCCCGTTGACGCGGCGCAAGCCGGACGACCCGAATATCGCCCTGCGGTTCGAGGCATTTGTCGCGGGCATGGAACTGGGGAACGCATACACGGAATTGAATGACCCGACGGTGCAGGAGGAGAACTTCCGGCGTACGCTGGCCGGCGAGAAGCGGGACGAGACGATGGCGGTCATGGACGAGGATTTCCTGCTGGCGCTTCAGTACGGCATGCCGCCGGCGGGTGGTCTCGGAGTGGGCATCGACCGGCTGGTCATGCTGCTGACCAACTCGGCGAGCATCCGCGATGTGATCCTGTTTCCGCTCCAGCGGCCGAAGGCGACCGGTGCGGAAGGGGGGACGCCGGAAGACCTGTTCAACAAGGATGACGTGGGCGAAACCGAATAACTCCATTGCGAATTGCGGATTGCGGATTGCGGATGACTCGGAATTCGCGATCCACAATTCGCAATTCCCAATCCGCAATCCGCAATTGATTTTATGTATAAGCTCTTCCTCTGCCTTCGATACCTCCGCAGACGACGCATTGCTTTCTTTGCCGTGGCGGCGGTTTGCCTGTGCGTGGCCATGGTGCTGATCGTGGTCAGCGTGATGGGCGGCTTTCTCCAGATGGTCAAGGACCGCTCGCGGGGGATGCTGGGCGATCTGATCGTCGAGAGCGAAACCGGGGCGCTTCAGGGCTTTCCCTTCTATCAGGAACTGATCGACACCATCAAATCGGATTTGTCGAACGAGGTGGCCGAAGCCTCGCCGGTGATTATTACTTACGGCGTGCTTCGGTTTCCCAAGGACCAGGTCACCAAGCCGGTTCAGATCGTGGGCATCAAGCTGGACGGGTACTACCGCGTCAACGAATTCCGGCACGGGCTGTTTTACGAGAAATACTATCCCGGCACGACGTCGCTTGGGCCGCAGAAGGTGCCGTGTTTCGGGCTGGATGAGGCGGGCCATGAGATCCTGCCGGCCGATCTGGAGGCGGCGTGGCAGCGGTGGCGCAAATCGGCGACACCCGCGGAACTGGCCAAGGCGCCGATCGAAAAAGAGATTCCCTATCAGCGGCCGGGGTACTATCGATCGATTCCCATTTCGGAGGATAAGCCGCCCGAGTCGCTGGCGCCCGCGTGGGTGGACCGCGGACTGTCCATCAACGGCGAGCTGCCGGGGATTATTCTGGGCACCGACCTCTGCGCGAAACGCCTGCACAGCGGCGAATATGACCGCTATTGCTACCGGGGAGAGGCGGTGCAGGTGACATTTGTGCCCATCACGGACACGGGAAAAATCACCGACGCGACCGGTATGCCCAGCAAGCTGTTCCGCTACAGCGACGACTCGCGGACGGGCGTCTATGACATCGACTCCGTGAGCGTCTATCTCGATTTCGACCGGCTCCAGCAGATCCTGTTGATGGACAAGCAGCAGCTTTCGGAGGAGGCGGGCGGGGGCACGATCCCGGCGCGGGCGACGCAGGTCCAGATCAAGCTCAAAGACGGCGCCAATCCGCTGAAGACGCGCGACAAGATCGTCCAGAAATGGCAGAGCATCCGCCAGCGCCTGGGGGGCGAAATCCGAACGCAGCGCCTGCTGGACGTCGAGGTCAAGACGTGGGAGGAGAAGCAGGCCCGGTTCATCGCCGCGGTCGAGAAGGAAAAATACCTTGTGACAGTTCTATTTGGTGTCATCAGCGTGGTGGCGGTGTTCCTGGTGGGGTGCATCTTCTACATGATCGTGCAGCAGAAGACGCGCGACATCGGCATCGTGAAGAGCGTCGGTGCGACTTCGCTCGGCGTGGCCAACATTTTCATCGCCTATGGCGCGGCGGTCGGCGTGGTCGGCGGAGCGCTCGGCACGCTCATCGGCACCGTGTTCGTCTGGTACATCAACGATATTCAGGACCTGCTGGCGTGGATCAATCCAAGTTTGAAGATATGGGATGCCGAGGTATACGCTTTCGATCGTATCCCGAATCATGTGAACCCGTTCGAAGCGGCGGTGATTTACGGGATTGCCATTGCGGCGTCCATGCTCGGGTCGGTCATCGCGGCGTATCGGGCAGCGCGCGTGTGGCCGGTGGAGGCGCTGAGATATGAGTGATGTGATTCTACAAGCCTCCGGCGTGCACAAGACGTATCAGCTCGGGCGGACCTCCCTCAAGGTGCTGAAAGGGTGCTCGCTGTCCGTGGGCCGCGGGGAATTTGTGGCCATCATGGGCAGCTCGGGCAGCGGCAAGAGCACGCTGCTGCACCTGCTGGGCGCGCTGGACATTCCCAATCAAGGCACGGTCACGTTCGAGGACCGCGACATCTTCGCCGGCTCAAACGCACAGCGCGATCGGCTACGAAATGCCACCTTCGGCTTCGTCTTTCAGTTCTACCATCTGCTGCCGGAGTTGAACGTGCTGGAGAACGTGCTGATCCCGTGCATGGTGGGGCACTCCGTGCTGAGCTGGCTGGGCCGGCGGGCGGACCTGCGGAGGAATGCGATGGAGCTGCTGGATCGCGTGGGGTTGAGCGAGCGGCTGCGGCATCGGCCCAATGAATTATCGGGCGGCGAGCGGCAGCGGGTCGCCATCGCCCGCGCGCTGGCCAATACGCCGCAAGTCTTGCTTGCCGATGAACCCACCGGTAATCTGGATACGACCACCGGTCGCGAGATTCTGAGCGTGCTCAAGACGCTCAACAGCGAGGGGCAGACCATCGTCATGGTCACGCACGACCCGCAGGTGGCGGCGATCGCTCATCGGATCGTCACGCTGGTGGACGGGCGGATCACGACGCGAAAGGATTGAGAAGGACCGCGGCAACTTGTTGCCGCAAAGTGCGTCAACAAGTTGACGCGGTCCTTTGGACGCGGAACGCATGAATTTCGATCAGCCAAATCAATTCGCTCCGCGGCCCGACCTCAAGATCTTCCTGAACGGCAGGATTGTCCCGGTAGCTGATGCGAAGATCGGCATTTTCGATCACGGCCTGCTGTACGGCGACGGCGTGTTCGAGGGCCTGCGCAGCTACGGCGGGCGCGTGTTTCGTCTGGATCAACATCTGCGGCGGCTGTCCGACTCTGGGCGGGCGATCCGGCTCGATCTGCCGATGACGCAACAGGAGCTGGCCGCCGCAACCTACGAGACGCTCAAGGCCAACAACATCGTCGATGGTTACATCCGCCTGGTGGTGACCCGCGGCGTCGGCTATCTGGGCCTCAGCCCGAACCGCACGGGCAATCCGTCGGTGTTCATCATCGCCGATCAGATCGAGCTCTACCCCAAGGAGCTGTACGAGAAGGGCATGGCGGTGATCAGTTCGAGCGTGGTGCGCAATCATCCGAATGCAGTGTCGCCGCGGATCAAGAGCCTCAATTACCTGAATAACATTCTGGCCAAGATCGAGGCGCTCGACGCCGGCACGTACGAAGCGATCATGTACAACCATCTCGGCTACGTGTCGGAGTGCACGGGCGACAACATCTTCCTTGTGCGTAGCGGAGCGCTCCAGACGCCGCCGATCACCGCCGGCATCCTCGAAGGCATCACCCGCAATGCGGTAATCGAGCTGATCCGCCAGCGGAACCTGCCCTTCCGCGAAACGAACCTGACCCGCCATGACCTGTACGTGGCTGACGAATGCTTCTTCACCGGCACCGCCGCCGAAGTCATCCCCGTCACCCAAATCGACGGCCGCCCGGTCGGCACCGGCCAACCCGGCCCCATTACACGGCAACTCATCGCCGACTTCCGGGAGCTGGTGAAACGAGGGGAATAAGTCGTTTCCCTCCGCGACAGCCCTTAAGCCCACGGATTGAAATCCGTGGGCTTGTTGTTACAACTATCCATCACTATGGAATTCTTGAAGAAACTGTCCGAAACTCCTGGCGTGCCGGGGCGCGAGGAGCGCGTGCGGGATCTGATCCTACTGGAAACGAAGGGGCTGTTCGACGAGACGCGCATCGACGGGATGGGCAACCTGATCTGCCGCAAGCGGCCTGCGGGACGCGCGGTCAAAGGCAAAGCCGTCAGCGTGCTCATCGGCTGTCACATCGACGAGATCGGCTTCTATGTGCGGCACATCGATGACGAGGGGCGGCTGCGGCTTCAGAACGCCGGCGGGTTTGATACGCGTAACCTGTTCGCCCGGCGCGTGCTGGTGCAGGGCAAGAAGGATCTGCTGGGCGTGATGAACCCTTCGGGACGGCCGATCCATATCGCCACCGATGAGGAGAAGAACAAGGTTTACAAGATCCATGAGTTCTTCGTCGATCTTTTTCTGCCTAAAAAGGAAGTCGAGAAACTCGTGCGGATCGGCGATCCGGTCACACTGGTTCAGTCGCTGGAGCAGATCGGCGACGTGTATACCGGCAAATGTCTCGACAACCGCGTCGCGTCGTGGGTCGCGATCAACGCGATCCGCAAGGTGAAGCGAAGCCCGTACGACATTTATTACGCGGCGACGGTGCAGGAGGAAGTTGGTTGCCGCGGCGCGGGGCCGACGGCGTTCGGCGTCGATCCCGACATCGGCATCGCCATCGACACGACGCTGTGCTGCGATACGCCCGGCATCGACAAGACCGAATCCATCACCAGCCTCGGCAAAGGCGTCGCCATCAAGGTGATGGACTCCGGCTCGATCAGCCACCGCGGCCTGCTCGATGAATTTGTCGAACTGGCGCGGAAGAAAAAGATTCCCCATCAGCTCGAGATCCTGCCGCTGGGCTCGACCGATGCGTCGTCCATTCAGCGGGCGGGCGTGGGGCGGAAGACCATCACCCTTTCCATTCCGACCCGGTATATCCATACCGTGACCGAGTCCGTGCACAAGAAGGATTTAGAGGCATCGGTCAACCTGCTGGCCGCCTGGCTGGCGATACCGCGCGCGGCGTGAGGACCACGGGCTCATCGGGGCGGAAAAACTGTGGAATCGCTGCACGCCATCATCGAGCATCACTGGGGCTACCGCACGCTTCGGCCGCTCCAGCACGAGGCCATGACCGCCGCGATCGACGGCCGCGACTCGCTGGTGGTCCTGCCCACCGGCGGAGGCAAATCGCTCTGCTATCAGGCGCCGGCGCTGCTCGCCGAAGGTCTCACCGTTGTCGTTTCACCGATGATCTCGCTGATGAAGGACCAGGTGGATCAATTGCTCGCCCGTGGCATTCCGGCGGCATTCCTGAACAGCAGCCTGGACGCAGCGGACCAGCGGCGCGTCTCCGCCGGGCTGGCGCGGAACGAATACAAGCTGATTTTCATCGCTCCCGAGCGTTTCGCGAACGAGGGATTTTATCGACTGTTGGGCAATGCCCGGGTCAAGTCGTTCGCCATCGACGAAGCCCATTGCATCAGCCACTGGGGCCACGATTTCCGCGGCGATTATCGCCAGCTTGGGGAACTCAAAAAGCGATTCCCCACAGCCTCAGTGCACGCCTTCACCGCCACGGCCACGCCGCGGGTGCGAAAAGACATCGTCGCCCAACTCGGACTGCACGATCCGGCGGTGCTGGTGGGCGATTTCTTCCGGCCGAATCTCATTTACCGGGCGGTGCAGCGGTCCGGTGTTTTCGACGACGTGATGGACAGCGTGCAGGAGCGCCGGGGTAAGCCGGGGATCGTTTACTGCATCCGCCGGGTGGACGTGGATGATCTGACCCTCATGCTGAAATCCGCCGGCATCCGGGCGATCGGCTATCACGCGGGCATGAGCGATGACTCGCGCACGCAGGCCCAGGATGCCTTCGCCGCCGGGCAGGTGGATGTCGTCGTGGCCACCGTCGCCTTTGGCATGGGCATCGACCGGGCGGACATTCGCTATGTGATTCACGCGGCCATGCCCAAGTCCATCGAACATTATCAGCAGGAGACCGGGCGTGCGGGCCGCGATGGTCAGCCGGCAGAGTGCATCCTGTTCTACTCCGGCAGCGATTTTCACACCTGGCAGAATATTCTCGACAAGAACGAATCTCCTTACCTGGATGAACAGATCCGATTGCTGTCGGAGATGTACAACTTCTGCACCGGTGCGACCTGCCGGCATCGACGGCTGGTTAATTATTTCGGCCAAACGTGGGACCGCGGACCTTGCAACGCCTGCGATGTCTGCACGGGCGGGTTAAGTGCGCTGCCTGATTCAACCCTCTTCGCCCAGAAAATCATGTCCTGCGTGGTGCGGACCGGCGAACGTTTCGGGGCCGGCCACGTCGCCGATGTGCTGCTGGGCAATGCCACCGACAAGGTCATCGATCGCGGTCACGACAAGCTCAGCACCTTCCGACTCATGTCCGAGCAATCGAAACCCAGGCTTATGCGATGGATCGATCAACTGGTGGATCAGGAGCTGCTGTTGCGGGACGGCGACTACCGCGTGCTCAAGGTGACGCCGAACGGCTGGCAGGTGCTGCGGTCGAAGGCGGAGGCGGTGCTGTACGACCCGACGACAGGCGAGCGCAAGGAGCGACGCCGGCGGAAGGTGAAATCAGACAGCGTTGGTGCAAAAGCCGGGCCAGAGGCCAACGCCTTCGTGGAACATCTGGACCATGCCGGACAAGCCCTGTTCGAGAAGCTGCGCATGCTCAGACGCCAGATCGCCGAAGAGAATAACGTGCCGGTGTTTATGGTCTTTGCGGATCGGACGCTGCGCGAGATCGCCCGAGTTCGCCCGCGAACTCGGGCTGATTTCCTGCGGGTCAAGGGTGTCGGCCCGGCGAAATACGAAAGTTATGGGCGTCTTTTTTTGGATACCATCAAATCCGTGTCCGAAGGAACCTCCGGGGATTGAAATGTCGCGGGAAAGGATTCCCTCTCTTATTGGCGCGAGAAAGGATTCTCGCACGAGCGGCACCCAGGCGCAGGGAAAGCCCAATCCGAACCCCCGACGCCAGTCGGGGGCCTGTCCGAGAACGGACGCGTTCGGCCCCTCACTTGCGTGAGGGGTTCGGACATCCTATCGCTGCCAAGGGGGCGTGGTGGGCAGGTGCGCGTCGAATTCGGCGATGAGTTTTGATTCGTAATCGCTGCTGTAGGTGCCGGCGAAGAAACGGTCGATGCCTTCGTCGTGGAAGCGCTTCCAGCTCGCTTCCTCGTGGCCGGGGTTGATGGGGAAAAACTTGGCGCCGACCGCGCGGGCCGCGTTCAGATCGCCCGGGGCGTCACCGATCATCAGAATGTTCTCCGCGGCATACCGGCCCTTGGTGGCCAACTGGAGATGCTCGGACTTGGTGCCCAGCTCCTGGCCGCAGATGAGCCGGACGAATGAATCGATGCCGTGCTCGCACCATTCGCGGACCAGGGCCTCGGTCGGCGTCTGACTCACCACCAGGATGTCCGCCTTGGCCTGGAGCTTCTGCAAAGACTCGCGCACGTACGGAAACGGCGGCACGTTCTCCACCAGATCGGCGATGTGCCGATTGACGCCCAGGCTCCAGCGCATCGCCTGCTTGAGCACCAAATCGTCGGTCTTGTCGATCAGCATCTGGAGGTTCTGGTTGTCAAGCGGCACGCCGGAAGCGATGAACTCACGGACGGCCTTGGCATCGGGTATCACGGCGTTTCGCGCCTTGACCTCCGTCCGCTCGGCCAGCAGGTCGAACGTGCGGATCAGCGCCGGCCAGCGATTGATCCCGCGGTCCTTCGAGTACAGGTTGACGAACTCGGCCACCTCGCGGGCATATTTTGAAACCGGCTGGAGGTTCCAATGCTTGATGGTGTTGGGGATGAAGCACTCCTTGTGCTTGATCTCCATAGTGTCGAAGACGCACCCGTCGGAATCGATGCCGACGAAGAAGGCGTGTTGAGGCTGGAAGACGTTTAATAGGTTGCAGGAATCAGTGCCGCTCATGGGATTGATTCACTTCCAATTGCGGATTGGCAGAATGTAGACTGCATATTCAATCCTCAATCCGAAATTCGCAATCCGCAATTCTATCATACCCCGGCGAACGCGCTGAAGCCGCCGTCGATCGGGATGGTGATGCCGGTGATGAACTCGGCGGCGGGCGAGAGCAGCCAGGTGACGGTGCCGAGGATGTCGGTATCGGTTCCGAAGCGGCCCATCGGCGTGTGCGCGATGATGGTCTTGGCGCGGGGGGTCAGCTCGCCGCTGGCCTTGTCGGTCAGCAGGAACCGGTTCTGCTCGGTGAGCATGAAGCCGGGCGCGATGGCGTTCACGCGAATCTTCGGTGAATACTCCTGGGCCATGTGTACCGCCAGCCACTCGGTGAAATTCTTGACGCCGCTCTTAGCCGCCGAATAGGCCGGTATCTTGGTCAGCGGTTTGAAAGCGTTCATGCTGGCGATGTTGAGGATCACGCCCTCGCCGCGCTCGGCCATCGGCCGGCCGAAAACCATCGACGGCAGCACGGTGCCGAGGATGTTCAAATCCATTACCTTTTCGAATGCGTCGATGGGCAGATCGAAAAACTTATTGTCCGGACCGGTAGTGGCGGACGGATGATTGCCGCCCGCGCCGTTGATCAGGAAATCGATTTTCCCCAGAAGCTGTTCGCAGCGGATCAGGGCCAGGTCCATGCTCTGTCGCTGGAGCACGTTGCCCCCGACGGCCGCCGCTCGGCCGCCGGCGGCGGTGATCGATTTGGCCACGTCCTCGGCGGCTTCGAGCTTCAGATCGAGGACGGCCACGTGAACGCCCTGCTCGGCGAGATGCCGGGCGATCCCACCGCACAGCACGCCGCCGCCGCCGGTGATGGCCGCCGTTTTGCCGCTGATGTCGAACAGGTTTTTCATAACTGGTATTAAAATAATCCGAGCCGCGACCGTCAGGGAGCGGGTTTGACCCGATGCCCGCTTCCTGACGGGCACGGCTCCGAAAAGCCGATCACACTTCGTTCTCGGGGACGGATGCCGAGGACGGGTCGAACCACTCGGGTTTGAACACGATTCTTATTTTCTTGCGCATCGCCAGGTTGGCGGTCAGCGCGACCACGGCGTCGGCCAGCGCGACGCGCGCGTGACACCGCGGCACGAACATCGCCGTCTTCGGATCGTTCTCAGGATGCGGGTTCTCCTTGCTGGGATAGACGATCTTTCCCTCCGGCTGGCGGATCAGCCACGCCATGTGCTCCTGTTCCTCGCGGTAGCCGCGGCTGGTGAGCGTATCGGGCGTCTCGACGCTGGAGACCCATCGGGAGGTGGAGCCGGCCTCGATGGTCGGACGACCCGCGCGTACCTCAGCCCAGGTGATGCGCGTATCCTTGGTCACGCCCTCCTTGAAGAGGTACGCGTCGCGTTCCTCCTGTACGATCAGCGTGCCGCGCGTGCCCATCACCTGCTCGCCGTAGCCGTCGAAGGCGTTGGTGCCGATCGATGAGTAAGTGACCACCGCGTTCTTCGCGTCTTCACCGAACTCGAATGTCAGGAAGATGTGATCCTCGACTTGGCGCCCGTCTTTGAAGAACGAAGTCAGGCCGGTGCCTTGGACCGCGACCGGGTGCTTTTTACCCAGGAAGATACTGCATGCGTCGAGTTGATGGCTGCCCAGCTCGGCCATGAGGCCGGCGCCGGTGGTGTTGTGGAGCCGCCAGCGGATCAGCTCGGCCACCGAGTTGTAGCCGAATTTCTTGAAATCGACGGTCTCATCCTCAATCGGAATCTGCCGGAACCAGCCGTCGTATTTGCCGGTTTCGGCGTCCGGGGCGCCCCACATCGTCTGATTGCGATGCCAGTAGGAGCGGATATAGCGGACATCGCCGAGCACATCGCCTTCTTCGATGATCGAGCGGCAGTTGGCGTACAGATAGCTGTAGTGCCGTTGGTGACCGATGGCCAGAAGCCTTTGGGCCGTGTCCGACGCCCGCACCATCTCCTTGCACTGCGTCACCGTCTTGGCCATCAGCTTTTCGCACAGGACGTGCTTCTCCGCTTTCAGCGCGGCGAGCGTAGCCGGATGATGCATGTGTAGCGGCAGCGCGATGATGACCATCTCCACGTTCTTGTCCGCAAGCAGTTCATTGTAATCCACGTAAAGCTTGATGTCCCTGGCCTTGTCGCCGAACTTCTCATTGAGCAGTTGCCGCGTGTTCTGCTGGTTGGACGGCCGGATATCCGAGTAGGCCACGACGCGGCAGTAATCGGGGTTCATCGAGCTGATGTGAGCCTTGCCCTGATCGCCGGTGCCGATGACGCCGACGCGCACCGGATCCTTTTCGAGCTTGTCGTAGCCCCAGTACAACCCGGCGGCGGTGGGGACGGCGATCACACCGGTCAGCACCTGCCGGCGGCTGATCTTGACCGCATCCGCGTAGTTGTCCTTGCCGACCTGACGTTGGGCATCGGTTAATACCATTGTTCCATCCTTCTAAACATCAAACCCGCTGCGTGTCCCGCACAGGCGGGCGCATCTCGGGGGCATACAGCCGATCGAGCGGCGTGGCCTGCACCGCGACCATCGCCTCATGCCGCAGGGCCTGACGGCGCTTGCGACCGGTCGAAATCGCACCGAAAAACGCGTCCAAACCGAACCAGCGGCCGACGTGCGAACTCGCCAGCATCAGGCACGCGATCAACTCGATCAGGTTCTTGTTGACCCACAGATAATGACCTTCGCTGACCGGCGGTTCGGGTACGCCGAGCCACGGCGGCATGGACAGATAGAACATCGCCAGCATGACCACCGCGCCGCAAGCCGCCAGCCGCGTGAACAGCCCGAGAATCAGACAGGCCCCGATCGCGCACAGTCCGAACATCATGGACAGATCAAGCCAGAACGTCCGCGTGCGCGGCGAGAATTTGAGATCGATGCCGGCCCGGTGCCCCCAGTCGGTCAACTTCCTGGCGACCAGGCGGCGCGCATCCGGGCTGGGCAGCGGCCCGGCGGTGAGCTGCTCGGTGGTAAGCCTGAAATCGACGTCGGGGCACGTGAGAATGTTCTTGGCGTCGGGGCACGAAATGGCGATCCTGGCCGGGTCCATATCCATGACCGGCGCTTCGGCGCGGGCCAGCAGGGCGCCGCGCAATTTGTCGAGCTTTTTGTAGTCGAACGCCAGCCGTTCCGATTTGAATTTCGGGTCGGTGGAGTGCTCTTCCTCCTCGATCTGTTTGAGCAACGCTGCATAGTCCGCGCGCTGCTTTTCGAGGTCGGGGTCGGCGAGAATATCGTCCACATTAATCTTGTCCGCAGGGCCGGTCTTCTTCTGATCGCGATACATCTTGCCCTTCAGATCCTGCTTGGCGGTGAGCTGATAGTGCTGCTTCAGCTTCTCGTATCGTTCGTCGATCACGCGGTTCAGGTATTCCTGCGTGAGCCACTCGAGGTTGTCTGCGTTGGCCACCGTTGTCGCCGGCATAATGGGGATCAGCGACAGCGGGTTGCCGGCTTTTGCGAGCTGCTCCGGCGTGCAGAGCTTTTTGATCGCCTCGTCCAACTCCTGGAACTCGACCAGGAAGCGGCCGAGAATCTGAGTGCGATCCGCCGGGCGGCTGGCTACGACCACGCGGCGGTGGTCTTCTAATTCCTTCTGGAAGGTCGGATCGGCGAGCACGGCCGCGAAGTAATCCTTGTCCTGAATGCCATGCTTCTTGCGCTCGCGGAAGACCGCCAGCTCGGTCTTCTGCTCTTGGTTGAGCTTAAAGTGCTCGACAATCGCCTCGTAGCGCTCGTCGATGCGATCGTACAGCGGCTGCTTCTGCACCCGCTCCAGGCCGAACGGATCGTCCACCATTTTGAGGAAAACGCCTCTGAGCGGCCCGGACGACGCCAGCAGATACGGCGTCGCGGAGAACGTCCCCGACTTGAGCTTCCAGATGCCCTCGTAAAGGAAATGCCAGCCGATGGCGATCCGGAGCAGGACCATCAACAGAATCGTCCAGCCGGTCGCCGTCGCGATGCGCGGCCGGTATGTGCCGGCTCCCTGGGTTGCGTCAGCCATGGATACTCAGCCTCTCGTTGGGTGCCGCCGCCTCCGGCAGATGGATGACCCGGCTGCCCGACCGTCTGTCGGCGGGCCTCAGATCGACCTCCTGCGGTGGCAGATTAAACGTCAGAACCTGCGGCGACTCACGCGTGCCGCTGCCGCTCTCGGGCTTGAGCACGATCAGCGCGGCGATCTCGGAATGATGATGGCAAAAATCGGCGGCTTTGTCGAGTCCCATGACAAACAGGGCGGTGGACAGCGCGTCGGCGGTGGCGGCGTCGGGGGCCAGCACGGAGACGCAGGCCAGCTCATCGGCGGGCATGCCGCTGCGCGGGTCGAGCACGTGCCCGTACCGCCGGCCGCCGGATTCGAAGTATTGATTGGCCGTACCGGAGGTGGCCAGCGCCCGGTCGTGCAGGCGGACGGTCGCAATCAGGCGGTCGAGATCGTATGGGTTCTGAATGCCGATGAGCCAGCCGCGATCGTCGCTCAGTGGTGAGCCGAGGCCGTAGAGGCTGCTCAGGCCGCCCTGCATCAGGGCGCGGTTGACGCAGAATTCGTCGCGCATGCGGCGGACCGCGCGGTCGATGGCATAGCCCTTGCCGATGCTGCCCAGATTGATCTCCAGGCCGGCGGCGCGATAGCGGACAGTGCGTGCCGATGAATCGAACTCTACGTTCTTCATGCCGCTGCGCGCAAGCGCATCCATCCGCTCGGAATCGGTCGGCACGCGTTTCGGGCCCGCAAAGAATCCCCACGCTTTAATCAGCGCGCCGGCGGAAACATCGAACGCACCGCCGGTCTGTTCGCTCAACACCGCCGCCCGTTCGAGCAATCGGAACAATCGCTCATCCACGTGAACCGGCCGGTCGGCGGCATGTTGATTCACATAGCTCATGTCGCTCGTCGGCCGATAGACCGTGAGCAAGTCTTCCATATCCTCGATTTCCGCGAGTGCGGCCTGGCCGGCATCCAGGGCGTTGGGCGTGGTCGGCGGGAGAAAAACGCTGAACTCGCAGGCCATCGCCCGGCGGGCGATGCACCAGTTGGCCACCGTTCGCGCATCATCGACCGGCGGCCGGATCTCCGGCAGCATCACGCCAAGTACGCCGCCGGCGGAAGCGCTCAGCCCCCGGCTGCTCAGAAAATTGCGACGGGACCACCGCCGATGATCACGCACGCAGCGACCTCGTTTAGATGAAGGTTGCCCCGACACCATCTTCACATCGTCATTATTTACTATACGCAGACCGGGCTCAGATGTGCAAATAACCGGGGAATCTCGTTCCAAGGCGGTTCCCGACTCAGTTGTGGTGGAGCCTGAAGCGCTCTATCCATCATTCGCATCCGGCTGGATTTTGAGGCGGACCGCTGAATTCCGTTACTCCGGAAGGTACAATGTAATGCGCGGAGCTAAAGCGGGGAATCGATTACGCCAATTGCATCGTGCGGAGCTGGTGTGAGATCGCACACGCTTTTTGTGGCGGTTGGATCCGCCGCCTGAGGGGCGACTTCAGAATGCGGACGGGAGGAAGTCATCTCAGCACAAACAGCATCACCGGCGCCGCGCGCATCATACTGGCGGCAGTCATCTGCGGCGCGCTGAATGGCGGCCCATTACTGGCGCAGAACGGTCCGGCGCCCATCCCCTGGAAAGCAACAGCAGCCGGCGCGAAGCTGTCTGTTCCCGCCGAGACCGATCCGGCCAAGGTTCTGTCGCGCCAGGCCGATCGGCACGTCGTCGTCCAGTTCAAGGAATTACCCTCGCCGCATGTCCGGCAGACGCTGGACCGTTCGGGCGTGCGATTGCAGCGGTACCTCGGCGCCGGCGCTTACTTCGCCAGGACCAGCGGCGGACGGGGTGCGATTGCGGGGGCGCAGGCCGCCGGCGTTGTGTCGGTTGCCGACGTGGCCTCTGATTGGAAGTTACATCCGCAGCTCTTGAAAGGTGATATCCCCGCGTATTCGCGTTTCCCTGATCCGGCGGCCGGCCAGCCCGGCAACGTGCCCAACGCGCCGGTCCATCCGCCGCCTCAATTGCTCGCGCTCTATGTGATCTTCCACCCGGACATTGATTATCTGAATGGCGTCGCTGGAGCGGTCAAACGGCAAGGCGGCACGATCCGCAGCTTCATGCGCAGCATCAACGCCGCCGTGGTCTGGCTGCCCGAAGCGAATCTGTCCGCTCTGGCCGGCGAGGATGCTGTCCAGTGGATCGAGCCGCCGCTGCCCCCGCTTCAAACCAACAACAACTCCAACCGCGCGATCACGCAGGCGGACATCGTGCAGGCACCGCCCTACGGCCTCGACGGCAGCGGCATCCGCGTCCTGGTGTACGATGGCGGCACGGCTTCGGCCATCCACCCGGACTTCGGCGGGCGGGTCAGTGTTCGCGACAGCTCCGGCGACGACGGCCACGCCACGCACGTCTCGGGCACCATCGGCGGCAACGGAGCGCTCAGCGGCGGACTGTTCCGCGGCATGGCCCCCGGCGTGCTCATCGAATCCTACGGGTTCGAGTATGACGGCACGGGCACCTTCCTCTATACCAATCCCGGCGACATCGAAGCCGACTACAACCAGGCCATCAACATCTACGGCGCCGACATCGCCAGCAACTCCATCGGCACCAATGCCGCCTTCAACGGCTTCCCGTGCGAAATGGAGGGCGACTACGGCACCACTGACATGCTCATCGACGCCATCGTGAACGGCAGCCTGGGCGCGCCGATGCGCATCATCTGGGCCAACGGCAACGAGCGGGGCAGCACCCGCTGTGGTAGTGCGTATCACACCACCGCGCCGCCCGCCTGCGCCAAGAACCACATCGCCGTCGGCGCACTCAACTCCAATGACGACAGCATGACCTACTTCTCGAGCTGGGGCCCCACCGACGACGGCCGCCTCAAGCCCGACATCTGCGGGCCGGGGTGCCAGTCCAACGGCGACTTGGGCGTGACCTCCACCATCGGGATCAATCAGTACACCACCTTCTGCGGCACCTCGATGGCCGCCCCGACCGTCTGCGGCCTCTCCGCCCTGATCCTTCAGGAATTCAGGAACCTGCATCCCGCCGAGCCGTTGCCGCGCAACTCGACGCTCAAAATCCTGCTCGCGCACAATGCGGTGGACCTCGGCAACCCGGGGCCCGACTACAAATTCGGCTACGGGTCGGTCCGCGTGAAGGACACCATCGACTTTCTCCGCGGCGGCGGGTTTCGCGAGGGCGCGATCGAGCAGGGCGAGCAAAGGAACTTCTTCGTGGAGGTGCCGCCGGGCACGCCGAACTTGAAAGCCACGCTGGCGTGGGACGATGTGCCGGGCGCGGTCAACACCAACCCCGAACTGGTGAACGACCTCGATATTGTCGCCGTCGCGCCCGGCGGCGCGGTGTACTACCCGTGGACGCTGAATCCCTCCAACGGCGACGCGCCGGCCGTTCGCACGCAGCCGGATCACGTCAACAACATCGAGCAGGTGCAGGTCGATGCCCCGGCAGTCGGCGTCTGGACGATTCGCATCACCGGCGCCATTCCCTCCGGCCCGCAGGTGTTCTCGCTGGCCGCGACACCCGGTCTGCAATCGTGCGCGCGTGCGGGTTTCATCACGCTCGACGCCGACGCCTATTCGTGCACCGGTCTCGCGCAGGTCACGGTCAACGACTGCCAGCTCAATGCGCTCGCCGGAACCATCGAGACGACGACGGTCACCGTACGCTCCGATACCGACGCGAGCGGTAAGCCGCTGCTGCTGACCGAGACCGGGCCGGATTCCGCCGTATTCACTGGAACGATGCAGCTCGCCCTCAGTGACGCGCCCGACACTCTGCACATCACCGCCGGCGATACGCTCACCGCTGTTTACCAAGATTCCGATGACGGCACCGGCCACGCGGCCACCATGCAGGACACCGCGATCATCGACTGCACGCCGCCGGTGATTACCGGGGTCGCCGGCACGATGCTCGGAACGACCGCGCTGATCACCTTCCATACCGATGTACCCGCCTGCGGCCAGGTCCGTTTTGGCGCCGCCTGCGGTTCGCTCGCGAAGACAACTGCCGGCTCGTGCGATCAGATGAACCACGCGATCCGGCTGGGCGGCCTGTATCCAAACGCAACGTACTACTATGCAGTTGACGGCGAGGACGAAGCCGGCAATTCCACCACGGACGACAATGCCGGGAGTTGCTACACGTTCATCACCGCCGCCGCCTTGTTTTTCGATGATTTCCCCACCACGACGCTTAACCCGGCCAACTGGGTGAGCACGATCGGCAGCCCGACGATCACAGATGCGGGCGCCGGCGAACCGAGCGAGCCTTATGCGCTGCGCCTCGATGGCGCTCCGGCGGGCGGGGACGGTGTTGTTTCGCGCGGGCTTGATCTGTCCACCCGGAGTCAGCTCGAGCTGAGCTACTGGTTCAAACGCGCCGGCGGCTGGAAGAACGATGACCTGATCGTCGAGTATCTGAATACTTCCGCATCCTGGGTGGAACTGGCACGCCACTACGGCCTGCGCCCGCCGGACGCGGCGTTCGAGGAGAGCGTCATTCCGCTGCCGCCGGGCGCGTATCACGCCGCGTTTCAATTCCGCATCCGAAATTCGGCCGCCGCAGGATCGAGCGCCGACTGGTTGGTCGATCACGTCGCCATTCAGGCGGCCCGCCCGCTGCCGCCGGTCGCCGAAAACACCGTTGTCGCGATATCCACCAGCCAGCAGCAGGTCACCCTCTCCGCATGGGACATCAACGGCGACCCGCTGACCTATATCATTACATCGCTGCCCGCCGCCGGAACGCTGACCGATCCCAACGCCGGCGCGATCACGACTGTGCCGTATGTGCTGGCCGCCGGCGGTCACTCCGTGGTGTACAGCCCCGCGCAGCCGGACGGCCTGGACAGCTTCACATTCAAGGCGAACGACGGCGGCTCGCCTCCGCAGGGCGGCGACTCCAATAAGGCAACCGTCTCGCTCACCATCCAGAAGTGCTCGCCGCCCACGCCGGCCGGTCCGCTGGCCCCCCTCCACAACGCCAGGGACATCCCGCGCAAGACTGACCTGCTCTGGTACGGCGGCCCGTTCCGCCTGCTGGCCAACACCTTCGCCAATAACCTGGTCGAGCTGCAACTCGTCCCCGCGCAGACCGTGCTCATCGGGCCTTCCGTGTTCAGCACCGGCCTGGATTTCGACGCCAGTGGCGTGCTTTACGGCGTGGATGTCGATGACGATTTCAGGCTGGTCATCATCAATCCGGCCGACGGCTCCATCATCCAGCGCATCGGTTATCCCACGGCCCCTATTTTTACGCTGGCTTTCGCACCCGCTGGCACGCTCTATGGTCTGGAGGTGGACGGCACGAGAGCACGCCTGCACACCGTCGATACTCAGACCGCGGCCACGCACCTGATCGGCGAGATCCCCGGCGGCAATATCTGGGGGATCGATTTCGCGCCGGATGGGACGCTCTACGGCGCCATGTTCGATCTGGTCATCATCGATCCGGCCACCGCGGGCATTGTCAAGAGTTTCGGCCCGCTGCCGGTGTACCAGACCCTGGACATCGACTTCGCCCGCGATGGATACATTTATACGATGGAGTGGCCGTTTTATGATCTCCATCGAATCGACCCGGTGGACGGCTCAACCGTCCGGATCTCCAACTACGCGCAGCGCCCGTGGAGCGTTGGATCGCAGCCGCTCAGCGCCGGGCCGGTGTCCTCCAAAACCCACCGCGTCACGCGGCCCGCGCCTCAGCACGAACCGCTCCCGGATCAGGACGCCATCCTGCTCCAGCGCCAGGCGATCCTCGACGCGGTTCCGGCCGAAGTTCGCCTCAACTCGCCGCTGAAGGCGCTGAACGAGCGCCGCGCCGGCATCATCGGCAAATCCGCGGCGGGCGCGGCTGAACCGCAGCCCGGTACCGCGACTCCTGCGACTTCGGCCGGCAACTGCGACACCACTTATGACGTGTTCTTCGGTTCGGATAATCCGCCGGTCTCGAAAATATGCGGCGACCTGACCGAGCCGATCTGCGATCCGGGCCCGCTGTCGCGCGATACGATTTACTTCTGGAAAGTGGTTTCGACCAACTGCTGCGATGTGACCGCCGGGCCGGTGTGGTCCTTCCGCACCCGCCGCGATCTCGACGACGTCATCGTGGCCCGTCAGCTCTTCTACAACAATTCCGCTTTCGACGGCTTCGAGCCCGCCGCCAACGCGAGCGACGACAATGCGATCGCCGCCGACAAACTCCCGCTCCTGCCCGGCGGGACGGCAGGCTTCGCCAATTACTCCAGCTACGACAAGGGCATCAACGGGATCATGATCGATATTCGGGATCTGCCCGGCACGCCGGTCGCAGCCGATTTCGCGTTCAAAGTCGGCGGCATAGGCACCACCGGCGACGATCTCGGCACGTGGACGCCCATGTTGACAGCTCCGCAGATCAGCTTGCGCCGCGGCCAGGGTCTCGACGGCTCCGATCGGGTCACGCTGATCTGGCCGCCGGGCCAGGACGGCAACCCCGTGATTCGCAAGGAATGGTTGCAAGTCACCGTCAAGGCCACGCCGCGGACCGGCCTGCTCGGCGACGATGTCTTCTACTTCGGCAACGCCATCGGCGAGAGCAACAGCCCGCTCGCGGACGCCTCCGGTACATACGCGACCGTCACGGACACAGACACGCTGGCCGTCCACAACAATCAGCTCGATCCCCCGCAGCAGGCCGGCATTGACAATGTGTACGATCACAATCGCGATCGTGCGGTTGACGCCGCCGACGAACTCATCGCCGCGAATAACCAGACTTCTGTCAACGACGCATTGAAACTCTTTGCCGCGCCGCAGACCGATACCGACGGCGACGGCGTCTTCGACGATCTGGACAACTGCCGCTTCGTGTCCAACGCGGATCAGGCCGATGCGGACGCCGACGATTCCGGCGACGCCTGCGACCGTTGCCCGGATTTCGACGATGCTATCGATGACGATAACGACGGCATTCCCGACGCCTGCGACAACTGCCCCGCGGTTTCCAATCCGTATCTTGACGACGCCGACGGCGACGGCGTCGGCAACGTGTGCGACAACTGCCCGTTCAGCGTTAATCCGGATCAGACGGATACCGACGCTGACGGCGTCGGCGATGCCTGCGACAACTGTGTGCAACTCGCGAACCCCGTTCAGGCCGACTGCGACGAAGACGGCCGGGGCGATGCCTGCGAGCCGGATACGCGGTACGTGGACGACGATGCCCCTGCGGGCGGGGACGGCCTCAGTTGGAACACCGCGTACCGTTCTCTCCAGAGTGCGTTGGATGATGCAGAGCGTGAATGCGGGACCGTCCGAAGCATTCTTGTCGCGGCGGGCATATACACGCCGACCCCGCCCGCTGACGCCAATCCCCGCATCGCCACCTTCGCGCTCATGAAGGGCCTTGAAATCAAGGGCGGCCATGCGGGCCTGGGCGCACCCGACCCGAATCAGCGCGACATTGACGTGAACCTCACCATCCTCAGCGGCGATCTGAGTGGCAATGATAGTCCTGCCGGCGGAAACGAGGAGAACTGCTATCACGTGCTCACCGTGGTGGACGCGGACGCCTCCGCCGTCCTCGACGGCTTCACCGTCAGCGGCGGAAACGACGACAGCCTCCAGAGCACCGGCGCGGGACTGTTCGGCATCGGCGGCGGCGCGACGCTGCGCAACTGCACCTTCACTAACAACTCGGCGCGCAATGGCGGCGGCGTCTATGTTCTCGAGAGTCACGACCTGACGCTGGAGCACTGCCGATTCATCGCCAACCGGGCCGATACCTCCGGCGGCGGACTCTACCTGACCGGCGATGCCGTCGTCACCGGCTGCTTCTTTGCCGCGAACAGAGCGAGCTTGCTCGGCGGCGGCATCTACATCCAGGGCGGACCTCAGCAGAGCGTCACGATCGTCAACTGCGTGTTCAACGACAACTTCGCACTCACCCAGGGTGGGGCCGTCTACGCGACGACCGCTTCAATCGCCCACTCCACCTTCCGTAACAATCTTACCCACGGCTCAAGCGGCGCTGGCCTGTACCTGACGCCGGTCGCGCCGGCCAATATTTCCAACTCCATCTTCTGGGACAACCACTCCGCCGCCGGCACCGACGAACCCGCTCAGATCGATACCCAAACCGCGGTCATACAATCCTGTTGTATTCAGGGCTGGACCGGCGAACTCGGCGGCGTCGGCAACTTCGGAGCCGATCCTCGCTTCGCCCTTCCCGGCGAAAACCATCTGGCCCCCGACTCGCCCTGCATCGATACCGGCCAGAACAGCCCTCAGCAGTTCGCGCTCACCCATCAGAACTCCGCACTCAGCACGGATTTCGACGGCAACACGCGACCACTGGACGGCAACCGTGACGGCACGGCTGCCCCCGACATCGGCGCATTCGAATTCAATCCGCTCGCCCCTTCCATCGTGGTGACGCCGCTCGTCGAATTCACCGCCGCGGAAGCCGGCGGCCCGATACAGTTCGCCCTAATCATGCCGCTCGAACAGAAGCTGCTGATCCGCAACGCCGGGGGCGGCACGCTGAATTGGACGCTGGCGGCGACCTGCCCCTGGCTATCGTTGAACCCGCCGAGCGGCACTTCCAGCGGCCAGATCAATCAGGTGACGCTCTATGCGAACGTCGCCGGCCTGACCCACAACACCTACACCTGCCTGATCGCACTCACCGACCCGCAGGCCGTCAATCGACGCCAGACCGCCCAGATCGAGTTCTACATCACCAGGACGCTCCGCGTGCCGCAGGATTATCCCACGATTCAGCAGGCGATCGACGCCGCCTTTGTCCCCGGCGACACGGTCCTGGTCGATGACGGAACGTACACCGGCCCCGGCAACCGCGACCTGATGTTCCGCGGCCGACGCATCACGGTGCGCAGCGTCAACGGTCCGGACCACACGATCATCGACTGCCAGGGCACCGCCGCCGACCCGCATCGCGGTTTTGTTTTCTACAGCGGCGAAGATGAATCCGCGGTCCTCGATGGCTTCACGATTATCAATGGATATGCCGCCGCGGGCGGCGGCGCCATCGACTGCCGGCGCAGCGGTCCAACCATCACGCACTGCACGTTTCAGGGAAATCGCGCCGGCATCTACGGCGGCGGCATCGTCTGCGACAGCGGCACGACGCTGTCCCGATGCCGCATCACCGCGAATTCCGCCGGACCGCTCAATCAGACCGGCCAAACCGGATTCTGCGGCGGCCTCTGCATCTTCGGATACCACACCACCGTCGCCGACTGCCTGATCGCCGGCAACACCGCCGGACCGCTCGAACCTCCTGTTGACCCGGAAGGGCCAATGGGCGTCGGGGGTGGCATGTGTGCTTTCAGTATCGACACCGCCATCATCAACTGCACGCTCGCCGCCAACCGCGCCCAAATCGCCGGGGGGATGTTTGTCGGTGAGGGCAGCATCGCCACGCTCGTGAATTCCATTCTCTGGGACAACACCGCCAACCTGGGGCCGCCGTCGACGGCGGTGGGGCCACAAATCGCCCTCGAAATGAAGTCCGAAGAAGACAACGATCCCGCCCGGCTCACCGTGCGCTGGAGCGACGTGCAGGGCGGGCAGCCCGCGGTATTTGTCGGCGATGGCGCCGAACTGGACTGGGCCGACGGCAACATCGACAGCGATCCGCGATTTGCACAACCCGGACAATGGGATTCCAACGGCACGCCCACCGATCCCACGGATGACGTGTGGATCGACGGTGACTTCCGCCTCCGGGACGGCTCCCCCGCGATCGACGCCGGCGACCCCACTCCGCCGAACGAGACCACCGATCTGGACGGCAATCCGCGGGTGTCCGGCGGCAGGGTGGATATGGGCGCGTACGAGGGCCAGTGCGCGCGCACCATTGCGGATGCGGATCGGCACGTGTTCTATAACAATTCGTTCTACGATTCGGACACCAGCACATGCCGGTCGTTTCTAGGCGTTGCGCAATGTAATGACAACACCGCCATCGATCCCACCAAGTTCGCACTGATACCGGGCAATCCGGCGACGACGGTCAACTACATCAGCTACAGCCGCGGGATCAACGGTTTGATCATCGACGTAACGACGGCGCCGATGGGTTGCGCTCTGCTGCCGGCAGGGCCGCTGGCTACCTCGAATTTCGATTTCAAGGTGGGCAATAGCACCAATCTGGGGTCATACGTGGCGGCGGCGGCTCCGTTGAGTATCAATCTGACGCCGGGCGGGGGCGCGAGCGGCACCGATCGCATCAAGATCATCTGGGCCGACAACGCGATCCCGAATAAGAGCTGGCTGCGCGTGGTGGTCAAATCGAACGCCAGCGGCGGCACGCTCGACCTGGCGGCCGACAACATCTTCTATTTCGGTCTGGCCATCGGTGACAGCCTGACGCCGGGCACTACGCGGGTGGTGGTCAGTTCAACGGACGAGATCGATGCCCGCAACCACCCGCACAACAGCCTCTCATGTGTGACAGCGGGGTACATCTACGACTACGATAAGAGCGGTACGGTCAATTCGACGGACGAGATTGTCGCCCGAAATAACCCGGCGAATTCGCTGAACGGTCTGCTGCTGTTGAATCCAGCACCATGACCAGCCGTGTTCGACGCTGAACAGCGGATGTGCCCTCTAAAGCAGAATTGCGGATTGCGAATCGCGGATTTAAACTCTCGTCTCCGTGGGTTCAATCCGCAATTCGAAATTCGCAATCAGTGGGACCGCCGGGCGATCGTGCCCAGATCCACCAGCGCGGCGCGATCGCCGGCTTTGCGCACCAGTTCGCAGATCAACTCGATCGTGCGAAACTCGCGGTCGATGACCCCCAGGCACGACGGATGCGCAAGGAAATCAAACACCGCGCGGTGTTCGATCGCCCATTCGACGCTCAACTGCGTCGCCTTCAGAAAGTAATCGAGTTTCCAGCGTCCGGTGCGAAAAGCGTTGATGTCGCTGATTGGACTCATGGGCACGTCGATCAGCCCCGTGGGATACGCGAACGGCTGGGCGAGAGGTTGAGCGCCAATGATGCCATCATAAACCTCCTTGCCCGGTTCGCGCCCCGGTTCCACGTTGGCGTGCGGCGGATATCGGCAACTGATCCAATTGAAACCCAATGCAAGCAGCATCTTCTGAACATCCGGCCTGCCGTTCAGCCCGTCCGCGAACCCGCCGGGAGTGCGGAAACCGGCCGGAGCGATCCCCAAGCGCTCTTTGAGCGCCATGTTCGTCAGCCGGATATTCTCTTCGATCACCTCGGCGGGTTTTTTGTCGTGAATCAGCCACGGGGCACGCGCGAAACGATACTGGATGTCCTCCGGGCGAGTGGCGAGCACGTAAACGTGGTCATATGTGTGATTGCCGACCGGGTGACCTTCCTTGACGATTTCTTTCAGCCAATCGACGTTCTCCTGCTCGAAGACGCGCCCCACCGCGAAAAAATGTATCCGCCCGCCATGCCGCTTCACCCGCCGGGCGGCTTCAACCGCGTAATTCTTGGCGTCGTCGTTGAGATTTCCCTTCTCGTAATCCCAATGCGTATCTTCCCACTTGGGAAAGTTTCTCGCCATCTCAAGGTCGAGCGTGATGGCGATCAACGCTTTCTTTTCACCAGGGGATTCTTGCGACGGAGTCGCGGCCTGAAGAAATCGGGGTGCCATGGACAAACCGGCAACGGATGCGGCTGTGCTTTGCAGGAATTCACGACGAGAAGACGGAACAATCGGATCGGGCATCACTATCCTCCGGAATCCTCTGAAAGAACAGCCACAACATCCATTCGACGCGGCCTCTCAATAAGGACCGCAAGCCGGCTCGATTTGATCTGGAGCGCAGACAAGCTCAACCACTACGTTCTCGGGGATCTCCATGCCGCATTCTGAACACCGGTTGCCAGGCGTGCCGCGGAGATCATATCCACAGGTCGGGCAGCCGCCTGGCTTACGCCTTATTCTGCGGATGTACAACACCAGCCGCTGGATGTCTCGGACGCCGAAGACCGCTGTCACCAATCCCGCAAGCCAGAAGAACAGACCCGTTCGTTCGATGAGCGTCCGCGAGGCGTCGATGTATGCAACAGGGTTCTCGTCGGAGAGACTGAAGCTGCGGGATGTGAATGTCTGGTCGGGGCTGGACGATAGTATTTGGAAACTTAGGTACATGGACAGATGATCCGGCGGTCTGGGGTCGCGCAGGATGATTGTAAACGTGCCGTCCGCTCTCGTTAGGCAAGAGTTAATACTGTAGTAAGAGCCCATCACGTTAACTAACACCTTGGCCATCGGATTCCCGCTTTCATCGACGAGACGGCCGTGGATAATCTTCGCTCCAGGTTCGAGCTGATCGATCGCCTGGAGTTGCTGGAGCAAACTTCGGAGCACCATCTCATTGTCGACCTCGATGAAAACGCACTGTCTCTGTCGCTCGACAGTTGACTGAAACGAAATGTGCGAGCCGATACGCGGTATATCGCACCGGTCGAAGACTCCGTTGGCTGATACGTTGCGTGCGAAATACGACAGCCGATACCCCGAGGCCGTCTTCACGATGACAGGATCAGGTGTCAGGTTCTGTGCCTGCGGCGATCCGGGCAGCGGAAAGTGCGCGCTGACGTGGTTGAACTGATACGCCGCCGCGAGCAGGCACGCTAAAACAACGAATTGACCACGAACCCGGTTCCACAGTTGTTCTTTTAGCCATTGGATCATCGCGGCCCCCAGCGGGTGGGTGGCACGGTCTGGTGAAATAACCCATCCTTCTCACGCACACTTAAAGAACCGCAACCGCCTCAATTTCGATCTCCAAACCCGGGATGGCCAGCTCCGTCGTTCCCACGGCCGTCGAGGCCGGATAGGGTTTGACCAGGAACTCCCGCCGGACCTTTCTGAGCAGCGGCAGATCGCGTTTCATGTTCACCAGATAAGACCTCACCATCACCACGTTCTTCCACGAAGCGCCGGCGGATTCGAGGACGGCTTGTATTCTCTCAAAAGTCTGGCGGATCTGCGTTTCGGGGTCGGCCTTCAAATCGCCCGGTCCCTGCCCGGAAATAACCAGCAATTGTTTTCCCTCCGCCAGCACCCCCGGCGAATAGAACGGGTCGGCCGATTGGACCGTTTCCGGATAGATGCCTCGAGACTTCATCGTCTTTTCCTTGCCGCGATCCGCTTGCCCCGTGGACCGTTCCGTCGAGTTTACTGCCGGCTCGGCGTGGGCTGTTTTCGACGCGCTGCCCGGCAACCCCGCGCCCAGCACTACTCCCGCCGCACCGGATGAGAGCAATCCGACGACCCGACGACGGCTGACTTTGGTTGGGTCCTTTCTCATGGCTGCGACAATCATACCAAAGATTCAATCACCAGACATGAAGGAGACGGCGTTGCCGGACCTGTTCGCATTTACGTCTTCGCATTATCGTTTTTGAAATGCAGCGACTCTCCTTTCTGGCAACCTTGGCCCTGGCCACTCCTGCGTTTCTATTTGCGGCGGACCGACCGGCGCACCTCGGCCACCCGCGGCTGTTTTTCACGACGGACGATCTGCCCCGGCTCCGTCAATTGCGTACGCAGGGGGTCCATGCACGGATATGGAAGAACCTTTCGGAATCCGCGGACTGGTGTCTGACCCTCCAGCCGCGGACCGAATGGATCGCCCCGGTGTCGCCGGACCCGATCTATCTGAATCTCTACGATCGCTTCTACGCCATGATGCACGACATGGCGGTGATGGAACACCTGGCCTTCGCCTGGGCCTACAGCGGTGACGAACGCTATCTCGACGCCGCTCGGGCGTGGACGCTGGCGTCTTGCCGCATCTGGCGGCGGGAGGCCGACGGCGAGCCGGATCCCGGTAAGGCCTACGCGGTCACACGGATTCTGAAAGGATTGGCGGTCGCATACGATCTGCTGTATCAGCAGCTTTCGCCGACCGAGCGTGAAGAAGTTCGTTCGGTGCTCGTGGACATCGGCCGCAAGTATTACCCCTATTTCCAAAAACCCGAGATCGCCGGACCGGGCCACGACAAGCATCACGGCAGCGTCGAAGCGGCCTCGTTCGGCGTGCTGGCGCTGGCCCTGCTGGAAGAAGTGCCGGAAGCGCGCGACTGGCTGGACCTGATCGTCAAAAAGCACACCGACTTTCTGCTGCCCTCCGCGCTGACGCCCGGCGGAGCGCAGGAAACCGGCTCCAACTTCTGGGCATCCACGATGCAGTATCGCATCTTCTTTCTGGATGCGCTGCGGCGAGTCACGGGTCGCGACCTGTTCAAGTCGCATCAAAAGTACATGGATGGGCGGATGGCCCTGGCTGCCGTTGCGGGGGTGCAGCCGCCGGGTTACGCCGAAGATCAACAGTCGATCCTGTTCGGCCCATCGTACGGGCAGCTCGACTATTGGTCGCCCGTGCTGCTCTATCTGGCCCGCGAATATCGCCGACCCATCTATCAGCACCTGGCGCTGTGGGATCAGACGCTCGGAGCGATCCAGAAGACGCGCTACATCACGAGCAACGGCGAGCAGCTCCTGTTCGAGATGGGTGGCTATGCGTACGCGTGGTACGATGCCGGCGTTGCGGATCAAATCGAGCCGGACGTTCAGAAATCATTTGCTTTTCCTGAAGTCAACGAAGCCTACATGCGGGCCTCCTACGAACCCGGCGGCGTGGCGGTGGGGACGCGGCGCGGTCATGTGGTGGTTCATGCCGGCGGTAGGGCTGTTTTCATCGACCCGCACGATGTCCACCACGAACCGCAGCCGGTCGAGAAGCTCACGCTGTCCGACGAAGGGAAACGCGCGGTCATCCGCTGCGTCGGTGTGGCCGACTCGGGCTTCCGCGAGCAGCAGGTCGAGTTGGTTCGGCCGGCGGTCGTCACCCTCGCGCGCAAGACCGACCAGGATGTCCGCTGGTGGTGTCACGGCCAACCGCGTCAGGCGGGAAACACATTGACCTGGTCCGATGGGACGGTCCTGAAGGTGACCAGGGGCCGAATCATTTCTGTCGAGCCACAGGGCTACCACGACGAGAAGATCGTCGGCCTGGGGAAGCTGAAGTGCGTTGATCCCACGCCCAGGACCTATCCGCTGATCACCGCGAAGCCGACGGATGGCGAATTGACCATCATCGTGCATTCACTTGGCGCTGACCCCTGATCCGCCCCGATATTTGATCCACGATATCTGCGTGATCAGTTGATCCAGTGCCGCGTAGGAAATCGTGGCGTTGGTGGCGAAGCGCGGGGTAGTGTTCGACGGGAACGTCGCCAGCGTGGCGTCAGCGACCAGAAAGGTATCAAAATCTTTCGACACATTCAGGTAACCGGCCGTGGTGCCCTTGAAGCACATGTCCGCGCAGTACCCGGTGAGAATGACGTGCCGGATGCCGTTCTGCTTCAAAAAATCTCTGAGCGCCGGATAGCCCTCGGCGTCGTAGATCATCACATCATCGGGATCGACATCGATGGGCTTGACCACCGGAATGGGCAGCTCCCAGAACCCCTTGGGATCGTATTTATCGCCCGAATCGATTCCCGGAAACTGCTTGAAGTAATCGACCGCCGGCGTCTCTGTGGACAGGCTCAGCATCGTCGGGATCGCTTCACCTTTGTACGAGAAATCGTTCAGCTTCTTGGTCAGTTCCTTGTACCCTTTCTTACGATCCGCCTCGCTCGGCTTGCCGCGGAACGAGCGATAGATCTTCTTGCGGATCGAATCCTCCTTGCCCGGCTGGCTGTACATCACGTATTTCACCTTGCCGCGGAGGGTCTTCAGGAACGGGTTCAGCACTTTGACGACATGTTCGTGACTGAGGTCGTTCTTCTCCACCGTGCAGAAATCCACCACGCCGGCCGGCTCGGGCGTCCGCCAGCCTTGGCCGTCGTCCACGCCCCACGGGTGCACGACGATCAGCGCCGTCCTGTCGCAACGCAGCCGATTGGGCATCTCGATGATGCCCCGCGCGTTATAGTTGAACCGCCACGCCCGCACGTCCAGGTCCGCCCCGGGATCGTCCACCAGGATCGGCGCCTCATAATGCACCAATTCCCGTATCGGCTCGAAGAATTCCGGATGATCCGCCAGCAGCGGTTTGGGGTCGGCGATCCGCGTGAGCTTGTTCTCGTAATTGCGAACCGCCGGCTTTTCTTCCGCAAATGCGACCGTTGACAGCAGAAGAATCGTGCAGCCGGATCGGGTCCAATTTCGCGCCGATGTCTTATCTCGCGAGGTCATGCCATTCTCCATAAGTATGTGTATTGGCCAGTCGATTGATACCCGGCCCGAGCCTACTCGGCGGGCGCTTCAGTATAACGCGGTTTGCCGCGAATAACGATGAGACCGATCCAGCCGGTCCCGGTCGTACCGGTACTTGTAGTCCAGGAAGTTCAGGCTTTCGCCCCGCGAGACGAGCTTGACTACCTCCCGCCGATCCACGCAGAGATTCTGACGAATCGCTCCACGGGCGTTGCCCCGCTTCATCGCTATAGGGGATCGGATTGCTCCATCTCACGCTCGGACGACTCCATGCCAAGCGGATGATTGCGTGGTGGACTTTCATTCCACAAGCCAAACCGGGTATCCTGACGCGCCAGAGAAGCAAAGCTATGTGCTTATCAGCATGGATAATCGTGTGCGTCGCGCCGGCTTTGTCCGCTGAGCAAAATGGGCCGGAGTGGACCTCGGCATGCGCTTATCGGATCACGCTCACGGTGGATTCGCGGGGTAGGCATCGCTCGCATTCGCCGGCTTCGGTCGAGATCGATTTTGCGAAGGCAATCGCCGATGCCGGCGGCAGCGGCGAGGTTGATGAGTCCACGGTCGAGGTGATCGCATACGACGCGGAAGGGATGCCGCGGGTATATGATCCTTCGCGGACCGGAGAGGAGAAGTACCTTCTGCCGTGGCGGATCGAGCGGTACTACGGGATCACGCGCCGAACGCTGCACTTTGTTTTACCCGACGAGAAAAGTACGAAGTACGCGGTGTACTTCGATACAGATAAGACCCACGGCTCGCGGCCCGTGAGCCAGTCGCGTACACCGCGCTACCCCGGCCTGGTCGGCGACGGCGATTTCTTCATGCAGGATTTTCAGCGGCGTGAAATCGGCGCGAGCCACATGGACTGTTTCAGCGATTTCGACGGGGACGGCGATCTCGATCTGTTCAAGGTCACGGTCGAGCCGTTCATCTACTGTTATGAGAATGTGGGCGGCAACCGCTTCGTCGATCGCGGGCGATTCACCTCCGGCGGCAGTGTGTTAACATTTCCGCACCTCAGCAACAACCGGTGCTGGGCGGTGCTGACGTTTGATGACTGGGATGGCGACGGCGATCAGGACCTGTTCGTCAGCTTTAATGACGGACCGGAGGCCGGCCATGTTCTGCGTTACGAGAATGCGACGCTGCCGGGCGGGCAGATCACGCTGGCGAACCGCGGGCGGTTGCTCTCGAAATCCGGTGGGCCGCTGGGCAGCGGTTGGTTCGCCGCGGTCACCGTCGTTGATTGGGACGGCGACGGCAAGAAGGACCTCCTCGTGACCCGGCACGAGCATGAGGGCGAAAAAGATGATTCCGTCGAATTCCACAGGAACGTCGGCGCCGATAAAGACATCACGAAAATCCAACTGGCCGAGCCGCAGTATCTCGAAGCGGGCGGGGAACCGATCCGGCTCCGCGCCGGGCGCGTGGAGTGCGCCGACATCGACGCCGACGGCGATCTCGACCTCTTCGCCGCCTCTCAGGGCCGCCATCCGCCGTACCTGTTCCGCAACATCGGCAGCCGCACCAAGCCGGTGCTGGACAAGCCGATCGAGCTGCCCTTCTGCGGCGGCGGGCATAACGGCATCAAGATCGCGGATTTCGACGGTGACGGTCTGCTCGACTACGTGGTCGGTCATCTTTGGGAGGGCAACCGTTGCAACCACGATCGCCTGTTCGCCCGCATGTATAAAAACGTCGGCACGCGCACCGAGTCGAAATTCGAGGAGCGCGACGCCGATCACGGCGCACCTTTTACCGAGCGGTTCCAGATTTGCGATGCCTCGCGGCAGAACACCGTGCGAGCAGTGGACTGGGACAGCGATGGCAAGACCGATCTGATCGTCGGCAACTCCAACGGCATCGTCTACTGGTTCCGCAATCAAACCGGCGGGCTTTCGCCCCTCTTCGCTAAAGAGCGGCGGCTGCTCGATGACGTCGGCTCCTCCGCCCGCGTGGATGTTTGCGACTGGAACAACGACGGCAAAAAGGACCTGATCGTGACCAACTCGAACGGCGAGCTGTGGTTGTACGTCAATGAGGGCACGGAGCAGGCGCCGGTGCTGGGAACCGGCACCCGCGTGCTCGCCGACGGCAAGCCCATCGACGGCACACATTGGGGCAGCGTACTGGTGTGCGATTGGGACAGCGACGGCAAGAAGGATGTGATTCTCGGCATGGGCGGCGAGAATAATCCCAGCGAGCATGCGGATTGGCCGCACCTGCACGAGGATCCATCGCTTGACCGCGGGTTCCTATTCTACAGGAACATCGGCACCGATGCCGAGCCGAGCCTTGGCCGGCCGCAATGGATCACGGCCGGCTCCGCGGGTGCGGCCACGTTTGACTACCTCCGCCCGAACCTCGGCTCGTTCGTGGATTGGGACGGCGACGGACGTAAAGACCTTATCGCGTGTGAATTCGAAAATTTCGTACGGTTCTACCGGAATGTCGGCTCGGGCGCGCCGGGGTCGGTGCCCCAGCTCTCCGACGGCAGGATGATTCTCCGACCCTGGTCGCCGCAGATGATCTCCGGCGCGGACGCGATCGATTGGAACCGCGACGGGGACATCGACATCGTCACCGGTCAGGGCCACGGCGGGACCGGGCTGCGTTATTATGAGCGCGACTGCATTGAGGATATCGTGAATGATACGGCGCCGATCGTTACGGCGCGTGCCGCGGAGCGAAAGCCGCCGGCGCCGTGACCCCAAAATTTCCTGTTTACTGTGGAGAGCCAACGTGTTGACATCGCTTGTAATACTTGTGGCGTGCGCGGCTCCTGCCGTTGCGGACGGCCCGAAATGGACTTCGCCCAATGAGTACCGCGTTCTGCTTACGGTCGATCCGCGGCGCAAAGGGCGGTCGCACTCACCGGCGTCGGTCGATATCGATCTGAAGAAGGCGCTGGCGGACCAGAAGGGGACCGGCGCCGTTGACGAGGACTCGATCGAGGTGATCGCCTATGATGCGTCCGGCGAGCCGTGGGTGTTCGACAAATCGCGATCCGGGAATGAAAAATATCTTCTGCCTCATTATGTCGAGCGGTACTTCGGCGTCCCGCGCATCACGCTTCACTTTGTATTACCTGATGAGAAGAGCGCGCAGTACGCGGTGTATTTTGACAGCGGGAAATCGCAGGATGGCCGCGGGGCATCGCGCAAGCCGCGCTATCCGGGTCTGGTCGGCGATGGAGATTATTTCCGCGAGGGCTTTCAGCGGCGCGAGATCAACGCCGCCAAGTTCGATACGTTCTGCGATTTTGACGGTGACGGGGATATGGACCTGTTCAAAGCCGGTGTCGAGCCGTTCGTCTATTGTTATGAAAACGTCGGCGGCAACCGCATGGTGGATCGCGGCCGGCTCACCTCGGACAGAAAAGTGCTCACCATGCCGTGTCACCAGGACAACGGGCGCGGCTGGATGACCATCGCGTTCTGCGATTGGGACGGCGACGGCGATCAGGATCTTTTCCCCGACATGGGCGACGGCCCGAAGGCGGGCCAGGTGCTCGTTTATGAGAACACCACCGCGCCCGGCGGCTTCCTCACGTTCACCGAGCGCGGCTCGCTGATGACGCGGTCCGGCAAGCAGATCGGCGGGCGGTTTGTGGCCGTTACTTTCGCCGACTGGGATGCCGATGGAAAGACGGACGTGATCGCGGCCGGATATACGAACCCCATGTTCTTCCGCAACGT
This sequence comes from uncultured Planctomycetales bacterium, assembly GCA_964384465.1. GTDB lineage: Bacteria > Planctomycetota > Phycisphaerae > UBA1845 > PWPN01 > CAYLLT01. The sequence continues at coordinate 87,772 of CAYLLT010000002.1, read as the reverse complement.
CGGAACGCGGAAGGACGTTCAACACATCGAGCTGGATGAAGGCAAGCCCATTTTGGAGGCGGGCAAGGATTTCGCGTTCGCGCCCGCTCATCTGGCCATCGCCGATGTCGATGGGGACGGCGATCTGGATCTGTTCGCCACGCAAGGCAACGGGCCGATTTATTACTACGCAAATGAAGGGACGCGGGCCAAACCCGCCCTGTCGAAGGGCGTCGTCGTGGCGTTCACGGACAAGTATCTGATCGGCGACGCGCATACCGGCGTCGCGGCCGCGGATTTCGACGGCGACGGCAAAGTGGATTTCGTCGGCGGGCGATTCTGGGAACGTATCCCGGTCGATCATCCCGATGCCCCGCGGGACTTTGGCGGGCTCTATAAGAACCTCGGCGCGAAAGGTTCGCCCCGATTTGAACGCGTCGACGCCATGCACGGCTCGCCCTATACCGAGCGGTTCCAGATGTGCGACCCCGTGCGCCAGAACGCCGTGCGGGCATCCGACTGGAACAACGACGGCAAGGTCGATCTCCTCGCGGGCAGCACCGACGGCGTGATCTGGTACTTTCAGAATCAGACCGACAACCTCTTCCCCGTCTTCGCCAAAGGCGAGTTGTTGCGTCTCGCCGACGGGAAGATTCTCTCGCGGGTCGGCAAGGGCGCGCACCCCCGTCACGATATCTGCGATTGGAACAACGACGGGAAGAAAGACCTGATCCTCGCCGACGGCGAGGGGTTTGTCGTGCTGTATCTGAACCAGGGCACCGACGCCCGGCCCGCCCTTGGTCCGCCGCAGGACGTGCTGTCCGAAGGCAAGCCGATCGACGGCGTGGGCGGGCGTTCAAGCGTCCTGGTCTGCGACTGGGACAATGACGGCAAAAAAGACCTTGTCTTCGCCGATCAGGAATACAAAAAGAGTTCCGGCTACCTGTTCTTCCGCAACATCGGCACCGACGCCAACCCGGAGTTCGGCGCCCCCAAACCGATCCTCTTTAACGGCCAGCCGGTGAATTACGTGCGGCCCAATCTCGGCGATTTCGTGGATTGGGACGGCGACGGGAAGAAGGATTTCATCGCCTGCTATTTCGAAGTGGATGTCCAGCTTCACCGCAACATCGGTTCAGGAGCGCGCGGCGAGGAACCGGTGCTCGAAGGGAACGCAGCGAATGAGGGTGTGCCCATCGTCCACCCGTTCAGCGTGCAGACGGTCTCCGGCGCGGACGCATTCGACTTCAACGGCGACGGTGACCTCGACATCCTCACCGGCCAAGGGCATGGCGGGAGCGGGCTGCGCTACTTTGAGCACGACTATATCGACGATGTCGTCAATCACACGGAGCCGATCGTTACCGTCGAGGTGACCGAGCGGCGGCCGTAGGACTCACCACGGAGACACGGAGGCACGGAGAAGAATTGCGGATTGCGAATTTCGGATTGCGGATTGAAATTGCGTCCGACCGTTGGGTGAATTGCTCTATCCGTTGCTGGGTTGCGTTTTGCGCGCCCGCGGTTGCTTTGGTTGTTGCTTTTCTCCTGAAGGCGCGGGGAGGTTTCTCAGAATTGACTGAAAGCGCGTGCGGGCGGTGGCCGCATCTGGATCGGATGACGACGTGACATCCTTGTAGGCGGTGCCGTCGCGGTTCTCGCCGCAATCGAACAATTTGCCGTTGCCTTCGAGCAGCCAGCGGCGATCGCGGATCATGCGGCCACGCCCGAGATAGCTGAAGATCCAGTCCCGCCCGAGTTCGCTGCCGCCGCGCAGGGCGGGCACGAAACTGTGGCCGTCGATGGCGACTTTCTCCGGCAGGTGTGCGCCGGTCAATTCGGCCAGCGTCGGCAGCATGTCGGAGAAATCGATCAAGGCGTCACTGGCATATCCCTCTTTTATTCTTGGGCCGCTGACGATCATCGGCACGCGAACGCCGCGTTCGGTCACGGTGCCTTTGCCCGCCCGGCCGGTGCCGTTGTCGCCGGTGAAAAGGATAATCGTCTCGTCGCGCAAGCCGAGTTCATCAATCGCGGCGACGATCCGGCCGACCTCTTTATCCATGTATTCGACGCAGGCTCGAAGGCCGCCTTTGGTCTTGCCGCCCGGCGCATTTTCATCGGGCGTGGGGTCCCACGGTTCGTGCACCAGGCACATCGGGTAATAGGCCAGGAACGGCCGGTCCTTATTCGCCTTCATGAAGTCGATGAGCCAGCCTCTGTAAACGTCCGGGCCGTAATCGTCCGGTCCCGTCGGCCGGTGCCTGCCGTCCTGGATCACCGCCGGATACCAGTAGCGCTGTCGCGGCGAGCCGGGGAAGTTCGCGCCTTCGGGCAGCGATGCCCACGCCCAGATGCAGTAGGCGTCGAAACCGTTCTCGAAGATCGTCTTCGGATACTTTCTGAACGAGCCGAGCTGCCATTTGCCGGCCAGGCCTGTCGCATAGCCGGCGCTCTTGAGCACGTCGCCGAAGGTGATTTCATCCGGGTCGAGATGATCGGAGGGGGTCTCGGCGCCGCCGATCAGCTCGAACCATCCGGTGCGAAAGCCATAGCGGCCGGTCATCAACTCGACGCGCGACGGCGAGCAGAGCGGTGTGGCCCAGCAGGTTTTGAACATCGTGCCGCCGCGGGCCAGGCGATCGAGGTTGGGCGTGCGGTTGCTCTTGTGGCCGTAGCAGGCGAGCTGTTCGGCGCCCAGATCATCGGCGAGGATGAGGACAATGTTGGGCGGATGCTTACGCGTCGTCTGTCCCGCCACGACGCCGCACACAGGGGAGACGAGAATTGCCGGAAGAACCATTGTGAAGAAGATCGATCGCATTCTGTGAATGATACACGATTGTGTTGCGAGCCGCAGGCGTCCACGGCTATAGTGGCGCTGATGAACGAGACGAGCCAGCAGCAGGAAGTGTGGACGGTCGGGAGGCTGCTCGACTGGACGACCGCGTGGTTGGCCGAGAGGAACGTGGAAGGCGGGCGGCTGGCGGCGGAGTTGCTGCTCGCGCGGGCCATGAACTGCCGCAAGATCGACCTGTACACGCGGTACGGTGTTGAGCCGAACGAGGAGCAGCGGGCCGGATTTCGCGAACTGGTGAAGCTGGCCGGCCGGCATACGCCCGTCGCCTATCTGCTCGGCGGCCGGGAGTTCTTTTCACTGGAATTTGCCGTCACGCCGGTCGTGCTCATTCCCCGCCCCGAAACCGAAGCCCTGGTTCAGCGGGTCATCGACCTGTGCCGCACGCAGCCGGAGCGGTCCTGGAACGTGCTCGACGTGGGCACGGGCAGCGGCTGCGTGGCCGTCGCCATCGCGCATTACGCAAAGAACGCGCGGCTCGTCGGCAGCGACATCTTCGAAGCAGCGCTGGCGGTCGCGCGAACCAACATCGAGCGGCACGGCGTGCGGGACCGCGTGACGCTGGTGCGCGCGGACGGGCTGTCGCTCGCGTCAGAAGTTGTGCCGGCCGGCGGATTCGATCTGCTGGTTTCCAATCCGCCGTACATCAGCGATGCAGGATGGCACGAGTTGCCGCCCAACGTGCGCGACCACGAACCGAAAGCCGCACTGACAATCGGCGGCGACGGCCTGGAGTTTTACCGCCGGCTGGCCCGCGAGGCGCCCGCCATACTGGCGCCGGCGGGACGGGTGCTGGTTGAGATCGGCTACGATCAATCGCAAACGGCGCGGCAGGTTTTCGAGGCGACGAATACCTGGACGTTCATCGGATCGCATCGGGACAGGACCGACCCGCACGAGCGCGTCCTGGAGTTCGCGATACGAACTTGATCTGTGTCGATGTATATCCTATTTGTATCCAGAGGAAAATGTCATGACAGTGCGCGTCCAGAAATGGGGTAACAGCCTCGGCATCAGGATACCTCAAATCGTCGCCCGGCAATACGATATCCGCGAGGGAGCGGAGCTTGAGGTATTGTGCATTGATGAACAGGTGATCCTGCGCCCGGTGAAGGTACCATCGCTCAAACAACTTTTGGCCAGAGCCAAGCCTCAAAACCGTCCGGCGCTGGTCGATTGAGGAATGTGATCCTTCCGGTTGAAAATTGAGCTGCCAGTGAGTGATCCGACCCTATTCGAGCATGTTCCCACGCGTGACGGTTACGACCGCTGGGCGAGCGTCTACGACGGCGAAGGCAATCCGCTGGTTGAACTCGAAGCGCCGGTGGCCGAACAGATGCTCGGCGAGGTGGCCGGCCTTCGCATCGCGGACATCGGTTGCGGCACCGGCCGACACGCGATCCGGCTCACCGCGGCCGGCGCGCAGGTCACGGCGATCGACTTCTCGCGCGAGATGCTGACGCGGGCAGGCGAGAGGGCCGCCGCCGAGCATATCGGCAGCGACCGGCTCCGCTTCATCGAGCACGACCTGCTGCTGCCGCTGCCTCTGGATGACCGCGCGTTCGACCGCGTGTTGTGCTGCCTGGTGATGGACCATATTCCTGAGCCGCGGCGGATGATGGCTGAATTGAAGCGGATCTGCCGGCCGGACGGCTTCGTGCTGATCACCGTGATGCATCCGGCGATGATGCTGCGGGGGACCCAGGCGCGCTTCACCGACCCGGCCACCGGACGCGAGGTACGGCCGCAGAGCTATGCGCATCAGATTTCCGATTATCTCAACGCCGCCCTGCGGGCCGGCCTGGGCATCGAGGACATGAAAGAACTGCCGGCTGACGAGGCTTTAGCGGCACGATGCGTCCGCGCCGCCAAATACATCGGCTGGCCGATGCTGCTGGTGATGAAACTACGTTGATCTCACTTCCGCTTTTTGGAACGGCCGGGCATCGCGGGTTCTGGCTGCGGCTGCGTCCACGGCGGCACGTAGGCGACGGCGCGCGGCGAGCGCGGCGGCTGCCTGCGAATCCACAGCAGCATGGCGACGCCGCAGAGCAGCAGCATCACGCTGACGAACTGCGAGATGGTCAACCCGGCGGTATCGTGCGGGTTGTCGCTGCGGATGATTTCCTCGACGATTCGCATCGCCGGATAAAGCAGCAGCAGCATCGCGAATACCGTTCCGTGCCGCCGCCGACGGTAGAAGTACACGTTCAGCAGTGTTGCCAGTAATATACCGTCAATAGAGGCGTAGAGCTGCACGGGGTGCAACCGGAGCGACTTGTTCCCGCCGCTGGCGGCCTCCTGCTGCAACTGGGCGGGCGTGAGATTGAACCGACGGGCCAGGGTATTGAGCTGTGCGACGCCGGCCGCCGCCTTTTTCGAGTTGGGCTGGTTCGCCGCTTCGAGCCAGTCGGGGGGCAGGGGATACGCATCGCCGCTGACGCTCAGGTACAGGAGCTCGGCCGGGATGGTCACCTGCCGCTCGCTCCATTCCCGCTGATGGGCGGGACTGCCATAAGGAAATCGCACCGCCCACGGCAGATCGTGCGTGCACGGGGCGCCCCAGCAGCAGCCGTTAAGGAAACAACCGATGCGGGCCATGGACATCCCGAACATGACCGATGGAGCGATGATGTCCAGATACAATCGGATCGACACGCGCCGCCAAAGCAGATAGGGGATCCCGGCGACCAGCGCGCCGATGAATCCGCCGTAGAATTCCAGCCCGCCCGCCGTCACGTTCACCACCGCCCACAGCCCCTTGCCGGCAAAATGCTGGTCCCAGTAGTGCATCACATAAAAGATTCTCGCGCCGGCGATGCTGGAGAGCAGCGCGATGAACCCGAGATTCACCACGAAATCGGGGTCGGCTTTGACGCGCAGCGCCCGCCGGCCGGCCCACCACGTGCCGCCGAGAAATCCGATCATCAGCATCAGGCCGTAACCGCGTATGGCGATTTCGGAAGGGATCCAATTGAACCAATCGTGGAGCCAAGTCAGGGGAATGTTGAACAAAGTCGGGCGCATGGGCGATAAAACTAGCCAATCACGGGGTTCACGTCCACTACGAGGTTATCGATCAGCCGGCTTGGCCCGATGCGCACGGCCAAGGCGAGCACGCAGCGGCCCTCGATCGTGTGTTTCGGTGTCAGATCCTGGGCATCAACAATTTCGATATAATCGATCGTGCAAGGGCCGGCTTCCTCCAGACGCTGTCTTGTTCCTTCAAGCAGGCTCGCGGCATCGCGGTTGCCGGCCTCGATCTGCTGCCGGGCCCAGCACAAACTGGCAAATAGTGAGGCCGCCTGGCGTCGCTCGCCGGGCGAGAGGTAAGCATTGCGGCTCGACAGTGCCAGGCCGTCCGGCTCGCGGACCGTCGGGCAGACGACGATCTCGATCGGCCACAACATATCGCTGACCATTCGCCGGACGATGACACTCTGTTGATAATCCTTCTGGCCGAAATAGGCGACGTCGGGCTGCACGAGGTTGAACAGTTTGGCCACCACGGTGGTCACGCCGTCGAAGTGCCCGGGGCGATGGCGCTGGCCGCACAGGTTCTGAGTCAGCCCGGCGACGTGGACGCCGGTGGCCGATCCCGGCGGATACATCTCCGATACTTCCGGCCGGAAGACGGCATCGACGTTTTCCTTCCGGCAGGCGGCCAGATCCGCCTCGATGGGCCGCGGGTACTGATCGTAGTCCTCGGTCGGTCCGAATTGTGTCGGGTTGACGAAGATGGAAACGACGACCTGGTCGCACGCGGCTCGGGCCGACCGGACTAAAGACAGATGGCCCTCGTGAAGGGCCCCCATTGTCGGAACGAACCCGATCCGTTTGCCGTTTTCCCGAACCTGCCGGATATAGGAACGTAATTCCCGGATTGACTGTAAATCGTTCATTCACAAGAACCTGTAACCACGCAGCCGGTGCGGGCCGATCCGGTCCCCCGCGATCCGGTGCGGTTGACAGGCCGGGAGGGGGTTCGATACCCTTCCGGCACCGCGATTGCTCCCCCGTTTTCTAACCGTTTTAGGGCGGCGGTGTCTATACCTATGACGGAATCGAAGCAGCCGCTGTTCACGGAGGAGGCGGGGGCGCGGGACGCCGCCTGGGTGCTGAAGGCACTGGCGGGCGACCCTTCTGCATTTGCCCTGCTGGTGGGCGCGTACGAGCGGCCGGCGGTGGGGACCGCTTATCGGTTGCTGGGCAACAGCGAAGATGCCCGCGACGTGGTGCAGGAGGCGTTCCTGCGGGCGTACCGGTCGTTGGGCCGGCTGAAGGAGCCGACGCGATTCGGACCGTGGCTGCTGCGGATCGTGAGCAACCTGTCGCTCAACGCCCGGCGATCGCGGCGATCGAGCTCGACGGTGCCGCTCGACGAGGAGCGGGGGACAGAGGGGGCGACGGGCAGCGGCGGCGAGCCAGTGGGGAAGGGAGTCGATCCCGAGCAGGCTGCCGAAGGCCGCGAATTACAGGAGGCGATGGATGCGGCCCTGGCGAAACTGCCGGAGAAGCAGCGGCTGGCGCTGGTGCTGTTTCCGATCGAGGGGTGGGCACAGAAGGATATCGCCGAGCTGCTGAAATGCAGCATCGAGACGGTGAAATGGAACGTGTTTCAGGCACGCAAGCGATTGCGGGACCAACTCGGAGATATGTTGAGTTCCTGATTTGATGGATGGTGCGATGCAGCGACGCATGGACGAACGTGATGAATTCCTGCTGAGCCAACTGCTGGACGGCGATCTGCCGGCGGCGGAGGCGGCGGAGCTGCGCGAACGTATCGCGCGCGATCCTGCGCTGCGGGCGGCGTTTGAAACGCTGGCGCGCGTGGATGCGGCGCTGACTCGACGGCGGGCGGATCAACCGGCCGTCAATTGGAACCATCTTCATCGACAGATCGTCGAGCGGGTAGAGGCCGAGCGCGCTCGGCCCGCGATTTTGAAATTCCCACGCTGGTTCTGGATCGGTGCACCGATCGCGGCAGCGGCGGCCATCACGCTGGCCGTGATTTCGATGAACCACTCAAATATTCAGGGGCCGACGAACGGTAAGATCGAGATCGTCAAAAAGTCGGAGCCGGCGCCGCAGTTGGGTACTTTGGCCGTCCGATTCAACCGACCGTCGTATGGGAAATCGGCGCCCGTTCGCGTGAGCTACACGCAGTCGCCCGATCTGGCTAAAGCGATGCGCGAGCGGGATGTGGGCTATCGCAGCCGGCCGTCATGGCACATGTACATCGCCGAGGCGAAGCAGCCCGCATCATCCGCACTGAACCTGCCGCCGTTGTAATGAGTTCGTGGCACGAAATGAGGTCGAGCATGTCACACAATCGTCTCGCCCGCCCGATCGCGTTGTTCGTCCTGACCGCAGCAGCGGCTATCTTCATCTCGATTCGCATCTCTCAGACTCCGGCGGCGGAACCCGCCCGCGCGCCGGCCGCTAAAGGTCAGGCGGAAGGCGAGATTGAACTGCTCATCACGCAGGCGCTTGACCAGAAGACCGAGCTGGAACTCAAGGACGTACCGATCCGCGAAGCCGTTCAGCGGTTGTCGGACAAGACGGGTATTCCCATCGAGGTGGCGACCGGCACCATCCGCTTTCTGCCATACGGCTGGCAGACGCTGGTGACGGCCACGATTAAGGATCGACCGCTGGGCGAGAGTCTGACCGCGCTACTGCGTCCGATCGGTCTGCACTTCATCGTCGAAAAGGATCGCGTCGTCATCCGCCCGACGCCGGCCCTCGAACGCATGGCCCGACGGGCAACATGGCCCGAGTTGGCCCTGCTGGAATCGCTGCTTACCAAGTCCTGGGCACAGGAGCTCTTCGATTCACTGAAATTCCAGTTTCAGGATTCCTCGACCGACGATCTTCAGGTCAACCGCGACACGTTGAAGAAAATGGCCGGCAGTGTCGGCGCCGGCACCGCCGCCGAGGTGCTCGAACACGCCACCGACCGCTACGGCTGGACCTGGTACCCGGCCGAGGACCACATCGTCATCCTCTCCAAGCCCAAGCAGATCGAGCGGCAACTCGAGCGGTACGTCAAGCTGCGCTACGAGCAGAGCAACGTGAAGGTGGTCCTGCTGGATCTGGCCGGCCAGGCGGGCGTGCTGCTCAAGATGGACCCGGGCGTGCTGACCAACCTGCCGGCGGGGGCGTCGGATCGCTTCACGCTGTCGATGGAGAATGTCACCGTACGCCAGGCGTTAGAGGTTGTCGCGGGCGAGACCGGCCTGGGTTACTTCATCGAACCGGACGGCATCCGCATCACCAGCACCTCGCTGACACCGGCCAGCACCAGCCAGGGTTCCGCCGCCCAGGTGGAAAAGACCGCCCAGGCCACCGTCACCGCCCTGCGCAGCAACGCCTACGTCGGCCAGATCATGATTCCGAACCCCGACGGCACGTCGTACATCTTCTTCCTGCGGGAAAACGACCTGCCGCCCGATGTGAACGAGCTGCGCAAGCAGAGGATTCACGAAGACGTCGAGCGGATGCGGGCACGTTTGCAGACGAGCAGTCAACCCAAAGACTGACGCGGGCTCACCCTCTCTTGACACGCCGGTCCGGGCATGAACACCGCCGGACTCACATGGAAATGAGCGGCCAGCTTCACAATGTGCGCTTTGCTCAGGTCCCGATCACCGCGCAAAATAGCCGACCCGAGCGCGCGATTTCCAAGCAATCGACCCAGGTCGGAGGCGGTCATGCTGTACTGATCGATCAGAAACTCCAGCACTTCCAGCGGGGACAACCTGGAGGTATCGATCGCATGATGCTGGCGCTCATAGCTCTCCATCAGAATCGTCAATGTTTCAAGGTAGTCGAGTTGACCGCGCGTCCGGCGGCTGAGCCGGAGGATGCCTTCGGCAATCCGGCGGGCTCGTTCATACGAGCGTTCATCGTGCAACGGGGTCAACGGCAAAATCTCGTTGAGCCGGGCGAACGTGCGGGGCATTCTGCTCTGGGATGCTTTATGTACACTCGCGATCATAGCTGATCCTTCCATTTCTCCCGATCATAATCGGCATGCGTCATCACCATGAGCGTGAAGACGAGATGCTTCGGGTAGACGACGCTGCAAACGAGCCGATACTTGTTACCCCTGATATTGAATACCGTTACAGTGTTTCCACTTTTGACCGAGACCTGATCGGCATGGGGAAACACCCGCCTGAGCTGGGCAAAATTAGCCCAATCCGCCTCTTCAACAAGCTTGTGCCACGCCGTTAGCGGAACCTCCGCGTCGGGATGCTGCTCCCAGAATTCGCGCAATCGCCTGCGACTGATGATCCGCACGGTGAGTATATTATGTACTCAAATCCGCCGAAAAGCAAACGGGGATAACTGCTTTTCAGGCTTGGACGTGTCATGATATTTCGTTGATGAGATAATCTCTTGCGGGTTTTATTCGGTCCCGCTATACCGGTTGTCCCAACAGGCTTACCGCTTGTTCACTGGAGAAGGCGGCCAGGAGCGGGTCTACACAGCCCCTGTAGCGTTCATAGGAGATCAGCACAATGTCCAAAGTCTGTAACGTCGCGTTGATCGGGCAGAAATTCATGGGGCGGGCGCACAGCAATGCGTACCTGAAAGCGCCGAAATTCTTCCGCAACCTGGCGTGCGAGCCGGTCATGCACACCATCGCCGGGCGGAACCGCGAGGAACTGGCGGAGTTTGCCCGCACCTGGGGCTGGAAGCACCACACCACGGACCTGAAAGACATCACCCGCAATAAAGAGATTCCTTTCGTGGACATCGGTACGCCGAACAACGTGCACCGCGAGCACGCGGTGATGATGCTCGAGGCGGGCAAGAACGTCGCCTGCGAGAAGCCGCTGGCCGGCACGCTGGATGACGCCCGCGAGATGGCCAAGGCGGCCAAGAAAGCGAAAAACCAGAAGACGTTCGTATGGTACAACTACCGGCGGTGCCCGGCGGTGGCATTGGCCCATCAGATGGTCGCGGGCGGCAAGCTCGGCAAGGTGTATCACGCGCGAGCCGTTTATCTCCAGGGCTGGGCGGGGCCGGACGTGCCGCTGATCTGGCGCTTCGACAAGAAAGTTTCCGGCTCCGGCGCCAACGGCGACCTCAACGCGCACATCATCGACATGGCCCGCTTCATCACCGGCGAGGAGATCGCCGAGGTGTGCGGCGCGGCGACGGCGACTTTCATCAACGAGCGGACGCTGCCGACGGTCGGGGCGGCGGGCCTGATCGCGGCCGGTACCAAGGGCGGCAGCCGCAAGGGCAAGGTCGATGTCGATGACGCCATCATCCTGTGCGGCCGGCTGGCGGGCGGCGGCCTGTGCACGTTCGAGGCGACGCGCTTCGCCACCGGCAACCAGAACGCGAACGGCATCGAGGTCAACTGCGAGAAGGGCGCCGTCCGGTTCAATTTCGAGGACATGAACCTGCTCTGGTGGTACGACGCGAACGAAGGCCCGCGAACGGCCGGCTGGAAGCGGATCATGTGCACGTCGGCCGGCAACCATCCGTACGCCGAAGCGTGGTGGCCGGACGCACACGTGCTCGGCTACGAACATTCGTTCGTCAACATGGTGGCCGACATGATGAACATGATGGGCGGCGGCAAGCCGGTGGTGCCCATGCCCGATTTCGCCGACGCATTCGAGACGCAGCGCGTCCTCGAAGCGGCGATGCAGTCCGCGCAGAACCGCTGCGCGGTGAAGGTCAGCGATGTGAAATAATTACGCCAGCTTCACCGGCAGCACGAACGGCTCGCGATACTGCTTGCGGCCGGCGAGCAGGTCGTTGGCATTCTTGTCGTCGGTCAGTGATTCGGATTCGGGATTGATTGTCAGCTTGCGGCCGAGTAGATAATCCGTCTCCGCAAGTTTTGAAAAGATGCCATTGCTGGTCAGGTGCTCCTCCATCCGGGCCAGCGCCTCGTAGGCTTCCTTGTTGTCGCCGAACGCTTTTGTCTTCTTGTTGAACGGCACCTTCTCGCCGAGGCGGTACGAAGCGTTGGCCAGGTGGCACAGTGCGGCGGAGTAGTGCCCTTCGAGGACATCGGCGTTGAGGTCGGTGTGTTTGCGGCTGCGGACGGCGGCGATGAAGTTGCCGAACGGGCCTTTGCCGGGGCCGAACTTGACGGGAACATCGGGCAGCGGCTCGGGCTCATTGCTGCCCTTGGGATAAAAGCGGCCGCTGGCGATCGTGCCTTTCTCGAGCACAAAGACGTTATCGCTGCCGTTGCGGCATTTCCCGTACGGCTCGCTCTTAAGCCCGCGGACCTCGAAGATGAGCTGGGTATGCCCGTAATCGAAGATGGCAATTTGCGTATTGGCCGTCTGGCCCTGGTCCGCGGGACCGAAGCGGCCGCCCACGCAGATCACGCTCTTGGGCAGCGTCGCGCCTTTGATGCCCCACCGGCCCACGTCTATCTGGTGCACGCCCTGGTTGCCGATGTCGCCGTTGCCGAAATCCCAGAACCAGTGCCAACGGTATGGAACCAGATTTTTATGGTACGATTGTTTCGGAGCGGGACCCAGCCACAGGTCGAAATCCAGCGTTGCGGGCGGGGCCTGGGCTTCGGCGAAGCCGATGTCGCCTCGCGTGGCGAGCCCCCCGCCGGACTTGTAGCACAGGCCGCGGGCGAGCAGAAGCTTTCCTAACTTTCCGGAATGGATGGCCGCTATCGCGCGGGGCGATTCACCTTCGCTACGGCTCTGCGTACCGTGCTGCACGATGCGCTTATATTTTCGGGCGGCGTCCACCGCCAGGCGGCCTTCGTGGATGTTGTGGCTGAGCGGCTTTTCGACATAAACGTCTTTGCCCGCCTGGCAGGCCCAGATGGTCATGAGTGAATGCCAGTGGTTCGGCGTGGCGATCGAGATGGCATCGAGATTCTTGTCGTCCAGCGCCTTGCGGACATCCTGCGTCACCTTCGGCGCGCTGGCGCCCTTGCTCTGGATGTGTTTGAGCATCGGATCAAACAGGGTGGTATCCGGATCGACCAGGTAGATCAGCTCGACGCCCTGATCCTTCATGCCCAGCCAGGCGTCGATATGCGACTTCCCCCGGCCGTTGAACCCCGCGACGGCGACGCGGATGCGATTATTCGCCCCCAGGACGTTGCCGAGCACCTTCGAGCGGGGCAGTACAAACGCGCCCCCGGCCGCGGCCAGTGACGTGCCCAGAAATCGACGACGCGTGATCCGTGCCATAACCGATTCCTCCAGAATACAGGTGAGCTGATTCGCTTCTTTGTGACCCTGACAGTGCCGTCATGGTAATGTCGGTTGTACGCGCATTCAAGCTTTCGACTCTCGGTGAGGTGAGAAGTGAGAGATGAAAAGTGAGAAAACCCGCGCAGCGGGGGTTAAAACGCGTTTGCACGGCTTCGTTTGGTTGTGGCGCTATTTGCGGCATGTTCATTTCCCCCTGGCGGAGCACGCGCTCCCTCCAATCGATTGATAACACAGCGGGCGTTCCGTACGGAGGGGCATTGTACGGAACGAGGCGGGGCTCACGCATTCTGGTCTACTCAGGGCCCGGCCCGCTCGTTGCTTTCATTCCTTGTACTCCCGAAACGATGCCAACAAGGCGTTGAAGCTTGTTACTTCGTGCTTCTCGAAGCTCTCCTGATCCACATAGACAAAGTCAAACCGGTCCTTGCCCTCGACGCGGTTGACATCCTGGCACCATTGCCTCAGACGGGCCATCTTCTGCGGGAGATCGAGCTCTTCCCGCCCCTTGGTCTCCACGACGACAACGCGGCCGTCGGTCAGCTTGACGAAAAAGTCGGGAATGTAATTGGAGATATCGCCGTTCTCTCTCACGTAGTCGAGCTTGAAGCCCACGGCGAGGTAATTCTTGGAAAATGAGGCGACATCGTTCCATTTTTCGAGATGGCTGGCGAAGCTCAACTCAAATCCGTTGTCGCCGATGATGCGGTTGAACACGCTCTTCTTCGGCATCAGGTAAGGCTGATCCTTCGCGACGAACGGGCGCGTCTGCCGCAGCTTGATGGTATCCCTGATTTCGGCGTCCCCTTTCTCCCGCACGGTCAACGCGTTCACGGCCTTCTTGAACGCATCAAGCACCGTCTTCGTCGCCGCCAGCTCCGACAGGTTGCGCAAGGTGTTCGGGCTTTCCAGGTCCACCGACCTGTCGAACAGCTCATCCTGCACGAACGTCTTGACCTTCCCATACAGCACGTCATACCCGCTGACGAGCCGCAGCTCCTTCATGATCGTCTGCGCGAAGTAGCCGATCACGCTGCGATAGTCGGCGACACCGGCCGTGTCGAGGATCGTCGTATGCGTCACTTCGCCCGTGGTGATGTCCTTGAAGACGATCTCCCGCTGCTCCTCCTCGCTGAAATGCTGGTGAATCACGCGCTGATGGCCGAACTTCGTCACGTCCAGCTCGGTGAGGTTCTTGTATTCGCGGTATACGCGGGGCGACAGCACGGGTATTTCGATGTCGAGGGATTCGAGGTCCTTGGTTTCGTTCTCGTTGTCCACTTCCACGACCAGCGGCGCTTTGGGCTTCGTGTCTTCTCCCATAGCCTTGCGTTCCAGCTCGACGCCTTCCGCCTGAATCGACTCGACGAACTCCATGAACGCGTTGGTGCCGACGACACTCACGTACTCCTCGACGCCGCCGGGATACATCTTCCTCAGGCCCCGCCCCAGCGTCTGCTCCGGCAGGATGTTGCTCTTGGCCACGTAGGCGCGGAGTCCCACAATGGTCGTCACGTTGCGCACATCCCACCCTTCCTTGAGCATGAGCACGGAGACGATCGCCTTGTACGGGCTGTCGGCTTCGTCGATCGTGTTGGCCAGGCCCCGCAATCGTTCAAGCTCTTCCTTCGCCTTGCCGCTGGAGGCTTCGGAAATCTCACCGTTCTCCTTCGTGTGAATGACCAGCACCGTGCCCTTAAGGTCCTGAAAATGCCCTTCGAGGTACTGCGCGACTTCGTCGCAGTTGCGCGTGTCGTCGGTCATGACGAACAGCACGGCTTTCTTGCCGACCTTCGCGTGCTCCTCGTATGTCTTGCGCCACTCGATCACGCCCAGGTCCAGATAGTCCGCATACTTCTCGGTGTATTTGGCGCTCTGCCGCTCGGAGAGCTTTGCCCGGCTGGGCGCATCCGGCAGCACCGGATGCTTGACGACGTTCTGCCAGATCGCCTCGACCAGCGGATAATCCGCCACCGTCTGCACGAAGATCGCGCCGTTGTTGTGCTTGGGGGTCGCCGTCACGTCCACCTGAAGCGACAGCCGCCCGTCCTTCTGAAGCAGCTTGTTGTGGATGTCCTGAATCGACTTGAACCACGCCAGCTTCTCATCGTGAATGTGGTGGGCCTCATCGTTCAAGATCATCAGCTCGTCGATGTCGCGTACGATCGTCCCCAGGTCCACGTTGGAATCCGTCGTCGCGCCGGTGGGTCTGCGGCCGAGGAAATACTCCATCGTGTTCTCGTCGTCGGCCGACGGCGGCACGTCGTCGCCGGCGTAGACGCGGTGAATGTTGGTCAGGAAAATGTTGCCCGTCGGCTGGGTGACGCGCACGTCGTCCTGAAGGTGCAGCGTCAACTGGAAGTCATCCCGCCAGTTGTGCCCATCGAAGCCGTTGTCGGGAAGCACGGGGTCCTTAAAAAAGATGGTCAGACCCTTGAAGTCCCGGTAGACGCGGTCCAGCACGATGATGTTCGGCGTGATGACGAGAAAGTTGCGCGACATCTCCGATTCCGGCTCGTAGAGCTTGTGATAGAAGCTCCACGCCAGCACGAGGCTCAAAGCCTTGGTCTTACCGGTTCCCGTCGCCATCTTTACCACGTAGCGCCGCCAGGTCTCGGTGAACATACCGCCCGAGACGTATCCGCTGCTGTCGAAGCGCATCAGGTCGTGCTTGTCCTTCGCCCCGATCACGTCAACGAGGTAGATGATGGTCTCGATCGCCTCGCGCTGGGCGAAGAAGTACTCGAACGGCGACATGGCGCCGTCCGCCTGTTCCAGCAGGTGCGGCGTGTTGAACCACCAGTTGAGCAGGCTCCTGCTGGTGCCGGCCGCTCCGACATAGCCGGCGTCGCGGAACTCCTTGACCTTTCGGCGCAGTTGCGGCACGAGCGGGGCCATGAGCTTGTCGGCGGACGTCTCGCGCAGCGCCTCGTCCGCCGGGAACCAGCGGATGGAAGGGTCGAGGATCGCGTGGGGCGAGTGCGGGAAATCAGGGTGCAGCGCCATTCACTTGCCGCCTTTCAACCGCTTGATGCCAACGTCATCCACCAGGAGTTTCATCTGGTCGATCGCGATTGTGTTGAGCCTCCGCAGCCGGTCGGACTGCGCCATCCCCTGCTTGATCAACTCGGCGTTCAGGCTTTCAAGGTTCGACAGGCAGACGAGCTGCGCGCCGTTGGCTTCATCGCGGATGTTGCCTTTTGCTCCGGGGTGGGTATCGCGCCATTGCTTCGCGGTCATGCCGAACAATGCCACATTCAGCACGTCCGCTTCATTCGCGTAGACGTGGCTGGTCTGAACGCTCGTGAGTTCCGGGGGAATCAGATTGGCCTTGATCGCATCGGTATGAATGCGGTAATTGATCTTCGCCAGGTTCCGGCGGACGTCCCAGTCGAGCGTCCGGCGCTCCTCCTCCTTGAGCCGCTGGAACTCCTTTATCAAGTAGAGCTTGAACTCGACCGACACCCACGATGCGAACTCGAAGGCGATGTCGGCGTGGGCGAAAGTGCCGCCGTATCGACCTGGTCTTGAAACGATGCCTATCGCGCCCGTCCGCTCCACCCAGGTTTTAACAGTAAGGATGAAGCTGTTTAGTCCCGCCTGACGTTTAATCCCATCGAATTCGATGGGATTAAACGCCGGGTTGTTCAGGTGTTCCCAGATGCCCAGGAACTCGATCGTGTTCCGATTCCGCATCCAATTCATGATCAGGTAGTCAGTCCGTTCTGCATCCTTATAGCGTGCGATATCGGTCAGGCTGATGTAGTCCTGCTCCGCGCGCCGCTGAACGGTGATCTGCGTGCTCAACACATTCATTTTCGCCACGACGGTTCTCCGTCACGAATCGATCATGTCGTTGATGTCACCGAATTGATCATCAAACGCACCATGTCGTTGATATCAACGATATGGTCATCCGGACCGACATTATTTCCGCCCTTTCTTCCCGTTCCCCACGCTCACCTCGACAATCGTCATCGTGTCGTTGCCGAAAATGTCCACCACCTTCACGGCCACCTTGCGCCGGCCCGGCGCGCACTCGTTATAGATGCTCGTGAGCTCCAGACTGCGGTCCTTCTTCGTGCGGAAGCTCTGCCATTCGTTCTCGAAGATGAAATCCCCCGTCCACTTCTCTTCCCACGCCTTGGTCTCGGGGTCCTGCACGCGGATGATCTCCCGCTTGTTCTCGAAATCGAAGTCCACCGCCCAGTAGTCGATCCAGTCCGTCCAGTTCCCGGTGAGCACCTCGCGCTTGACGACTCCCCGGCCGTCCTTGGCCACTTTCACGATCTGGCCCTTCTCGACGACGATCCGGCTGCCTTTGGGCTTAAGCTCCGCCTCGGCATTGGCGATCGAGTCCTGCGAGTAGTGGACCGAGAAATCCGTCAGCTCCACGGCCACCGTGTTGCCCTTCACGTGCGGCTTGACCTCGATGAACGAGACATCGTGAAAGACCACCTGGTTCTTCTCGACGGCCCGCTTGTCGAACACCTCGGCCGGGATGTACTTGGGCGCGATGTCGATCCCCTTGGCCCGGGCCTCGTCCAGCACGTTGGGGAACAGGCCCATCTCGAACTCGAAGCCGAGGATGTCCACCCTGGTGATGTGTTTCTTGCGGCATTCGAGGATCACCTCCTCGACGAACAGCCGCGTGACGGGCAGGTTCACCGGCCCGACCGACACGAGTCGGCCGGCCTTCTTGCCGTGAAACGTGGTAAAGCCGCTGGTCTTCTCCGCGCGGTACGCGCGCAGGATCAGGTCGAGAAACGCCGCCTCCTTCTCTTCGACCTGCTTACGCTGCTGTTCTTCACGCAAATTCGGATTGAGGCCGATGAAGTGCTGGCGCTCGTACTTGCCCAGGTTGAGGATCTCGAACGCGCGGTAGTCTTTTCCTTCGGCCTTGAGCGAGCGCTGCACGCCGATCATCCGCTTGCGGGTGGTGTGGATCGCGAACTTGCCCAGGTCGCTGACGATCCACTTGCGTCCCAGCTTCTCCGCCACCGCCGCCGTAGTCCCGGAACCGCAGAAAAAGTCGGCGACGAGATCGCCTTCGATCGAAGAGGCCACCACGATGCGTTCGAGAAGCGCTTCGGGTTTCTGAGTTGCGTATCCTAGGCGTTCGATCGCTTGAGGGTTGATAGGCGGGATCGAATCCCAGAGCGATTGGATCGGTCTTCCCTCCCACTCGTCCAAATACTGCTTCCTCTGAATACGCTGCGATTTCTCTTTCGGAAAGACCAGCTTTCCCTCAGATTCCCAGCGTTTCATTGTTTCAACGGAGCAGGACCATCCAGTTCTTGGTGGTTGATATCCTTTGTATTCGTAGATGAGGGTAGGGCTATAGGAGGGACTGACGATTGGACTTAATCGATATCGGCGTCCCTTCTCATCTGTGTACTTGAATCGTTCTTCGACGTATTCCTCGGCACCATCCTTGGTGACCGGTGGCGCAAACACGTACTTCTCAGTCTTAGCGTAGAATAGAATCGAATCTGTGACGACTCCAAATTGCTTGGACTGGGCAAGAACGCCTGACCTGCGTTTCCATGTGATTTCATTGATCAACCTGTCCTTTCCGAAGACTTCATCACAAGCTAATCGGATATGTGAGTTGGCTCGCCAATCGCAGTGCACATAAATGCTTCCATCTTCCGCAAGCAGGTCGCGCATGAGAATGAGCCGTTCGTAGATCATGGCGATGAACGAATCGGCCCCTTTGCCCCAGGTGTCGCGGTAGGCGATTTCTTCGAGGATGCCGGGCTTCTTGGTGAACGTCTCGTCGCCGATCTCGATGTCCATCGAGAAGTCGGCCCCGACGTCGAAGGGCGGGTCGATGTAAATCAGCTTCAGCCCGCCCTGGCGCTCGATCTCGTCGCGCAGCGGGCCGTTCTTGAGCGACGAGAGGATCAGCTTGTTGTCGCCCCAGATCAGTTTGTTCGTCCACCCCTTGAGCTGCCGGCCGCGGAAGTCAAACAGCCCGCCGGCCAGGGCGTCGTCGGCGGTGGACCGGCCCTCGGCCCGCGGCTCGTCCACCTGCTCGATGGTCTGAAACGGCAGGACGACGTTGCAGACCTCATTGGTCTTGCCGTTCCAGACCAGCTCGACCTCGCGCTTGTCGTCGAACAGCAGGAAGCGGTACTTGTCGGGCAGCGGCTTGTCGGCCTCCAGGAAGCGAAGCACTTCCTGCTTCTCGGTGTCAGTCAGCTTCGGCATGCGCGCGTCTCACGGTTCCAGCCGGGGATCCGGGGCAGCGGCGCCGGCCGGACGGGGTCATGGTAAACGGGGGACGGAGCGGGTGCCAGTAGAACCGCGCGGAGTTTGACGGTTGCAGCTTCCTACCATGACAGCGCTGGATCGCCTCCTTTTCCGTAGCGGCCGGGCTCCGTACCGGCCGTTTTCCGGCATGGACGGCCGGTACGGAGCCCGGCCGCTACAAAGAAACCGCCAACCAGCGCTGTCACACTACGCCGGAAGGCATCGCGGCGGGAGCGGGTGCGAGATGTCCCGACGTACCCCGATGTTTAGGTCAGGGTATCCCAGGCGAAGAAACCGGGACCGGTGTGCGCCGGCAAAGCCGGTGAGGTGTTGTGGATATCAAAGGAACACGGCGGGACTCACTTTGAAGCGCGCGGCCAAGGTGCGGATGTTCGCCTTGCTCAACTCGCGCTTGCCGCTGAGGATCATCGACGCCTGTCCGCTTCCGCCGACGAGCTTGCCCAGCGAGATGGTGTTCATGCCGTGCTCCTCCATCAGGTGCTTGAGCAGTTCGATCGGCGAAGGCCTTCGTCCGGCGGCCCTCTGTTTCAGCAGGCTCGAGTGTTGCTCATCATAATCGCGCACCAGATGACTCAGCACGTCGGCATAGTCGCTCTCGCCGGCGCTGATCCCGGCGTCAGCTCGCCCGGTCAGGTCCTGAAGAATCTGGAGGGCCCGATCGTAATCGGGCTGCGTGCGGATCGGCCGCAGTGGGAAGCGAATCACCCAATCCAAGTAGTCGTCTGCGGCCCTTTCGCCGCGCTTCTTCGCTGTCGTTCTGCTCATGGTTGTCACCTCAATACTTCTTGTCGTACTCCGCGTGGGTCAGCAGCTCACGAATCGTGACCTGCTGCCGCTGGTAGGAAATCACCGTCAGCAGCCGATAGCTGTTGCCGCCGATGTTGAAGCAGGTCAGGTTCGTTCCTTTGATCGCGTCGGCCGTGGGGAACGTCTTGCGAACGTCAACGATGCTCTGCCATGCCGCCGACTCCACGAGGGCAATCCATCGAGCCATCGGTGCTTGCGCCGCCGCGTTCCTTTTTAGGAACCCTTCCAGCGCAGCCAAGCCCAGGATCCACATGCTCGCATTATGCAAGCAACCAGCGGGAAAGGCAAGTCCAAGTCTCGCAAAATGCGAGGACGCGCCTCTCATCGTCTGACGCGGCTTCGCCGCCAGCCAAAGCGCCGCCGATGGCGACGCACTCCATATGCACTCCAGATACGAACTTGCCGCAGTCAGGCAGACAACGCTGGTCAGTCGCCGCAAACGTGCTAGACTGGCGGTCGATTTCGATTCGGCGTCGTTCTCCTGACAGGGTGAGCTGCCTTGAAAAAAACCATGTCCGCCTACGAGACCACGAATTACTTTCTACAAAAGGCGTTCGATGTTCTCCAGCTCGACCACAAGTACCAGACGCTGCTCAAAACGTCCCGCCGTGAGCTGCGCGTCGAGTTGGTGATCACGATGGACGACGGCCAGATCGGGCACTTCACCGGCTATCGCGTTCAGCACGACAATTCGCGCGGGCCGTACAAGGGCGGCCTGCGCTACCACCCGGACGTCGATATCGACGAGGTGCGGTCGCTGGCCAGCCTGATGACGTGGAAAACGGCGGTGGCGGGCGTGCCGTTCGGCGGGGCCAAGGGCGGCATCCAGGTCGATCCGGCCACGCTCAGCGAACGCGAACTGGAGCGGCTCACGCGGCGGTTCGTCGAACAGGTTCAGGAGTTCATCGGGCCGCGGCTGGACATCCCCGCTCCCGATATGAACACCAACGCCAAAGTGATGGCGTGGATCTTCGACGAATACAGCCAGCGGTACGGGTTCAATCCGGCGGTGGTGACCGGCAAACCGGTGGACCTGCACGGCTCGCTCGGGCGCGAGTCGGCCACCGGCCGCGGCGTCGTGTTCGCCGCCGATGAAGTGCTCAAGCATGACAATCGCAAACTCGAGGGCACGCGCTTTGCCATCCAGGGCTTCGGCAACGTCGGGAGCTGGGCCGCGCGGCTGCTACATGAGGCCGGCGCGAAAATCATCGCCGTGAGTGATGTCAAAGGCGGGATCTTCCGCGGGGATGGCCTGAATATTCCCGCCGTCGCCAAGTACAAGGATCAGAGCGGCGCCGTCGTCGGCTGCCCCGGCACCGAGCCGATCTCCAACGAGGAGCTTCTCGCGCTGGAGTGCGACATTCTTCTCCCGGCCGCGGTCGGGCACGTGCTGAACGAAACGAATGCGCCGCTGGTGCGCGCCCAGTACGTGCTGGAAGCCGCGAACGAACCGTGCACGGCCGAAGCCGACGAGATCCTGACGCAGCGCGGCATCGTCTGCGTCCCCGACATCTTCGCCAACTGCGGCGGCGTGATCGTCAGCTACTTCGAGTGGACGCAGAACATGCAGGAATACCGCTGGAATGAAAAAACCGTCAACGCCGAATTGCAGAATCACATGGTGCAGGCGCACCGGGCGATCCGCGAGACGATGGTCCGTTACAACGTGCCCATGCGGACGGGAGCGTACGTCCGTGCGGTCGAGCGGGTCAGAACCGCGACGGCGATGCGCGGACTGGAATGATAGCGCTCAGCTGTCAGCAATCAGCTCTCAGCCAGATTTGGAATCGAGAGGTGAATGGCTGACGACTGATAGCAGAGAGCTGATGGCTATGAGAACGCGGGGAATTATTTTCGATCTGGATGGCACGCTGGCGGATACGTTGCCGGATATCGCGGACGCGGTGAACGTCGGGCTTTCACAGTTCGGACTTACTGAGCGGACGCCGGCCGAGGTGCGTGGCTGGGTGGGCGAGGGTTTGCCGACGCTGGTGCGGCGGGCAATCGAGGCGTGCCGGGCCGATCTGCCGCTGGATGCGGTGGTGGCGGCCGTGACCGCAGCGTATCGCGAGCGGCGGCTCAATAAGACAGTGCCGTTTGCGGGCATTCCCGAACTGCTTGATGCGCTGGTCGCGCGAGGCATTCCCATGGCCGTCCTGACCAATAAGCCGCACGAACATACGGTGCCCATGATTGCGGCACTGTTTGGAAAGTGGCCGTTCATCGCCGTCGAGGGCTATCGACAGGAAGGCAGGAAAAAACCCGATCCACGGATCGCGCTGGAGATCGTCGGCCGGATGCGGGCGGCGCCCGGCGAGGTGATGATGGTCGGCGATTCATTCACCGATATCGCCACCGCCATCAACGCGGGTATGATTCCAGTCGGAGCGACGTGGGGCTATCGCAGCCGCGCGGAACTCATCGCCGCCGGCGCCCGGCACCTGATCGACCGCCCGATGGAACTGCTGGAGTTGTAAACGACCGTGTCTCCGCGCATGAAGGAGTTCAATGATGGTTCGAATACATCCGAAGTATTTTCCTGGTTTCCGAACTGCTGCTCCGTCGATTCTCGTCATGCTGTTCATCGGCGCCATCGCGACAGCCTTCGCCAATGCCGTTACGCTCGATGTCGCACCCGATGATCGTTCGGAGGATTCGGAGCGCAGCGCAGCGCCGGATTCGGCCAAGTCGAACGGACTCCTCCTCGGCTTGCAGACGGCGCGGGATGCGATTCGCGCGCATCGCGCCAAAGGCGAATGGAAGAACGAACCGATCACCATCAAACTCACCGATGGCACTTATTTTCTCGACGAGCCGATCGTGTTCGGGCCGCAGGACGGCGGTTCGCCCGAGGCACCCATCACTTACTGCGCTGCGGCCAATTCGCAGCCCGTCATCAGCGGCGGCCGGCGTCTCAAGGGGTTCAAGGAGCTTGTGTTAAACGATAAGACAGTCTGGGTGGCGGAGATCCCCGATGTGAAGGCGGGGCAGTGGTACTTCCGGCAACTGTTCGTGAACGGGCAGCGCTGCACGCGGGCACGGATGCCGAACGAAGGCTGGTATAGGTTCACCGGACTACCGACCACGCGGCCGGAGACGACCTGGGGCGAAGGGCAACAGGAAGCGTCATTCAAGCCCGGCGACCTGAAGCGCTGGAATGACCTCGAAGATGTCGAAGTGGTCGCCACGAGTCTCTGGATCGAGTCGCATCTGCCCATCGTGGAAGTTGATGAGGCCAAGCACACCGTCAAATTCGACCGCAAGAGTGTCTTCCGCCTGACCAACGGCCACACGCCGGGCGACTTCTCGCGCTACTACGTCGAGAACGTATTCGAAGGCATGGATTCGCCCGGCGAGTGGTACCTGAATCGCAAAACCGGGACGCTTTACTACGTCCCCCGACCCGGCGAGGAGCTGAAGACCGCGAAGGTGATCGCCGCGCGACTGCCGCTGCTGATGCAGGTCGGCGCAAAATCCGATCCCTCGCCGGTGACCGATCTGCATTTCAAGGGACTGCGGTTCGAGCACGTGGACTGGTCGCTGCCGGCAGATTTAGCGGGGTCTCGACAGGCGGCGGTGGATGTACCGGGAGCGGTGGTCCTGGGTAATGCTAGCCGATGCACCTTCCACGACTGCAGCGCATCGCACGTCTCCACGTATGGCATCGAGCTGACCGCCGGGTGCCAGGAGAACACGATCGAGAATTGCGTGCTCACCGATCTCGGCGCCGGCGGGATCAAGATCGGACACGATACCTCGAAAACCAGCGTCACCAACTGCGAGATCGGCCCCGGCGGGCTGATCTATCACAGCGCGGTCGGCGTCTGGATCGGCAACAGCGGCGACAACACCGTCACGCACAATCACATTCACGACTTCTACTACACCGGCGTCTCCGTCGGCTGGTCGTGGGGCTACGGCGACAGCAAGGCCGTCCGCAACATGATCGAATTTAACCACATCCACGACATCGGCAAGGGCATGCTCGCCGACATGGGCGGCATCTACACGCTCGGCGTTTCGCCCGGCACGACGCTCCGCTATAACCGCATCCACGACGTGGACGCGTACAACATCGGCTGGGGCATCTACAACGACGAAGGCAGCACCGGCATCCTGATCGAAAACAACATCGTGTACCGCACGTCGCACGGCGGCTACCACCAGCATTACGGTAGGGAAAACATCATCCGCAACAACGTGTTCGCCTTCGGCACAAGCGGCCAGATCATACGCTCGCTCGAGGAGGATCACCTGTCATTCACCTTCGAGCGCAACATCGTGTACTTTTCGGAAGGCCCGCTGCTGGGCAGCACCTGGAAGAACGGCCACTACAAATTGGATTCCAACTGTTACTGGCGGACCGGCGGTGGATCGATCGATTTCGCCGGTATGACGTTCGAGCAGTGGCGGCAGAAGGGCTTCGACACACATTCCATCATCGCCGATCCGATGTTCGCGGACGCCGAACACGGCGACTTCTCGCTCAAGCCCGATTCGCCGGCGCTGAAGATCGGATTCAAGCCGATCGATACCGGTCAGATCGGGCGGCGGAGGGACTGAGTTGTGCGCTCACCACTCTGTAAGAGGGTGTTTGAGAAGGGCAAGAACCATCCGAGCCGCGACCGTGAGGGTGCGGGTTTTCCGCCATCGGCCCCACCGCTCCCTCACGGTCGCGGCTCGGAAAACGCTTCTCAAACACCCTCTAAGCAGAACTGACGGCACACCCGCCTCTGCTCTCAGCCACGGCTGACACATCAGGGGTAATGGCGTCGATTGGTGCGGGCCAATTGCTCATGCTGTGCGGTCGCGATTACAATCTATAGGGAGCAAAAACGGCTACCCTGCGGAGCAGTCTACCATGATCAACACAAAGGATTGTGATTGGCTCGCCCAGCATAGCCTGGAGCTGTCCACCCGGTATCCCGGAAAATGGGTGGCGGTATACGATGGACAGGTGATCGGCGTCGGAGAAACCGTGCTCGAAGCGGATACGCAGGCGATTATGAAGCGGCCTCAACACGACTATATCCTTGAACAAATGACCGTCGATCTGGATATGCCGCATGTTGAGTAGCAAGTGGCGTGTCCGTTCCCATCGCTATTTTGGCACTGTCCAGGTGCCGATTGTCGAAGTGGAGATCAAGAGCTTGACTGGACAGTTCTTCCCGTTCGCGCTTTGCGTCGACTCGGGCGCGGTGGTGTCGCTCTTGCCCCGTTCCGCCGCAGATGTGCTGGGCCTGGATCCTTCTGGCGGCAGACCCATCCAGCTCGGCATCGTGAGCGAACATCGCATCGACGCCTGGATCCATGAGCTTGACGTGCGCATCGGAGACATGCCGCCGATGACCGTACCGTTTGCGGTCGCCGTCCACGACAACGTCCCGGCCCTGCTGGGGCGGATGGGCGTATTCGACCGATTGGAGATCACCTTCAACCCGGCGGAGCGCACAACAGACATTCGCCTGCCGTGATGAGCTCGTAGGGTCGGTATTGACCCACCAGCAATTGGTGATATGTCGAAGGTGGGTCGAGACCGATCCTGCACCACTCTTCAACTCGGGTGCGAAGGCGTTGCGCTGGACGATCATTGCCCCAGCATCTGAGAGCCAAGAACATGAGAGCGCAAGAAATCGGTGGCTGTCCCGCGTCTCACGCAATCCCCGATTCTATTCCCGGCTGGGCAGAAACGGGTGCTCGATGGACAGATAGAAGAAAATGCCGTAGTCCGCACTGCCTTGGGAGAGGCTGATGGGCAGGGCGATGCCGGGGACGACCTGGAGGTCGCCGGGGAGATTGATCGCCCATCGGACTCCGGGCGACAGGATGACTTCGTTGTCCCGTTCGCGCCTGGCCTCAAAATGTTCCCGGTTCAGCGAAGAGCGTTCCTCCAGGCTCTCCTCCGAATTCCAGACCGCCTCGAACAGGACATTGAACTGATCGGTGACCGCGTAAATCAGGCTGCCGCCCAGATTGAAATTCACCAGGTTGAAACCGCCGTCGCGGCGACCGTTGGACAGCTTTAGCTCCGTACCCGGCAGATAGGTCATCCCGATGTTGAAATTCGCATAGAGTCGGTCGGTGAGCGTCTTGCTGACCGGCAGATTGAACTGGTAACCCACGACGCCGCTGCCGAAGCCGCGATCCTCGTCGCCGGTCGGCAGGATCAGGCTGAGCCGCGGGGCCACGGCGGGCGAGAGACCCTCGTCATTGAGAAGCTGATAGCGGTAGTTCAGCAGCACGTCGCCGATGTCACTATCGTGTTCTCCCAGCCCGCCCAGAAACGAGTAGGGAATGCTGTAGGAGAGCTGGTGGGCCTGGGAGAGGAACGGCCACTCCTGGGTAAACAGCAGGTCCCAGCCACGGATATGTTTGGTGCCTCGGCCGTCGGTGCCGTACAGCGCGTTGAATATGTGCTGGACGACGCCGGCTTCCTGGTTGTAGGCCTCTTCGATGAAGAACGAATTGTCACGGATGCCGTCCACGGGGCGCAGCGCCACCGGCTTGACGTCGTCTGGGGGCTGCGAGGTTTGCGCGGCGGCCCGGTCCGGCGCCGGCTGCTCCTCCTGGGCACGAACGGCCTCAGCGACGGTCAGCCACAGGGCAAACCCGATCCAGCTCCAATTCCTTCCGCGCGTGCGACGGTGCCGCATCGTCACATTCCTTCTTGCGTCCGGGGCCGAAAAGCGTAACGGTCTGCACCCGGTTTTGACACACGATATACCCGAATAATTTGGCGGTGTCAACATATTTATTAGCCTAAACTAATTTATGTGGCATTCTTCTTCCAACGGGTCGCGGATGAATCGGGGCGCGGTATTATGCTGTCCGGTTTTGCGAAAGGATCGACCGTGCAGCGGGTCCAGTGCCCTCATTGTCAGCGGAGCTATCGTACGAAGCTCGAAGCGTTCGGGCGCGTCGCCATCTGCACCAAATGCAACCAGACGTTCCGCATCGGCGAATCGCGCCCGGCGTTCGCGTGGAAACCGACGGACATTGCCGAGGATTCGTGGATCGGCGTCGAGGTGCCGCAGGAGGAAAAGGAGCTCAAGCACTGCATCATGTGCGATGCCCCGCTGGATGAGGGGGCCGTCCGCTGCCTGGCCTGCGGGGCCAACCAGGTGACCGGCGTCGTGCACCGGCCCAGGCCGCAGGTGGAAGGAGAGCGGAAGAGCATCGGCTCCGTGCTGCCCATCCGCATGCTGGTGCTGCTGGCGATTGTGGGCGCGATCGGCGTCGGCGGTTATTACGCCATCCTGGCCATCACGCGCTCGACGGTCGAGGTGCAGGACGAACTCATCGATCAACGGCTGGTGGCCAACGCGGCAAAGATTCTGCGGGATACCGGTGACGAGATTACCGTCAAGCGGCGCTTCGCCGGGAAGGTGAACGATCAGAACCTGCCGCGGTTCATCAAGATGCTGAGCGGCACGGACGCCAGTATTCGGCACGCGGCCGCGCTGATGATCGCGGCGGGGGAGATTTCGGATCTGGAGCCGGTCGTCGCGTGGGCCGGCTCGCACGATCCTGATGAAGATCATCTTCGCGTGCTGCACGCCATCAGCACGAAGCGCTTCGTGGAGCTGAGCGGTGACAAGAACAACGAAAAGGCCCGCCGTACCGCGGCCGAAGCGTTGTGCATTCTGTCCCAGCTCCCGCGGGAACAGGCCATGCTTCGCGAGCTTTCGGAACCTATACCCTCAGATAAGAAGATACAGCGGTTGAACGATCTCTGCCGGTCGTGGCCGGAAGCGGTGGGCGCGTTCGTCGCCCGCATCGGCGGCGACGCCGCCGGCATCCCCGTTTCCGTCGAGCAGGTCGGCCGGACGTTCTATCTGCGCGTCGGCGCCACCGAGTTCAGCTCCGCGATGGGCGGCCGGCGCGAGTTCGTCATCCCCATCGAGCACTGGTGCGCCGCCACCGGCCCCGGCGTGGACCCGACCACGGTGCGCGAGTTCCTCGGCGGCGTGATCTCGCTTGGCTCACCCCTCGGCGTCGGGTGGGAGGGCACGGTTCAAGCCACGGCGAAACAGTACGTAGCCGGCGCGCTGCCCGGCTATTTGCCCATCGACCCGCCACTGCTGGGCGCGAAAAGCTCCGCTGAAATCCGCCTGGAACGCCCCTCCCGGTGAGGTTCTGAGTTTTGTGTGCGCCTCAACCGAGCCGCGCCCGTCAGGAAGCGGTCAATATCGCACCGGGAGGACCGCTCCCTCACGGTCGCGGCTCGGATAGGCAACCCAGGCGTTATAAACTTTGCGCGCTGTTGTAATGGCGTCCGCACCCGAACTGGTGTACATTTACTTACGCGAGGAGGTTGCCTATGGCTCCGCTCGGCACCATCGCACCAGCGGCCGATCTGCTCATCTGGTATAATGCCGTGTTCGTCACGATTTTCGGCGTGGGGTTCTTTTTTACTCTGCTGCAGCTCATCGGCCTGGGCGGCGAGAGCCACGTCGAAGCCCACATGGACGCCGACGCTGATCTCGATGCCCACGTCGATGCGGACATGGACGGGCATGTCGATGTCGATCACGATCTCGATGGGCATGTCGATGCGGACGGTGATGCCGACGCCGACGGGCACATCGACCACGACGCGGACGGCGATGGCGAAGCGCCGGGCGATCAGGGCGTGACGTTCGGCCTCGGCTCGGCCGTGGCTCAGCTCTTCGGGCTGGGCAAGGTGCCGCTGTCGATCTCGCTGATGGTGCTGTGCTACACGGTGGGTCTGGCCGGCTGGATCAGCAACCGCGTCATCGCGACGCACTTCGGCCCGCCGGAACGGTACTTTCCGATCAGTCTGCTGGCCGCACTGGTGGTCGGATTTGTCGTGCTGCGTTTCGTCAGCGGGTTCATGGGCCGGTACGTGCCGTCATTTTCGACCAGTGCCGTCGAGCCGAGGCAGCTCGTGGGCGCCACCGCGCAGACGGTTCTGCCGGTGAACGAACGCATGGGCCTGGCCACGTTGTACGATCGGTTCGGCACGTTGCACACCGTGAGATGCAAGGTGAGTGACGGTGCCGGCGACATCGGCAAGGGTGAAAAGATCGTGCTGGTGAAGTATTTGCCGGACCGCGACCTCTACGTCGTTGGACGGGCGTGAAGCAAAGCGGAGGAATTTAAGATGCAAGTCTTCGTCGGATTGGTCCTATTGGGATTGGCGCTGATCGTCGGTCCGTTCCTTGCGCCAGAGGTTCTGGGACAGGCACAAATGGTGATGGTCGCGCTGGGGGCGGTGATCCTGGCGTTCAGCACCGCGGCCATGGCGTTCGCCCGGCTCTACCGCAAACCGACCGCCAGTCAGGCGTTCGTGCGGACGGGCCTCGGCTCGGCGAAGGTCATCCTCGACGGCGGCGCGTTCGTTGTGCCGATTGTCCACCGACTCGTTGAAGTGAGTCTGGAGACCATGCGGCTCGACGTGAAGCGTGCCGGCCCCGAAGCGCTCATCACCCGCGATAACCTCCGCGTGGATATCGCCAGCGAGTTCTACATCCGCGTCGATGCCAACCGCGACGCCATTCTCCAGGCGGCCCGCTCGCTCGGCGAGAAGAGCGTCGATGCCAAAGCCGTCGCCGACCTGGTTTACGAGAAGCTGGTCAGCGCCCTGCGCAGCGTCGCGGCGACCAAGGACCTGCTCGAGCTGCACATCAAGCGCGACGAGTTCGCCTCCGCCGTGCTCGAAAACCTGAGCAGCGACCTGCTCCAGAACGGGTTGAAACTGGAGACGGTGACCATCAGTCAGCTCGACCAGACGCCGCCGGAGAGCCTCAACTCCCAGAACGTTTTCGACGCCCAGGGCCTCCGCAAGATCACCGAGATCACGCAGTCGCAGAACATCGAGCGCAACCGCATCAACCGCGACGCCGAGCGGCAGATCAAAGAGAAGGACGTTGTCGTCCGCAAGGAGGTCCTGACGCTGGAGCGGGACCAGGCCGAAGCCGAAGCCAGCCAGTCCACCGAGATCGCCAACATCCGTGCCGCCAAACAGCGCGAGCAGCAGGAGTACGCGATCACGCAGCAGCGGGAGGTGGAGCTGGCGGCCGTCGGCAAGGAGGAGTCCGTCAAGAAGGCGGACATCATCAAGAACCAGTCCATCCAGCTCGCCGATGTGGAGCGCGAGCGGGCGGTCAAGACGCAATCGGTCGTGCGCGACCAATCCATCCAACAGGCGGAGGTCGCCCGGCAGCAGGCGGTGGAGCTCGCCAAGCGAACGTCGGAGATCGCCATCGCTGAGAAAGAGGCCGCCCGCGCCCAAGCCGAAACGAAAGCCAAGGCCGCCGAAGCTGACCGCGAGACCGAGGCCCAGCGCGTGCAGACGGTGGCGATGACTTCGGAAGCCGACCGCGAAGCACAGAAAAAGATGATCGAGCAGCGTCAGCAGGTGGACATCAACAAGTATCGCCAGCAGATCGAGGCCGACGTGACCGCGTATTCACAGGTGAAGAAGGCCGAGGCCGAGCTTCAGGCCGCACAGAAGCAAAAGGAGGCAAGGCTGGTGCTGGCCCAGGCCGACGCCGCCGCCAACAAGCAGCGGGCCGAAGGCGATGAAGCGCTCAAGATGGTGGACGTCAACGTCGATCGCGAGCGCGTGCAGGTCGAGCAGGCCCGCGTGGATGTCGAACGCAAGGAGCTTGAAAACAAGCAGACGTTCGGCGAGGCGGCCCTGAAGTTCGAGGTCTCCAAGCTCGAAATCCAGGCCGGCGCCGAAGTGCAGAAAGCGTTTGCCGCCGCGATCGGCAACATGCTCAGCAAGGCCAACATGCAGATCTTCGGCGACCCCACGACGCTCTCGAACATGGCCGGGCGGTTCATGGGCGCCGCCGGCTTCGGCCAGATGGTCAACGGCCTGCGGGCGTCGCTGCCGGCCGACGTGCAGGGACTCGCC
>CAYLLT010000002.1:0-56741 GCA_964384465.1 uncultured Planctomycetales bacterium | reverse complement strand
GATTCGGGAATCAGTTCCAAATACACGCCACTGGCCGGCACCACCGGCCAGCAGATCGACGCCGCGACCATCGAGCGCGTCATCACGCAGGTTGTCTCGGAACAGACGGCATCACCGACCGACAGCAAACCAGCTAAAGCCTCCGACGGCGCGATCAAGAAGTCATGAGCCGTGAACGTAGCGCGCACTGAAGATAACGAACGAAATCAAATGAGGAAGCCAGGAAGAGCAGGAAGACAGGAAAGAGCCTGGTGTTCACAGTTTTCAATACTTCCTGCTCTCCTCGTTTCCTGGTTTCCTTATTCTCTTCGTAGGGTTAAGTGTTGAATGCTGAACGTTGACAGCTTTATCGACGATCCGCCAATCGTGCTCATGCCCGATCCGGGGC
The DNA here is from genome assembly GCA_964384465.1 of uncultured Planctomycetales bacterium. GTDB lineage: Bacteria > Planctomycetota > Phycisphaerae > UBA1845 > PWPN01 > CAYLLT01. The sequence goes on along the minus strand of CAYLLT010000002.1, from coordinate 56,353 downwards.
CGTCATGGGAGACGGTGCTCGGCTGGTTCAACAAGCGCGAGGAGTGGGAGGACGTTCTCTGCACCGCGATCACGGAGAACCCGTTGGAATCGCTGAGCGGCCTGCTGGTCGGCAGTTCCGCGTTGTTCTACGCCGTCGAACACGGCGTCAACCCGCGGATCAAAACGTTCTGGGACGCGCTGTTCTACATCACGACGTGCGCGTCGGTGGGATACGCCAACGTGTTCGCCATGACCAGCACCGGCAAAGCGATCGCGTCGGTGGTGTTCACGTTCGGCCCCGCGCTGTGCGCCAAAGTCTTCGACCGCCCGCACCTCGAATCGCAACCCGCTCAGCCCGGAATCAAGGTGATCATCGACCGCCTCGAAGCGATCCTCGCCGAGCTGCGCCGCCGCGAAACGCCCGCGTGAATTAACGAACTCCGCGATTTGTCGGCACCGGATCGATCCCGCCAACCCCGAACGGATGACAGCGAGCAAGTCTCCGCACACCGAGCCAACTGCCGCGAATGACGCCCCACTGACGCAGCGCCTGGATGAAATAATCGCTGCATGAGGGGCAGAATTTGCAACTACCCACCAGCAGCGGCGACAGCGCCACCTGATAGCCGCGCACCAGACATTCGGCGATGAAAGCCGGCGACCGCAAGAGAGTTTGAAGTGATCCCGCCATTCGCCCCATTGTAGCAATGCAGCCGATGGACATAAACCGAGATGGGCATGACCTGCTCACGAATCCTGCCGCCACGTCAGCCGGGCCATCTGAATACCATCCAGAGATGGCAACAACCATGCGATAAAATCCCGACCCTGGTCGCGGATGATTTCCGGTGCGGCAATGGGAAGTTCACTGATGAAACAGCGATCGTCATCAATACCGAAATTCATCGGATCATCCGAGCGATAGACTCTGCTCACGGCGTTGGGGCCGTAATGCTGTGTGCGGAACAGGTAATAGTATCCCTCACGGTATACCACGAACGGGCATTCGGCGGAAACGGGGCCGCTGCCGGCGCATCCTCCGCGGGCGACGATCGTCGAGTCGCTCCACTTGCGCAGATCGCGCGACGTGCGGCAATAGACCGAGCCGACGCGGCCGGGAAACGCGGTGTAGTAGCAGTGCCAGCGATCGCCGATCCGGATGACCATCGGGTCGCGGGCGCCGGCGTCTGGGCCTTCCGAGAACATCCCTGTCCAGGGCCGCCGGAGTCGATGCGTGATGTCCTTGCGATGCTCATAGGCCGTCTCGCGGTACAGCCACCGCTCGAAGGCCTTTCCGTCTTCACTCAGCGCGAGGCAGATGTTCACCCAATCGCCATACGCGAGGTAGTAGCTCCGCCGCGCACTCCCCTCCGGGTCGCGGCTGAACAGGCTGTCGCGAGACGCGTCGGCGGCGAACACATACGGTGCTTGCAGACCACCCGGCGTCTCGCCGCGAGCCGGATCGGCCTGCATGGCTATCCCCATCGGTGTCCAGTCCGGCGCGGTGAGGCTGCGGCCCTCCCAGCGATACAGCAGCCGTGTCTTGCCGCCGCATTGTGTGCCGCGAATGCACGACCAGAGCTGCCACGTGCCGTCGCGAGCCTGCCAGACGCCGAAATCGACCGGCTGCTGTCGCGGACCGGTCAGATTCCCCAGGTCCGGCTGCCGAGAGATCGTCCACGGCTCGCCGTCAATTTGCGGCACCAGCGGCGTGCGTTTCGATGACGCGCATCCGCAGATCGCCGCTGCGAGCAACGTCAGCGAGATCATGAATGTTCGTCGCATGAACTCCTCCATCTCTCGTGAAATTCAATGAACGCAACCGACGACAATCGCCGGTCGCCGCCAATCCGAGCCCGGCCCGCCAGAGCGGGGCACGATAATCGTGTGGCGGGTTCTGACAATACGCGTGTGTATGGGCTTTTTAGATGCACGGGCCGGATGCGTCAATCCTTTGCCAGCCCGCGCCTTTCCGCTATCCTTCTGAGCTGTAAAACCATCAAAGTATCTTCTTGAGGGTTTCTCGAATGCGCCTGTCTACTTATTACCTCACCGTACTGTCGTTCCTGGCCCCGCTGCTTGGTTGCTCCGAGCAGAAAAACGGCGCGGCGGTCATTGGCGCCGGTCCATCCGCCGCCAGACCGCAGACGATTTTCGACGGCAAGACGCTCAAAGGCTGGAAAGAAGTCGGCGGCGGCAAATGGTCGGTCGCCGACGGCCAGATCATCGGCGAGAACGGCGACGGCCGCTTCGGCTGGCTGGTCTACGAAGAGCCGGTGGCCGACTTCAACCTCGAATTTGAATGCAAACACGACGCCGCCGGAAACAGCGGCGTCCAGTTCCGCAGTCATCTGTTCGGCGACGAGATGGTCGGCTACCAGGCCGAGTTCGACCCCCGGCCCGATCACGGCACCGGCGGCATCTACGAGCAGGGCGGCCGCGGCTGGCTCAAAAAGCCCGACGAAAAGGGCCTGGCTGCCATGAAGCCGATGGAGTGGAACACCTATCGCATCTCCGCCACCGGCGACCACCTCCAGACGTGGGTCAACGGCACGCAGACGATCGACATGCACGACCCGCAGGCCCGAAGCGGAATCATCGCGCTTCAGGTCCACTGCGGCGACGCACCGGTCAAAGTCCGCTGGCGGAATGTGCGGCTGATCACCCGCGGCGACTGCGGCGAGAGTGCGAGCAAAACCGGCTGCTGGAAGCCGCTGTTCAACGGCAAGGACCTCGACGGCTGGCACACGCAGGGCGAACCCGACTGCTGGCGCGTGGCGGACGGCGTCATCACCGGCGAGTTGTCCAAGCCCTCACCCTACGCCTACCTGGCCACCGATAAGAAGTACGACAACTTCGAGCTCAAGCTCCAGATGATCTTCGACTCGGAAAACGGCAACAGCGGCCTGTTCTTCCGCTGCTCGTTCCCGCCGCATTGTGCAAAATGCAATGAAGTGGCTCGCGACCTGCCCGAGGACGTGAAGGATTTCAAATGCCCCAAGTGCGGCAGCACCGAAACGCTGCCCATGTCCAAGCGCGTGCATATCCACGGCCCGCAGTCCGAGTTCGCCCCCGCCAAAGATACCGGATCGCCGACCGCCGCCATCTATGACGCCCGCGGCCACGGCTGGATCAACCTCGACAAGATCGACAAACGCATGCGCCAGATGAACCACATGCACGAATGGAACGAGCTTCGCCTCATCGCCGACGGCAACCACATCGTGACCTATCTCAACGGCTATCTCATCAGCGACATCAGCGACTATGATTTCCCCAAGACGGGGATCATCGCCCTCCAGCTCCACACCGGCGATGCGATGAAGGTGCGTTTTAAGGACATCGTGATACGCCCGCTTCCGGTCAAGTGAGTAGACGACCCCCGATGATGAACAGCATGGTCATTCCTGTTGACTCGATCATGGAGGCTGCCCGGCGGCCGGAAGTCCTTGCAGCCATGCAGCGGCTCTACGAGGAGGCGGATCGCGCCATCGCCGAACAGAATGCGACCTGCTGGAACAGCGGCGAGTGCTGCCGGTTCGGCCGGTACGGACACCGCCTCTTCGTTACAACACTGGAAGTCGCGTTTTACGTCGCCAAAAATGAAGATGATTCAACCCAGCATCCGGCACACGATGCTTTCACCCGGCACGAACCCACCCTCTTGTCCCTGCCCGTCTACAACGAGTCGGCTGCTGCCGCCGATACCTGCCCGCATGCGTACGAGGGCCGCTGCCATGTTCGCGGCTCGCGCCCGCTGGGCTGCCGGATTTTCTATTGCGATCCGGCCGCACAGCACTGGCAAGGCCCGATGACGGAAGCATATCTAACGCAGCTTCGCATGCTCCACGAACAGTACGAGGTGCCGTACGTCTATGCGGATTGGATGAGCGTTCTTCGTGCGCTGCAAGCACACGGACTTGCTCTCAAGACGGTTTGAACATCACGCCCCTGGCCAGGCAATCGCAAAGTTGCTGATAGACGTGTTCGATCTGTTCGTGCGAAGGATTCTCGCCCAAGGCGCGCATGATCCTCCGGGCGAGCGGTCCTTCATTCATGATGGTTCGCAGCGCAGCGTGTCCGAACCCACCACGCAAGTGGTGGGCCGGGCCCCGCACTGGCGTGCGGGGTTCGGAGAGACATTCCACCAGGTGCGACCAAAGCTCGCCCGCCGTGCAGCGTTCCGCAGGCATTCCGAATGCGTCCAGGTAGTCACGGTGTTCAATCAGTGCACCGTCCGCATCGACCATCGTCGCGAGCAGGATCGATTCCAGCGGCTCCACCGACCACGACTGTTGCGAAATGCTGCTGCTCCATCGCTCCGATACCAGCGCTTCAAGCACGCCCACGACCGCGGCACAAATGGCCACGTCAGCCTGCGGACACTCCTGCATGTCCAGCAGGCGAATCTCGATCGTATCGCGTTCAAAACGGGCGATCGCGCCGCGGGCGTTGGCCCACTCGTGTTGAAGGAAACCGTGCGGATCGTATGCAGCCAGATCGCGATAGATCCGCTGAAGGATCTGCGACTTGTACTCGGCGGTGGTGAACACCGGCTCGGGGACCACGCGGCCGGTCAGCGACGGCAGCTTGCTACAGTTCGTGCGGTAAAAAGCAACGCGGTTATCGAACAGCCCCGTCGGCCGTCCCTCGACGATCGGCGAACTCGCCGCCAGCACCGGCAGGATCGGCAGCACCAGCCGGATGGCGGCGTGTAATCGCCCGAACTCGTCGTCGCCCTCGAACGGCAGATTCAGATGAATGCTCTGCATGTTCGACCAGCCGTGGCCGCGGCAGTCGAAGATGCGATGAAACGCCTGGTAGATTTCGCAATTATCGTGCGGCCAGAGTTGCGTTTCGCGGCGCGGGTCCATCCACGGGTGCATAGCCGTGGGCATCAGCCGCCCGCCCTGCGGCCCCAGAAGCGAGTTGATCTGCCGCACCTGCGCATCGAACATGCCGGCGATTCCCTCAAACCGCGGCACCGGCTCGTTCGTTTTAATCTCGATCAGGTGCAGTGCCAGCTCGTTCGACCACGATGCCTCGCCGCGCTCGACGTCGCAGATCGGTGTCGGGGTGCCACTGCTCTCAAGCAGTGGAGGATTCTGTGGCGAGCTGCACTGCTTGAGAGCAGTGGCACACGACTGCTCCAGAGCAGCGGCACCGGACAATAGCCGGTCGGCGATCGGCAGCACGGAGTGCGTGCGCTCATCGACGATCATGTATTCCAGCTCGATGCCAAAGCGGGAAAAGAGAGGGTTCGACGACATGCCGCTTACCATCTCCCGCCGGCTTCCTTGAGGCGTTCGACTCGCCGGAGAATGATGCCCATGATCCGGGAGTAGAGCCGGTCCTTGAGCACTTTGTCCTCGTACCCGGCGTCGAGGTTGGGGTTGTCGTTGACCTCGATGACATGACAGCAGCGGCCAAGCTCCTTCAGATCGACGCCGTACAGGCCGTCGCCGATCAGGTTGGCCGCCTTCAGGGCGGTCTTCACGACGGCTTTGGGCGCCAGCTCGACCGGAATGCTCTCGACTTTGCCGTCCTGGCCGTTTTCGGAGCCGTCCCATTTCGTGATCTGCCAGTGGCGTTTGGCCATGTGGTACTTGCACACGTAGATCGGCTGACGATCGAAGATGCCCACCCGCCAGTCGAACGGCGTCGGCGAGAACTCCTGGGCGATGATCAGCTCGGATTTTTCCAGCAGCCGGTCGACCTCCCGCACGAGGTGCGCTTCGTCCTCCACTTTGAGCACACCCTGCGAGAACGAACCGTCCGGCTGTTTCAGAATGCACGGGAAGCCCAGCTCGCTGAGAACGCGGTCCACGTTGTCACGATGCACGACGATCGTCTTGGGCGTGGGGATCTGATGGCGCTCGAGCAGTTCGGCGAGGTATACCTTGTTCGCGCATTTGACGATGGAGTCGGGATCGTCCACCACCACCAGCCCCTCGGCCACGGCCCGCCGGGCGAAACGGTACGTGTGGTGATTCACCGCCGTTGTCTCGCGAATGAACAGCGCATCAAACTCGGCGATGCGGCCGTAATCGTCCTTGCCGATCAACTCGGTGCCGAAGCCGAGCAGCTCGGCGGCCTTGACGAACTTCTGCACGGCTTTCTCGTCTGAGGGCGGCGTCTTTTCCAACGGGTTGTACAGGATGGCCAGCTCATACCGCGGCACACTGCGCCGGCGGACGAACGCCCGGCGGCCCGCGAAATGCTGCTTGGCCCGCTCGGTCACGAACGGGAGATGATCGTCGGGGATCTCGCTGGCGGAAATGGGGGCGATGCTCTGAAGCTGCCATTTTTTGTTAAAAACAAAATGCGCCCGCAGCAGCGGGCATTGGAAGAGGTTGAACAGGTGCAGGCTCAGCCGGTCGTAACGCTTGGCCAGGTTATGCCCGAAGTAGCTGCTCAGGATGAATTTTTCGGAGTGGATGGGGGCAAGGCTCTTCTGGATCATCTCGTCCAGATCGTCCGAGACGAACCGCACCATGCTCAGCGACTTCAAATCCTGAATGGTGGTGATATTCGGCAGCGGCTTGTGCCCGCGCGCTTCGGCCAGCAGCGAAACGTAATAACCGAAACTCTGGTAGCGATACGAGCGGCACAGGTTGAACACCTTGGTCCCGCGGCCGTTGCTGTACGTGGGATCGGTCAGATAGGACCGCGCGGAGATCACTTCCACGCCGGGGATATCCAGCGGCCAGTCTTTTACATTACTGACCACGATGAGGGTGGGCATAATAGCGTGTTAATAACATGCGGGCTCGGCGGGTTCAATACACCATGTCGGGCAGCGTGCGTTTGATGTTGGCGGGGTTCCCATCGAGTTGCTTCTTGATCTCCGCCCGATAGGCGGGCTGCCGCTCGTTCCACCGCTTGATGTCCTCATCCACCCAGCGCCGGAGGGTTGAGGAATTCTCATGGGTCATCTCGATGTCATGTTCATTTTGGCTTTTCAGCAGGGCCAGCGTGCCGGCCAGCTTCTCCGGCCGCTCATTTTCGTCCCGCTCTAACATGCGGACGGTCTGCTGGATGTGCTGTTCCCGATGGCGGATGCGGTTGCGAGCTTCCGGGTCGTTGCACCCAACCAGCGCGATGGTTGCCGGCAGGACCGTCAATAGGCAATTACGAATCGTTCTCATTCCTGTCCTCAGCGCTCGAATCATACCCTCAGCTATAACCTGATACCAGCAGATGGTTTGCAGGTCGCACCGGTCATCGCGAATCTTATTGGCCGCCTTTGGACGGCGATACGCCACAAGCGGCGATCTGATGCCCAAAAGGGGCGTAGGGGGAAGTGCCACCCCGCCATAGTTCTGCAATTTTCTAGCCCCAGCGACGTTCATCTCTTATGCTGACGTGCTCATGGACGCTGCTCAACTGGCGGAGCTCATTGGCCGCGCGCAGCGGCGGGAACCGGCGGCGTTCGACACGCTCGTCGACCTGTATGGCACACGTCTGTACGGGTACTTTTATCGGCTCACCGGTTCCCGGCACGACGCGGACGACCTGCTCCAGGAGCTGTTCGTCCGGCTCGTCCGCATGATCGGCCAGTACGAGCACGACGGCCGGTTCGACGGGTGGATTTTCCGGATCGCGACCAATCTGGTCCGCGACCGGGTCCGCCGGGCCCGCAAGGCCAAGTCGGCCGGCCACGACCTGGGACAGAGCGGGACCGACGACCCCGACGTTCTGGCCGGCCTCCCGGACCTGTCGGTGGGCCAGCCGAGCGATGGCATGCAGCGGGCCGAGCAGGCCGACCGGCTGCAGTGGGCCATCGCCCAGTTGCCCGAGGGAGAGCGCGAGGTGATCCTGCTGAGGCACTTCTCGCAGCTCACGTTTCGGGAAATTGCCGATCAGATGAAAACGCCGCTGGGCACGGCACTGGCCCGGGCGCACCGCGGCCTGGCCCGCCTGCGGCAGTTGATGGAGGAAGAGCCGGATCGATCCGCGGAGTTGAGAGCTGGACTGAACGATCGAGCAGGAAAACCAATATCCAATGGATGAGACTTTCGACAAAATGGAGCGCGAGGCGGAATCGGCACTGGCGTCGCTGTGCGGGCATTTCGCCGCGGAACCGACTTCAGCCGTATTGGATGAAGTGCGATCGGCCGTCCGACACGAATTGAACGAGTTGTGGCTTGCCGAGCGCATCGAGCCGCCCGTGCCGGAGGAGACGCTTCCCCGCGTGCGCTCGAACGTTCACGCGGAGCTGGAGCGATGCCGCGAAGGGTCGCCGGTTTACTCCGTAAACCGCTGGTCGAGCCTCGGCGGCCTGGCGGCGGCGGCGGCCATGATCGGCATCTGTTTCGGCATCATCCAGTTCGCAGCGTCGCTCAAGTCCGACGGCGGATCGGCCGGCGGCGGCATCGACCTGTTTGTCCAGGCGGGCGGGAAGGTCATCGATGAAAAACCAATTACAGACGAGTTGCTGGCCGATCTCGATGCCCTCGAAGAGAACATCACGACCTTGCAGACGACCGGCGACCAGGTGGAGGATCGGCTGGAAAGCATCGGCAAGGACATCGAGAACCTGTTCACCGAACCGGAGACCTTTAACGGCACATCATAGGGCGGATGCAATCGTCGTTATGGCACCGGCGTCTCGCCGGTGTGAATGCCGGCGAGATGCCTGTGTCAGGCGACGGATACAAAACGGGGAGTCGAGACCGATGAGAGCCATAGGTATCGGGGTGATGGTTTGCGTTTTATGGGCGTTGATCGCAGCGGATCGGGTGCGGCAGGCGGCGCCGCGGGAACCAGCGGTTGATGGAACAGACAACGGCGATGCGATCATCCTGGCGCAAGCTGGAGGCGAGTCGCTCGGCGATCCGAAAGGGCCGCCCCCGCTCGCCGGTCCACGGGACAAAAAAGGCGGCGAAGATCGGCCCGGCCCACGAGATCGCGGCCGTCCGGGCCGGGGCCCGATGGGCGATCGCCCGGACCGGTCCGGACCCGGCGGGCCCGACCCCGATTTCCTCACGCCGGAACAAGTCGATCGGCTCATGGGGTTCATCAAGGAGAACCTTCCCCAATTCCACGAACGACTGGCCGCCGCCCGGCAAAACAATCCCGCCGCCTTCCGGCTGATGATACATCAGGCCGCACGCCGGCTCTTTCCCATCGTTCGCATGAAGTTCGAGAATCCCGAGCTGGCCGAAAAGATGATCGCCGAATTCAAAGCTCAGATCGTGATCGACGATCTGACCCAGCGCTATCGCAAAGCTTCACGGGCCGAACGCGAACAGCTCAAGCCCCAGTTGCGACAGCACGTCGCCACGAGGTTCGACATGCGCCTCGAGCGCCTGCGCATCGAAATCCGCAATCTTCAGCGGCGGCTGGACGAGGCCAAACAGGAACTCACCGACCAGGAGGAGAACAAGCAGGAATTGATTGACGAGCGTCTCGATGATCTGCTCTCAGACGTCGACCGCCGACCGCCCGGTGAACGCTAAAAGTGATCGACCGTTTAGCCGCGAGCGCAGGCGAGCGAGTCGATAGCACTGGGGTGATCCATATGCAACCCGACCCCCATCTGCCCAAACGCCGCTCCATGGTCGAGGCACAGATCCGCCGCCGTGGTGTGACCGACGAGCGGGTGCTGGCCGCCATGGAAGAAATCCCGCGCGAACGGTTCGTCGTCGAGGCGGACGCCGATGCCGCGTTCAACGATTCCGCCCTGCCCATCGCCTGCGGTCAGACCATCTCGCAGCCGTTCATGGTCGCCTCCATGACCGCGCATCTGGAGGTCCGGCCGGAGCACCGCGTACTGGAAGTGGGCACCGGCTCGGGCTATCAGACGGCGATCCTCGCCCGGCTCGGGTATCATGTGTTTACGATCGAGCGGCTCGCTCCGCTTCAGGAAGCCGCTCGTGAGCGGCTCGCGTCGCTGGGCATCCACAACGTGAGCTATCGTGTCGGAGACGGCACCGCCGGCTGGCCGGAGGAGGCGCCGTTCGATCGCATCATGGTGACGGCCGGTGCACCGGAGGTGCCCCGTTCGCTGTTGGATCAGCTCATCGAAGGCGGCCGGATGGTGATCCCGGTCGGCGACACCGGCGATCAGATTTTGACCGTCGTCGAGCGATTGCACGGCAAGACCCGCGAGACGCCGGGATACCCCTGCCGCTTCGTGAAGCTGATCGGCGCCGAGGCCTGGGCGGACCGAGCGGAGAATTCGTAAGCGAGAGTGATCAATGTCCCGACTCGAACAAATCCAAAAGATGCTGACCGCCGAGCCGAATGACGTGTTCCTGAACTTCGGCATGGCCATGGAATACGTGAAGGCGGACCGCTTGGAAGACGCGGTCGCGCAATTCGCTCGCGTCAATGAAATCGATCCGCATTACATCGCCGCATACTTCCAGCGCGGCAATACGCTCATCACCATCGGCAGACTGCACGATGCTTCCGCCGTGCTTCGCGAGGGCATCGAAGTGGCCGAGCGCATCGGCGATCAGCACGCGGCCGCCGAAATGGGCGAAGTCCTGGCCACGCTCGGTTGAAGCTCAACATTTCCCCGGACCTTCAATCCGCTGCTCTTTGAAACAGCGCCACCGGCATGATACAACGGTGAACTGAAACATCTGTCTTTTTAATGGAGACCTCTTGTGAAACAGGCAACCATCCACACCGATTTCGGCACCATGACGCTCCGCTTCTTCCCCGATGTCGCCCCCAAGCACGTGGAGAACTTCATCAACCTCGCGGAGAGCGGCTTCTACAACAACCGCACGTTCCATCGCATCATCAAGGGTTTCATGATCCAGGGCGGCTGCCCGAAGGGTGACGGCACCGGCAACGGCCCGCAGCGCCTGCCCGCCGAGTTCAACGAAAAACCGCACCAGTTGGGTACGCTCTCGATGGCCCGCGCCCAGGACCCCAACTCCGCGAGCTGCCAGTTCTTCATCTGCCTGGGTCGCTGCGACTTCCTCGACCGCCAGTACACCGTCTTCGGCGAGCTTACCGACGATCCTTCGCGCCAGACGCTCAAGAAGATCGGCGAGGCCCCGGTCCGCGACGCCGGCGGCGGCGAAGCCTCCTCGCCGGTCAAATCGGTCAAGATCAACAAGGTGACGGTCGAGGAAGTGCCGGATTGACCCGAACTTCATCGCTTGCTTGAAGGGTCGATGCCTCCATAATGAATCACGATGTCGCTGCGAACGATCCAAGCCGCCTTTGGAGAAAGTGTCCAGGAGATAGCCATGCCTATACGCACCCGTCGAGTCTCAGAACCCGCGCCGCAGTCGCGTGAACTTCTCGAGCGACTCGCACAGGAATGGCGCACACCACAAGAGCATGAGCCGCAACCTGTGATCGTGGTGGAGGGCGGCGGCGCGCGCCCCAGGCACCTGTTCGTTATTTGGGATCGCTGGGGAGACCTGAACCAGCAAGACCGATCTGAGATCATCATGGATGCGTATGCTCAGACGCTTTCAGAGGACGACGTCCTTCAAGTCACAGTAGCTATGGGTTTGACCGTCAAAGAAGCGGAACGCATGGGTATTCACTACCAATGAGCCCATCCCCCGGCGGTCGACCAGCGGACGAAAAGCTTGCGGATCGCATCCCCCTCAATCTCAAGCTCGGTCAGATGCTGATGGTCGGGTTTCGCGGCGCGACCGTCGAGGAATGCGGCGCGTTTCTCGAACAGGTCGCCCGCCATCACGTCGGCGGCGTGTGGATCACCGACACCAACGCGCCCATGTGCCGCATGCCCGGCAACATCCGCTCGCCGGACCAGGTGCGAAAGCTCACCGCCGCCCTGCATGAAGCCGCCGATGGGCCTCTATTCATCTCGATCGATGCCGAGGGCGGCCAGGTCATCCGCATCAAGGAGCAATACGGTTTCCCGCGCTTCCTGTCGCCGCGTGAGGTGGGACTGCGCAACGACCCGGCGTTCACCCGGCAGCACGCCGGACTCCTCGCCGCCACGCTCGCCGATCTGGGCGTCAACTTCAATCTCGCCCCCACGGTCGATCTGCACCGCGACGGCAACCCGGTCATCGGCGACAGAGGACGTGCCCTCTCGGAACATCCGAATGCCATTACGCTTCACGCCGCCGCGTTCATCGAGGCCCACCACGAACACGGCATCCTGACCGCGCTCAAGCACTTCCCCGGCCACGGCACCTCCACCACCGACTCGCACCTGGAAATGGTCGATGTGTCCAGGACGTGGTCCGATGCGGACCTGGCACCGTACCGCGATCTCCTGGCCCGCGGCCTCGTCGATTCCGTCCTCTCCGCTCATGTCTTCGTTCGCCAGCTCGACTACGCTCGTCCGGCCACATTGTCGCCCGCCATCCTGACCGGCCTGCTCCGCGAGCGGTTGGGCTTCGACGGCGTGATCCTCTCCGACGATCTGAACATGGGCGCCATCCAGCGCTATTACAATGCCGACGACGCAACGGCCGAAGCGATCAATGCCGGCGTAGACATCATCGTTCACGGCAACGTCCTCGAATACGACGAGCACATCGTCGAGCACACCGTGGCCCGCCTGCGCCGCCTGGTCGACTCCGGCCGCATCACCGAGGAGCGGATCGATCAATCATTCCAGCGGATCATGTGTTTGAAAGAGATGCTGGCCTGAAGATTGTTTGACGCGATGTTTTTTGTGAGCAATGGTTTTAGCGAGAACCGGACTCAGTGATACGGGTTCCGCGATCGTGGAGGGCCGGTGCAGTTTGCGGCCGGCCTTTGTGCGCGGAGCGCTGGTGGCGGCGTTCTCAGGGCCGACCAGTGGATCGCCCGGCTGGATCGATGCGAGCCGCTCCGCGATCTTTTTGACGTAATCCTCGGACAGCTCGAACCCGATGAAATGACGGTTCAGCTTCTTGGCAACAGCGAACGTCGTACCGCTTCCGCCGAACGGGTCCAGCACCACGTCGCCTTCTTTGGAGCACGCCTTGATGATCCGGCCGAGTAGTTGCTCCGGCATCTGGCAGCCGTGCCAGCCGCGGCGCTCCGCGAACGTGCCCGCCACGCGCGAGAAAAACCACGTGTCACTGTGCGGCGGGAATCGCTCGGGGATATCCTGGGGGCGAAGGATGAATCCGTCCTTCGTCGGAACATCCGCCGGCAACACCGGTGTCGTCATCCACGTATCATCCGGCACGCGCCCGTCGGGATCGGCCCGCTTGTCGCCGTACACCAGCTCCCGCGCCGAGGGCACGCGGATCGCCAGCGAATTGAACGTGAAGTTTTTCGCGTCCTTGACGAAGTGGAAAAGATGCGCGTGGCTGCGCGTGAATTTCTGCTTGCAGTGCACGCCGAAGGTGTAAAACCAGATCACCCAACTGCGGCAGTGCAGGCCGAGATCCCGCGTGCACAGGACCTTGAACTCGGCCGCATACTCATCGCCGATGGCCAGCCAGAAGGTCCCGTTCGGCTTGAGCGCACGGATGATGCCCTCGATCCACTTGCGCGACCAGTCGAGATACTCGTCAGCCGCGCGGCGATCATCGTAAATGTCGTAGTCGTAACCGATGTTGAACGGCGGGTCGGCGAAGGCGAGGTCAACGGACTCCGGCGGTATAGCCGCGAGGCCCTTCACGCAGTCGGTGTTGTAAACGTTATCCGGTTCGATATTCATCTTCGCTCCACCTGCCTATAGTAGCAATGAGCCGACTCAAACACAATATATTGTGGAGGGGACTCAGGGATTATTCTGCGGCGCCGCCCGGCGGATGCCCAGTCAAGTCTTCGACGCGCTGCCGCAGCATGGCCACCTCCGCCTCCAGACGCTCGATCCTCTCTTCGAGCGAGCTGCGCGGGGCAGGCGACGGAGTTGTCGTCTCGACGACGGCATCGCTCGCCGCCTGCTCGTCCGGCAGGTAGAACAGATGATCGAACCGCGTCGTGTTCTTGCCCGGCTGGCGCGGCAGCTCGCGGACGTACGGCGGCTCGTGCCGCGCGAATTCGGTCAGCAGATTCATCACCACTTGGATGTCGTCCAGCGGCGTCATGCGCGAAGCATTCGTCTTCAACTCGCCGGCCGTCTGCGGCCCGCGCAGCAGCAACTCCGCCATGATCGCCCGCTCGCGCTTGTCCCAGCCGAACCGCGCCTCCGCCTGGTGCTCGAAACGGTTCGCCCGCGCCGTCCGGTCCGGCGGCGCCTGTTTGACCAACTGCCCGCACGCCGGCGATTGAAGCTGCATCACCGCCCGCGACACATCCCCCTCGCTCAAATGCATCACCGGCTCTCGGCACGTCAACTGATTGCTGCCGACCACCATCGCATTGAGCGTCAGCGGGTAACCCCCCGGCGTAGTCATCGACTTTTCCATCAACACGCCAAGCACCCGCCGATGTATCGCATTCAGTGGAATAAGCATGAATCAAACTTCCATCATCGCACTGACCTCGTGCCGCGACGCCAGTTGCAGCGGGAAATGCCTGCCCACGCGGCGGCGGTGCGTCTCGAACGCGATGTCCGGGTGATTGTTGTCCTGGCTGAGATGGGCCAGTGCCGCCCAGCGGAGCCGCCGGCCAAACGCGCGGATCATCTCGGCCGATTCATCGTTCGAAAGGTGCCCGCCCGCACCGCGAATCCGCTCCTGGAGCGGCCACGGGTAAGGCCCCTCCTCCAGCATCCGCGGATCATAGTTGCTCTCGACGTACGCGGCATCCAGCGTCGGCAGCAATTGACACAGCGCGCGGAACGGATGCCCGAGATCGGTGAGGATCCCCAGCCGCCGGCGATCGTGTTCGACGATGAACGCGACGCCGTCGGCGGCATCGTGCGGCGTCGGCAGGGTGTACACGGTCACGCCCTTGATACAGAACCGCTCGCCCGCCTTGAAATAGCGCACGTCATCCAGCGTGCCCAGGTCGCACGGGATCGCCTGGTGCGTCCGCCTGGTCATGAAAATCGGATGCTTGAATTTCCGCTGAAACACACCCGCACAGCGGACGTGATCGATGTGATCGTGCGAGATGATCAGCGCGTCCACGTCGCGAATCTCGCGCCCATGCGCACGCATCCGCCGCTCGGCCATCGCGCCGGAGATGCCGGCGTCAAACAGCAGCCGCGCATCGCCCGCCTCGACGTAAACGGCATTGCCGTTGGACCCGCTCTGTAACGAAAACGTGATCAAAGCCGCAGCCTTCCATGGCGACGGCTGCCATCATAACCGCCTGAGCGCGCGATGCAATGCGGCCTGTGTCAGAACCCGGCACGTTCGCCGCAGCGAATCTCGCCCAGGGCGGACAAGTGCCGGGCCGAACCCGCCTTACGGGCGGAGACGGCTTCTGACCGGATAGCCTGCTGCATCCCTATCAATTTCCATCAATTTTTTTGTTGCAGGAGGTTTCTAAAAGTGATATATTCCGAACGGTCACCAAACTCTGTATCAGATAGAGTCCTCCCGCCGAAAGAGGGGCCGGATGCGTTTTTTCTCGCATGAACGATGGGGCAGCCGTGCGTACGGATGCTCGTTCGCGATCGTTATCGCCTGCGCCGTGCTGGCGGTTCCGAAGCGGGCTCCAGCCCAATGCACGTTCGACTGGCGACCTGGCGAAGGTCTGCCGGGACTGAACGACTGGGTCAATGCGGTGGCCGTCTACGATGACGGCAGCGGCCCGGCCCTCTACGTCGGGGGCGCGTTCAATGTCGCCGGCGACGTCGTGGCCCCCAACATTGCCAAGTGGGACGGGACGCACTGGTCTGCCGTCGGCGAGCCGGGCCCCAATGGGCAGATCCTCTCTTTAGCGGTCTACAACGGCGAACTCGTTGCGGGCGGGACCTTCACGACGATCGGCGGGACATCAGCGAACTTCGTCGCTCGCTGGAACGGCACGAGCTGGCAGCCCCTGGGCAGCGGGGTGGCCGGGTATGTCTATGCCCTGAAGGTTTACAACGGCGAGTTGATCGCCGGGGGCATCTTCAACACCGCCGGCGGAGTATCGGCCAACAACATCGCTCGGTGGAACGGCACGAGCTGGTCGGCGCTGGGCAGCGGGCTGAATAATATTGTTTATGCTCTGGAGGTTTTCGGCAGTGAGCTGATTGCCGGGGGTCAGTTCACCACCGCGGGCGGGTTATCGGCCAAGGCCATCGCGCGCTGGAACGGTTCGAACTGGCAGCCCCTCGGTACGGGGATGAGCGGTCAACCGGGAGGCATTAGTACGACTGTTCTCGCGCTGACGGTTTACAACGGGAATCTGGTTGCGGGGGGTTTGTTCACCAGCGCCGGTGGAGTCGGCGCTAACTTCATTGCGCGCTGGAACGGCACAAGTTGGTCGGCCCTGGGCAGCGGAGTGGGTGGTGTTTCGGTTCCGCGGGTCTCCGCGTTGAACGTGTACAACGGCGACCTGATCGCGGGCGGAGAGTTCATCACCGCCGGTGGAACATCAGCCAAGAATATCGCCCGGTGGAACGGCACAAGCTGGCAACCTCTGGGCAGTGGGATCAACGGCTGGGTCTACTGTCAGACCATTTTTAACGGTGAACTGATTGTCGGAGGCAACTTCATCACCAGTGCCGCCGGCGGGACAATGGCCAACTTCATCACGCGCTGGGACGGCACAAACTGGCGGACCCTCGGCACCGGCATGGATAACTCGGTGCTGGCGCTGAGCGTCTACAACGGCGAGTTGATTGCGGGCGGGGATTTCACCACCGCCGGCGCGGTCAGCGTCAACCGCATCGGGCGCTGGAATGGCACAAGCTGGCAATCGCTGGGCGGCGGGATGCTCAGCGGCACGGTCCGCGCTCTGACGGTCTATAACGGCGAGCTGGTCGCGGCAGGGTTCTTCACCGCCGCCGGCGGCGTCAGCGCCAATAGCATCGCGCGTTGGAACGGCACAAGCTGGCAACCCCTGGGCAGCGGCGTGAACAATACGGTCTACGCTCTGACGGTCTACAACGGCGAGTTGATCGCGGGCGGCCAATTCACCACCGCCGGGGGCGCATCGGCGAACTATATCGCGCGCTGGAATGGCACGAGCTGGCAGACGGTCGGCGCCGGAATGGACAACGTGGTTTACGCGCTCACCGTCTACAACAGGCAGTTGATCGCGGGAGGCTTTTTCTCGTTTGCCGGGGGGACATCCGCCAAGTTCATCGCCCGCTGGAACGGCACGAACTGGCAGCCCCTGGGCAACGGGACGGATCTTGATGTCACCGCTCTGACCGTCCACGACGGCAGGTTGATTGTCGGCGGCCGCTTCACCCTCGCCGGCGGCGTCCCCGCTCAACACATCGCCCGCTGGAATGGCACGAGCTGGTCGGCCCTGGGGGCCGGGGCGAGTAGCTGGGTTTATGCCTTGACGGTGTACAACGGCGATCTGATTGCCGGTGGCTTGTTTAACACCGCCGGCGGGGTCAGCGCGAAGCAGATCGCGCTTTGGGACGGCGTGAGCTGGCAGCCGCTGGGGAGTGGAATGGACCGGGCGGTTAACGCTCTGACCGTCTACAACAACGAACTCATCGCGGGTGGAGATTTCACCATAGCCGGCGGACAGGTGTCGGGGCATTGGGCCCGCTGGGGTTCTGACGACCCCGATGCGGACGGGGACGGCAGTCCGGACGCCTGCGATAACTGCCCGAATCACGCGAATACGGATCAGGCCGATTGCGACCACGATGGGATCGGCGACGTGTGTCGGATCGCGGAAGGCATCAGCGAAGACTGCAACGGCAACGGTATCCCCGACGAATGCGATCCCGATGGCGACGGAGACGGCGTTATCGACGTCTGCGACAACTGCCCCACCGTGTTTAATCCGCAGCAGAACCCGTCGGCCTGCGGCGGGAGCGTGGCCGGGCGGCGCATCTTCTACAACAATTCGTTCTTCGACAGCGATACCGCTACCTGTCGATCATTCTTCCAGATGGCGCAGTGCAATGACAAAACTGCCATTGCGACCGACAAGACGGCGCTGCTGTCGGGTGTGCTGGCCGGTGTCGGCAATTACATCAGTTTTGACAAAAGCATCAACGGCATCATGGTGGACATCAGCAATCCGGGCAATCCGGCCAATATCGGCGCCGACGATTTCACTTTCCGTGTCGGCAACGACACCAACCCGGGCGCGTGGCCCCTCGCTGCCTCGCCGCTGAGTGTCACCGTGTCGCCTGGCGAAGGCACCGGCGGATCGGATCGCATCACCATAAGCTGGCCCAACAACGCCATCCCCAACATGAGATGGTTACAAGTGACCGTACGGTCCAATGCCGATACCGGTCTGCCGGCGAGCGAAGTGCATTACTGGGGGATCGAGATCGGCGAAAGCAAGACCCCCAGCGGCACACGCGCCATCGTCAGCTCGACGGACGAGATGGATGCCCGCAACCACCCGCGCAACAGCTTCAACCGCGCTCCGATCGACTTCGCCTATGATTACAACCGCGACAGCCTGGTCAGCACCACCGACGAAATCATCGCGAGGAACAACCCGGCCAACAGCCTCAATGCCCTGCTGCTCATCACACCGCCGTAAGATTCACCACGGAGACCTGGCGCGGGCTTCGCCCGCAACCCAAAAGCTTAACTGGAGTTACGATTTCGCGCCCGAGAAATTTACGCAGGACGCGAAGATTCTGAACGTTTGTAGTACGGAGAAGAAATTGCGAATTGCGGATTGTGAATTGGGTAGGAAATCCGCAATTCCCAATCCGCAATCTCTGTGTCTTCGTGTCTCCGTGGTGAGCGTACGAATAATGATCAGTTGTCGCTGTGGCGGGGGCGGCCTAAACGCTGGCGGATGAAGTCGGCGCGGACGATGCTGCGGCGCTCGCCCTCCAGCCGCTGGCCCTGGCGCTTCTGAAGGTGGGCCGATTGCGAAGCGATGAACAGCTCGTTGACCGTCTCCAGGTCGATGTGCTGGATGCGTTCGAGAAGCACGCCCATCCGCAGGTGCGAGAGCAGGAACAGGGCTTCTTCACTGCTGATGGCACGGGCATTCTCAAGCACGCCCAGTGCCCGCCAGACCTTGTCATCCAGCGCGGTCAGCTTCTCGTGCTTGAGCACGCGGCGCGCCTTCTGCTCGTATTTGACGATCGACGGGATGACGTTGCTCTTGAAGCCGGAAAGTATCTCCTCCTCGCTTTGGCCGAGCGTGGTCTGGTTGGAGACCTGGAAGAAATCGCCGATCGCGTCGGTACCCTCTCCATAAAGACCGCGGACAGCCAGCCGCATCTCCTTGGCCGCGCGGAAGACCTTCTCGATCTCGTTGGTCAGTTTCAACGCCGGCAGGTGCAGCATGACCGAGACGCGAAGGCCCGTGCCGACGTTGGTCGGGCAGGCGGTGAGATAGCCGTACTGTTTGTGGTAGGCGAACTCGACGGCGGATTCGAGACTGTTGTCGATGCGGATCATCTCGTCCCAGGCATCGTCAAGATTCATCCCGCGGCGAAGCACCTGGATGCGCAGGTGATCCTCTTCGTTAATCATGAGGGCGAGCGTTTCGGTGGAGGAGATGGCCACGCCGCGGCTGCCTTCCGCGTCGGCGTGCTGCCGGCTGATCAGATGGCGCTCGACGAGGAGTTGCCGATCGAGCGGATCGCTCTTGTCCACATCGACGTAGAACGTGTTCTTGCCGAAGTCGCTGGCGGTGATGGCCTGGAAAAGCGTTCGCTCGATCTCCTGGCGCGTGGAGGGGGTCGCGCGGCTCAGGAAATGATAGCCCGCGAGATTGCGGGCCAACCGGATGCGTGAAGAGATAACCACATCGTTCAGCGGGCCGCCGCTGGCCAGCCACTCGCCCGACATCGGCACAAGATCATTGAGGTTCATGGCGATTGCAGCTCTCCGAGGCGGTCGCGCAACTGGGCAGCCCGCTCATAGTCTTCATGTTCGACCGCGTCGCGCAGTTCGCGCTGAAGCCGCAGCCGCTCCTGCTGAGACGGGTTGGCATTGATCTGCTGGCCGGGCGACTTGCCGGTGTGATGCGTCTCGCCGTCCTGGGCCCGCTCGATGAGGCTGGCGAGCGGCTCGCCGAAGACGTCGTAGTCGTTCGGGCAGCCGAGCACGCCCTGGCTGCGGAACTCGACAAAGCTGATGCCGCAATCGGGGCACTTGATCTTGGACAGTTCCTGGACGCCGGCCTGAAGGAAGGTGTTCAGCACATCGTTGATCGAGACATGCTGTTTGACGGCAATCCCCTCTCGGGAGGCACACTCCTCGCAGAGGTGCCGTTCTCGCTTGTCGCCCTTGACCAGATCGGTCAGGTGCACGGTTGCGGTCTGTTTTTTACACTGTTGGCAGAGCATTTCAATCAACGCCCATTATGCGGCCGACACACTCATCTTAGACACCGCCGGTTATATCGTCAAGAACAATGAGTCATCCGGCGCCGTGTGGATCGCGCCGGGACTCCGGCAGGCGCGCGACCGCCGACGCTTGCCGCCGGCTCCCGTTCACCACATGATAAGGAGTTACGTGCAGCCGGATCCATCGATTCAGGAAGGAGGCCCCATGGCCCGTCACTCTGCCGGAAGGATCGTTTCGTCTCTGTTGTATTGCGCCGCCGGATTTTGCCTGGCGCTGCTGCTTACGCCGCGAACAGGCGGCGCCGCCCCGGCACCGCCGGCCCAGATCAAATCCCGCGTTGTGCCGCTCAAGGACACGCCGGCCAATAAAGCCGGCTGGGGCGAGATGCGGCCGTATTATACGGGCCAGACGCTGGGCACGCGGGACGTGTTCACCGCGGCCGGCACCATCCAGCCGGGCAAGAGCGTCCACGGCGCGCATCGGCACGTCGAAGAGGAATATCTGCTGATCACGGAAGGGGCCGGCACGTGGCATCTGGATGGAAAGGATTTCCCAGCGAAGAAAGGTGATCTGCTCTACGTGGAACCGTGGGTCTTTCACGGCATCCGCAACACGAGCGATGCGCCGCTGAGTTTTCTGGTGGTCAAATACAGCAGCAAGGGCGTGAAGCTGCCGCCGCGGCCGGATTCGGAGAAAGATGAACTGGAGCGTTAATTCGATTCACGCATCATCCCGCAGGTACGCCGCGATGCAACCCGGTGCCTCATCGACATAGACAGCCGCCAGCGGAACATCCGGGCCGAGGCGCGCGTGTAGTTCGTCGAAGATGATCCGCGCGACGTTCTCGGCCGTGGGATTCAGACCGCGGAGCAACGGTGCGTCGTTCAGGCGGGTGTGGTGGAGCGGCGCCACCGCTTCCCGTAGTGCCCGCTCGGCCGCGACAAAGTCCACCAGCACACCGATCGTATCCAGCTCCGGCCCGCGGAACACCGCTTCCACTTTCCAGTCGTGGCCGTGAATGGGCTCCAGTGCGTCATCGTACATCCGCACCTGATGCGCCGCGGAAAACCCCGCACTGACTCTACATTCGTACATGAATTCCACCTTAATCGCAGGTCCAAAGTGAAGAAAGCTTTCGCGCGTGTTGACCGGTCCAACCGGCGCGGGCTACCATGTGGTCATGATCCGATGCCTGCCCGCGCCGGCCGACTTCGAGCGGCTCACCCAGCGCGGCAACACCATCCCGGTTTACTGCCAGCTCATGGGTGATCATCTGACGCCGGTGACGGCGTTCGCCGCCCTTTCCGCGGATTCGCCACATGCGTTTCTGCTGGAGAGCGTCGTGGGCGGCGAGAAGATCGCCCGTTATTCATTCCTGGCCGCCGACCCCAGCATGACGTTTGAGGCCACACGCGACCAGATCCTCCGCGACAGCCCGGCCGGACCCGTGCGCGAGCGCTCGTTGGACCCGCTCGCGAAGCTCGCCGATCTGCTGGCATCGTACCGGGCGGTGCATCTGCCCGAGCTGCCGCGGTTTGCCGGCGGCGCGGTGGGTTATGTCGGCTATGATGTCGTCCGCTATTACGAGCCGCTGCCGAACGACCCGCCCGACGACCGCCATCTGCCGGACCTGCTGTTCGGCCTCTACGACACGATGGTTGTTTTCGATCACGTGACCAAGACGATCCTGGTGATCAGCCAGGCGCATGTCGATGCGGACGGCGTGGGCGGCGGATACGAGAAGGCGTGCGCCCGCGTGAAGGCCACCGTCGATCGGCTGTCGGCCCCGCAGCGGACGCGGGTGGGGTTCATCGACCGCCGCGGCGACCCGTCACTGGCGTTTACCAGTAATTTTGAATCCGGCGGTTTTCAAAAGGCCGCGGACGCCTGCAAGGAATACATCCGCGCCGGTGACATCTTTCAGGTGGTCCTCTCGCAACGGCTGGCCGTACAGACCGCCGCCGATCCATTCGACATCTACCGCGCGCTGCGGGTGGTGAACCCGTCGCCGTTCATGTTTTATCTCAAAAGCCCGAAGGTGATCCTGGTCGGGGCCTCGCCGGAGATCATGTGCCGCGTCGAGGACGGCATTATCACCAATCGCCCGCTGGCCGGCACGCGCCGCCGCGGGGCGACCGAGGAGGAAGACCGCGCGCTGGAGGCCGAACTGCTGGCCGACCCCAAGGAGCGGGCCGAGCACATCATGCTCGTCGATCTCGGCCGCAACGACGTGGGCCGCGTGGCCGAACCGGGCAGCGTCGAGCTGAGCGACGTGATGAGCGTCGAGCGCTACAGCCACGTGATGCACATCTGTAGCAACGTGAAGGGTAAGTTGGCCGCGGGCAAGAATGCATTCGACGCGCTGCGGGCGGCCCTGCCGGTGGGCACGGTCAGCGGGGCCCCCAAGGTGCGGGCCATGCAGATCATCGACGAATTCGAGCCGACCCGCCGCGGGCCGTATGCCGGCGCCGTCGGTTACGTCGATTTCGCCGGGAACATGGATACGTGCATCGCGCTGCGCACGATGGTGATCACGCCCGGCGATTCCGCCGGCAAGCATCAGGTCTTCGTTCAGGCCGGCGCCGGCATCGTCGCCGACTCCAACCCGCAGACCGAATACGAAGAGACCATCAACAAAGCTAAGGGCCTGCTCCGGGCCATCGAAATCGCTGAAACAGGGTTTGAGTGAGATCAATTTGCGATGATCGTTTATTTTGACATGTGCTGCCTGAAACTGAGCAGAACATCTTGGAGCAGATGTGCTGTTGACGACCGACGATAGTTTCCTCTCGCAATCCAAACGGCTCTCGCTTAAGATCAGAGTGATGGATTCCATAACCTTCGCGGGAGAGCTGGCATCATGAGTACGATCACAAACCCGGCAGAGTTGCGTCGTCGAGGTTTGGAACTCCTGGTTCGCGAACTGGGCTATGTGGACGCCATGCGCTTCCTTCACCAGTATGAGACCGGCCAGGGTGACTACACGCGAGACAGGTCTCAAATCCTGCCCGACTGGACGCTCGAAGAAATGATCCAGAAGGCCGACATATTAGTGCCTCCAGATCGGCCTTGATTCGATGTCTGCTATCCATCGGGTGTCAGTCCATCTTGAGCTGGTGTGTCAACGACGGTGGAACTGCATGTGCAGCTTGCAACCCAGGTCCGTGGTTTCTATTATTATCGCTTGTCTGCTGTGCGGATTCGTTTCGCGTGCAAGGTCTGAAACGACCTCGAATACCAGAAAAACACCCGAACACGCGCCGCCTGTCCGTCCAAACATTATTTTCATTCTCGCGGACGATCTCGGCTACGGCGAACTCGGCTGCTACGGCCAGAAGAAGATCCGCACGCCGAACATCGATCGCATGGCCGCCGAAGGCATGCGCTTCACGCAGGCGTACTGCGGCACGAGCATTTGCGCGCCGTCGCGATGCTCCCTGATGACCGGCCTGCATTGCGGCCACACGCACATTCGCTCGAACCGTGGGAAGAAGCCGGAGGGCCAGGAGCCGATCCTGGCCGGCACGTTCACCGTCGCACGCATGCTTCAGCAGGCCGGCTACCGCACCGCATGTACGGGCAAATGGAGCTTGGGCGGGCCGAATTCCACCGGCGTGCCGAACGCTCAGGGCTTCGATTATTACTTCGGCTATCTTTGCCAGACGCTGGCCCACCAGTACTATCCCGATCACCTGTGGCGCAACGCCGAGCGCGTACCGCTGGACGGACAGACTTATTCACACGACCTGATCGCCGCCGATGCGCTGAAATGGCTGCGCGAAAACCAGAATGTCCCCTTTTTCCTGTATCTTCCATTCACCATCCCACACGAGAAGCTTCAGGTGCCCGACCTCGGCCCGTATGAGAACGAGGACTGGCCGCGCGACATGAAGATCTTCGCCGCCATGGTCACGCGGATGGACCGCGATGTCGGCAGGGTCTTTCAACTGCTCAAAGAACTCGGTATTGACGAGCAGACGATCGTCTTTTTTGCCAGCGATAACGGGGCGCCGGATACGAAGTCCACGAAGTTCTTCGCCGGCGGCGGGCCGCTGCGCGATTTCAAGGGCGGCATGTATGAGGGCGGTCTTCGCGTGCCGATGATCGCCCGCTGGCCGGGCCGCGTGCCGGACGGCAAGCTCAACGATGAGCCGTGGGCATTCTGGGATTTTCTGCCGACGTGCGCGGAGCTGGCCGGCGTGAAGCTGCGGGATAACGTCAAACTCGACGGCATGAGCGTGGTGCCTGCGCTGCTCGGGCGACGCCTGCCGCCGCGGGATTATCTCTATTGGGAACTGCCCACGGGCGAACTGAAACAGGCGGTACGCCTCCAGAACTGGAAGGCCGTCCGTCAGGCTCCGAACAAGCCCGTTGAACTCTACGATCTTCGGGCCGATCCGGCGGAAGGTCACAATCTGGCCGCCGAACACCCCGATCTGGTCGCCCGTGCCGAGACTGTGATGAAGACGGGCAGGGTTGACTCGCCGGTGTGGCCCACGCAGAAAACGAAACCGCCGATGAACGCCGATAAACGCCGATGAATGCAGAGAAAAAAACAATAAGGAAACCAGGAACCCAGGAAAGAGCACTCTTCCTGCTTTCCTGGTTTCCTTATTGTATTTTTTGGAATTCTTTGGTATTAGCGCTGGCGGTGATGCTCCTTTCGGGGTGCAGTCTGACCACTAATGCGCCCGGAGGCAAACCGTTCAACGTCCTCTTCATCGTGGCCGACGATCTGAACACACGCGAGGGTTGTTACGGTTTCACGCAGGTGCGCACGCCGAACCTCGACCGGCTCGCGGCGGGCGGAATGCGTTTCGATCGCTGCTATTGTCAGTACCCGGTCTGTAATCCGTCGCGCAGCTCGTTCCTGACCGGCCTGCGGCCGGAAACGTCGCGCGTATTCGATAACAACGTGCCGTTGCGCCAGGCGCTGCCCGATGCGATCACGCTGCCGCAATGTTTCAAATCGCAGGGCTACTGGACGGCGGTGGTCAACAAGTTATTCCACGACAAGGAGAATGACGGCGATCATTCCTGGGACGAGCGCCGAACCCTGGGCGACAGTCGGAACGCTGCCATCGAGCATGCCAGGAAACGTTTCGAGGCGGAGCATGGGCGCATCGACAAGGACAATCGTGCGCTCTGGGAGGAGGTGCAGAAGTCTCTGCGCGCTCAAGCCGGCGGTCAAACCCCACCCGGATACGGCCCCACGGACATGTCGGACGGAGAGCACGGAGACGGCAAGTCCGCCCGCCAGGTGATCGAGTGGCTCGAAAAGCGGCCGAATGGCGACAAACCGTTTTTCATCGGCTGGGGGCTTCAGAGGCCGCACATCCCGCATTGGGCGCCGCAGAAGTATTTTGATCTATACCCTCTCGGTGCATTCCGATTCCCTGAGCAGCCGGCGGACGATTTGACCGACGTGCCACAAGCGGCGATCAACCCGCGCTACAAGCTGTACGGGGAGCCTGTTGTACCGGACGCCACGCGCCGCGAGGTCACCGCCGCATATTACGCGTGCGTCAGCTTCATCGATGCCCAGGTCGGGCTGGTCCTGGACGCGCTCGAACGGCTGGAGCTGGCGAAGACGACGATTGTCGTGTTCATCGGCGATCACGGCTACCTGTTGGGCGAACACGGGCTGTGGGAGAAGGCGATGCTGTTCGAGCCGGTGGCCCGCGTGCCGCTGCTGGTGCGGGTCCCTCGCATCACCCGGCCAGCCGGCGTGTGTCCGCGGCTGGTGGAATTCGTGGATCTGTACCCCACGCTGGCGGCGCTGTGCCGCCTCAAGCCGCCGGAGAATTTGGAGGGGCTCAGCTTCGTGCCGCTGCTGCGCGAACCCAAGCGGTCGTGGAAACGGGGGGCGTTCACCATGCTGAGGCGCGGTTCGGTGGTGGGGCGCAGCGTACGAACGGAGAAGTGGCGCTATACGGAATGGAGCGAGAACCACGGCGCGGAACTCTACGACGAAGAGCACGACCCGGACGAGTATCGCAACCTGGCGGGGGACGTGTCACACGCGGCGAACGTCAAAGAGTTGCGCGCGCTGCTTCACGCCGGGTGGCGCGAGGCGCTACCGCCGGAGTAGAACGAGTGTCATCCTGCGCGCTCGCCTTCGCTCGCGGAGGCAACACCGGCTACCTCCGGGCCGAGCAACAGATACGTGTCTTACCCGCAACGGAGGGGGGTTGCGAATAACCGAACCCGGCGCTTAATGTTGTTGCTCCGAGATCGGTAGCGATGGATCGGGGTCGCTTGCTCCGGGGATGAAGATACGCCCGAGCCCCGATTGGACGAATATCTGCACCACGCTTCCGGCGGTCGAAGAGGTCAGATCGACCAGCGATGCGATCGCATCGTTGTCGAGACAGCCGTTAGGAGCCGACATGAGAAACCCGCCAAGCAATCCGATCAGTGCTTTGCGACGAAGCGGCAGCGACATGTTCATCTCCTTATAACCGGTGCGGCAGCAGCAAGGACCTCGCTGGACGCTCGCCGCCGGATGACAACCCCCAAAAAGACAAAAATAATCAGCGTGCCCCCAAATGTGGCCACCAACGTCGAACCCGTGGGTAAATCCGCTACGGCTGAAATGCAGACGCCGATCACGCTGACGAGCGTCGCGGTGATCCAGGCGAGGATCACGCGGCTGCTGAATTTATCGACCACCAGCGAGGCACAAGCGCCGGGGATAATCAGGAAGCTGAACACGATCAGCACGCCGCCGACGGCGACGGATCGCGTGACCATGATCGCGAACATGGCGTAGAACAGGCAGTCCCACAGGCGGACCGACATGCCGCTTGCTTGGGCCAGTTCGGCGGAGGCGGAGATGGCCAGAAATGGCCGGCGGAAAATCCAGTGCAATAAGCCGAGTAGCGCGTAGAGCGCCCCCGTCGTCAGCACTTCGTCGCGGTCCACAAACAGCAGTTTTCCGGTGAGCATCTGCTCCATCTGCTCGTGGCCATGCGGGGACTTACTGAGGATCAACACCGTGGCGGCGGCGGCGACCACATAGACGATGCCGATGATCGCTTCATGGGGCACGCGATCGCCCGGGACCCTGCCAAACGCCAGAAGCAACGCACCGCCGAGCGCGAAAACGGTAGGCCAGAAATCCAGGAAGCCGCGCGAGTGCTCTTCGCCGGTATCTTCTGTCGTGGTGGAACCGAATCCCTCGGTTTGTTGGATAGCCTGGTCCAGCTCATCGACAGGTGCTGCCGCAGGGGCAGGCGCCGGAGGCGCGGTCTGAGCCGGCACGTGATGAACCGCCACCACCAACCCGAAAACCGCGCCCAGCGCCGCCATCTGGGCCAGGGCCAGGTCCACGAAGATGACGCCGCGTCGGAGAACGTGCAGACCCGCGTAGCCGTGCAAGAGGCCCATCGAGAGGCACGCGAGCAGCGGCCAGATCAGGATTTCAGCCAAACGAAACATCTGTCGTCACTCCTGCCGCGAAGTAGGTGCCGGCGGTTTGCTCGCCGCGACACATTGCTTGACGATGTGATCCATGAGGCGGATGTAGTCCGTCGCTTCGGGTTGACCGCCGACCGAATCCGCCACTTGGACGATTCTGATACCGGTTTTGCCGGCCACGAAATCAGGTGCTTGTCTGCTATAAAAAGGTTCCATGAGTAAGAATTTGGCTCCTTGCTGTTGAATCTTGGTAATGACCTCGGAAAGATGAGCGGGGCTGGGTTCGAGTCCCGGTTTCGGCTCCAGTTCGTCAATGACCACAAGGCCGAACCGATGGGTGAAGTAAGACCAGCTCCGGTGGTAGGTGACGATCTTCGTGCCCGCGATCGGCTTCATCGCCCCCCACCAGCCGCCCGCGACCGCGTCGCCGCCGTGGTCTTTCACGAATGCGTCGAGTTCTCCCCTGAGCAGCATGGCCCACAGCTTGGCCCCGTCCGCGGCGGCCAGCAGCTTGGGCCCGAACATCGCCTCGTCCAGTTGTTTCTGGAAGGTCTTCAGCCGGTCGGCAAAGTAGGCTGCATCAGAAGGATCCATCTTGGTCAATCGCGCGGACACGTTCTTAGCCACGATCCGCATATCGAGCGGGTCCAGCCAATAGTGCGGGTTGCCCTGCGGGTGAATATCGCCCATCGAGCGATCCACCTTGCCCGTCGGCAACTCCAGCCGCAGCACGCCCTCGGACGCATCCAGATGGCCCGGAGCGCCGACCCGAATACGCGGGTTGTGCGATCCGTCGATGACCAACCCTTCGTAGCCGATCTCCAGCTCCAGGCCGATCCGCACCCAGAGGTCGGCGTTTCGCGCCAGCAACATGTAGCTGGGCTTGGCGTCGATGAAGTGCGGGTCCTCCCGGCCCGTACCCAGGCAGGCCACCTCGACCTTATCGCCCCCGATGGCATCGACGATCGACTTGAGGTCGGTCGTGGTGGTCACCACCTTCAGCTTTTCAGCAGCCGGGGCCGCGCCGCACAAACTCGTCAGGAACATCGCTATCGAGGCATAATGCGAGACTCTCATATCCAATACCTTTCAAAACTTGTGCGCGGGATGGATGCCGTACGTCCAATTGAGCTGAAGGAACACCTGCTGCTCGTCTGTATTGCCATCCTGCCGGAAATTCCGATCAGTGAATAAGTAGCCCAGTCGCCAGAAAAGAAACTCGGACTGAAGGAACGTCAGATACGCGGAGTAGCCGGTCTCGTGCCGCGAGGAGCTGAACGGAAGCTGCGTGTAGTCGTAGCGCATTCCGAACTTCCAGCGGCGGGCAAACTGGTAGTCACCCGCCATGTACATGCCCCACGTGCTTTCCTGCCCGCCGCGCAGGTCGGCCTGCGCGGCCAATAGTTCCGCTTGCAGAAGCAGTGCGCGGTACAGGCCGGCCTCCTTCGGTTTCCAGTGATAGGTCACATCCACCCCTTCGACCGTGGAGCGTTTCCCCCCGTGCGCGCCGTCGTTGGGCGCCTCGGCGATGCTCGCGCCGATTTCCAGGTTGGAAGTGGGCGAAAGGTCTCTGAACGTTTTCAGATGCACCAGGTGCATGAAATCGTCCGACTTCTCACCGGCAAACAAGGTGTCGTTGTCGTTGTTGGTGATCTGGTACGTCAGCGACACGTACTGTTTTCCGGTGTGCGGGACCAGCCAGCTCAGCTCGGCGCCGGTGCCGCTCAGCCCCTCGTCGCCGAAATAGTTTTGAATGACCAGTGGATAATCAATCCACGGGATGGCGTGCCGGTGAAAGGAATTCACCTTTCCAAATTCAGAGCGAAACTTGCCCACTCGGGCCTGCAAGTCATAAGGCAGTTGTGTGAAGGTGACATAGCCCTCCTCCAGATCGGCTTTGAAATCATTATCCTCCTGGCCAAAGGTAATAATGGCGTTGGCGTTGGTGTAAGCGTCAACCGGTGCTGACAATCCAATCTCGAGTTCGCGGAACTGGAATTCATCATCGGTCTGGCCGCCTTCCTTGGACGAATACGTGCCCAGGAAGTCGCCGTTAATGCTGATGTCCGGATTAAACGATTGGATGGCCCCGCCCAAACCGGAGATGCCTCCAGCGGCAGGCTTGGCTTGGGGTGTTGCCGGCCCCGCGGTCGCGCCGGCCAGCGCGCTTTCCAGCTCCTCCTCGCCGGTCAACGCGGGAGCACTCGCCGGCGCCGCCGCGGATGCACTCTGTTGCTTCAGTTCGTCAATCTGCGTTTGAAGCTGCTTCATTTCCTGCTCGTGGCGCTGCTGCTGATCGCGCATCTGATCGCGCATCAGCCGGATCTCCTGCAATAGCTCGGCCGTGCTCGGCTGCGTCGAGGCAGTGGGTTGTTCGGTTGGCGGCGTCTGGGCATATAACGTCGGCGCCGATGCCATGGGCAGGGCGCCCGCCAAAATAAATGTCGGGGCAAAGCGATGCATCATCTACCTTCCCGTATCCCCCCGGGACAATTGGGACGATCGAACGCGCGCGTCAGCGGAGTGGGAGTGGTTGTCAAATGTAAAGAGTTGCGAAAGAACCGAGCGGAGGAGCGCGCGGCTGAGAGATGTGCAACGGATCATGAGAGAGAGTCACAGTTTCCGGCGATGAAAGATGAACGATCAGCCCGTCAAACCGATGGTCGGTTGCAGGCGCGACCAGATGCACGGGCCCCTGAATGCGGAAATTGCACACCGGGCAATCGAAGCTGTGGTGTTCAACCGTCAGGCCGCTGCTCGAGACAGAGGCGGTCTGGCTGGCCGAGGCGCGGTCAGGACTGGTGGCGGAATCGTGTACTGAAATGTGTAAGACAGGGAAACACAGCGTGGCCCAAGCGGCCACCACGCGAAGGATGTTCCGCGTTCGCTTCAGCCCGTTGAGAGATCGAGAATGCGTGAAACCCAGCCTCATGGGTGATTAGTACAGCCGTGAGACGTAATTCTGTCAAGCTTTGTATAGCGGCCCTATTTCAGCCGAGGCCATAACACGGCGGCAACTCTGATTCAGGATTGCCTGAGGTGTGCGTCGAGCACGGTTGGCCAATCGGCCCGCGGCTCGTCCGCTCGTGTTGCCATGCCACGGGCGAGTTCCCGTTGGATGGCAGCGGCGATCCCCGCGGCGTCGATGCCGCACTCCGCCATCTGCCCGGCGCGCGTGCCGTGGCGGATGAAACGGTCGGTGGGCATGCCCAATCGAACCAGCCGCTCGGTCGGCAGGCGGAGTTCCTGAGCCGTTTCGAGCACGGCCGACCCGAACCCCCCTGCGATGGAATGATCTTCGACTGTGATGACCGGATGCTCCGCAGAGAGCGCGGCCGTCACCATCTCCCTGTCCACCGGCCGGGCGAAGCGGGCGTTGACCACGCGGACGAAAACATTTTCCGCCGCGAGCAGTTCGGCGGCATCCAGCGCGTGACTGACCGTCGCGCCATAAGCCAGGATCGTGGCGTGGCGGCCCTCCTGTAGCAGCCTCGACACGCCGAGTCGGAACGGCGGCGCATCACCCAACGGCTCGGGCACATTGTCGCGCGGATAACGGATGGCCACCGCGCAGCTCTGCTTGACGGCAAATCGCAGCGCGGCCAGTAACTCGTCGGCATCAGCCGGCGCCAGAACGATCATGTTCGGAAATCCGCGCAGATAGGTGATGTCGAGAAACCCGTGATGCACCGCCCCGTCGCCGCCCACCAGCCCGGCGCGATCCAAACAGAACACCACCGGCAGACCCTGTAACACCACTTCCTGAAAGACCTGATCGAACGCCCGCTGAAGGAACGTCGAATAAATTGCGACGACTGGTTTCATCCCCGCCCTGGCCATGCCCGCGGCCATGTCCACCGTGCAACTCTCGGCGATGCCGATGTCGCGATAACGATCTGGAAAAACCTTCGCATACTTATCCAGTCCCGTGCCGTCCGGCATGCCCGCCGTCATGGCGAACACGCGCGGCTCCTCTTTGGCAACCTCGATGAGCGCTTCGGCGAAGCTGGTTGTCCAGCTCTTTCCGCCGCCCTTGGCGATGGTGACTTTTCCCGCCTCGACGACGAAAGCATTCGGCGAATGGAAGCGGCCCGGCTCGGCCAGCGCGAAATCGGCTCCGTGCCCCTTGTTCGTATGAATGTGCAGCAGCACCGGGTGCTTGATGTCGCGAAGCATCTGCAACAGTTCGATCAGGTGCCGGATATCGTGACCCTCGACCGGCCCCACGTACATGAACCCGAGCTGCTCGAAGATCTGGTGCGGTGAGACCGTCGCCTTGATGCCCTCCTTGATGTGTCCCAGGGCGTCGAATACCGACTGGCCAACCAGCGGCAGCCGCGGCAGCAGTTGCTTGGCCCGCTGCTTGACCTCCTCATAGAGGGAGCTGACTCTGAACTTGGCCAGATACTCGGCCATCGCGCCCTGCGTCGGGGCGATGCCCCAACTGTTGTCGTTCAGGATGACCAGCAGTTGGCGGTCGAGCGTGCCGGCCTGATTGAGGCCCTCGAAAGCCACGCCGTTGACGATGCTGGCGTCGCCGACCAGGGCGACCACCCGGCTGTCCCTTCCCAGAATCTGATCCGCGCGGGCCAGGCCGACCGCGGTGGCGATGGCGGTGCCAGCATGGCCCACATTGAAAAGGTCAAAGGAGCTTTCGCTGGTGTCCGGGAACCCGCTCACGCCGCCCGCTTTGCGCAGCGTTTCAAAACGATCGTTGCGGCCGGTCAGCAGCTTGTGCGGATAGCACTGGTGCCCGACGTCCCACAACAGGCGGTCCTTCTCGAAATCGAAACAGTAGTGCAGCGCGAGGGTGATCTCGGTGACGGCGGGATTGCTGGCCAGATGCCCGCCGCTCTTGCCGACCACGTCCAGGATGCGCTTGCGAATGTCGGCGGCGAGCTCCTCCAACTGTTCGAGCGTGAGTTTCCTGACATCCGCCGGATGGTGAATCGATGGCAACCACTTCATTTTTTGTTTTCGTGCTCCTCAGAGACGCGCGTATGCCCAACGTTCATACGTCACTCGCTGTGGCGGGTTTCAATTTCACTTTCCCCGTTCCACCACAAACCGGGCCAGACATCGCAGATCGTCGGCCGCGGGTCCGAAAATCTCCAATGCCTCCACCGCACGGTCCACTGCCTTTTCGGCTGCCCGGCGGCTGGCTTCCACACCGACCGCGGCAGGATAAGTCTGCTTGCCGGCGCCGGCGTCTTTTGCCACCGCCTTGCCCAATTCGCCGGCAGTCCCCGTGACGTCAAGCAGATCATCGGCAATCTGAAACGCGCGGCCCAACTCCTCTCCGTAGATCCCCGCCGCCGCACTTCGGACGGCTTCCGTCTCCGCGCAGATGGTACCCAATCGGGCGGCACTCTCGAACAGCCGGGCCGTCTTGCAGCGGTGAATCCGCTTCACCCGCTCAAGTTCCGGCGGCTTCTGCTCGCTGATGATGTCCAGCGTCTGCCCGCCGATCATGCCCGCCCAACCGCAGCCGCGAGCCAGCTCCGACACCGCCCTCGTCGCAACCCTGGAATCAGGAATCCTCGCCAGAATTTCAAACGCCGCCGCCAGCAGCGCATCACCCGCCAGGATGGCCACCGCTTCGCCAAATTTCTTGTGGCAGGTCGGTTGCCCGCGACGCAGATCATCGTCGTCCATCGCCGGCAGGTCGTCGTGCACCAGCGAGAAAGCGTGCACGCACTCGATCGCCACCGCCGCCGGCACCGCCCGCTCGGCCGATCCGCCGCACAGCTCGCAAAAACGCGTAACAATAAACGGTCGAATTCGTTTGCCGCCATTGTATAGCGAGTAGAATACCGCTTCCGCGAGAACGTCCGGGACGGCCGAATCGGCGATTAGCGTTTCGCGCAGCGTCCGCTCGAACCCGCGCGCCCACGCACTCAGCGTTTCGGCAATGTTGATCTGCGTCGTGGATGTCGCTGATGCCATGAATGAATCCGCTCAATCACGACCGCCGCATCGACGGCGGAGGCCGCATTATAACCATGTTCAGCCGCGACTCGTAGGGGGGCACGGTGTAGAGAACGTATCGTGTTATTGCGGCGGCGGCTGCTTGCGGGCGAGTTCTTCAAGACGGGCCACCTGGCCCCGCAGCGCATTGGCCTGCGGGCTGAGTGGATGCTCGTTGATGATGCGGCGGGCCAGATCCAGCGCTTCCCAGTATTGATGCTGGCGGACGTGGTCCTTCAACCGCTGCTCCAATTCCTGGCGCTGTTGGATGTCCGCGTTGGCCACCAGCGTGTCGATTTGAGCGCGCAGAGCGTCGGTGTCAGCTCCGCTGGGGAACGTCTCGATGAACAGCTTGCCCGCCTTGGCCGCCTCCTGCCATCGCCGGTGGTGCACGAATTGCTGGATCTCATCGTGCAACCGCTGCCGGTGACGCTGCGCGTACAGCGCTCGCTCCCGCTGGACGCGCACGATCAGCCCGGCCGGTTCCGACGCCACCGGGTATTTATCCACCAGCTCGCGGGCCACGCGCTCCGCCTCCTCCCATTTCGCCAGGCCCATCAGGTCCTCGATCCGCCGGGCGGCCAGCATGATGTCGTTCGCACGGGCGGCTTCCGCGGCTCGTTCCAACTGCTCCTCGCCCTGACGAATCCGTTCGTCCTTGCCGAACCGCTCGGCCAGCGCCATGAGCACTTCGCGTCCGCGGTGAAACTCGCGGGCCCGCACGAACTGCTCCGCCGCCGCCAGCCAGCGCTGGAACTCCCGCTCCACGAGCCGCTCGTAACGCCGCGTCCGCTCCTCCGGCGGCAGCAGCATTGTCTCGCGAAGTTCGAGCAGCAGGTTCTTGAGTTCGGCCGCGTCCAGCTTCGGCTGCGCGGCGGCGGCACCCTGCTGCCGGTTGACACTCTGTTCGGCCAGAAACGTCGTCCGTTCGTCCAGCGATCGCGCCCGTTCCAGCAGTTGCCGCAGTTGCCTGAGGATGTACGCCGCCACCAGCAAAAACCCGCAGGTCAAGGTGCCGATCAGCAGTATCAAAACCACGGGTAAGATGATCTGCGGCCACGACGTCCGGTCGCTTCGGATCAGCAAGATGATGCCGGTCACAATCCCGACGGCGGTGACCACCGCCCCGGTGATCGCCAGAGCAAGAAGCATGATGATCAACGCCGGCTGCCGCCGACGCGGTTGACCAATGGCATCTTCAGATTCAATACTCATCTGAATCCCTCGCGTGCCATGCTTCGGCGGCACGCATTCACGGTCTCAGTCATGTCTCCAGATTTCTTTCGGGGGGGCCTTCAGGTTCCTGTTCATCCGGCAGGCGATGCATCCGCCAGACGTCATCGGCCGGAGTGGGCGGGGCCGGCTTGTGAAACAACAGCCGGCGAAATCGGCGGCTCCACCGCAGGTACGCCAGGCTGCTCACGGCGAAAATGCCCACCAGTACCAGCGAAAGGAATAGTACACCTCTTATGACCTGAGCGGAGGAAGCCGCCTGGGCCAGGGCGGGGGGTGAACCGTGAAGTAGAATATCCCGGCGATGCAGCACGACCAGCACCACGCCACCCAGGATCAAACCCAGACCGACGAGAAACAGGTACATCGCAATTCGCCGGCGGTATTCTTCTCCGACTCCGGCCATCAGGTCTCTCCAGTCGCCGTGTACCGCTTACAACCCGCGGAAACAGCATGGCTCCTGCCGAACAAGCCAGCGCTTATTCTATCGCTTGCCCAAGTGCCGCGCGGCCTCTCCCGCATTTACCAGCCCACCCCCGCGCGCGGCGAAGGTTCGCCGATCCGCCGGAACTCATCCAGCAGTTCCCGCTGGCGATCCGTGACGGTCTTGGGCGGCACGATCCGGATCACCACGTATTGATCGCCGGCCGGCTTGTTGCCGGCGGGTTTCACGCCTTTACTCTTGAGGCGAAGTTTTGCCCCGCAGGGTGTGCCCGCCGGCACGGTGACCACTGTCCGGCCGTCCAGCGTCGGGACTTCGATCTTGCTGCCCAGGAC
Source organism: uncultured Planctomycetales bacterium (assembly GCA_964384465.1). Classification (GTDB taxonomy): domain Bacteria; phylum Planctomycetota; class Phycisphaerae; order UBA1845; family PWPN01; genus CAYLLT01. Next base: position 20,751 of record CAYLLT010000002.1, on the reverse strand, counting down.
GCTCTCGCTAATGGAGATCGGCACGTCGAGGTAGATATCGTTATTGATCCGTCGAAAGTAAGGGTGCGGCTGGATATGGGCGACGATGTAGAGGTCGCCGGGAGCCCCGCCGCGAGCACCCGGTACACCCTTCCCGCGCAGCCGGATGCGCTGCCCCTCCGCCACGCCGGGCGGGATCTTGACCTGTACGCGATGCGGCGGCTCACCCGATTCGCCGGGGATGCTCAACTCCAGCGTGGTGCCGCGAACCGCCTGATCGAACGTCAGTGAGATCGGATACTCGATGTCCTGCCCGCGCGCCGGTTCCGGGGCCCGACGTGACCCCCGCCGTGCTGAACGGCCAAAGAAGTCATCAAACGCACTTCCGCCGCCGCGGTTACTCTCCGCCCCTCTCCCGCCGCCACTGAACGCACCAAACAGATCCTCCCAGTCCTCGATGGGGATGTCCGGGCCGCCGCCGGATCGCCAGGTGTAGACGCGCTCGCCGCCGCCGGGCCCGGATCGCCACCCGGCCCCAGGCGCCGCACCTCCGCCGACGCCGGCCGCGCCGAATTGATCGTATGCCTTGCGCTTCTCAGCGTCGCCGAGCACGTCGTAGGCGTTTTGGACCTCCTTGAACTTATCGACAGCCGTTTTGTCGTTGGGGTTTCGATCGGGGTGATACTGCTTGGCGAGCTTTCGATATGCCTGCTTGATCTGTTCGGGCGTGGCCGTGCGCGTTACACCCAGCACCTCGTAATAATCACGCTCGGCCATAGCTGATCCATCGATTGTGCGTCTTGGGGGATTATAGGAAGCAGCCGAAATCGTTGCAAAGCCGGGCGGCTGGCCGCTAGGATCGTCCCCTGATGGCGGCCAAACGCGAAACATTGACGGTGGCGGCGGGGCAGGTGGCGGCTCAGCTCATGAACGAGGCGTCGAATACGCTGGCCGCCATTGAGCGCGTCATTCAACAGGCGTCGTTAAAGCGCGTCGATCTGCTGGTGTTGCCCGAATGCGCGTACCCGGCGTACCTGATCGGGTCGGTGGTATCGTATCGCGCGGGCGAGCACCTGAGCAGCGAAGAGTTCGTGGGCTGGCTCCGCGAGCGGGCCGCGCGATATCGTCTGCACATCGTCAGCGGCATGATCGAAGACACCGGCGCGGCCTTGCACAATACGGCTGTGTTCATCGATGAGAAGGGTCGCGAGATCGGCCGCACGCGCAAGCGGTTCCTCTGGCACGCCGATCACGACTGGTTTGCCCCCGGCGATGAGATTCGCGCGTTCGACAGCCCCATCGGCCGGATCGGTATCATCATCTGCGCGGAGGCCCGCGATCCGGAGCTCATCGCGACGCTCATCGCCGACGGCGCGGAATTGATCGCCATGCCGACCTGCTGGATCAACGGCTCGCGCGAGCCGGGTTGCTTCGAAAACCCCCAGCCTGAATTTCTTATGGAAGCGCGGGCCCGCGAATTCGGCGTGCCGTTCGTGTGCGCGGACAAGTCCGGGTTGGAACTGGGCGCGGTCGGTTACGTGGGGCAGAGCATGATCGTGCGCGCGGACGGCTCGATAGCCGCCAAAGCGCCCAGCACGGGCGAAGCCGTGATTGCCGCGCGAGTGGTGCGCCAGCGCCCGCCGCGCGTGTGGATCAGCCAGCGGCGTCGAGAGCGTTTGCTGAATGGCCCGCCGCCCGTGCGCCCGCCGCCGGATCGCGGCAAAGTGACCGTAGCAGTTATGCCGACGGCCGTCGCCAACCAGCGCTTCACCGGCGGCATGGGCGAGCCGCTGTTCGAGCCGCTCGCTCAGCGGGGTGTACGACTGCTGCTGGTGAACATGAGTCACGAGGCGCCGGCGGAGCAGTTGGCCATGCTGGCCAACGCGTATGACATCCGCGCGGTCGGCTTTCCAATGCGGGCAAATGCGTTTGAGCTAGTCCCGGCCCGCATCGGATGTGTGGCTGGCCAATGGGCGCGGTCATTCGCGGCTTCACGAGCGCTGGTGCTGGACGGGGCGGAAATGCTGATGTTCTTCGACTACGCCGAGGAGCCGGCGATCCTGCGAGCCCGTGCGATTGAAAACCGCGTCTTCGTCCTCGCCGCCGGCGACCGTTCGGCCATCATCATCGATCCCGACGGACAGATCGTGGCCCGCAGCGACCCGGATCACCCCGCCGAGGTCATCGCCGAGATCGACCTGACCCGCGCCGCCGACAAACTCATCGCCCCCGGCACCGACATCTTCAACGAACGGCATCCACAGCTCTATCGCTACTGATCCCCCGCGCTGCTACTGACACGATGCGGCATCACGGCCGATCGGAACACAGCCGGTCGTAGAAGCTTCTCGGGTCAAGAATAGTGACCCCACGATACTCTCGTAATGCGAGCAGATCCTTATCACCTGTAATCAGACACTGTGCTTCGGCGGCGACCGCGGTGCCCAGTACGGGCAGATCCTCAATGTCACGGCAGGCACTGGCAGGGATCTCTGCTGGACTGACCAGCAGAGATTGTTCGCGCAGAAATACAACGATCTCTCCCACCTGACGTTTGGGAAGTTTGAACTTGGAAGACAGGTGCTCCTCCAGCTCGTTCAGGATGTACTCGGAGATGACGAACTCGTGCGAATCGAGGCACACGGCGAGCACCGCTTCGCAGAGCCCGCGCGTACCGAAGGCGGCCATAAGCACGTTGGTGTCCAGCACGACTCTCAAGAGATGGCCCGAAACACGTCCTCGTCGGTGAGGAATCCCTGGGCCTCTGCGAAGGGAAGCGTTCTTTTCCGGAGGGTCTGGAATCTCTCGGCGGCAAGGTACCGGCGGAGCGACTCGCGAACGACCTCACTCACAGGCCGCTGATCTCGGCGACACAGCCGATCAAGCTCCTTCCGGAGCGATTCCGGGATTCGCACGGTCAGGTTTGCCATTATGCAAGACATTGTAGTGCACGTATCGGTCCCGTGCAAGTAGATGTGCCATCGGCCCCGTTAAGGAAGACCACGCAATCGTAAACGGCTCGAATAAAGGTTGGCGTCATGGCCGATTGTGGTGGCGGTCGCGGCGGGAACCGTCGCGGGCCTCAATCAGCACTGACGTAAATTCATCATCAGAGACATCCCCAGCATCGACGGCTCTGGCCAGTGGTTCTGCCGCTTCGATTAAAGACAATGGGGCCGCCAGTTCCTTGGCGATGAGCTGCTCCAGATAAAGGGCTACGTCCTTTCCAGCGGCCAGCGCTCGCTCTTTCAGCTTGGTCTCGGCGTCGTCGGGAAGTGAAATGGTGACGGTCATGAATTCACTCCAGCACTATCGTAGCTGGAACTCGCACGGAAAGACAAACGCCGACTGGAGCTTCAGCTCACCCCTCCTGGAACAGCGGCGTCGAGAGGTAGCGTTCGCCGGCGCTGGGGAGGATGGTGATGATCATCATGCCTTTGTTTTCGGGGCGGTTGGCGACTTCGTTGGCGGCGCAGAGGGCGGCGCCGGAGGAGATGCCGCAGAGGATGCCCTCTTCCTTGGCTGCTCGCCGGGCCCACTTGAAGGACTCGTCGTTGGTCACCCGGATGACATCGTCCACCATCTCCAGGTTGAGGATGTCGGGGATGAAACCCGCGCCGATGCCCTGTATTTTATGCGGCCCCGGCTTGAGGTCCTGGCCGGCACGCTTCTGCGTGATCACGGGGGAATCGACCGGCTCGACGGCGATGCACTTGAACGACGGCTTGCGCTTTTTGATCACCTCGCCCACGCCGGTGATGGTGCCGCCGGTGCCGATGCCGCTGATGAGGATGTCGGCCTTGCCGTCGGTGTCGTTCCAGATCTCTTCGGCCGTGGTCTTGCGGTGGATCTCCGGGTTGGCCGGGTTTTTGAACTGCTGCGGGATGAGCGCGTTGGGCGTTTCCTTGGCGAGCTGCTCGGCCCGCGCGATCGCGCCCTTCATGCCTTCGGACGCGGGCGTGAGTACCAGCTCGGCCCCCATGGCCTTGAGCAAGTTGCGACGCTCGATGGACATGCTCTCGGGCATGGTCAGGATGAGCCGGTAGCCTTTGGCCGCAGCCACAAAAGCGAGAGCAATGCCCGTGTTGCCCGACGTCGGCTCGATGAGCACGGTGTCCTTGGTGAGCTTGCCGGACTTTTCGGCGGCCTCGATCATGGAGACGCCGATGCGGTCCTTGACGCTGGAGAGCGGGTTAAAGAACTCCAGCTTGGCGTAGACAGTGGCCGGGGCCTTGATGATGCGATTGATCCGGACCAGCGGAGTGTTACCAATTGTTTTGGTGATGTCTTCATACAGACGGGCCATGGTATAGCTCCCTTCCAATGGTCATTTGTGGATGAACTGACGGTACCGGCACGCACGAACCTCTGAAATATATCCCCCGTCCGTGGGAGCGTCAATCCGTCAATTCGTTATGGATCATGACTTCATGACTTGCGGTAGTCGGCTTCGAGCTGGGCGAGGAGTTTTTTGTTGGCGACTTTGTCGGTGGCGTTCATGCGGTCGATGATGAGGCGGCCGTCGAGGTGGTCGATCTCGTGCTGCCAGATGCGGGCGAGGAGGTCTTCGGCGGCGGTTTCGATAGGCTGACCGGTCAGGTCAAAGGCCTCCAGTTTGCACTGGCGGGCGCGGCGGACGACGACGCGGACTTCGGGGATGGAGAGGCAGCCCTCCTCCGCTTCGACTGAGCCGGTGAGGTCAACGAGCTGCGGGTTGATAAAGACGCGGTCGTCGCCGGGCTCGCCGGTGGGGTTGCAGACGAAGATGCGGCGGGAGACGCCGACCTGCGGGCCGGCGAGGCCGACGCCGCGATGGGTTTTCATCAATTCCAGCATGCGGGATGCAAGGGCGGCGAGGGATTCGTCGAATGATTTGATCGGCGCGCATTTCCGACGCAGTTTGGGATCGGGGTAGTAGAGAATACGCGTGGGTAAATCTTTCTTCATTGCACGCGCTCGCCTGCGCTCGCGGCTAAACAATGCCTGCTGTGGTATTTACCTGAAACCCTCGCTTGCGCTTCGGGCCCAATGTCATACTTGACCGAAGCGCCAACTGTGATACGATTTTGATGTAAGGTTAAATATTAAGCGGGGTTGCCGCCATCGGCAACGCGATGTTGACCACCGTATCCCCCGTACGATATGGCTGTTGCCGCACGCCGGCGGAGGCACCAATTTGCGGCAACAACTTGCCGCGGTCCTTCCACCGGGCAACCGGGCTGCGGATTATGTTGCGAGCGAGATCGTGATCCAGATGGGAAAGAAACCGGACAAGTCCAAGGAGCCGGAGCAGCCGGTGCTGCCGACGTTCACCGATGAGGAGAAGGAGAGCGCCCGGAGATGTTTCCGCAAAGGGCAGGAACTGGCGGAGAAGAAAAACTACGACTACGCAATCACATGGTACATCAGCGGGCTGGAGATATGGCCGGAGGCGGTCGAGGAAGGGCACAAGCCGTGCCGGGCGGCGTCGCTGTTCCGCGGCAAGGTGAAGATCAGCTTCGGCGATGGGCGAAAATACAAGATCGGGGACAAAGACCCGAAGAAGGCGATGGTCAACGCCGAGATGCTGCTGTCGAAGGACCCGCAGAACGTCGGGTACATGGAGGCGATGTTCAAGAGTGCGGCCAAGGGGATGTACGACCTGACGGTGATGTGGATCGGCGAGATTTTTGCCGATGCCGCGAGCCGCGAGGAGAAGCTGAACCCCGCGCGGTTCGAGGTGCTGGGCGTGATTTACGAAGAGCTGGCGGACCGGCATACGGTGCTGAATCCGCCCTTCGCGATTGCCGCACTGGATCGCGCGTTCGAGGCGCGGAAGCGGCTGGCCGCGCTGAAGCCGAACGATATGGCCGTCTCCACCGCGTACCGCGATATTGCCGGCAAGATGACGATCCTCAAGGGCAAGTACTCCTCGGCGAGCTCGTTCAAGGACTCAATGCAGGACAGCGACACGCAGCGGGACCTGCACGACCGCGATCGCGTGGTGCAGACCGATGAGCGGATGGACGATCTCGTCTCGAAGGCGGAGGCCCAGTATCGGGACAACCCGACCGATGCGGCAACGATCAGCGGGCTCGTCGAGCTGCTGTGCCGCCGGGAGGAGGAGACCGGCGAGAACAAAGCCATCGGCGTGCTCGTGAAAGCGTTCAAGGACACCGACGAGTATCGCTACAAGATGCGGGCCGAAGACATCCGCATGAAGCAGCTCAACCGCAAAGCCCGGCAGATCGCCGCGTCGGGGGATGCGCAGGCCGCCCGCGAACACTTGAAGGAGCAACTGCGCTTCGAGCTGAGCGTGTTCAGGGAGCGCGGCGAGCGTTATCCGACGGACCTGCGCATCCGTTACGAGCACGGCAAGCGGCTGTTCCGGGCGGGGCGTCATGATGAGGCGATTCCGGTGTTGCAGGAGGCGAGGCACGATCCGAAAACGCGGACGCAGTGCAGTCTTTATCTGGGCCGCTGCTTCTTTGAGAAGGCTTATTCCGCCCAGGCGATGGATACGTTTCGCGAGGCGATCAACAGCTATGAATTTCCCGATGACGATCTGGGCAAACAACTGCACTACTGGCTGGGGCGGTCGCACGAGGCCGCGGGGCAAACGGCCGATGCCTTGAAAGTCTACGGCCAGCTCATACAATGGGAATATAACTATCGTAACGGCGAGGTCAGAAAGCGCATCGACGATTTGAATCGGCCGCCGGGCAAAGCCGGCGGTTCCTGAAACCACTGAGGAGAAGTTTGTGGCTCACTCACTTTCCGCCAGGAAGCGGATGCGTCAGAACGCCAAGAACCGCGCCCGCAACCGCGGGCGCAAGCAGCAGCTCAAGTCCGCGATCCGCGGGTTTGACGAGTCGCTGGCCACCGGCGACGCCGGCAAGGCCGGCGCGGCTCTGCTCGCGACGATCAAGAAGCTGGACAAGATTGCGGCCAAGGGCACCATTCACAAGAACACCGCCGCCCGGAAGAAATCGCGCCTCCAGCGCCGCGTGAACGCGCTGAAGAAGACGGGTTGAACTCTGCGCGTTCTTCACGCGGGGAGTGCCGTAGCGCCGCAACACTGCGGACTGAAGTGCGCGGGCTTTAACATCTGCGCGATGTATGTCCCGGAGGGACAATCGAGAATAGCCCAGCCTTTCAAGGCTGGGAAACGGGTCGGTACGTGAATGTCAGTCCCGGAGGGACGACTGAAACGATGATCTCAGTCGTCCCTCCGGGACTGAGTTTATCGCATGCCTTCTTACCCAACGTTGAAACGCTGGGCTATTGTCATACGGTGCCTCCGGCACACCTTGAGGCGTGCGGTCTCTCCACATCAGGCAGGGAGGTTTGCCATGCCAACCGACATCAACATCACCGTGAGCGATCGCGCCGGGCGAAAATGCGCGAGTTCCGGCTCGAAATGGGAGCCGATCATCGGGTACTCCCGCGCGGTCCGCAGCGGCCAGACCATCGCGGTCACCGGGACAGTCGGCATCAACGCCGATGGGACGTACTCGCGATCGATCGCGGATCAGACCCGCCGCTCGCTGGCGATCATCCGGACGGCCATCGAGGCACTCGGCGGCCGGATCGAGCAGGTGATCCGCACGCGCATGTTTGTCACGGACATTTCAAAGTGGGAAGAGGTGGCCCGCGTGCACGGGGAGGTTTTCGCGGAGATTCGCCCGGCCACCACGATCGTTGAGGTCGCCAAACTCATCGACGCCGACGCGCAGATCGAGATCGAAGCGGACGCGGTGATCGCGTAGCCTTCGGGGCGCCGTTCCGGCGGGCGGTGGGTTTTACCTTTCTCCGAGCGGTGGCTTTCTTACCGGCGGCTGAGCTGGTCTTGCCGAGCCCGAGCTTGCCGGGGCACATGATGTTGTTGGGGTCGAGCGCCTTCTTGATTCGCTTCAGCACTTCGAACGAACCACGCAACTGCTTTTCCATGTACGGCGCACAACGTACGCCGACGCCGTGATGATCGTTCAGCACCGCTCCGGCCTTGAACGCTGCGTCCAACCCCGCCTTGAAAACCGCGTCGTGCAATTTCACCGCGTCGCGATAGTCGGCCGGGCCCTGCGGGATTTTGAAGCGGGCGTAGATCATCGTGCCCCACTCGTACCAGTGCGAAAAATGCGGCGTGAGCACGAGGCCGTTTTTCTCAGCGAACGGCTGGAGGGCGGCGTACATCGCGTGATAGACATCGGCCGCGTGAGCGTAATCCATGACCACGTCGAGCGTACCCCAGATGGCGGGCAACGTCGGCGAGTGCGGCGGATAATAAAAAACGTAGCGCTTGTCCCACCATAACTGCGCGGGAGCGGGTCCGAGGTCCTTGCCGCGGCACTGACGGCAGATTTCTGACGCTTTGCTCGCTTCCAATTCAGCGAGGTCGGCGAAGTCGCTTTCGAACGTCATCACCAGCGTGGGCTCGCTCAGGCCCATTTGCACGGCTTTTTCGAGTCCCATCGACGCGGAGTTTTTGTCGTAGAGCCGCAGCGCGGGCGGTCGCAGGCCGCTCACCATGATGCGGCGGCCCGCCTCGATGCCGTCTTCCACGTTGCTGAAACTGAAGGCGGCGAAGTCGCGTGCGGCGGGCTGCTGGCGGATCTTGACCGTCACCGCGGTGATGACGCCGAGCGCGCCCTCGGAGCCGATGAAGAGCTGCGTGAGTTCCGGCCCCATCGCGTGGCGCGGGACGGCGACGGTGTCGATGATCTCGCCGGTGGGCAGCACGCCTTCGATGTTGAGCACGTGGTCTTCGATCTTGCCGTACTTGCTCGAGCAGACGCCGCTGCCGCGGGCGGCGAGATAGCCGCCGATGGTCGCGAGGTGGATCGACGCGGGATAGTGCGTGAACGTCAGTCCTTCCTTGTTCAGCTCGTTTTCAAAATCGACGCCGTACATGCCGGCTTCGACCGTGGCGGTCATCGACTGCTTGTCGATCCTGCGGATTTTGTTCATCGCCCGCAGGTCGAGCACGATGCCGCCCCTGTCGGCCACGGCCGCCCCCTGCACGCCCGACCCCCCGCCCCACGGCGTGACCGGCACACGCAGCGCATTGGCCAGTTGCAGGACCTGCGAAACCTGCTTGACGTTCCTCGGCCGGACCACGACATCCGGCCTGCTCAGCGGCGACCCGGCCGCAGCGGCGGCGATGCTCAGCCAGCACTGATCGTAAGCGTAAGGCCGCATCTGCTCGCTCGCGGTGAGCACGCCATCAGCACCGAGCAGCCTTTTGAGCCGCGAGACCAGCTTCCGATCCGTTTTCGGCAAAGCACCGTTAGTGTTAACGGCGACGTTCATCACCGCGTCACGATCTTGCCGCGTTACCGAACTCAGGGCTGCATCCAAAGCCATTGAAGGGCTCCATTTCCGGCTGCCGAAGGTTATAATAGAGGCATGTCCAAAGTAAAAGAAATCAAGACGGCGATCGAGAAGCTCACGTGGGAAGAACGGGCCGAGCTCAATAAGTGGCTGTACGGCTGGGAGGACGACGAGTGGGACCAGCAGATGGCCGAGGATGTTGAATCCGGCAAACTCGATGCAGTCCTGAAGCGCGTCGATGATGCGATCGAGCGCGGGGACCTCCGAGAATTCCCGCCGTGAAATCTCTGACCCTTCCCGAATTCTGGGCCTGCTTCTACGGTTTGCCGCTTGCCATCCAACAGGTGGCTCGTCGGAAGCATAAGCTCTGGTTGAAAGATCCGGCCCATCCATCCTTGCGGTTCAAGAAAGTGAGTCGCGATGTGTGGTCCGTTCGAATCAACGACTCGTACCGGGCACTCGGCCGACGGCCCGATGACGACATAATCTGGTTCTGGATCGGCAGTCATGCGGAGTACGACCAGATGCTTTCCTGATCCCTATGTGCTCGTCGGTCAAGCCTTTTGAACTATTCCGACCAAACTGTGTCCTTCCACTCGCGATTTTTGATCTCGATCGGCACGTTCTCCAGCGCGTCGATCGCCTTAACCAGGTGGGCGGCGAAGCGCTTGAAGCATTCCTCGCCCTTGGCCGCCGTCGCGCGGAACGGGTTGCCGATCACGCCCGTCTCCGTGAACTCGGTGTGGTCCATCGGAAACTGGAAATACTGGTAACCGTCGAACTCCACGTCGGGGGCGCCGTCCACTTTCTTAAAACCCTGCGGCAGCCACGCCGGTTTGTGGGCCAGCGTCTTGACCGCGCGATCCATGCGCACCATCTTCGGATTGTGGGCCATGACCTGCGCGGTTTCGAGCTCGCTCGAATGCCAGCCGGGCGTCTCCTCCGGCGGGTTCTCCAGCACGTCTTTGATCATGCCCATGTAGCGCTCGGCATACGGCTTGTAAAACGTCACCAGCGCGCCGGTGTCATATCGCAGCTTGCGCAGCAGTGGGTCGATCACCTTGATGTTCGAGCCGTGCCCGTTCACGAAGATCAGTTTGCTGAAGCCGTGGTGGATGCAACTGCGGGCCACATCGTGCAGCAGATTGAGCAGCGTTTGCGGCCGGACGGTGATCGTGCCGGTGCCGCCGCCGGGCGTGCGCATGTGCTGCGGCGAATAGCCCATCCAAATCGGCGGCGTGTACAGGATGCGGGCCTGCTCGGCCGTGCGCTTCGCGACTTCGAGGGCGGTGATGGTGTCGGTGTACAGCGGCAGGTGTGGGCCGTGCTGCTCCAGGCTGGCCATCGGGATCATGATGATGTCGCAGACCTTCAGGTATTCCTGAATGTCCGGGAAAGCCAGATCGCCGATGCAGTAGGACCAGAACTGCGGCCGTTTATCGATGGGCATTCTTCAACCTCCAGCGGCAGATGCGCGGTTTGGGGCCCGCCGGCTCGCCCGACGGACTCCTGCGGACCCAACTTCTTAATCAACGGAGAGGGGGGGATTCGAACCCACGGTACGGTTACCCGTACACTGGTTTTCGAAACCAGCTCGATCAGCCACTCCGACACCTCTCCACGTGCTGCCTGGGCAACTTTGCCCGGGAACCAGCATCATAGCCAGTTTAGTACCATTTTAGTCAAAGCGGGCGATTCGTAAACTGGACAGGCATTCGGCCGTAACAGCTCAACGCTTATGCTGGCTTTCTCCGGCGGAAATAATCCAGCGCCACCGCCAGGATGATGATGGCGCCGATCACGATCTCCTGGACCCAGTTGGGGTACTGGGCCAGCGTGCAGCCGTTGACCAGGAAGGTGAGCATGAACGCGCCGATGAGCGTGCCGAGGATGCTGCCCTCGCCGCCCATGAGTGATCCGCCGCCGATGACGACGGCCGCGATGACCTGAAGTTCGATCCCGACCGCCGCCGTCGGATCGCCCTCGGTGATGCTGGCGAACAGGACGACGCCGGACAAACCGGTCAGCAGCCCGCCGAGCGCGTAGAGCATCCACTTGCGGCGATTGACCGCGATGCCGCTGAAGCGCGCGGCCAGTTCATTCGAGCCGATCGCATACGTGTGCCGCCCGAAGCGGGTGAGGTTCAGTGCGATCGCCGCGACGACAGCCACCGCCAGCATCATCCACACCGACGGCGCCACGTCCCACCACGCCGCGGACCGCAGCGGCTGTACGAAATCGGCCAGCGCGTCCGGGCGGAATTCGAGCCGCACGGGCCGGTTCCCCGCCAGCGCCTTGGCCAGCCCGCGGGCGATGCCCAGCATGCCCAGCGTCACCACAAACGGGATGATCCGCAGGCTGGTGATGAGCACGCCGTTCGCCAGGCCGCACAGCCCCCCAGCGGCGATCGCCAGTGCAACCGCCGTCGCCGTGCCGCCGCCTTTCTGAAGCGCCAGCGCCAGCAGCACGCTGGACAGCGCCATCACCGACCCCACGCTGAGATCGATCCCCCCGCCGATCATGACGAAAGTCATCCCGATGGCGCAGATCCCGACCACCACCGTCTGGGCGGCCACGATCTTGAGATTCACGGCGGTGAGGAACGCGTCCGGCCGGCGGCTCTGGAAGAACAGCAGCACGATCGCCAGCCCCAGGAACGGCGCCGCCCATTTCCACGCCGCCTGGGCGATAGCGGTAGAGCGTCGCGGCCGAACCGGAGCGTACGCAGGCGTTGGAGTGTCCGTCATGCGCGGTTGAAGTTAATCGGAAATCGCGGCGGATGCACGCGGGCGGCGGAAACTTGTCCGCAATGTCGCCTTGCTTTAGGATTCCTTTCATTCGACGGGAAAGACCGTTCATGCTCCAGACCACAATTCTGCTCGCAATCGCTGTACTGCTGCTGATCGCCGCGTTGATTGTCGTACTGCTGAGGCGAGGCACCGGTGACGCTTTGATTGCCGCTTGCCTCGAGAACCTCGAACGCGGCCAGGAGCGCAGCGAACGAACGCTGCGCGAAGAGATCGCCAAGAACCGGGAGGAATCCGGGACACATGCCCGGCAGCTCCGCGAGGAAGTCAACGCTTCGTTGAAGGGAATGAACGATACGGTGGTCAAGAGCCTGGGAGGCATTTCGGAAATACAGCAGAACCGGCTCGAAGCGTTCTCGAACCACCTGGGCAAACTGACCGAATCCATTGAGAAGAAGCTGGATGCCGTGAAGGGGGCGGTGGACGAGCGTCTCAAACTGCTTCAGGAGGACAATTCGCGCAAGCTCGATGCCATGCGGGCAACGGTGGACGAAAAGCTCCAGGGTACGCTTGAAAAGCGACTGGGCGAATCCTTCAAGCTGGTGAGCGAACGACTGGAGCAGGTCCACAAGGGTCTCGGCGAAATGCAGATGCTGGCCACCGGCGTGGGCGACCTCAAACGGGTGCTCACCAACGTCAAAACGCGGGGCAGTTGGGGAGAAATACAACTGGGGGCCTTGCTCGAACAGGTACTCACGCCGGAGCAATTTGGTCGCAACATTGCGACGAAAGGCGGCGGCGAACGCGTGGAATTCGCGATCAAGCTGCCCGGCCGCAACGAAAACCGGGAGGAGATCGTCTGGCTGCCGATCGACGCGAAGTTCCCGAAGGAGGATTATGAGCGATTGCTCGAAGCGCAGGAAGCGGCGGACCCCGATGCCGCGGATGCGGCGGTGAAACAACTCGAAAACAGCATCAAGAAATGCGCGAAGGACATCTGCGAGAAATACCTGAACCCGCCCATGACGACTGATTTCGCGATCATGTTCCTGCCGACGGAAGGGCTTTATGCCGAGGTGGTCCGGCGGGTCGGCCTGACGGATGTTATTCAACGGGATTGCCGCGTGGTTGTGGCCGGCCCCTCCACGCTGTGGGCGCTGCTGAACAGCCTGCAGATGGGCTTCCACACGCTGGCGATCCAGCAGCGGTCCAGCGAAGTTTGGAACCTACTCGCCGCGGTCAAGACGGAGTTCGGCAAATTCGGCGTAACTCTGGAAGGAGTCAAGAAAAAGTTGGAACAGGCTTCGAATGAAATCGACCGGGCGGCCAGCAAATCCCGGACCATCGAGCGCAAGCTGCGCGACGTGCACGAGTTGCCTGCGGATGACGCCCAGAACCTGCTGCTGCCCGAGCCGGAACTCGAAACTGAACACGATCAGCGGGCGTTATTGTGATTCTTCTCCGTGAACTCCGTGTCTGCGTGGTGAGTTCCATTGAACGAAAGGGACGTTATGAAAATCGGCGTGGACCTGATGCTGTGGACCGGCTGCTTCACGACAAAGGAGATCAAGCTGATCGACAAGGTCGGCCGCATGGGGTTCGACGGCGTGGAGTTTCCGATCTTCGCGCCGAAGGCGGTGGACGTGCCGGCGACGCGGCGGGCGCTCAACAACAACGGCCTCGGCAGCACCGTCTGCACCGTCAACGTCACCGGCTCGCTGATCGGCGCCGGCCCCAGGGACCGCAAGCTGGCCCTCGATCATCTGCTCCACGTGCTGGAGGTGAGCAAGGCGATCGGCGCCGATTGTCTCGCCGGGCCGCTGTATTCGCCGGTGGGACTGCTGGTCGGCCGGGGACGCAACGACGCCGAATGGAAACATGCGGTGAATGGTTTGCGGAAAGTGGCCGATCGGGCCGAGAAGCTGGACATCAATGTCGGTATTGAGCCGCTCAACCGGTTCGAGACCTATTTTGTCAATACGACCGACGACACGCTCCGCCTGTGCAAGGAAGTGGGTAGCCCGCGTATGGGCGTGCACTACGACACGTTCCACGCCAACATCGAGGAGAAAGACCCGGTCGCGGCACTCCAGCAGATCGGCCGGAAATGGCTCGCGCACGTGCACACCTGCGAAAATGACCGCGGCATCCCCGGCACCGGCCACGTGCCCTGGGATGAAACGATGCGAGCGCTCGCCCGCATGAAGTACGACCGCTGGATCACCATCGAGAGCTTCGTCCCCGCCATCAAGGAACTCGCCCGCGCCGCCAGCATCTGGCGCCCGCTCGCCAAGAGCGGCGACGAACTCGCGCAGAAAGGCCTGCGCTTCCTGCGGCGATACGTCGGATGATTGTTGAATAATCCGCAGGACCGCGTCAACTTGTTGGCGCCAATGCGGATTCATTCCGCGTCCCGGAAACAGGATCGCGACAATAAATTGTCGTGGTCCTTCCGATCTGTCAGCGTCCTTGATGTGATCGCTTCACTGCCGCACCGGGAACGCTCCCATTTTCGCCGCCGGCCGCGGAGCCGCGCCGGCCGATCCCGCCGCGAGGAACTTCATCAGCGCCACGGCTGTCAGGGCGGCGATGGTCCCCAGCAGGATTAATTGCGCGACCAAATTCGGAACCGCCATCAGCACCACGCCGGCCGCGGTCAGCGCGGTAATGATGATGGTCACGACCCACATCACCTTGGTGTGATGCACCATCGGCGTCGCGATGGCAAACGTGCTGTACGTGCCGGTGATGCACCCGATGATCATGGTGAAGGCAAAACCCTTGATCCCCGCTCCGCCCCAGATGTACATGACCACCACCACGATGAACACCGTAAACACCGTCAGGATGGTTCGCGACAGCGTTTGGTTGATCGAATCGTTGATCAACTTGGGCGACACCGTCGCCAGCCGCCCGCGGTTCTCGCGGATACGGTCGAAGATCACGATGGAGTCATTGATCGAGTAACCGATGATCGTCAGCAGGGCCGCGATGATGTTCAGATCGATCTTGAAGTCCTGCAACCCGAGGAATTTCCCGATGGGTGTTTTGTACACGTAGTGGCACGCGATCACGCACGCCAGCGCGACGGCCACGTCGTGGTACAACGCCAAGATGCCCGCTAGGCCGAACTCGGCCGAGCCGAACCGCACCCACAGATACGCCGCGATCGCGATCAGCGACAGGATGACTGCGATAATCGCCTTCTGGGCCGCTTCACTGGCGACCTGCGGCGCGAACTGCGTCACGCGCTGGAGCGGCTGCGTGCTGGCCAGCGCCGCCTGGGCGAGCGAGAGCTCCTTTTCGGCCACTTCGGTCCGCCAGGTATCCTTGGAATCGAAGGACGGAATATTGGGATCGTTCACCACGATCGCCACCTTTTTGAACAGCGGGTTCCCGGCCGATCCGACGATGGTTGACGCGGGTTCCAGCCCGACCACCTTGAAACTCCGCCACGAAATCCCCTCAAACTCCGGTTGGAGCCTCATCTCGCGCAGACGCTGCGACACCTCGCCGGTGGTCTGCGGCGGCTTCAGATCGTCAAACACCAGGACCGCTCCACCTTTGAATATCCCCACCGGCTCCTGCGAATTGCCGCCGGTCACATCCGCCAGGACGTTGTCCTCCTGCTTGATTTCAAAAATCCCTTCGGGCGCACGATCCGCGTCTTTCACCAGGTGCGCGTCGATGGGCTGCTTGGCCTGGAGAAGATCCCCGATAGAGGCAAGGAGGGCCTCCGATACCACCGGCCGGCGAGTCTCCGCCGTGATGATCTCGAATGCCTTCCGCGTCTCGCCGCTGGCCGTCTCCTCCACGACGCTTTGGGTGCGAGCCCCGCCCAGTCGCTCCGCGGCATCGCGGGCATACCCGGCCGCATCCTTCACCTTCCGCTGAACCGCCGCCGTATCCGGTAAGGCCGTCCGCGCTTTCTCCGGATCGAGCTGCACCGCCGCGCCGCCTTCAGCCGGCGTGAACGCACCCCGCGAAACAAAGTCCTCAAACTTCGGCGTCAGCAGCGCCTGTAACTGCGCGGTGGTCAATTTCTCCGGCGTGCTGATGACATAGCGGGCCTCGCCCAACGATGTCACCGAGGCGCTATCCAACTGTTTGGCCGCATTCCGCAGCCAACCTGCCGCATCCACCCCTTTGTCCGGGCGGGGACCCGTAATGTACGCCAAAAACTTCTCGTCGGTCAGGTCTTTGTGTTCGTCCTTGAGTTGGACCTGGACGCTCGTCCCGCCGACGAACTCGATGTCCATCAGCTTCTTATCCTTCAGCCCGATCCACATGAGGATGAACCCGGCCGTTATGGTCACGCACGAGATCGCCCAGAAAATCCGATACTTGCCCATCCAGTCGATGGAAGGCGCGCTCATCAGCTTCATCATGGGCAGACGGTTCGCCTTCTGGTGCCCGGACGCCCGATAGGCGAGGCGAAACGCCCACAGGCTCAGCATCAGCAAAGCGGCTGTCCCAAACAGGATCAGAACGAACTTGCCGAGCCCGATCAGGTTCGAATCCGGCCGCTGATCCGCCGAATTGAATAACCACCCCAATGCCAAAAAGGTTCCGCCGACGATCGCCAAGATGCCCGTCCCCCACCAGGCCCGCCGCGTCTCCTGCTGGTTCAGTATCGTTGGGACCATAATGTTGTAGTATTGCCGCGTGACGAACAGGGCCGTGAACATGCTGATGCACAGGCCGATGCCCAGCGTGAGCCCGAAGCCTTTTATCTCCTCGCTGCCGATCCAGGCGAGGATCGCCGCGGTGAGAATGGTGGTCAGGTTCGAGTCGAAAATCGCGCTGAACGCCTTCTCGTAACCCAGCTTGACCGCCATGCGCGCAGAGACCCCCCGCTGCAACTCTTCGCGCATGCGTTCATAGATGAGCACGTTGGCGTCCACCGCCATACCCAGCGTCAGGATAAGCCCGGCGATGCCCGGCAGCGTGAACGTGGCCTGGAGGAACGACATGACGCCCAGCGTGATGACCAGGTTCATGAGCAGCGCGATGTCGGCGATGAAGCCATTGTACGTGTAGTACACAGCCATGAACGCGATCGTCAGCAGGAACGAGATCATGATGGCCCGCGTGCCCATGCGGCGGTTGGTCTCGCCCAGTGAAGGCCCGACGCTCTTTTCCTGGAGCGGAACTTCCTTCAACCGCGCCGGCAGCGCCCCCGCCTCCAGCGTGTTCACCACGTAATTCACGTATTCCGGCGTGAAGCTGCCGGTGATCTCGCCGTGATCGTTGATCTGGCTCTGAATGGTGGCGGCCGAAATCGCCTCTTCATCAAGGAAAATCGACAAAGGCCGGCCGATGTTGTCGCCGGTCAGCCGGCCGAATTTGCCGTGCGAAGACAGTGAAAAATTCACCGCGATCCGGCCCATCTGGTCGCGTCCCTGGCCCGCGCTGCGCAGCGTCCAACTGTCGCCCTTCACCAGCCCCATGTCTTGCGTGGAATGCGACAGGACGTATTTAGAACCCATGTATTCCTTAACGACATACGGTGGATCGGGGAAGCCCTTGGACTCCTCCGCCTTGGTGATCTTGAACCAGCGGTAGTTGTCGCCCGGACGCGGGCGCGGGCCGTACTTCGACAGTTGATCGACGTACTTGGCGATCGGCTCGTTGTACTTCGGTTTGGAGGAGTCGGTCATCTCCGGGTTGCTGCTGCTGCGCTGGGCCAGGATGCGGTACTCCAGCACACCCGCCCCCCGGAGCAGCCGGAGCAGGTCGGACGTGTCGTCGAGAGCGCCCTTCTCGCCGGAGAAGGCATCGTGGCTCTCGGTCATCTGGTCAATCAGCGCGGTCAGATCGGGATGCGCCTCCTTGAGCTTGCGCAGACTATCCTTGCGCGCGTCGGTAGTCTTGCCCAACTCCAGCACGTCGCCGAGCACGCGCGGATCGAGGTTCGTCTTGAGCAGATCGTCGATGAGCTGGTTCCGCTCGCTGATGGCGCGGTCCGCCTCCTGCGCGACATCGGCCGGTTGAGTGGACGCCGGTCGCGTTGAGGCCGGTTGCGTTGAAGGCTGCGTGGTGGTCAACTGCGTGTACTTCTCATCCGCGGCTGCGAGCCGATCGAACAGCGGCTGGCGCGATTTCACCACCCGCGACATCTCGGCAAACGCCTGCTTGCGCTGCTCGGGCGGCATACCCAGTGCGGCGCGGATCTGAGCCTCGGTGATATTCGTGGCCAGTATCGCGCTGCGGGCCTTCTCCAGGGCCTCGCGGTGCTCCTTCTGTGCCGCCGGTGGCCGCGGCATCTGAATCTCCAGCCGGTTCCGACCGATCGGCCGCCAGACCAGATTGCGGTTGCCCTGCGGATCCACGCGCTCCTTCAGGATGGTCGCCACGCGCTCCGCCAGGTTGGCCTTCTCGGCCGGCTGCAAGCCGGAATCGTCGATCTCGAACAACAGGCTCGCACCGCCCGCCAGGTCGATGCCCGCCTTGAGCCGGTCCCGCCAGCTCGTGTCCTTCTTCATCGGGAAGATCTGCCAAATGCTCACCCCCACCAGCAGGACGATGAGACCCAGCTTCGACCAAAGATTCTTTTCGCCCATGATTGATCCTCAATATCTCTTCTTCTAGTTTGTCCTTGAGCAGCCGACCGGCGAACTAACCCATGCGATGCGGAAAGGATACCAACGTCATAAACCAGCAGTCAGGACCGCGTCAACTTGTTGACGCATTGCGGCAATGAATTGCCGCGGTCCTTGTGGTTCAGATCGCGATGGGTGGCGCGTGGGCATTCCGGCAGGTGAGCCGGGAAAGTTGCGACAATCCGCATGGGATCGTGGAGATGGCTGTTGCGATCGGATGGCGATTGACCGATGCGATGCGCGAGCCGGCGTCATGACGTAGAAAGGCGGCGATAATGATCTTGCCGGAGCCGCCGCTGACCAGCCGCGTGGACCCGCCATCCCAAAGGTCCGGATTCGGCGCGACCTTCGCGTGCTTCGGCGATTTGTGCTCTTCCGACTTCTTTTCCGGATTCTCGGCATTGCTCTCCGGCTTATTCGCAACGGGCGCAGACGGCTGGGCCTGCTCATCGGCGGGCTTGGGCTTCTCCGCCTTGGCCGGCGCAAGCCGGGCACTCGCCGGCAACAGCGTCGCCACCAGCGTCAGTGCGATTAACCAGATCGTCCGGGCGATCGGCAAGTAACGTTCCTGTGTTCGACTCTCCCCTGAACGTGCCATAGTATATCGAGGCTGTATTGCCGCTGGCAAATGCCCCCTGGATCCGGATGTGTGACGATTTAGCGGGTTGCCTTTTCGATAGGACTGCGGCAATTTATTGCCGCAAGCTCGCGTCCGCAACGACAGAACGGCAATAAATTGCCGCGGTCCTGCGGATAGGGAGTTCCCCGGAGCCATCCTCGATGGATAATCCCAGGCTCAGACCCGTGGAGGTCTTTCCCGTCGATCAGGACGGACAACACCTTTTGGTCGTGAACGATCCATCCCGTCTGGCGTCCGGCAGCATGGCCATTTCCGGCCCCGCCCTGTTCATCCTGTCGTTATTGGACGGCCGGCACAGCCTCGACGACATCTCCAGGGGCTTTGCTGAGCAGTTCGGCCGGCCGCTTCCGGCTGCTGAGTTGGCCAAAATGATCGAACAATTGGATTCCGCCCACTACCTCGACAGCGAGTCGTTTGCCGAGCATTTCCAGTCGTTGGTCGATGCGTATCGATCTGCTCCCGCCCGGATCTCCGATGGGGATCGCGGCTCAGGGGATGGTTTGGTCCCTACGATCGCCCGCATGTTGCTCGAATGCCGGGCCTGCGTGACCGGCAGCAACGGCCGGCGGCTGGCCGGGCTTATCGCCCCCCATCTGGATTTCGGCCGGGGGACGCCCTGCTATGCGGATGCCTACGGCGTATTGGCCACGATCCCGCCGGCTAAACGATTCGTCCTCCTGGGCACCAATCATTTCGGCCGGGGAACGTCCGTGGTTGCGACGGGCAAGGACTTCCAGACGCCGCTGGGCACCACCCGCACGGATCGTGCATTTCTGTCGTCACTCCAGGAGCGGCTCTCGGCCGATCTCTGTGAGCACGAGTTCGATCACCAGCAGGAGCATTCCGTCGAATTGCAGGTTCTGATCCTCCAGCACCTTTTCGGGGCCGGGCAGTTCGAGATCGTGCCCATCCTCTGCCCCGACCCCTGCGGCCCCACCGGCACCGCTCCGCGCGATGGCCAAGGCGTCGATCTGCGACTCTTCGCCGAAACGCTGGGCCAGCTCGCGCGCGATGACGCCACCCCCACCGTGATTATCGCCGGCGCCGACCTCAGCCACGTCGGCTCGCGATTCGGCGATCAGCAGGACCTCGATGCCGATTTTCTCCATCGGATCGAACGATCCGATCACGAAGCGCTCGGCAACGTCGTCGCCGGCAGCGGTGAAGCTTTCGTCGAGACCCTCACCCGTCGTCAGAACAACACGCGCGTGTGCAGCGCCGGATGCATCTACGCCCTGATGACCGCCCTGCCCGGATCGCAAGCCGAGTTGCTGCGCTACCACCAGGCGGTTGACCCCTCGAGCGGCACCTGCGTCACCTGCTCCGCCGTCGCCTTCTGGCAATGACCTGATTAGCCCCGGCTTGAAAAAACGCGCGCCGCACTTCACACTTTCACTTTCACACCTTCTCACTTTCACACCCAGCGATTCCGCAGGTAGCTTTTCGTCTCGCTCATAAGCTCGTGGTTTAACCT
>CAYLLT010000001.1:36459-140594 GCA_964384465.1 uncultured Planctomycetales bacterium | reverse complement strand
TGAACCGGCCGCCCCCGTCGAACCAGGAGAACGAGGCCATGCCATCCTCCGAGCGACAAACGGCGAACTTGCCCGCTTCCGAGAGCATCGTGCCGCACAGTTTAGCCAGCGCTTCCTTCTCCGAGACCGGCTGGGCTCCGGTCCCGAAAAGGTAGTACGTCACGTAAATCTCGTTCAGCATGAGCAGCGGCGTGCAGGCGTAGTTGACTCCGTGAAACAGGTTTTTGGAGGGCCCGGCGCCGTGGGACTTGTCGGCGTAGGTCAGGAAATCCAGCACCCATCGCAGGCAGCGCGCGCCGACCGGGTCCGGTATCAGAGGGTCCGGCATCTGGGCTTCGATGGTTACGTCGAACGAGTAGTTGCTCCAGTCGCACCATTGAGGGTAGAAGAACCAGCCACTGGGCCTGGTGAGGAACGAGGTCACTTTTCGACACTGGGCGATGTTGAACAAAGGCGCTTCCGGCAAAGGCTCTCCCGCCAGGCGGTAAACAAACGTGTTGCTCACCTGGAGATCGTAGGCCGTCAGGTAGTCGGGGTGGACGAACCCGTGGTTCTCAAGCGTGTAGTCCTCGTGGACGTTGGGCCCCCGCACCCATTCCTTGAGCGGCTTGCCATCCACGATTCGCTCGCTGCCCACGTCCTGCGGCGCGGCATACGCCGTGATCATGTACTCCTTGGCCTTCTCCGCCCACGCACTATGGTTCGGGTGGTCGGGAAACATACATTGGGCGAGCACGAGTATCTGTGAGTTCCAGGCATTCTCCTCTGCCTTGGTATCGTTGAACTCATTGTGAGGGGCGGGGCCGCCCAGAAATCGGTCGGCTTCGTGGATGACCATCCTCGCGGCATCCTGTTGAATACCCTCAGGCAGCCGGTGCCACAGAAGCCACGCACTCCAGCCGGTGGTGGCCGCCCAAAACGCGGATTGCCATTCATCCCCCCACCACCAGGACGTCTTGTCCGTGTTGGCGATGTGGCGCGAGGCCAGCTCTCGAATCAGCGAAACCGCTATCTTCGCCGCTTCCCCGCGCTCGATGCCCGACGCCTGCTCATCGTATTTGCCAAAGGTCAAATGGAGCGCACAACCAAACGCAAGACTCGCAAGGGGGCGGATATCGCGCTCGCTTCTCCGCCGATCAGGCTTCATGGTTGCGTAATCTCGTGGAAGATAGGAGTCCGCGCCAAACCTGAGACGCTCGCGGCAGTCCGCTCCCAACTGCCGCAGGCAGAGGTATTGCAATTCCCGGCCGATAGGCCCGGACTTGTCGGGTTGGTCCAGGTTCGGCGGTTTCGCCATGCACTTCGGCTTCTCGGCCGCCCCCGCGTTCGCCGCGCAGATGAGCATCAATCCGACAAAAACGAACGCCGGCACATTGTCTGGCATAACCATCCTCATCAAAGAACCCTCAGTCGTTGTATACATCCCGGAGGGACCGGCCTGCCGGCAGATCCCCGCGAGTTTTTGACTCGAACGGGGGAAAACGGGGCAGGTTCGATTGCGTCACTCGTTCGGCCTGAAGTGATAGGACACCTCTCAATTCAAACTGCCGCGGTTGGCGGCGCTTACCGTGCCTGGCTTTGAACCGCTTGTGCGAGAAGGGATTCTCACCAGCAACGAGACTGTGTTGCCTATCCACACCCCAGCGATATAGAATAACGGAATGACGCAAGTCGCAGAAGCCATTTACGCAGACGGCGTCCTTAAACCGTTAGAGCGGCTGGACATTCCCGATCAGCAGCGGGTTCGGATTATCATCCAGCCAATCAACGGCCGGACCACAGCCGATCGCGACGCGGCCATCGAACGGCTCCGTCGCGGCATCGATGGGATGAACTTCCATTCCGGCGGTCGTTTGCCATCACGCGATGAGCTGCATGATCGCACTTGACACCAGAAAGTTTGCATCACTCGAAATCGTCAATCCGTTCGCCGACTAAGAGAACCGACCGCGAACCCGTAATATGGAGTCGCTGACCCGTCACATGCAGACCCGCATCGATCATGCAACGGTCATCACCTGCCGCGGGAATGAGCCGCTCGTGCTCGCCGACACTTCGATCGCTTTCAAAAACGGCGTGATTACGCATGTCGGGCCGACGGCTGACGCTGTGCGGGCCAATCCTACACACAAAGTGGTCGCTCAGCGTCCGCCGGTGAGCGAGCTTCGCGGGCGGCCGCTCGGGGCCGTGCTGATCAAAGCCGGCGTACTCACGCGGCAGCAGCTCATGCGGGCGCTGGAGTTGCAAAAGACCAGGCACGGCGTCATCGGGCAGACGCTGATCGAGCTGGGTTACGTTCGCGACACGGATGTCGATTGGGCACTGGCGGCACAGGCGGGGCGCGAACTGCCCGCACCGGCCGGCGCAGCGGGCGTTACCCTCGTCGATGGCCGCAACCGGCTGGTCATCCCCGGCCTCATCAACACGCACCATCATCTCTATCAGTCGCTCACGCGCTGCATGCCGGCCGTGCAGAATGCGACGCTGTTCGAGTGGCTCGTCGCGCTATACCCGCAGTGGCAGAAGCTCACTTACGACGCCCTCCGCCGGGCGGCCACCATCAGCATCGCCGAGTTGCTCCTGGGCGGTTGCACGACCACCAGCGACCACATGTACCTGTTCCCGCGCGAAAGCGACGTGCAGCTCGAAGCCGTGCTGGAGGCGGCCGAATCGCTGGGCATCCGCATTCACGCCTGCCGCGGCAGCATGAGCCTGGGCCGATCGGGCGGCGGTCTGCCTCCAGATGGCTGCACGCAGAGTGAGGATGTTATCCTCGCTGATTGCCAGCGTGCTATTGAAAAATTCCACGACCCCAAGCCGCTCGCAATGCGGCGGATCGACCTGGCCCCCTGCTCGCCGTTCTCGGTGACGCCGCAGCTCCTGGAGCAAACGCGGCTGATGGCGGCGGAGCGGAACGTGCTGCTGCACACGCACGCGGCCGAGACGCTCGACGAGGAGCGCTTCTGCAACGAGAAATTCGGCGTGCGGCCGATCGAATACCTGCACCGCTGCGGCTGGCTCGCTCCGAACGTCTATCTCGCCCATTGCGTGCACCTCAACGATGCGGAGATCGATCTGATCGCCCGCACGCAGACCGGCGTGGCCCACTGCCCGTGCTCGAACATGCGGCTGGGTAGCGGAATCCCACCCGTTCGGCGGCTGCTGGATGCCGGCGCGAAGGTCGGCCTCGGCGTGGATGGCAGCAGCAGCAATGACGGCGGAAACCTTCTGGCGGAGGCAAGGCAATCGCTGCTCCTCCAGCGCGTGTCCGGCAGCCCCAAGGCGATGACCACGGCCGAAGCGTTCCGTATTGCAACCATCGGCGGCGCGAGCGTGCTGCAACGTCCCGAACTCGGCCGGATCGAGCCGGGCAGCGCCGCCGACCTGGTGCTGTACGACATGAACGACATCGCGTTCGCCGGCGCTATCGCCCACGACCCGCTGGGAGCGGTCATGCTCTGCCACGC
Source organism: uncultured Planctomycetales bacterium (assembly GCA_964384465.1). GTDB lineage: Bacteria > Planctomycetota > Phycisphaerae > UBA1845 > PWPN01 > CAYLLT01. The sequence goes on along the minus strand of CAYLLT010000001.1, from coordinate 137,127 downwards.
CCCGCGCCCGGAGCGCGTCATCATCGCCGGCAAGACGGTAGTAGACGGCGGCCACGTCGTCGGCGTCGATTGGCCGCAGTTCGTCGCCGACTTCAATCAGCTCGTGCGAGAGAGTTTTGGGTGAAACGGAATGTTGGATCACCCGGAGGCTTGGCCATTGCCGTTGATCACTTCCAGACTGGCGACCAGCAGAACGTCAACAACTTCAAAGCTCTCGTCCGGCTTGTAGACAATGATCGTGCGGCCCGCCGGTGAACGGGCCACGAAATCGCGATGGATCACGTCGAGCGATCTGCCCTTAGCCATGTGGATGCGGTATGGCTGAAAGGGGTCAGCCCGATTCATCTGCACGATCTGATCGACAGTCATACCATAATTCTACATCAAGAACAGCTTGAAGCAACGCTAGAGCCTGCCGCGCGCGGAGGTTATGATGAGCGGTCATGGTTGAGTTGATCCCAGCCCCGTTCGCCGATCTTGTCTTGCGCATGCACCTCGAGTTCGAGCGGCAGGACGCCATTTTCGACCTGCCGCGGCGCAAGTGGTTCACGCCCGATCCGGGTGCGGCCGATCTTTCCGTGCGCTTCCACGAGCAGCTCGCGGCCAGCCCGGTCGGCCCCGCATCCGGGCCGCACGATCAGATGGCCCAGAACATCGTGCTGTCGTGGCTGGCCGGCGGGCGGATCATGGAACTCAAGACCGTCCAGATCAACGACCGCCTCCAGATCCCCCGCCCGTGCATCGATGCGACCAACGTCGGCTACAACGTCGAGTGGTCGCAGGAGCTGCGCATTGCCGAATCGCTTCAGGAATACGTGGCCGGGGCGATGCTCGTGCACATGCTGCGGCGCGGCGACTTCTTCGACGGGCTGGATCTGGGCGGCCCGCTCGGCGAGACGATTTACGATCTGAGCATTGGGTACGATCTGGCCGGCATCAAGAGCGAGCCGGTGGTCGCGTTCATCGAAAAGATGAAAGACGCGAGCGAAACGATCGACCGCCTGCGGCTGCACATCCCCGCGCGCTATCGGCATCTGCGCGACCTCGATTACCCGACGAAACTCTCCAGCGGCATCACGCTGTCCACCTTCCACGGCTGCCCGGCCGACGAGATCGAGCGCATCTGCTCGTTTCTCATCTCCGAGCTGGACATGGACGTGATCGTGAAAATGAACCCGCCGATGCTCGGCAAGGAGCGGCTCGAACATCTGCTGCACGAAGTGCTCGGGTATCACGAAATCACCGTTAATCCGACCGCGTATACGAGCGGGCTCCAATTCGATGAATCGCTCCAAATTTGCGATCGCCTCACATCACTGGCCCGCCGCCACGGCAAGCACTTCGGCGCCAAGTTCAGCAATACGCTCGAAGTGCTCAACCACCGCGAGTTCTTCACCAAAGATAACAAGGTGCAGTATCTCTCCGGCGCGCCGCTGCACGTGCTCACGCTCACGCTGGCCGACGTTTTCCGGCAGGCGGTCGGTCCGGAGATGCCGATCACGTTCAGTGCCGGCGTCGATCGGCACAATTTCGCCAACATGGTCGCGTGCGGATTCTGCCCGATCACCACGTGCACGGACCTGCTCCGGCCCGGCGGCTACGCGCGTCTGCCCTACTATCTGTTCGAGCTGACCGACCAGATGAACAAAACCGGCGCCCGCACCATCGAAGATTTTATCCTCGACGCGCGCGGCAACCGCGAAGACGCCGGCGGTAACGTGCGCATCGCCGCAGCGAATAACCTGCTCGCCATCGCCGAGGAAACCCGCCACCAGGATCGATATCAAGCCGACCGCAACCGTGCGGTGCCCAAACGCATCGGATCACATCTGGTGCTGTTCGACTGCGTCTCGTGTGACAAGTGCATCCCCGTCTGCCCCAACGATGCGAACTTCATTTACGAGCTGCCGATTCAGCGGTTTGAGTTCACTGACTGGATCGTCGGCGCGAACGGCAAGCTCGAACCCGGCCCCGCGCAGACCTTGGCCATCGAGCGCAAGCATCAGATCGCCAACTTCGCCGACTTCTGCAACGAATGCGGCAACTGCGACACCTTCTGCCCGGAATACGGCGGGCCGTTCATCGAGAAGCCGAACTTCTTCGGAACGCTGGAGGCATGGAAAAGGTTCGCACAGCGCGACGGTTTTCATATCGAGAATTCAAACGGTTCGCTGCGGATTCACGGGCGGATCAAGGGCAAAACGTACTTACTGGAATGGTGCCCGCCCGACGGCCGGTATCTGTACAACGATGGAACGGTCACCGCGACTTTCGGCGGCGAGTTCGACATCCCCTCTCTTGGCGAGATCGCTCCCAACGGCCACGTGATCGACATGCGGGCCTTCCACACGCTGCGCCTGTTGCTCGGCTGCATGCTCGATCCGAATCGCATTCACCAGGTCAACGCGGCGATCGGCGCCGATGACGATTAGCTCGACCGCGGCCGAATTCTCCTTACACTGTGCCATAGATGCGGATCGTTCTGACCAACGATGACGGCTACGACGCCATCGGACTGCGGGCGCTGTGGGAAGCTTTGCGGATGCTGCCGGATGTGCAGGTTGAGGTGATCGCGCCGGCAGAGGCATTCAGTGGTAAGGGGCATGTCGTTTCGCCGGCGGTGCGGTTCCGAAGGACGGATATCAACGGCATGGGCCCCGGCATCATCGTGGAAGGCACGCCGGGCGATTGCGTGCGGGTGTCCGTGGCCATCCCCGATCAACCGCCGCCCGATCTGGTCATCGCCGGCATCAACCACGGCGGCAACCTGGGCGTGGATGTGTTCTATTCGGGAACCGTCGCGGCGGCGCGCGAGGCAATCATCCTCGGCTTTCCCGCCATTGCCGTTTCTCAACTGACCCGCGCGGAATTACCCGACGACTGGCCGCGGAGCACGTGCGAGACGGCGGCGGTACTGGCCGCCCTCATTCATCCAGACCGACCCGCCCCACCGGGTGCGGACGCCCACGTTCATGCGGCCGCACAGACCGCGATCGGTCAGGAGTCGTCCCGGCCGATTCTCGATCCCGGACATTACTGGAATGTGAACCTGCCCCGACCCCCGGAAAACGCCCCGCCGACCGGCGTGCATCTCGCGCCGGTCAGCACCGATCCACTGGTGATCCGCTACAGCCATCGACGCGATGACGACGGCAACGAACATCTCGAATACACCGGCAAGTATCACGAACGCTTCGGCACGCCGGGAACGGATGTCGCCGTCGTGTTCGGCGGCGGGATCGCGATCAGCCGGTTGACGCTGTGAAGTGGATCACTTGCCCGGCCGCCGCGCGCATCAGAACCCGTCAGATCAAAACCGAATTCTTTATCATTTTCATTTGACCGGACGCCGTGTTTGGTGTATGTTAGGTATACGGCGCGCGAGAGGGAGGCATGCGGGATGGCTCTATCGGCTGATTCAGATGGACCGGGAGCGGGTTGCGAGAATGTGAAGAATGGCGGGGCTGCGGCCGGGGGTGCGGCGCCGGCCGCCGAGACGCAGCGGGTCAATCTGACCCCCGCTCAACAGGCGCTGGCCTCCGAGCACATCGGGTTGGTGGGTCTCCATTTGCGGAAGCGCGTGCCCACGCCCCGCGAGCCGACGCGCGATCGGGAATATGACGACCTGTTTCAGGAGGGCTGCGTGGCCTTGGTTCGCGCGGCCGCCCGATACCAGCCGAAACGCGACGGCTCCTTCCCCGCCTATGCGCTGCCGCGCATCCGCGGAGGCATCTTCGCCGCGCTGCACGAATGCTTCTCCACGATTCGCGTGCCGCTTCGCGCCGCCGCGCGGGCACGTTCCCGGAAAGAGCCGGTCCATGCAACTCAGCGCCCGGTCCACACGCTCGATGAGAAACTCACACTGGAAGCACCGCCAACCGTCGCTGCCGATGTCGAACCCGGAGCCGACACCATCCGGCACGTCATCCGCCGGCGGTTCGAGCAGGCCGTCCGCGACGGCCTCGCCGAGCTTCAGGGCCGATCGTGGACGCGGCGGAATCCCTGCGCGATCATGAAGCGGCTGGCAGCCGAGCGGTTGCTGATCCCCGATGAGAGCGAGCGGACCCCCCTGCGCCAGATCGCCCGCGAAGCCGGCGTGTCCAGCAGCCGCGCCTCCGCATACGAGCAGCACCTCATCGCCACCATCGGCCGGCACTTCGCCCTCGACCCGCAGTTGCAAATGCTGGTTGAATTTGCCCAGCATGATCCGGCCGGCTTTGACGGCCTGGTGGACGAGGGCCGGCGGGAGATCCTCTCGCGGACCCAACTAAAAGCGTTCGAGAATCAGTTCGAGCAGCTCGAACCGCCCGCGCGGGCGGAACTGATCTATCGACTGATCGAGCGGAGTGGAGCGGTCATCCCGGAGATCGCTCGCAATCTCTACCGCCTGACACTGTCGGACTCCGACGAGCCACTCCCCCTTGCGGGCTGACCCAGACGTGTTTGCGTGCCGCAGGCACGTGACGACAATAGTCCAGCGTTTCAACGCTGGGATATCGGCCATGACGATCTTCCTCAGTCCCGGAGGGACGACTGAAATCATGACCCTGAACGCATTCGAAAGCCTCGAACCCGCAACAGCGGAGAAGATATTCCCCCTTTCAACCGCGAAATAGGCAAACCGCTGACGCACCGCTCCGGAGGAGCAACGGACTGTTGCCAGCGACTTTCGCTCCGGAGGAGCAACGGACTGTTGCCAGGGACTTTAGTCCTTGGACACCGATTCCCCTGTTTCTTTCTCTCCGCCCGGAGGGCGCGCGAGCGTTGCCAGGGATCTTCAGTACCTGAAAACGTTATTCGCTGGTCATCGCTTCCATATTGCCGGAATCCACATGTCAGTATACATTCACGGCAACCCAATCATCGCGGGTGTCTTTCGTCGCGCGGGGCTGATCGAGAAATGGGGCCGCGGCACAAACCGGGCCATCGCCATGTGCCGTGAAGCCGGCATTCGCCCGCCGGCGTTCGAGGAAATCACCGGGGCTGCTGTCGTGACATACCGTGTGTACATCGCCGGCCCCCAGAAGGTCGCCCCCACAAGGTCGGAGGTAGGGTCGGAGAAGAAGGTCGGAGGACGAGCGACCCAGCTAATGTCGGAGCTAGAGTCACAGCTAGAGTCGAAGCTAGAGTCGCTTGAACAGCGGGTCTTGCGTATTCTACGTGACCAGCCCGCAGGCAAAGCCGCTTTGGCTGCGGTATTGGGCCAAAAGCAGGCATCAGGTCTTCTCCACGAAGCGATTCGAGCCCTGCTGGCCCAGGCTATGATCGAGCGCACCATCCCCGACAAGCCCAACAGCCGCTTGCAGAAGTACAGGTTGAGCCAAAAGGGCCGACGGGTTCTGGGCGAGCGGAAGGGAGCCGCGAAATAACGCTCAGTTCCTCCATGTTCACCATCGGAGATCATCAGAGCGCGTGCATGAAGTTGGTATTACCAAAAGGAGCTTTACATGGATAATGACCAGAAGATCGAACAACTTCTTGAGGCTTTGGTGCATGTGATTGGCCGATCGGCCGTGCCGCTCGAAGAGGTGCAGAAAGCTGTGGCCACGAGCGCTAAACACGTAAAGGCGTTCAATCTATGTGACGGCATTCGCGCACAAAAGCAAGTCGTCAAGGCATGCAGGATGAACCAGAGCAGCCTGAGTAAGACTTTCGCTCGATGGGTTGAAAATGGGGTCGCGTTTTGGATCGGTGAGAGCAAAGCGGATCGTCGTCTGCTCCACATTTATCCAATTCCCGCGTCTTCGGCCAAGGCTAAGAAAAAGAAGCGTGCTCGCGGGAAGAAGTAACGTGCTCATCAAAGGGAAAAACTACAAGACCGTCTTCATCATGGGCGCCGGTGCGACCCGGGGCGCTGTAGGGCATGTTCGCCTCAACGGCAAGATGCTCAAACCACCTCTCAACGGTGACTTTTTCAAGGTGGCTGAGGCTTTTGCACTCGCTCATGGGGCACAGTCAGTTCAAGCCAAGCGCCTCAAACGCCTTCGAACCGCATTTGAGCACGATCTACCCGTCAAAGGCGACCCCAAGATGGAAGAAGCGTTCAGCCTACTATATATGGCCAAGGACTTCCCAGAGATATACAAATCCGGTCCAGGTCGCAAACCGCAGCCAGGTCTGCGAGGAGAAATCGGTGACTTCCTAAAGTTGCTGTTTCCTATTTTGGTCGAGCTGGATCGCCTCTCCGATGACAATGGATACGACCGCCTCGTCAGCCGGCTTGGCGAGGACGACACAATCATCACCCTCAACTATGACACTCTATTGGATTCCGCGCTGGTTCGACACGGATGGAATCCCGCCAAGGGTTATCGACTGGTCGGCGGAGCACGCAAGGTGGAATGGAAACCTATGGCTTCCGTAACCGGACAAGTTCTGCGCGACGTGTCCGTCCTGAAACTACACGGGTCTCTCAACTGGTGGGTCAAAGGGTCGCTCGCCAAGATCAGTCGTATATTCGATTCCAAACCCGTTCGGGTAACGAATCCCCGCCGGAACGAGGTAAAGCATCATCTTCGTCAAATCGTCCCCCCCATCTACGGCAAGGTGTTTGGGCATTCCCATTGGCGCAAGCTATGGGAACAAGCGTACAAAGCACTTCTCGATGCGGAGGCTCTCGTTGTGATCGGTTGCTCACTCGTGGACACTGATTTTCACCTTTCCGCGCTCCTCAGAAGAGTCGCAGCATCTCGCAAAGCCTCTCACCGATTTAAGCGAACATTCTTTGTGGATATTGTACGTGTTCGCCGGAGATGGGCCAAGTTGATGAAAGGATCATTTGTAAAGTCTACCGGATATAAACGCTACCAGCAGTTTCTAGCCAAGGAGTGCAAAGCATGAATGATAATGAACAGGAACGATCGGCCATTGCACTGGAACGCATCTGCAAGGTTCTCGGTGCGCTCTACGCGTCCACACTGCATGAGCTTGACATGCCAAGGAAGGCAAACAAGCTTTTTCGATGCGGGTTTAGTAACACGGAAATCGCGGATCTCCTGGGCTCGACTCCTAACTCCGTCAACGTGGCGCTACACAAGTCGCGGAAGAGCCGAGCGGGTCGGCGAGGCAAGAAGAGCAAGAAGTGATCATGCCGAACACCAAGACCAGACTCGAACTCACGTGGATCGGGAAGGAGAACCGGCCGAAGCTGGAGCCGCGGATTCTGCTGGAGGACCAGAGCAAAAGTTACCACGCCAAGCACCGCGTGGCCGACTACGACCCGCGCTTAGTATCGCAGTGAAGAAATCCATATGCGTCCCTTCCGCTCCGCGACCGTTCCACCCGCCACTCGGAACCCGCAACTCCGTCGGCCACATGCGGTTCAATCCCCATCTGTGAAATCTGCGCCATCTGCGGATCACACCCCCGAACCCTGAACCCTCCCCCCAACGGAACACGCTCTGTGTTTCTCCCAAATAGGCAGAGCGTGCGCGCGTGCAACGCTCGATCCGATGGAGACCGAATTTCAGAAGGAGAGAACCATGCCCAAGCGAACCGTCACAGAAAAAATGGCCGAAGCCAACCGCCGCAACGCCCAGAAGTCCACCGGCCCCAGGACCCCCGAGGGCAAAGAGCGCTCCTCCCAGAACGCCTTCCGCCACGGACTCCTCGCCAGGCACATCTTCCACGAAAAAGACCCCCACGAATCCCCCGACGACTTCAATACCCTCCTCGCCTCCCTCTACGACGCCCACAAACCCCAGGGCGGCGCCGAAGTCGTCCTCGTCCAGCGCATCGCCGTCTCCTACTGGCGGCTCTGCCGCGCCTACCGCTTCGAGGTCCGCTCCATCCAGGACGCCCGCGACAACTGCCGGCCCGACCCCGAAACCGGCGAGTCACCCGACCCCATGCACTTCGTCCTCCCCTGCTTCGCCGAGATGGACCTCCTCATCCGCTACGAAGGCCTCATCGACCGCACGCTCAACCGCTGCCTAGCCCAGCTCGACCGTCTCCAATCCCGCCGCCAATCCCGCCGGCAGCAGCAACAGGAGCAGGACGACGACGAGGCCGGCGATGCCCTATTCTCCCGCTTCCTTCCCGACCCCATGTCCTTCATCAACAACCTCCAGGCCAACCTGACCAATCCCAACCCCCCGCCCCCAAAACCCTCAGCGCCAAACGAAGCCGTGCCCCCCGCGTCCCGTCCACCCTCTGAAATATCAAATCTCAAATCTCAAATCCCCGATTCTCCCCCTCCCCAATCCGCAATCCGCAATTCGCAATCCGCAATCACCAAAGCCCCAGCGCCAAACGAAGCCGTGCCCCCCGCGCCACGCCCATCCTCTCAAATGTCAAATCTCAAATCTCCAATCCCCGATCCTCCTCCCCAATCCGCAATTCGCAATCCAAAATCCGCAATCCAAAACCCCCCCGCGCCAAACGAAGCCGTGCCCCCCGCCTCCCGTCCACCCTCTGAAATATCAAATCTCAAATCTCCAATCCCCGATTCCCCTCCCCAATCCGCAATCCGCAATCCAAAATCCGCAATCACCAAAGCCCCAGCGCCAAACGAAGCCGTGCCCCACGCCTCCAGCAAATCAGAAATCCCCCATCCCCTCGGCCCCCAATCCCCAATCCGTGGTTCGACAGGCTCACCACCACGAGCAGAGTCGAGGGGCAATCCGCAACCAAAATCTTGACGTTCACCCCCCGGCTTCCTATCGTACGGCCCACAGCCAAGCGAGCGTCAAGATGAATCTGGTGACAGGTGCGACCGGTCTGCTCGGCAGCCACATGGTGGAGCAACTGCGTTTGCGCGGCCGTCCGGTGCGCGTGCTCGTCCGGCCGGACAGCGATCGAACGTGGCTGAAGCCGCAAGGGGTCGAGTTTGTCGAGGGCGACCTGTCGGATCGCGCATCGCTCCAGAAGGCCTGCGCCGGCGCGAAAGCGATTTATCACGCGGCCGCCCGCGTCGGAGACTGGGGCCCGTGGCCGGAATTCGTGGCCATCACCATCGACGGCACCCGCAACCTCGCCGAAGCGGCCGCATCGGCCCAATGCGAGCGCTTCCTGCATATCAGCTCGATCTCCACCTACGGTCATCCGGACGGCGAAGGGGTCGTGCTCGACGAAACCGCCCCACTCGGCGCCCATCTTCATCACTGGAGCTATTACAGCCGGGCCAAGGTCGAGGCGGAGAAGCTCCTCTGGGCGATGCACGAAGCCGGCCGGATTCGCCTCACGGTCATCCGCCCGAGCTGGCTCTACGGCCCGCGCGACCGGGCGACCATCTTCCGGCTCTCACGGCTGTTGCGGGAGGGAAAGGTCAAGATTCTTGGAGATGGCGAAAACCGTCTTAATGTGGTATACGCAGGCAACGTCGCCGAGGGCGCCATTCTGGCGGTGGATTCGCCCAAGGCCGCCGGCCAGGCCTACAACTGCAGCAACGACGGTGTCATGAAGCAGAAGCAGTGGCTGAACCTGCTGGCCGGCGAGCTTGGCGCCCCGCCGGTGGACAAGCATGTCCCGTACAAGGTCGCGTATGCGGCGGCATTTGTGCTGGAATGTATCGGTCATGCGTTCAAGCTGAAGAACCCGCCGATGATCACGCGCTATGCCGTGTGGCTCATGGGCCGCCGCTGCTTTTTCAGCGCGGAGAAAGCGCGCCGAGAGCTGGATTGGCAATCGACCGTGCCCTACGAGGAGGGCGTGAAGAAAACCATCGCCTGGCTCCGCGAGCAGGAGTCGGACCAAGTTGCGAGGCGATCCTCGACACCCACCCTTTCTGTCGTCACGGCAAACGAGCGATGATACGCAGCGGCGCCCCGCTGCCGCCGCGAATCTTCATCGGCAGGGCCACAACCCACGCCCCTCTAGGAGGAAGCAGCTCTAGGTTCGCGAGGTTCTCCATGCCGGGCACGTCGTGCGCGGCGAGTATCTGATGGCTCTCGAATCGTTGCGATTGCCCGTAATCCATGCTGGGTGTGTCCAGGCCGATTGCCTTGACGTGTCGCTCTTCGACGAGAAAGCGCGCCGCATCCGGATGCAGGCCGGGGAAGTGCAGCTCCTTGACAGCATCCGGGCCGCGACGGTCAGTTCCAATGTATCTAACGCGATCCGGCCAGAATTGCCCGTAGCCGGTGCGCAACAGAACGATCGAACTGTCCGGCACTCGCCCGTAACGCACCTCCCATTCACGCAGATCATCAATGTCGATCTGATAGTCGTGATCGACCAGCGCTTTCCGGCTCACGTCAATGACCACCGCCGATCCGATCAGCCGCTCCAGCGGAATCTGTTCAACCGACGGCCTGCCCTTGCCGAAGTGAACCGGCGCGTCGATGTGCGTCCCTCCGTGTTCGGCCGCACAGAACGAATACGCCGAGTAGTAGTACCCCTTCTCGGTAACGCCCTCCGCCACGGTGGTCAGTTTGAACGGCTCCGCCGTTGGCCAGTAGATCGTGTCCTCCGCAAAGTCATGCGTGAGGTCCACCCATTGGCTGCTTACGCCCGCGTCGGACGCAGCGCAGCCCGCCAGTCCAAAGACCGCCAGGACGATCAGGATCACATCAATTCGCCGCATGTTGGAACCTCCATGATGCAGAAAGCACAACGATTCCCGTGCACAAACTCGAAATGGATTCCAAAAACCTGCAAAGTTTATAATAGCAAAAGCAAAGGATGCCGCATTAAGCTAATGTCCGATACGCCCTCTGGACTAACCCCATGCCGATCCAGTTTGTGTGTACATGCGGTTCGCGAATCCAAATGCCCGACCACGCCGCGGGCCGCAAGGCGCGGTGCAGGCAGTGCGGCAGCGTGCTCACTGTGCCCATACCAGCGCCCGTGCTCGCATCGAGCGTCTCCGTGCCGCACACGGAGCCGCAGCAGAAGGTCAGCCGGTGGCGCCGAATCTACGAAGGCCAGCCACCGCCCGGCGACGACGAGCCCAATCTGACGCCACTCATTTCCACCGGCTTCTGGAGCGACACAGTCAAGGCTTTCGTCTTCTTCCGAAAGCCGGGAAATCTCGCGAGCTGGATGGGGATCACGTTCGTACACGTGTTGTTGACGCTGGTGGGATACGGAGGATGGATAGCGGTTTATGCCACTATCCTGCTCTACGGCTATATTTGTGCCTTCTACATGGGCATCATTCGTGAAGTCGCGAGCGGTGAAGACGCCTTGCCCAACGTGTGGATACACAACGTCCTCGACGATCTCATCATGCCGATGATTCAGTTCCTGGGCACGTTTGCGTGGGTGTTGCTGCCCGCGGGGGTTACCGCGCTGGCATACTGGTGGAGCGACAAGGACGTCCCGTGGGGGATGATCAAGATCGTTGCCCTGTGCGGCATGCTGCTGTGGCCGGCAGTCATGCTCGGTGTCGCCATCGGCGGCGGCTTTGACGGGCTTTGGCCGCACGTGGTCCTGCGTACCATTCTTTCCGCACCCATCGCGTATCTGGCCGTCTGTCTGGCCATTCTGGCAGCGGTTGCGGTGTTAATGTTAACGCAGTTGCCGCAGGTCCAGAACGCGATCGGTTCAGGCTTGCTTCTGTGGTTCATAGATATCATCATCACGCCGTATGCAATGATCGTGACCATGATCGTGATCGGCCTGTTCTATCGGCACTTCAAACACCGCTTCCCCTGGGCGGCGGAATGACACTCAGCGTCCGCCCGCATCGCCGTCGATCTGACTCTTTTCCACGATCAGATGCACTCTCAGCTGAGCAGAAAGTGTTAGCGATGTTCCTCGATTTTGAACTCCTTTCTCATTCGAGGAACCTCCAGCTCGTATATGTGATAGAGATCGCTTACATCCACAGTCCGGCCTTCCTCCACACGTTTCGAGATCACAGTCAGCGCGTTGAAGTTGGCAGTGGTGTCGGGAATCACGACAGTCGGGTCAGTGCCGTACTCGTCTGTGATCATCACCCACCGCAGCCCGAGCTGACTGACCAACGCGTCTCCGAAGACAACACCCATCGACTGCAACTCATACGTCTGGCTGGGAGAGAAGACCTTGTCGTCCAGCATCCGCTGCAGAAGGATCAGATCGTTTCGGTCCTGACGCAGTTCAGAAGTGCCATATCGCTGCTTCGCCGCAGACAGCACTACAGCGCGTTGAGCATCGATCCGCGCTTGATCTGCGGAAGTGAGCTCCGCGAAGGTCGGGGAAGGGTATTGCGCGTCGACGGGCTGGCTGGTCTCCATCCGATAGTAGCCCGAGCCTCCGGAACCCCTCTGCCGTCGGTGGTGAATCCAAGCGTAGATTACCAGCGATATCGCCAGTGCTCCGAACAGTATCCAGGCTTCAGCGCTGTTCAGCTTCATAAGGGCAACGAAGCGATTCTCACCGGCCCCATAAGCAGGAGAGATTGTCCCTACCGCGTGGAGGCCTCCAGGATCGTCAAACCGACGATCTGCTTTCCGCGCGTGTGCACAATAACACCATCGTCCCGCATCCGGCTGTCCGTGGCTTTCTGCGGCCGGCGAAAGAATAGATAAAGCACGTCGGCCTCTTCGTCATAATCGATCCACATCGGCGACGCGGGGAGTTTAACCAGCTTCGGCACCGCCAGGAGGACGCGTCTGATGGCTTTCGCCTTCAGTTCAGCTCTGACCATACATACGTTTTCCATACGGCGAAGAGGAAAGCCTGTCGCCGAGCTCTCGACTGGACAGGATCAACTTCCATCGGCGTTTATCTGCGTCCATCGGCGGTTTCACTACTCCTCCGCCTTGTCCAGGCCGAAGGCGGAGTGGAGGACCTGGACGGCGCGGTCGCCGTCTTTTTGATCGACGATGCAACTGATGACGATCTCGCTGGTGGTGATGTTCTGAATGTTGATCTGGGCCTCGGCCAGGGCGCTGAACATTCGGGCGGCGACGCCGGTGTGCGTCTTCATGCCCACGCCGACGATGCTCACCTTGGCCAGCTTGTCGTCCATCTCGATCTGGCGGATGCCGAGGTCCTTCGACAGTTCCTTGGCGATCACTGCTGCTTCCTTGGCGTCGGCCTGCGACGTGGTGAAGCCGATGTTGGCCTCGGAGGCGTGCTCGACGATGTTCTGAATGATGTCGTCCACCACCACCTGGTGGTTCGCGATGCGGGCGAAGATCTGCGAGGCGATGCCGGGTTTATTCGGCACGCCCACGAGAATTACGCGGGCCAGGTCACGCTTGAGCGTCACGCCGCGAACGACGATGTCTTCCATTCCAGCGGTTGTAGCCACGATCATGGTCCCTTCGGTATCGGTGAGTGAACTTCGCACGTGAATGGGTACGTTGTATTTCTTGCCGAACTCGATGGAGCGCGAGTGCATGACCTTCGCGCCGAGCGAGGCCAGCTCGAGCATCTCATCGTAAGCGATCTCCTTCATCTTGCGGGCCTGCGGCACGATGCGCGGGTCGGTGGTGTAGATGCCGTCCACGTCGGTGTAAATCTCGCAGATGGAGTCCTTGAGCACGGCGGCCAGCGCGACGGCGGTGGTGTCGGAGCCGCCACGGCCGAGCGTGGTCAACGCCCCTTCCTCGGTGATGCCCTGGAAGCCGGCCACGATGACCACTTTGCCCGCGTTCAGCTCCTTGTAGATGGTGTCGGCATCGATCGAGCGGATGCGGGCCTTGGTGTGCGAGCTGTCGGTGACCATGCCGATCTGCCCGCCGGTGAAGCTGATGGCCTGGTGCCCCCCCGCCTCGATGGCCATGGCCATCAGCGAGATCGACACCTGCTCGCCGGTGGTGAGCAGCATATCCATCTCGCGTTTGGGTGGGTTGGGGTTGACCTCATTGGCCAGGGCGATGAGTTTGTCGGTGGTCTTGCCCATCGCGGAGACAACCATCACCACCTGGTGCCCGTCGAGCTTGGCCCGGATTGCCCGCCGGGCGGCGCGGTGGATTTTTTCCGCGTCCGCGACACTGCTGCCGCCGAATTTCTGCACGACGATGCTCATGGTACGGGGATTATAAAGGGTCGCGGGACATGAGGCGAGAGCCGTGTTCGGCGTTTGTTTGAACCGCCAAGACGCACAGACGCCAAGGGAAGAACAAAGAAGCAATAAGGAACCCAGGAAACCAGGAAAGAGAATGGGTTCCTGGCTTCCTGGATTCCTTATAATTCTTCTCTCTTGGCGTCTTGGTGTCTTGGCGGTTCACCTCGGTGCGAGGAATACTCGAACACCGTCCTGCAATTCGCCGGGATCGGTCTGTAGCTCATGCCAGCCGCCGGCAGCAGCTACATCGGCATAGTGAGCCGATTCGTTCCAGCTCTCGGTCACCAGCGAGCGGATTTTGGCGCTGCGGATTTGATCTTCGAGCGTTTCTGTGAGCAGTCCCCGCTTCCGCAGGGGCTCATACACGTAGGGGTCGATCACATAGGCGGGATATTCATTTTGCGACGAAAACCACGGCAGGTTGAACGGCTCGATGAATGTCAGCAGGGGCTTGGGCAGGGCTGTGCAGCGCTGGCCGAGTCGTGTCTGCATCTGGCGCGTGCGGGCGTCGGCCTTGATCTGCTTGCCGATGCGATTGGGCAGGGCCAATTGCGCAGCCGGCAGCGCGGCGGTCACGACGAGAATGAGCATCCAGAGCGCCATTCGAGATGGAGAAGCGGCCACCTCACGCACGGATGTTCCAGCCGTGGGCCGCATCAGCGCCAGCGCCCACAGCGTGCCCGCGGCGAAGAAGCACTCGAACAGGTAGTTGCGGCTGGCTCCTGACCGGGTCATGCCCAGCACGCCGACGATACCGGCAACGATGGCGACGACGGCCAGCAGGAGGGGACCGAATTGGGCTGGATCGGCGGATTGCTTCCAATCGAAGCGCTGTTGGCCGCGGACGAAACGGATGAGAACGAACGTCCCCAACACGAAAGCGGGCACGAAGATCTGCCAGGCGGTACCGACAACTTTGAGCAACGTCATCGCGGCGTAGTGCAGGTCGAGCGGCGCCACCCGCGGCACATGAAAGCAGAGATATCGGTAAGCCGGCGTGCCCGCTGCGATGCTCGCCGCCGCAAGCATCGCGAAAGGGAGGATCAATGCCATCGTCGCCCGCCCGGACCGCAGCACCCACACCGTGCAAACGATCGCCGATGCGAACGTGAACACGAACGTCTGCTTCATCGTCCATGCGAGAAAGAACACGCAGGATGCGGCCGCGAGCCGCCAGAGGGATTTCCTTGAGACTGCTCCGAGATAGAGCAACGTTCCGGCCGTCACCAGTGCCGCCGCAGCTACGTCCGGCCGCGCGGTGAGCGTCCACCATGATGTGAAATTGGTCCCGAGCCAGAGCGTGATCGCCAGGCAGAGCAGGCAGATTCTCTGAGAGGGTGTGTAAGAAGGCCTTTCAGAGCCGCGCCCGTAAGGAAGCGGGCCGCAGAGGACCGCTCCCTCACGGTCGCGGCTCGGATCGTTCGACCGCTTCTCACACACCCTCTGAGCCCCGTTCATCCGTCCGGGCAGCATTCGCCGCAGGAGTGCGGCAGTGAGCAGCATCCCGGCCAGGCCGAAGGCCAGCGTGATGAGCCGCGCGCCAACGGAGATGGCAGCGCCGTCGATGCGCAGCCAGCGCAGCACGCGCGCGTAGAATTCATAAAAGCCGAAGTTAAAGAGTTGCGCGGCGAAGCTGCCGCCGTTGGGGAATTCATAAACCGGGAAGCCGTGCAGCCGCTTCCAGATGCCATACAGGGCGGGGCTTTCAATCCCGGTCGTGACGACATACTGCCCGTCCCGGAGCACGGACGTGAGCCGCTGCGCGAATACGGCCAAGTTCAAAACGGCGATCAGTACGATCATCGCCGTGAGCGCCCACTGAATCCTCTGTTTCTTCTCCGTGTCCTCCGTGTCTCCGTGGTGAACTTTCGGAATCACTTCGTCTTGAATTCGATCTGCGCCGTTTCGCTCTTATCCGCCTTGACCGTCAGCACCAGCTTGTACTTGAGTCCCGGCTTGAGCTTCACGCCTTCGACGGTCTTGCCGGTCAGGTCGGTCACCTTGAAGCCCTCGCCGGGCTTGCCGAGATCGTAGACGGTATCCGGCTTCATCTGGGCCTGCGGCTCGGTGGTGTCCTTGGCATTGACGCCGAATTCGGCCTGGTGCGAGTAGTCGGCCTCGTACTGCTGGAAGAGCGACACCGACACCATGGTGATGCGGCCGAGCTTCTCCGGCTTGATGATCTCGAACTTGAGCTTGGGCTCGGTCGAGACCGGCTCCTTCACCTTCCAATTGGAATAGCCGGTCACGGCTTTCTTGGCCTGGTTCTGCTCGGCCTTCTGATCGTCCACAAAGATGCGCAGGTGCGTATCCGTCTTCGACAGGTTCAGACCCATCTCCGCGCCGGTTATTGCCGCGCCTGTGGCGCTGCACGCGGTGAGGCACGCCAGGGATCCGAGGAGACAAACGATCGCAATGGCCTTTTTCATGGTAAGTTCCTTTCTGAATGTGATGATTGAAAGGGCATCGGACGTTCCCACTGATATCGACCGGCAGCGGAAACACGCTTCACGCTTGGAGCGGTTCATACCATCGCGGATGTTCAACGTCAAGTCGAACGAACGTCCGAGTCCAGGTGAAACTGGGGGTGGAATCAGGGGCGCGATTTGCCGGTGGGCTGGGCGGAGGCCATCAGGGGCAGGGCCAGCGTGTCGTCGAGAATGACGTGCCGCTGCGGGATGGAGCAGGCTCGCTGGAGCGCGGCGATCAGCTCCTGCGCGGCCCACCATTGCGGCAGGGCAACCTCGTTGGAACCCGCTGATGCGGCCAGAGAGACCCGCACGACGGGCTCGTTTCCGAAACGCTTCTGGTCCAGCCAGTAGTCGGTGGCCGTACAGGTGCCTTCGCGATCGACAATAAAGTGGGTCTCGCCGGTTTTCGTTCCGTTGCCGGGCCGCTGAGGGCCGACGCGAATGGTGGTCCACGGTTGGTTGATGGTGTTACCGCGGGCGATGAGCTCGATGGCGGGGCGATAGTTGGTGGCACGAGTCGGCTGCACCCAGTCCAGGATCGCCGCTCCGACGGTCATCGAAGCGACCAAGCAACCCAGTGTTCTGGCCATCCGTCTGTGCCGATCCCTGGCTCGCATGCACACCTTGGCGGTTTGGTTCCATCCAATCCGGTTGACACGTTGTACTATAGCTATCGGACAAACGCAAGAACTTCTCAGGATTTTTTTTCGATTCCGGCAGAATTATTGGGCGTGTGTCGTCGATCGCGCGCCGCGCGTGGCGTGCGGTGAATTGAGGCGTAAATTTATCGGTCGCGCCGTTGGGTTTCTCCCGCCGGGGGCGAGTGCTGAGCCGCGCCTGGTTCGGCCGCGACGATCGTCAAGAAGAATTGCTGGAAGTCTGATGCGATCTTGGCCGTGTAATGCACGGCCGATTCGGCTCGCGTACGCAGCGTGAGGCTGCGGCTACGCAGATCGTCGGTCAAATCCCGCGTGGAGCCGGCCCAGTCCGCCTGGACGACACCGGGCGCCGGGCCCGAAGTCCATAGGCGCTGTGTCCAGGCGGCGAGGGCCTGCGGGTCGTGCTGGAGCGCTGAGGATGCTGACGGGCGCGTTACCGCGACGTCGCCGTCCGGGACGCCCAGCTCCTTCAGCAGTCTGAGGAGGGCCCGCTGCTCGGCGGCGGGACACTGCGGGTCGATGCTGATGCGGATGCGGAGGGCGGTGTTGTCGCGCTTCGCTTCGGTGATCATCCGGGCGGCACCGGCCAAAGTCAGCGTCTTGCCGTTCGCGCGGATGCGGCCGGCGGCATCCAGCCGCAGACGCAGCGGCCCGGCACGGAAAATCAGCGTACACGGGGACCTCTGCGGCGGGATCTTGTCTGTCGCCGGCTCCAGCCAGAGCTCCGCGTTGCTGTCGGAGTGGTGCTCGGGGAGAGCGATGATGGAGGTTGCGAAATCGACCACTGCGATGACCGTCCCCTCTCCGTCCGCGGCGATCGTGCCCGGATCCTCCTGAACCGAACCGGCAAAGACCCAAGGCAGCGGTTCGAGTGGTTCATGCTTCTGCGCGGTCTGCATCCACTGCTCGATGGGATGTCGGCGGAACTTGCCCGCCAGTTCGTAGCGGACCTCAATTTCAACCGGATCGCCGGTGGCCGGCTCGACCCGCTGCGTATCGGGGTTGAGCCGCACGGGATGGCCGGGCGTCAGCCCGATCAACCCCAGCGCCTGATAGAGATGCAGGGGCCGGGCCTCCATGCGGACGATGCTCTCGTGCTCGCGGATTCGGGGCGAGCAGGCGAACAGCTCGATCGGTCCCTGCCGCAGGATGACAGTGGCCGTAGCGTGAACTTCGCGCGCGGACCAGTCGATGCGGATGCCGGGCTGGAAATCCACGATGCCGGCCGGGGCGGACGCGGGGCGGGAAGCGGGTTGGGATTGACCGTGGACAGCAGTAGTAACGAGCAGAAGCCACGTTCCAATTGAGAATTGAGAATTGAGAGTTGAGAAAGGACGCCGGCGAAGTGAGAAGTGAGAAGTGAGAAGTGAGAAATGCTTACGGTGCGCTCGTGGTGGTCTCTCCATCTCTCTATCTCTTCGTCTTTCCATCTTCAACTACTCCGGGCCATCTGCTTGCGGGCGGCTTCCACTGTGTTGCGGAGGAGCATGGTGACGGTGACCGGTCCGACGCCGCCGGGGACGGGCGAGATGGCGCGGGCGATCTCGCGGACTCCTTCGAAGTCTACGTCGCCGACGGTTTTCGAGATCATATTGCCGTCGGCGTCGGGGACCTGAATGCGGTTGATGCCGACGTCGATCACTACCGCGCCGGGCTTGACGTGCTCCCGCTGAATGAGGCCGGGCTTGCCCACCGCAACGATCAGCAGGTCCGCCTGGCGGGTGTGGCCGGGCAGATCGCGCGTGGCTTCGTGGCAGGCGGTGACGGTCGCCTCGCGCTGGATGAGGAAGAGGCTGACCGGGCGGCCGACGATGGCGCCCTGGCCGACGACGACGGCCCGCGCGCCACGAAGCTCCATCCGTGTCTCGGAGACCAACTCCACGACGGCCAGCGCGGTGCATGGAGCGATGATGGGTTCGCCGTAGAAGACCAGGCCGATATTGGCGGGGTTCACGCCCTCGACGTCTTTGTAGGGGTCGATGCGGTATTGCAGCGCCGGCGTGTCGATGCCCTCGGGCAGCGGCAGATGAAGCATGATGCCGGTGACCGACGGGTCGGCGTTGAGCTGCTCGACCGTGCGGCCGATCTGTTCGGCCGTGCTGTCGGCGGGAAGCTGCACGAGCTGGTAGTCGATGGCCAGGGCTTCGCACTGGCGGGCCTGCGAACGGGCGTAGACCAAGCTGGCCGGAGTTTCGCCGACCAGCACGGCCGCCAGCTTGAGGCGCCGGCCTTGCGAGGCCAGCGTCTGCACCTGCCGGCGGACCTCGCTCCGGATGCGCTCGGCGATGAGATTTCCATCAATGATCGTGGCGGCCATCGGGAACCTCGGAAAAACGCATTATAGAACACAATGGGCGTTCGCGTGAAACCGCCACCCGAACGACTGCGGCTTCGAGTCAACCTCTCTCAATAACCAACGGTTTACGCGGGATGCACTGCTCACAGAGCAGTGGCACACACGACGTCGGGGAAACGGTTAAGATAGACGGCATGGAGGTGAGCGATGACGGAGCGCGTGCGGGCGACGATCGAGAAGGTGCGGGGGTTCATGGAGGGGCTGGAAGATGCGTGGTCGCTGCCGGAGGAATCGGCGCGGTTTGTGCATGCGTCGGTGCTGGCCTGCCGGTCGAAGCACTGTGTGGAGATCGGCACGAGCTACGGGCACAGCGGGTTGTGGATCGGGGCGGCGGCGGCGGTTAACGGCGGACACTTGATCACACTGGAGAAGGAGCAGCGCAAGGCGGATATCGCCAACGGGTTTTTTCGCGATGCGGGACTCGAGGGGGTGATCACGTGCAAGGTCGGCATTGCGGCCGACATCATCAGCAATCTAAGCGGGCCGGTGGACTGGGTGCTGAATGACGCGGATAAGGAGAACTGCATCCGGTATGTCGAGCTGCTGCATCCGCGGATGCCGGTGGGCGGGGTCGCGCTCACGGACAACGTCAACAGCAACGAAGTGGTGAGCGGGCAGTTTATTCCGTGGATACGGGCGAATGAGAATTTCATTACCACGCTGGTGCCGGTGGGGAACGGGATTGAGTTTTCGGTGAAAGTTGCGTGACGATGAAGGACATGATCCATGTCAGGGTGAAGCTGTTCGGGCCGGCGGCCGACATGATCGGGAGCCAGACGCTCGAGTACAATCTCACGCCGCCG
Source organism: uncultured Planctomycetales bacterium (assembly GCA_964384465.1). Classification (GTDB taxonomy): domain Bacteria; phylum Planctomycetota; class Phycisphaerae; order UBA1845; family PWPN01; genus CAYLLT01. Next base: position 116,899 of record CAYLLT010000001.1, on the reverse strand, counting down.
GCGACACTGGCGACGCTGCTGGAGCTGCTGTACGGCAAATACCCGCGGCTGGCGGGCGGCGCGGCGTTTCTGCGGTTCGCGGTGAACGGAGAGTATGCGGATGCTGAGGTGCCAAAGCCGCTCGTGGATGGGGATGAGATCGGCGTTATTCCGCCGGTGTCGGGCGGCGGGGACGAGCTGGTGGAGCTGACGCGCGAACGGATCAAACTGGCGCGGCTGGTCGCTTACGTGCGACACCGTTCGTGCGGGGGCCTGGTGACGTTCGAGGGCGTGGTGCGGGACGAAACATCGCGCGAGGATACGCTGGAGGCGCTGGAATATTCGGCGTATGAAAGCATGGCGCTCACGCACATGCAGCGTCTGCGGCAGGAGGCAATGCGGCGATTTGCGATCCATGAAGCGGCGATCGTGCATCGCGTGGGGCGACTTGGGATCGGGGAGACATCGGTGGCGATCGCGGTTTCGGCGGCGCATCGGGCGGATGCCTTCGAGGCTTGCCGGTGGATCATTGATACGCTGAAACGCGATGTGCCGATCTGGAAGAAGGAAGTCTGGCAGCGCGGGGAGGCGAAATGGGCCGTGTCGCGTTGAAAAGTCGAAAGTCGAAAGTCGAAACGGCGAAACAGCGGAAGACGGCGAAAGCGGGACTTGCGCGAAGCGGCAAGCCGGTGCGGGAGTCGATTGAGGAGAAGAAGCGGCGTGCGCGAAAGATCATCGCTGAGCTGAAGAAGATTTATCCGGAGGCGACGTGCGCGCTCAAGCACGCCAGCGCGCTGCAACTGCTCATCGCCACCATTCTTTCCGCACAGTCCACGGATGAAACAGTCAATAAGGTAACGCCCATCCTATTCGCCCAGTATCCGACGGCGGAGAAACTGGCGGCGGCGGATGCGGCGGAAATCGAGCGATTGATCTATCAAACGGGTTTCTTCCGGCAGAAGACCAAGAGCGTCATCGGGACTTGTGAAGCGATCGTGCGCGAGTTCGGCGGGCAGGTGCCGGATACAATGGAGGCGCTGCTGCGGCTGCGCGGCGTGGCGCGAAAGACGGCCAACGTCGTGCTGGGGACGTGGTTCGGCAAAAACGAGGGCGTGGTGGTGGATACGCACGTGGGACGGCTCGCGCATCGGCTCGGGCTCACGTGGACGAGCAAGCACGAGAAGGACGCGGTCAATATCGAGAAGGACCTGATGCAGGTGATCCCGCGGGAGGAGTGGACGTATACGAGTCACGCGCTGATCTGGCACGGGCGGCGGATCTGCTCCGCGCGGAAGCCGAAGTGCGGCGAGTGCGTACTGAACAAGCTGTGTCCGACGGCGTTCACCTTCGATAACGGGGAAAAATCCTGATGCGGCGGCGCGGTTCATGGTCGATGTGGCTGGCGGTGCGGGCGACCACCACCGCGGTCATCGGCATCATCGTTGCCCTCGTTCTGCAATCGGCGGCGCTGCCTAAGCTGCACTCCGAGTCGAAGAAGCTGGATCGCCATACGCCGAGCGCGCTGGAGTGGGTGAGCGTGCGGCCGGCGGTGCTGCCGTTTTTGCCGGTGCCGGCAATCATCCTTGGTGTCGCGGCGATGTTCCTGCGGCCGGTTCGGGGCGTGCTGGCGGCGCTCGCCGCTTTGCTGACGGTGATCGCAATGGTCTTCATCGTCGGGTCACTTGTGGCGGGTTTGGCGCCGATGTACCAGATGCCACCTGATCTGTGATCTAAGCTCTTCTGCATATCTACGCACGGTTTTTCAAACCGCGGCTAAACAATTCTTTTTGCGTGCGGCGGCGCTGTCTTAAACCGGACGCTTGCCGGCGGGTGCGACTGGTCCGGGTGCAGGAGTTCCCAGACGCGCTGCGGCGTGCAGGGCGTGGTGTGCGGCGGAACGCCGATGGCGTCGTGGATGGCGTTTAAGACGGCGGGGGCGGCGGCGACGAGCGGGGGTTCGCCGATGCCGCGGGCGCCGAAGGGGCCGCCGGGGTCGTCGTTCTCCAGGATGATGCACTCGACGGGCGGGAGATCGCGCAGGCTGGGCAGGATGTAGTCGGTGAAGTTCGGGTTGGCCATTTTGCCGTCGCTCATGATCACCTCTTCCATCAACGCCATGCCGACGCCCTGGGCGATGCCGCCGACAATCTGCCCTTCGACGGATTGCGGGTTGATGGCCTTGCCCACGTCGTGACAGGCGATGAAGCGTTCGATGCGCACCTCGCCGGTTTCGATATCGACGAGCACCTGGACGAGGTGGGCGGCGAAGAGGTACGTGATGAATGCCCGCGGCGATTGGCCGGTCTCGAAATCCTCGCAGACGGTTCGCGGCTTGTAGAGTTCCAGCTTGCGCAGCTCGTAGCCGCGGCGGAAGCCGTCGGCGACGAGTTCGGCGATGGCGACGCTGCGCGGCTCGCCGAAACGGGTGTGGGCGTGGCCGTCGCGCAGGTCGATCTCGTGCGGGTGGACGCTGAGGTGCGTGCCGGCGATGTCAAGCACTTCCTCCTTGAGTTCGCTGGCGGCGCGTTTGACGGCGTTGCCGGTGAAGTAGGTCTGGCGCGAGGCGGACGATGAGCCGGATTCATGCGTGCGGTGCGTGTCGGCCCAGACTACGCGGGTTCGATCGAGCGGCATGCCCAATTCCGCGGCGGCGATCTGGGCCACCATGTTGATCAGACCCTGGCCGTATTCGACGCCGCCGGTGAGTACCTCCAGATACCCGTCCCGGTCGAAACGCACCTCGGCGCGGCTCGCGTCGGGAAAGCCGTCGCCGTAGCCGAGGCCGAAACAGATGGTGCTGATGCCGATGCCGCGGCGCTGGTAGGGAAGAAGATTGAGAGATGGAGAGACAGAGAGACGGAAAGATGTGGACTCGTTCTGTCTCTCCGTCTCTCTGTCTCTCCGTCTCTCTGTCTTGGCACACGTACTGCTTGAAGCAGTGGCACACGCGTAGCACTCCAGCACCGCGTCGAGGCACTCGCCGATGCTGACGATCGGGATGTGTTGGCCCGTCGTGACGGCTTCGCCGGGTCCGATCAGGTTTTTTCGGCGGAGGGCGATGCGGTCCATGCCGAGCTTCCGGGCGAGGCGGTCGATCATGCCTTCGTAGGCGATGGCCATCTGGCAGGCGCCGAAGCCGCGCATGGCGCCGGTGGGGTTGTTGTTGGTGAAGACGCCGTAGACGTCCACGTAGATGTTGGGCACTCGGTATGGGCCGGTGGCGTGGCTCGAGGCTTTACGCATGACGGCGGGGCCGGTGGAGGCGTAGGCGCCTTCGTCGGAGAAGACGGTGATCTTGGCGGCGGTGAGCGTGCCGTCGCGCTTCGCGCCGAGCGTGTAGTGGATGCGGATGGCGTGGCGCTTGTGGCGGGCAAGCATGGACTCGGCGCGGTCGTAGCGCAGGGCGATGGTCTTGCCCGGATGCTTGAGCGCGGCCAGGCCGACGTGCACCTGCATGCCGAGGTCTTCGCGGCCGCCGAATGCCCCGCCGGTGGCCGGGCAGATCACGCGGACCTGCTCGATGGGCAGGCCGAGGGCGAGGGCGATGAGGCGGCGCTCCTCGTGAGCCCATTGGCCGCTGACTTTGATGGTGAGCAGTTGGCCGTCCCAGCGGGCGGTGCCGGCCTCCACGTCTAAGAAGGCGTGATCGACGGTTTGCGTCTGGAACGTTTCGCTGAATACCACGTCGGCATCGGCGAGTGCGGCGTCGGCGTCGCCTTTGCGGATTCGCTTGCCGCCCATGATGTTGCCTTCGGGGAAGAGTTTCGGAGCATCGAAGGCCAGCGCATCGTCGATGGTGGCGACGGTGGGCAGCGGGCGGTACTCGACCAGGATGGCGTCGCGGCCGGCCATCGCAGCCGATTCCGACGTGGCGACTACGACGGCGAGCGCGTCGCCGCGAAAGCGGATGCGGTCCTCCACCAGCACCGGGTGATCGCGTTTGATGAGGCCCTGGCGATTTGTACCGGGTACGTCAACATGCGTGTAGACGCCGACGACACCGCTGATCTTGAATGCCGGGGCCGTGTCGATGCGAACCAGTTCAGCGTGGGCGTGCGCGCTGCGCAGGATTTTGGCGTGAAGCTCGGCCTCGCGCGGGAAGAGGTCAGCGCCATACAGAGCTTCTCCGGTGACGAGCTGGCGGCCGTTGAGCCGCTGGGCGGAAACGCCGACCGGCGCGGGTGGAAGCTCGGCATACGGCGTCTCGCTCGGCTCGACGAGCGGGGCTTCTTTCGTCGGGGCTTCGGTCGGTGCGACGCTCATTTCGGCCACTCCCGTGCGGCGGAGCGGATGGCCTGGCAGATCGACTTGTATCCGGTGCAGCGGCAGATGTTACCCTCCATGCCCTCGAAAAATTCCTGCGGCGTGGGGTCCGGATGATCGCGCAGCAGAGCGGCGGCGGCCATGATGAGGCCCGGCGTGCAGTAGCCGCACTGGGCGGCGCCGGCGGCGATGAATTTCTCCTGGAGGACGTGCAGCTTGTCGCCGCAGGCCAGCCCTTCGATCGTGCTCACCTCGCGGTCCTGGGCCTGTGCCGCGAGGACGAGGCAACTGTTCACCGGGCGGCCATCGAGCAGCACCGTGCAGGAACCGCATTCGCCTTCGAGACAGGCGCCCTTCGTGCCGGTCAGGCAGCAGTGATCGCGCAGAGCGTCGAGGAGCGTCGTATGCAAGGGTAGATTGCGCTCCAGCGTTTGGCCGTTGACCGTGCAACGCCAATGCCAGAGCGCCCCATCCGCGGATGGATTCGTGTCACCGGGTTGTGCGATTTCACTCGTCATCGTTTTTTATCCGCAGATGGCGCAGATGAACGCAGATTTGGATTTCTTTGTTTTTCATCTATGAACATCTGCGTCATCTGCGGATTCATCTCATGAACGTTTCAGTTAGCAGGCGTTTCAATAACGTCGCGCACATGGCTCTCCGATAGGCGGCTGAGCCGCGGTGATCGTCGATGGGGGCTACTTCGTTCAACACCGTGTCGGCGGCTTCGTCGATGAGGGAGGGGGTGATGGTATTCTCTGACAATAGTTTTTCTGCTTTCGGCGTTCGCAGCGGATATGGGCCGACGCAGCCGAATGTGACACAGAACCGGCCCTGCGGCGAACGGCCGATCGCGCAGCAGACCAGGCTGATGTTCACCGAGCCGCGCTTGCCGATCTTGTACCAGGCGGTGGTCCAGTCGGCGGGGATGCGGATACCGGTGATGAGTTCGTCGGGCTCGAGCTTTGTGCGGCGGTAATCGAGGAAGAATTCGCGGGCGGAGATCTCATGCCGTCCGCGCTTCGCGTGCATGATTTCGATGGTCGCGTCGAGCGCCAGCAGCGCGACGCAGCCGTCGCCCGCCGGGGATGCGGTAGCGAGATTGCCGGCGAGTGTGCCGCGGTTGCGAATCTGCGGTCCGCCGATGCTCAATGACGCCTGCACGAGCGCAGCGATCGGGAGCTGCGTAAGCTGCGTGTAATTCGCGCCGCCGGCGATCACATAGGAACCGTTCTCGCGGCGAACCTCTTCGTTTCCGGCGATGCGGGTCATGTCCAGGATATTCTGCGGATTCCACTGCCGGCGGTTGAGCGCGACGAGCAGGTCCGTTCCGCCCGACAACGGCGTGATGTCCTTGCCCAACTCGGCTTTGAGCTTCAGGGCCTCTTCGAGATGTTGCGGCTGGTAGAACACTGGAACGTCCCGGGACGTGATCGGGTCCGATCAGGCGTCATTCCAGTGTATAGATTCGGACGAGTTGCGGCAATCGGTTATCTATTCGTTCAAACGGATGGATGCTCGGAGGGCGATTCGATATACTTCGCGGGTCATATTCCGGAGTTTGATTGCTCATGCCGCTGGTGCGAATTGTCCTGCTTCAACTCTTCTTCTGCGTGGCCGGGGTGCTGCTTTGCATAACCGGTCCCGCTGCCGGCGCGGATGAGCCCGCCGATACGCCTGAAACGATTGTAAAAAACCTTCATGCAGCGGACGAACTGCTGTTTACGCAGGATGAGGCATACAACGGGCGGATTGTGGAAGATGACAACAAAAAGATTGTGCTGCTGGATAGTGAAGGCAGACGTGTCGAGGTGAACAAGAGCGACATCCAGAAACGCAAGGAAGGCTTGTCGGCGATGCCGGAGAACGTGACCGAGCTGCTGACGCCGCGTGAAATCCGCGATCTGGTGACGTTTATGGCCGGTCTCAAGCAGCAGCCCAAGAATGCCAGTGCGAAGAAGTAACACATACGATGCCATCGTGATCGGCGTGGGCGGGATGGGCAGTGCCGCGCTGTACCATCTGGCCCGCAGCGGGATCAAGGTGCTCGGCCTTGAGCAGTTCCACATCGGGCACGATCGCGGCAGCTCGCACGGGCAGACGCGGATCATCCGCAAGGCGTACTTCGAGCATCCCGCTTATGTGCCGCTGCTGCAACGCGCGTATGAGTTGTGGCGCGATCTGGAGACGGAGTGCGACGAGGAGCTCTTCCACCAGACGGGACTGCTGCTGGTGGGGCCGCCGGATGGATTCATCATTCCCGGCGTTCAGCGGTCGGCACGCGAGCATCAACTCGACATTCAGACGCTGACCGTGGCCGAGGCGCGGAAACGGTTCAACGGTTTTGTCATCAACGACGATCAATCGGTGCTGTTCGAGCCGGACGCGGGGTTCCTCAGAGTCGAAGCCTGCGTTCACGCTCATGTTGACCGGGCGGTGGCGCACGGGGCGACCATTCTCGCCGGTACGGCTGTCAAAAGCTGGTCGGTGAAGCAGGGCGCGGTGGAGGTCAGTACGGAAAGCGGCACCCATTCGGCCGCCACACTGCTGATCTGCGGTGGGCCGTGGGCGGGGCAGTTACTGTCCGAATTGCGGCTGCCGCTCGAGGTGCGGCGCAAGGTCGTATTCTGGTTCGACACGACCGACGATTCTTACGACCTCGGACGCGGCTGTCTGGTGTTCGGCTTCGAGACGGCCGACGGTTTTGTGTACGGTTTTCCCGTGATCGACAGCGACGGGATCAAGGTGGCTCATCACAGCGGCGGCGAGCGGGTCGAGCGCGCTGACGAGCTGGACCGCACGCTTCATCCTGAAGATACGATTGTCGTGCGGCGGTTCATCGACAAGCATCTCCCGCGCGTCGGAGATCGGTTAAACAGGTACTCTGTCTGCATGTACACGATGACGCCCGACGAGCACTTCATCGTCGACCGTCACCCCGCCCATCCCAACGTCATCTTTGCCGCCGGCTTCAGCGGCCACGGCTTCAAGTTCGCTCCGATCATCGGATCGATACTGGCGGACCTGACTATCGATGATCGAACGGCGGAGCCGATCGCGTTCCTATCCGCATCGCGTCCAGCGCTGGCAGGCAAGTGAGGCGCGGTACAGCGTTCATGCTTGGAATCACCATCGCTGCGTGATATCCTCAGCCGGCCATGTCGCTGGTGACCCAATTGACGTGTATATCGTGCGGGCGGGGCTATGCCTCTCAGCAGGCCCTGTACACTTGCGCCGCTTGCGGAACGAATCGCGGTATTCTGGACGTGCATTACGATACGGCGAGGGCGAAAGCGTCGCTGACGTGGGCAGCTTTGGAGGGGCGTCCGCAGACGCATTGGCGATATCGCGAGCTGCTGCCGATCGAGACTGCGCCGGATTGGCCGGTGGGATGGACGCCGATTGTTCCCGCGCCGCGGCTGGCGGCGGAGATCGGCGTCGCTTCACTGCGGCTCAAGGATGAAGGACGAAACCCCACGGCTTCGTTCAAAGATCGCGCCTCATCGGTGGGTGTGATGCGGGCGATGGCTGCCGGGGCCGAGACAATTGCGTGTGCATCGACGGGCAATGCCGCCAGCAGTCTGGCCGGTTACGCCGCGATGGCCGGACTGCGGGCTGTGATCTTCGTTCCGAAGCAGGCGCCCGAGCCGAAGATCGCACAATTGCTGATCTACGGCGCAACTGTCTTCCGCGTGCAGGGCAGCTACGCGCAGGCGTACGAATTGTGCAGCAAAGCTTGCGAGGCGTTCGGCTGGTACAACCGGAACTGCGCGATCAATGCGTATCTCGTGGAGGGCAAAAAGACGGCGGGCCTGGAGATCGCCGAGCAGTGCCGGCACGATCCGCCGGACTGGGTGGCGGTCAGCGTGGGCGATGGGTGTACCATCGCGGGCATCGGCAAGGGCCTGCGGCAGATGCGCGATCTCGGCCTGATTGACTGGGGGACGAAGCTGCTGGGCGTGCAGGCGAGCGCGGTCGCGCCGGTGGCGAAAGCTTTTCACGGCGAGGCGGTGGATGCGGCGGCGTTCGAGCAATCCGTCGCGGACAGCATCGACGTGCCGGTGCCGCGGAATCAGGAGAAGGCCATCTCGGCCGTGCGAGCCAGCGGCGGTAATTTCGTTGAAGTCTCGGATCAGTGCATCCTGTCCGCGATCCGGCAGACGGGCCGATTGGCGGGCGTTTTCGCCGAGCCGGCGGCGGCAGCGGCAGTCGCCGGCGTACGCAAAGCGGTTGAGAAGGGTATCATCCCCCGAAGCGCGTCGGTTCTCTGCATGATCACCGGCAGCGGGCTGAAGGACACGCGATCGGCCATGCAGGCCGCCGGGGTGCCGATCGACATCCCGCCGGAGCTGGAAGCCGTCCGGCGACTCTGCGAAGAGTAGAATTCGGAGTGGTCTTGAGATGAGTGATCGTTTTGTTCCTGGCCCGACGTACACTGAAATGCAGCAGCCGTGGACGTTGCCGGCGGCGGTGTGCCGCAAGGCGGCCGGCGTCCTGCGCGTCCGCGAGATGGACCCGGCCAACCTGTTCAACATCAACTGGTACGGCTGGTCGGGCGATACGCCGGAGCTTCAGCGCGTGCTGCTGCCGCCGGCGCTCACCGGCGTGCGCTGTCAGATCGTGGTGCTGTGTGGGTCCGGTTTTCCTTCCGGCTCGCATAAAGTCGGGCCCGCGTACTCGATCCTCGCTGAAGCGGAGGTGGACGGGCTGGTCAAGCCGGGCACGCGCATGATAGGCCCGAGCACAGGCAACTTCGGCATTGGCGTCGCGTATGTCAGCCGGCTCAAGGGTTATCCCGCCACCGTCATCATGCCCGATGACATGAGCGATGAGCGGTACGAACGCATCCGGCAGTATGGTGGTGAGCTTGATCTCACGCCCGGCACGGAGAGCGACGTGATTCTCGTGCTCGAACGCGTGCAGGAGATCAAGAGCCGGCCGAATCAATTCGTGCTCGCGCAGTTTGAGATGATGCCGAATTATCGCTTTCACCGGCACGTCACCGGCACCGCTGCCGTGGAAACGGTTAAGGGCGTGGGCGACGGCCGCATCGCCGCGTTCGTGAGCGCGCCGGGATCGGCCGGCACCATCGCCGCGGGTGACCACGTCAAGACGCTCTTCTCCGATTGCGCGGTGGTGGCATTGGAGCCGCGCGAGTGCAGCACGCTTTACGACGGCGGACAGGGCCAGCACCGCATCGAGGGCATCGGCGACAAGATGGTCGTGCTCATTCACAACGTGCTGACGACGGATTACGTCGCACTAATCCACGACGACGATTGCGTGCGGGGCCTCAAGCTATTTCAGGAAGGCGCGACGATGCTCAGCTCGCGATGCGGCCTCGATGCCCGGCTGGCTTCCGTATTGCCGCACCGGTTCGGCATCAGCAGCCTGTGCAACATCCTGGGCGCGATCAAGACTGCCAAAAAGCTGGACCTGCCGGCCGACGCGAATGTCGTCACGGTTGCGACCGACGGTTTCGATCGTTATCCGTCTGTTATGGTCGATCTGGCCGAGCGGACCAGCGGCGCGATCGACAATGGGCGGATGGAGGAGTGGTTCGAGCGGATCTTTTTGGAGGCAAGTACCGACGAATTCCTCGACGTGCGTTCGCCGCAACAAAAAGCCCGGCTGCACCGCGACAAACGGCAGATGTGGCAACGTTTCGGCTACAGCGATGAATTGCTGTCAGCCATGGAGCGGCAGGACTATTGGGAGGCCGAATACGAGAAGGTCCATGCTTATGACCGGAAAATCGCGAAATATCGCGCCGATCACGGGGGATTTCGCGTCTAATATATGGCCATCACGATCCAAAATGCGATACTGCTCGACATTGATCCGCCACAGGTGTGCAAGGGCGGCGTGCGGATTGATGGCGCCACGATCGCCGCCGTGGGCCCGTCCGTCACGGCCGAGCCTGGCGACACAGTGATCGATGCCGGTGAAGCGGTGGTCATGCCGGGGCTGGTCAACGGTCACACGCACCTCTATTCAGCTCTCGCGGTGGGTATGCCATCGCCGCCGCAAGCGCCGGTGAATTTCCATCAGATTCTGGAGTACGTCTGGTGGCGGCTGGATCGGGCGCTGGATTTGCCGCTGGTGGAGTTGAGCGCGATGGTCGGCGCGGTTTCAGCCCTGCGGTGCGGCACTACGACGGTCATCGACCATCATGCTTCGCCGTCGGCCATAGACGGCAGCCTCGATGCCATCGAGCGGGGGTTGTCTCGCGCGGGTGTTCGCGGCGTGCTGTGCTATGAGACGACTGACCGCAATGGTATGGGCGGTCGCGATGCGGGGCTGGCTGAAAACGAGCGGTATCTCAAGCGCTGTGGCACAGGCGTCCCGCCTGTGCAGGTTCACCGGCGAGACGCCGGTGCCACACAATTTGCCGCGCTGGCCGGTGCGCACGCCGCCTTCACGATGAGTGACGAATCGCTGGCCCGGACGGCCGACTTGGCCCGACGCTTCCAAACCGGCGTGCACATCCATGTGGCCGAGGACCCCTGCGATGCGGCGATTTGTCGGGAGCATTACGGGGCGGATCTGCTGGATCGTCTGGCGCGCGCGGGCGTGCTGGAATTACCCTCAATTCTCGCGCATGGGACACACCTCACGAATCACGATCTGTCCCGCGTACGCGAATCAGCCGTCACGCTGGCCCACAACACGCGCTCGAACATGAACAACGCCGTCGGCTATGCCCCGCTCGACCGAATGGAGCGCCCGATTCAGCTGGGCACCGACGGCATCGGCAGCGATATGTTCGCCGAGCTGAATACCGCGTGGTTCAAGTCGCGGGACGCTCACGCCGGTCTCTCGCCAGAGGATTGCGTGCAGATGCTGGCCAACTCAGCTCGTCGCGCGAGTCAATCTCTGGGGATTCAATTGGGCGTGTTGCAGCCCGGAGCCGCCGCCGACATCATCGTCACCGACTATGTGCCGGCGACACCGCTGACAAATCAGAATATTGCCGAACATCTCATCTTCGGCATGAGCAGCCGCCACGTCCGCAGCGTGATGATCGGTGGGCATTGGCGCCTGCGCGATCGCGTGATGGTCGCTCTCGATGAAGGTGAATTGTCTCGGCTGGCAGAGGCCGAATCGCAACGTCTATGGTCGCGCATGTCGGAATTGCGATAGGTTGGACAATCCGCCGCACACTTCGCTCTCAGCGGTCCGCTTCGACTCCAATTCGAGAATCGCCAGCTCGGCGGATCCAGGTGCCGCCTTTTCCATCGAGTGCGGATATCAGCGTCGGCGTGTTCGTGATCAGGACCTTTGCGTTGGGGCGGGCAGATCGCTGGAGAAAGTCAATGGCGGCCTCGATCTTGGGGCCCATCGAGCCGGATGGAAACTGCTGATTGTCCAGGAGATGCCGGGCCTGGTCGATACTGATGTCGGTGAGCGGTTTCTCGTTCGGTGTGCCGAAGTCGGTGCACACCTGGGGCACGCTGGTGAGGATCACCAGCCAGTCGGTATCCAACGAAGTTGCGAGCAGGGCCGCGGTGCGATCCTTGTCGATCACCGCTTCGAGGCCGCGGAGACCGCCCTGCGCCCGGCGGGTGACGGGGATGCCCCCGCCGCCGCAGCATACGACCAGGTCGCCCGCGTCGGTGAGCCGGCGGATCAGATCGATCTCCACGATCTCCCGCGGCAGCGGCGACGGCACCACCCGCCGCCAGCCGCGCTTCGGAACGTGCACCATGTGCCAGCCGCTTTTGATATGTCGCCTGGCCTCGTCCTCGTGATAGAAAACGCCGATCGGCTTGGTCGGTTTTGAGAATTCGGCGTCGCGCTCATCGACGACCACCGTCGTAATGACGGTGGCGCAGTTGCGGCGTATGCCGCGGACCAGTAGTTCGTTCTCCAGGCATTGCGAGATCATGTACCCCATGCCGCCCTGCGTGTCGGCGACGCAGAGGTCCAGCGGGATGGGATAAACGTTGTGCTCGGCCGCAATCTCCGACCGCCGCAGGATATTGCCCACCTGCGGCCCGTTGCCGTGCGTGAGGATCACGTGATGGCCGGCGGCGATCACATCGGCGATCACGCGCATCGTCTCGCGCGTGTGGTCGAACTGCTGCGCGATGTTGCCCTCTTCGGAAGGCAGGCTGATGGCGTTCCCGCCGAGAGCGATGACCATACGCATGGATGCTCACAATCGCCAATTCGGCCGCCCGTTCGCTTCAGCGATTGGTGACCGAACCGGCCGGAATCACGGTCTCCAGAAGTAGTGCCACTTATAAGTGACCTTTTGTTCCTGGCCTGCGTCAACATGCAGCGTCCAGGAAAGCCGGCCGACGCCGTTCAAGTGGTTCCAGTAGCCCGGCCAGCTATAGGCGGACCACCACGGGGGCAGCGACGATAGAAACTCCTCATCATCGAGGGCGCTCATTTTTCTGATCTGGCCATCCTTATCAGCGGAATCGGGCGTGCCGAGAACTTCGCGGCGCACCTCCAGGTCGATGATCTTGGACGTCTGATTCCGTATGGTAATGCTGCCATCCAGGTCTACGCGCATGTACTCGTTGCGGTTCCAGCTCACGGCGTCGGCGGTGCGCTTCGTCTCGCTCTCCTCCTTTATGTGGCTCACGCCTACTGCCGTGGCGATCTCCAGGTCGCTCTGGGCGCCCGCGGGTGCGTAGGTCATCAGGGCCTGGCTGAGTACCCGGCCTTTCGACAGCACCAACACGGGAGCGGTCGTCAGCGGTGATGTTCCAGTGTTCTGGATGCGAATGACATGCATCGTGCGGACCAGCATGGCCTTCGCCAATTCGAGCTGCCGCGTCGTGTCCAGGTTGCAGCGCACCTCCGCCGGCGGCGAGAAAGGCAGATCGAGCCGATAGACGTCTTTGTAAGTCACCTGGAACTCGCTCACGGGCACCACCATCCGCTCGCCCTTCTTAAGGGTAATTCCTTTGAGCGAAAAGACGAACAGATCCTCCTTTTTCTCAGTACTGACATTGGGACCGAGGTCCGGCAGAGTGTCGGCAGACCCATCGGCTGGTTCAAATGCTCCACGAGGAGGCATAACCGTTTGGGTCATGATCGCGTTGGGGAACGCGTATGGCGTGCGATATCCGCTCGACATCTGCGAAGCGACCTGGGCAGCGATCTTCTGTAGAGAGATCGGATCGACGTTATCTTCAAATGCGATTTTGGGTACGCCGACCACCAGATGCACCGTCACATCGTGCAGATCCGCCAGCTCGTTGATCAGCGTGGCCTGCATTTTCACTGCCGCATGACCTTCGCCGTCCAGATCGAGGCGATAGTTCGGAATCCAGCGGAGCCCTTTCTGGAGATAGGCCATCCCGACCGCAGCTTCCTTGGGCCGCTGGTCGTTCGGCCAGTCGAACTGGAGCGTCAAGCGGTTCTGGAACTGTTTGCGCGCGGTGGTCGTCTTGTACTCATTGCGGAAAGTCACCTCGAGAATGCGGTCGGGACGAACCGCCTTGGTCCCCTCCGGCGTCTTGAGGAGCACGACGCGCGCGGGCGTGGTTGCGGAGGATCCCAAAGGAATCCCCACGGGGGTGGCGGTCGGCGCTTCGTCAGGCGGTGCGGGCATGCTGGTCAGCGTCGCGGCAAAAGGTGTTACTTTCTCCTGGCCGTAAGGCACAGTTCCGACAAGTACCTCCGCGCCGGGGTTGGCCCGGAGCAGCCCTTCCAAATCCGACACGGCCCGCTCCTTCGTGACCTCACTACGCCCGGCGACCACCCCCTTAAGTTTGGCGCCGTCTTCCGCGGAATAGGGCCAGAAAGTCCCCAGCACCGGCGTGGGCACGTAATCCATCGTGACGTTCCCATCCGCATCCGTCGGCACCCGGCCCTCGTGAAGTACGAAGGCGTGGCCGTCCTTGAAGACGGTGATTTCCCGGATGGGTGGCATGTTCTCGGTGCCGCCGGACGCCTCAGCAAAAACGATGGTCGCCAGGAATGTTGGATAGACGGCGGAAATAAATCGCAGCTTCGTCATGTGACTGCTCCTCGGAAGGACAGCGAGACCGGATCGTGCCTTCAACTTAGACGCTGCGAAAGCAAAAAAGTTGCATTGATTGCATCGCGCGAAGCTAGACCCCGCGAAGCTTCAAAGTTGAGAGCACCAGGTCGGTCTCAGGAAGCGACCATAACTGCATGATTCGACAGGCGGGATTATACGCGGCGGAAAAGAGCACATTGGCGTCCAGGAAGACGCGATCCACTACGGCACCCCAACCGGTTTGTCATGGTCGATCTTCGCCGGGTCCAGCCCCATTTTCCGGACCAGCTTGACCGCGCGCTCGTAGTCCTCTCGATCGACCGTATTGGACAGCAGAAACTCCGCCACACGCTCATCAGAGTAGACTTCAACCGGAGGGAGTTTAAGATTGCGTACCGCCCTGCTCTTTTTAACGGATTTCGTTTTTCGATTTGTCCTGGTACGCATCTCTTGATCCTTAACACTCCACCCACGACCAATTATACTCGACTCTCCGCTTAAGAAAACGGTCGCTCGCGCATGGTGCCGGCCATGATGGCCTTGGCGGTGTGCAGGCGGTTCTCGGCCTCGGGGAAAACGATGGATTGCGGACCGTCGATGACCGCATCCGTCACCTCGCTGCCGCGGTCGGCGGGAAGACAGTGCATGTAGACGGCGGTCGGCCTGGCCAGCTTCATCCGCCGCTCGTCGCAGATCCAGTTCTTGAAGCGGGCGTTCACCGCGAGGCACTCTTTCTCGATGCGCTGCATTTCGCCGTCCGACTTCGCGTCTCGCCGCTGGAGCATGAGGTCGTAGGCGCCCCAGCTTTTGGGATAGACGATGTCGGCGTCTTTGAACGCGGCGTCCATGTCCTCGGTTACGTCGAATTTGACGCCGGCTTGTTTCGCGTTCTCGCGGGCGTGCCGCATCGGCTCGTCCATCAGGCGATATCCGGGCGGATGCGCGAGCGTCACGTCCATGCCTACCCGCGTCATCAGTGTGATCAGCCCCTGCGGCACGGAGAGCGGCTTGGCATACGACGGCGCGTACGCCCACGAGACGCATATCTTCCTGCCCTTGAGATTGTTCGCACCGAACTGCTCGCGGATGGTCATCAGGTCGGCCAGCGTCTGCGTCGGGTGGTCCACGTCGCACTGCATGTTGATGACCGGGACGGCCGTCGCTTCCGCCACCTGCCGCATGTACTTGTTGCCCTCGCCGATGATCAGATCATGGCGGATGGCGATGCCGTGGCCCATGCTGCCGAGAATTTTGCCGGTGTCGAATGCCGTCTCGCCGTGGGCGATCTGCGTCGAGCGCGAATCGAGGAAGTGAGCGTGGGCCCCGAGCTGCGTCGCGCCGGCCTCAAACGCGTTTCGCGTCCGCGTGCTGTTGTCGAAAAAGAGCAGGAACACCGTCTGATTTGACAAGACGAGGGTTTTCTCGCCGCGATGGAACTTCGCCTTGAGTTCGTCCGCCGTCAACAGCAGCGCATTGATCTCGTCGAGCGTGAAGTCCTGCGTTTCGATGTAATCGCGACCTTTCAGATTCGGCATATCTATCTCCTCTTCCTACCCGTTCAACCGCAGTGCCAAGACGCCGAGGCGCCAAGAAAAACCGCCATATCTGATGCGAAAAGCGGTGTCTTGTCTATCCTGTCATGAGAGCAATAGCCGAATGATTTGGGCTACTTCCGTGCGGGTGCCGGCGCTATCGCTGAATCGGCTGGCTGCGTGGCCGGCTTTATTGACAGATACACATCAAACCAGTCGGCGATGGCGTCCATGTCGGGCTGAATGTCGGCCCAGCCGTGGCCCGCGCCCGGTTTGACCACCAGCTTGACGGTGACTTTGGCCTGCCGCAGCCGTTCCTCCATCACGCGTGCCTGTTGGATGGGCACCAGCTTGTCGGCGTCGCCGTGGATGATCAGCGTGGGCGGATCGTCGGGCGTCACGTGCGTGATGGGCGAGATGTCACGGGCGATCTGGAGGCGGCGGTCGCGATCCTCGATCAACACGAGGCGCTTGGTCTTGGGATCGAGTTCGCGAAAGTCAAACGGCGCCTTGAACGCTGCGAGTTCCTCTTCGAGCGCTGCGAGCAGATCGCGCCCCGGCCGGCCCCAGTTCAGGAAATCCGTCGGCGGGAAGAAGCAGGCCACCGCCTGCACGCGGCTCGACTCGCGGTCGATCGGGTCCTCGGCGTCCGGCCGCCCGGCATGGCTGGCGACACCGGTCATGAGCGAGAGATGCCCGCCGGATGAGACGCCCATAACGCCGATGCGATTTGCTCCGATGTGAAACCGCGCGGCGTGGTGACGAATGAACCGTACGGCCCGCCGCAGGTCATCGACGATTTCGGGGACCGTGTATTCGGGCTGGCTCCCGTGCACCACGGGAATGAGGGTATAGCCTCGATTCAGGATTCTCTCGAATGACTTGATATTGATGAAGTCGTGACCCGAAACCCACCCCCCGCTGACGGCGAACACGACAGCCGCCCCGTTGGCATGTTCATTCGGTGTGAAAACATCGAGTGTCAGCGCGGTGCCGTACTTGCGGCCATAGATCACATCCTCGGTACGCGTGTACGCCGCCGGCTCGGCCGCGACGGCTGGTACGACACCGCACAGCAAACCGCACGCAATGACGAAACGACTCGGACGATGACCGCGCATATCTGTCTCCATCTAAAGTAAAGAGAATAGCTGATGCGAAAATGGCGTACTTGTCCAGCCTGACCGGGTCCGCTGAAAGACTGGATAGCCCATCGCGAAGCGGTGGGGTACTCGAAGATCGGATATAGTTTTCGTCCGATGATGTTGAGCGAGGAGGATGCGCGTTCAGCGCTCGATCTTCGTGTCCCCCCTTCGGGTGGGCCACCGCACCTCACCGGCGAGACGCCGGTGCCACATCATTCACTTCCTCTTGGCGGCTTGGTGTCTTGGCGGTTTTGTTCCGTTTGAGCCGGTGGCCGGCAGACCGCAGTAGACGTTCGGGAAAGCTGCATAAAACGCGGCGGACTGGACGAGTTGGGCGATGGGCACGGAGTCGTTGACGGTGTGGGCGACGGACTCGGGAGCCGGGCCGAAGCCGACGCAGGGGATGCCGAACATGCCGTTGATGCTGACGGCGTTGGTGCTGAACGTCCAGAGTCCGACTTTGGGGGTTTTGCGGAAGAGCGATTTGTAGGTCTGCACGGCGGCGCTTACCGGCGCGGAATCTTCCGCCACGAGCCACGTTGGGAAGTAGCTCTTGGTGGGATACGTCAAACCGGTGTAGCTGGGGCGCGAGTAGCGGCGCGTTTCGATCTTCGCGCCGGTGACGCCCGCGCGTTTGACCGCGTCGCGCACCTCGCGCAGCGCTGATGCCTCCGTGTCGCCGGTGGTCAGCCGACGGTCGAGATGAACGAACGACTGGTCGGGGACGGCGCACATCGACGGCGTCTTGCAGTCGATGTATGAAACGGTGATCGTCGCTTTCCCGAGGAAGCGGTCGTTACGCAGACGGTTGTTGAGTTTTTCGATCTCACGGACGACGCGGGCCATCTTGTAGACCGCGTTGTCGCCCTTGTGCGGCATCGAGCCGTGGCAGCTCTTGCCTTTGACGGTGACGCCGATCTCCATGCGGCCGCGCTGGCCGCGGAGGATCTGGCAGTTGGTCGAGTCAGTAACCACCACGCACTCCGGGCGGAACTTGCCCTCGTTGACGATGTACTGCCAGCAGAGGCCGTCGCAATCCTCCTCCATCACGGTGAACACGAAGTACAACGAGTAGTCGTCGGTGGGCAGCTTCAGGTCGCGGATGATCCTGCCGGCGTAGACCATGCTGGCGCTGGCGCCTTCCTGATCGCCGGCGCCGCGGCCCCACACGCGGCCGTCCGCGACCTTGCCCTCGTACGGATCGTGCTTCCACTCGCTACGGTCGCCGACGCCGACGGTATCGACGTGGGCGTCGATGGCGATGACGCGCGGGCCGTGGCCGATGCGGCCGAACAGGTTGCCCATGCCGTCCACCTTGATCTCGTCGAACGATCCGAGCCGCTCCATCTCGGCGGCGATGCGGTCGATGACCGACTTCTCCTGCGTGCTCTCGCTGGGGATGGCGACAAGGTCCCGCAGGAAGCGAACCATGTCGTCGCGGTAATGTTCGGCGCGGGCCAGGATTGCGGCGGAATCCACTTCGAGGTCCTCCGGTAAGGCGATGGTGAACGGCGGAGAGGATAATGTCTGCCGGCGGGCTGTCAACGAGCGGATTGTCAATTCGGCGGGATTTGTCGATAATAAGATACTCAGCGGGTCGCCTCTCGGAGGATTTGCAACAGTGGCCCTTGACCCCAATGAACGAGCGATGACGCCGCGAGGCGTGAGAGCCGATGCTGAGTATCCCCACTGCGTCCAGGAGCTATACTCATGACGGTCATTACCGCGCCAACTGATTGGGTGGAGCAAGTCAGTGAACTCCGGTTGCCGCCGAAAGCTGATCGGCGTCTGCAAGCGCTGATGGATCAGAATAGTGAAGGAGCGCTGGATGAAGAGGATCGCGCGGAGCTTGAAACGCTGGTGGAGCTGAGTGAGAGGCTGTCGCTGGTCCGCGCCGAGGCCCTCCATCTGCTGGGGCGCACGCCTCAGTGAGCCTGTCAACCGAGCTCCAACGTGAGGTCGAGCGGCGGGCAGGCGGACGTTGCGAATACTGCCGCATGCACCAGGCGCTGCAAGGCGCCACTTTCCATGTTGAGCACGTCGTGCCCCGTTCGCGCGGCGGGGAATCGAACTCTGAAAATCTGGCATGGGCCTGTCCTGGATGTAATCTGCACAAGGCGGGACGTATCGAAGCGCCTGATCCCTTCACGGGAGAAGCGGTCCGGCTATTCAGTCCGCGCACGGACCAGTGGGCCGACCATTTCAGATGGAACAACTACGATGTCCTGGCACTTACCGCGATCGGCAGGGCGACAGCCACTCTCCTCGATTTCAATCACTCTCGCCGGATCCAGATCCGGCGTGCCGAGGAATTATTCAAACTCTTTCCTCCGGACTGAACGCTTTAACGAGCGGATTGCGATTCCGGCGGGTTTTGCCGATAATGAGATGTCCGCTATGGCTTTTCCAGTTCGCCTGTCGGAGAGCTTTTCAACAATGGCCGTTGCCCCCACAGCTCCAGCTACGACTCCGCAAGCGGTCGGGTTCCGCCTGAACGGGCAGGACGTGAGCGTCCTCTCGGACGCCGAAACCACGCTGCTGGATGCCCTGCGCGATCAACTCGACGTCATCTCGCCGAAGGACGGCTGCCAGCCGCAGGCGTCGTGCGGATGCTGCACGGTGCTGATCGACGGCAAGCCGCTGCTGAGCTGCACGACGAAGGCGACTCGCGTGGCGGGCAAGTCGGTGACCACGCTCGAAGGTTTGAGCGATGATCGGCGCAAGCAGATCGCCGACTGCTTCGTGCATGCGGGCGGGGTGCAGTGCGGGTTCTGCATACCGGGGATTGCAATGCGGGCGCATGCTTTGCTGGAGCGCAACGCCTGTCCGGCCCGCGACGAGATCGCTGCGGATCTGCGTGCCCATCTGTGCCGCTGCACGGGATACACCAAGATTGTCGATGCGATCGAGCTGCTCGGGCGCGTCCGCCGCGGCGAGCCGATGCCGGAGGAGGATCGTTCGGGGCGGATCGGAACATCGTTAGCGCGCTATACGGGCCACGACGCGGTGCTCGGCGACCGGCGTTATATCGACGATATCAAAATACCAGGCATGACGTTCGCCGTGATGCGGTTCAGCGATCATCCGCGGGCGCTGGTGCGCGGGATCGATGCGTCGGCGGCGGAGGCCCTGCCAGGCGTGATTCGCGTGATTACGGCGGCGGATGTGCCAGGCGACCGCTATGTCGGGCTGATCACGCAGGATTGGCCGGTGTTTATTGCTGTCGGCGAGGAGACGCGGTACGTCGGCGATATTCTGGCGGCGGTGGTGGCGGAGGACGAGCGGGCCGCCCGGCGGGCGGCGGCGATGATCGACATCGATTACCAAGTCCGCGAGCCGGTCACGAACCCGCACGATGCGCTCAAGCCGGACGCACCGAAGCTTCACCCGAAGGGAAATCTGCTGAGCCGCTCGGCGGTTCGACGAGGTGATGCAGAGGCGGCGTTCGCTCAATCCGCGCACATCATTGAAGACACGTACAGAACGCAGTTCATCGAGCACATGTTTCTTGAGCCGGAAGCGTGCATCGCCATTCCGGAGAATTGCGAATTGCGAATTTCGGATTGCGGATTGGCAGAGAACGACGCAATCCCCGTTCTTAAATCCGCAATCCGCAATCAGCAATCAGCGATCCGACTACGCGTGCTCTCGCAGGGTCAGGGTGTTTACGACGACCGGCGGCAGATCGCAAAAGTGCTCGGGTGGCCGGAGGAGCGGCTCCACGTCGAGCTGGTCAGCAACGGCGGCGCCTTCGGTGGCAAAGAGGATATGAGCATCCAGGCGCAGACTTCGCTGCTGGCGGCGCTGACGGGCAAGCCCGTGAAGTGCACGCTGGACCGCGAGGAGAGCTTCCGGCTGCATCCCAAGCGTCACCCGATCGAGATGCACTACAAGGTGGGCTGCGACGCCGAGGGCCGACTCACCGCCGTTTGGGCTCGCATGATCGGCGACAAGGGGGCGTATGCGTCCGTCGGGGCGAAGGTACTTGAGCGGGCCGGCGGGCATGCCACCGGGCCGTACCGCGTGCCGAACGTGGATATCGAATCGCGGGCGGTGTACACGAACAATCCGCCGTGCGGGGCGATGCGCGGCTTCGGGGCGAACCAGGCGGCGTTTGCGATCGAGGGGCTGCTCGACCGCCTCGCGGAGAAGGTCGGTATCGACGGCTGGGAGATCCGCTGGCGGAACGTACTCCATCTCGGCGACCGGTTCTGCACGGGGCAGCGGCTGGTCAAGCCGTTCGGGCTGAAGAAGACGCTGCTGGCGGTGAAGGATGCGTATCGCGGGGCGAAGTACGCGGGCATCGCGTGCGGCATCAAAAATGTCGGCATCGGCAACGGCATGCCGGATATCGGGCGGGCGATGCTGACGGTTGAAGACGACGGCACCATCACCATCCGCACCGGCTTCACCGAGATGGGGCAGGGCCTATTCACGATCTGCATCCAGACGGCGGTGGAGGAGACGGGCCTGCCGGCGGAGGTTTTTCACGCGACGACCGATACAAGCGAGGCACTCGATTGCGGGCAGACGACGGCGAGCCGTGGCACCGTTCTCGCCGGGAACTCGATCATCGAGGCGTGCAAGACATTTTTACCGGATTTGAAACGCATTTTCGGCTCGAACGGTTGCGCTACGCCGCAAGAGGTTGATGCGATCAAGAGCAAACTTCGCGAGCTGGCCGGCAAGCGATATTTCGGCGAGTGGATTTGCAATTACACGCACAAGCTCGGCGCCGACGTGCCCGACCCGAAGACGCACCTGACCTACGGCTTTGCGACGCAGGTCGTGATCCTCGACGATGACGGCGCGCTGAGGAAGGTGATCGCCTGCCACGATGTTGGCCGGGTGCTGAATCCCAAGCTGCTCGAAGGCCAGATGGAAGGCTCGATCCACATGGGCCTCGGATACGCGCTGACCGAGGACTTCGTCGTCGAAGGCGGCCGCATCGTCACCGACGACATCAAGAGCGTCGGCGTGCTCCGCGCTCACCAGATGCCCGAGATCGAGTTGATCTTCGTCGAGGAAGCCGACCCCGAATGCCCCTACGGCGCCAAAGGCGTCGGCGAGATCGGCCTCGTCCCGACCGCTCCCGCCGTCGCCGGAGCGCTTTACAGGTTCGACCATGTCATTCGTAAACAACTGCCTATGAAAGATTCCCCCGCCGCCAAGGCGATGCTCTCGCCGAAACGTCGCAAATAACCGCATCAAACAAGCTGAAGCTCGCACGACTGCGGACTCTTGCGCGCAGTCCGACCGTGCGCCTTATCCGGCTGCTCGATCTTTACCCTCCCCTTTGGGAACCTGGCGATGACTTCGAGTTCGCCGCCCAGGGCTTTTACGATCCGCCGGAGGGTGGAAATCTGCATGTCGGACTGGTTCTCCAGCTTTGACAGGCTGGGCTGTTTGATACCCAGTTCCCGTGCTACCTGGCGCTGGCTCTTGCCCGCCAGCTTGCGGATTTCGCTGAGGAGCAGTTCGCCAAGCAATTCCCGAGCCCGTCGGGCCGCACGCTCGCGGGTCCGCTTTGTGGTCGTTCGCTGGACCAGTTCATCGAATGATTTCGCCATGTTCCAGAGTATAGCTTACAGGCTATACCCGGTCAAACGGTTCCCTCCCGCGGTTCATGACCCTCCCTCCCACTGCTGACACAGCAGTGGCATACAGGTTCTTTGATCACGTTGTTGTGTCCTCCTCCGCCATCGCCCGTAGGAACGTAATTGCTTCTTCGACCGTGCAGACGCTGGCGCCGGGGACGCGAGCGCGGTCGTCGATGTCGCGCAGGGCGAGCAGATCGTCGAACCATTCCGACGCCTGAAGCCGCGAGGCGAGCTTGGCGCCGAGTGTGCGACTGCGCAGGGCCTGGGCGTCCATGTGGTGGGCGATGAGGAATTCTTCGCGCGGGGTCAGCGTGCCCTCCAGTGCTTCGAGTCCGGCGGCGACGTGGTCGCGCGGGTCGATGGCTTTGCCGACGTCGTGCAGCAGCGCGGCGGCGATCAGCTCCTGGTCGTACGGATACTCCTCGCGGGCGAGCTCGAACGCCTGGAGCGAGTGGTAGAGCGCGTCGCCCTCCGGGTGCCAGCGCGAATCCTGCTTGACGGCTTCCAGCGGCGGCAGCAGCAGCGACCAGATCAGGAACGGATCGAGCGCGCCGCCCTCCGCGGACTCATCGCTCAGGTCGGCGTGGGGGTGCTCGCCGGCGATGATCTGCTCCAGCTCGATGATGGACGCCCGCTCGATGGCCTTGCCGGTGACGGAACTTTTGAACGTAAAGTTGACCTGGTCGCGCGGATACAGCGTCAGCTCGTATGTGAAGCGATCGTGGACGTGCACGTGCGTAAAGACGCGTTCGACGTTGTGCTTGATCACGCGCTTGCGCTCCACGTCATAGCGAAACTGGCAGGCGTCGAGGATGTCGGTGACGGAGGAAGCATCGTCGCTGAAGACATGGATATCGATGTCGGAGCCTTTGCGGACGTGGCCGGTGACCGTGCTGCCGATGAGCCGCGGGTGGAACGCCGCCAGCAGCCGCATCAGCCGGAGACCGGCCACACGCATCTCCTTGAGATTTTCCGTGCGGCGGTCGCCCTCGTGGATGCGGGCGAAGACCTGGATCTGGTCGCGGATTTCGCGGTTGGAAGGCAGATCCTGCGGGTGATAGCGGAAGTTGAGCCCGAGGGCGGCGGCCGCCTTCCGCTTGGCGGTGAAATACTCGCTTTCGACCCGTTCGTACATGAGGCGCGCCGCTTCAATCGCGATGTGCCGCCGGAGTTTGGTATCGCTCATGGATGATTGCGCCCGATATTGGATAGGCCATCGATGCGGGCGCCGGCCGGTGGATGTCGATCGTTGTGGGGACGAACCGAACAATTGTAGTATGCGATTGCTGAGGGCGAATGTCAAATCGGTTGACGGCCGGGGGGCGGAACCGTAAGATTAGCCGTTGCAGACTGTTCATGTCACCGTAAGATTGTCCGGACAGGGCTAGGGGTCTTCTCGCTCGCGACAAGTTTGGGAGTTGTTTGGTGAGTTTCACGGTTCCCGGGTACACGGTTTTTGAGCGCCTGGGCACGGGTGCGCGATCATCGATCTGGCTGGTCGGCGATCGGCGCACGGGCGAGCAGTTCGCGCTGAAGCGCGTGACCCGGCGGGCGACCGACGACAACCGGTACATCGTGCAGGCGCAGAACGATTTCGACGTTTCTTCCAAAGTCGATCACCCCAATCTCCGCCGCGGGCTGGAGATGCGGCGGATCCGCAAGCTCTTCGCGTTGAAGGAACTGCACGTCCTGATGGAGTACGTGGACGGCCGGACGCTCGAAGAGATCGGCCCGCTGGGTACGCACGGCCTGATCGGCATCTTCATGCGCGTCGCTCACGGCCTCGAATCGCTGCATCAGATCGGCTACGTCCACGCCGACATCAAGCCGAACAACATCATGATCACGCAGGGCGGGGACGTGAAGATCATCGACTTCGGTCAGAGCTGCCCGATCAATCACGTGAAGGGCCGCATTCAGGGCACGCCCGACTACATCGCGCCGGAGCAGGTGCAGCGGGGCATGCCGCTGACCGAGCGGACGGACGTTTTCAACTTCGGGGCGACGCTGTACTGGGCGATCACCGGCAAAGCGTATCCCACGGTGATGCCGAGCAAGAAACGGCCGTCGGGCATCGATCTGCTGGGCCCGCGCGAGGCCCCGCAGCCGCACGAATTGAACCCGAACATCCCGACGGCCCTGAGCCGGCTGGTCATGGATTGCTGCAACGCGCATCCGAAGGACCGGCCGGGGGACATGCGCGAGATTCTTTACCGTCTCGAAGTGACGCAGCATATACTCGATAAAAACGACGCCACCCTCACCGGCCCGGTGATCCGGGGCCGCGGCGGCGCGATGAAACCGGTTTCCGCATCGCCTGGCGATTCAGCCGCATGACACAGTCGGAATCTGCCATTGATACGTTCCGCAGGGCCGCCGATCTGAACCTCGAGGACCCGATCCGCGAAGGTTCCCTGCTCTGTTTTGCCAACTATGGCCAGATCGTGATGACCGGCGACATGCACGGGCATCGCCGCAATTTCGAGAAGCTGGTCAAGTATTGCCAGCTCGAATCCACGCCGCTGCGTCACGTCATCCTGCACGAGTTGATCCACGAGGAGCCGGCCAGCTACGGGGCGCCCGATCGCTCGGTGGAATTGCTGCTCGATGCGGCCAAGTGGAAGACGTTTTTTCCCGACCAGATCCATTTTCTTCAGAGCAACCACGAGCTGGCCCAACTCCAGAATCACCAGATCAGCAAGGGCGGGCGGATCGTGACCGACGATTTCGACCGCGGCGTGGCGGAAGCGTTCGGAACAGAGAATCTCGATAAGGCACTGGAGGCCATCGACGCATTCATCGCCTCGTTCCCGCTGGCCGGTCGATCGCAGAACCGCATTTTATTCGCCCATTCGCTGCCGGATGTCGCGTTTATGGACGAGTTCAACCCCGACTGCGTGGATCAACCGGCGGACAAGCTCGACTACAGCGAGGGCGGACCGATCTACCAGCTCGTGTGGGGTCGGCGGCACACGCCGGCGCTGCTCGACCGGCTGGCCGCCTCATACGATGTGGATTTTTTCATCATCGGGCATCAGCCGCAGGATTTTGGGTACGAGGTCCGCCTGGATCGGCTCATCATCCTGGCCAGCGATCACAATCACGGCGTCTTCCTGCCGGTGGACTGCAAGAAGCAGTACGACCTCAACAGCCTTGTGGAGCGCATCCGCCCGTTTGCCGGCGTGGAATAATCTCATCCACTTCGTGTTCCGAGCCGCGACCGTAAGGGAGCGGAACTGATTGAATACCGCTCCCTTACGGTCGCGGCTCGGATCAGATTCATGCACGGATTCAAGACGAAATCCACATCAGGCCTTGGCCTGCACGGTCTCGCGGTTCAGGAGCGCGGGAGGCTGTTCATCGACAGTGGCCAGGCCGGTGGCGAATTGCAGCTCGTTCATGGTTCGTTCGGTCTGGAGCATGCTGGCGGCGACCTGATCGACCTGGGTGGAGACGAAGTCGGGTTCCTGCCGGTTGACGGCCAGTTCGCTGAGCGAGCGGATTTTGTTTTCCAGCCGGTCCACTTCCAGCAGCACCAGTTCGTAGTTGCCCTTGGCCTTCTGGTAATTCAGCAGCCGATCGCGGCAGGTTTGAAGGTTGTCGTCCAGCGTACGGGT
This sequence comes from uncultured Planctomycetales bacterium, assembly GCA_964384465.1. GTDB lineage: Bacteria > Planctomycetota > Phycisphaerae > UBA1845 > PWPN01 > CAYLLT01. Next base: position 90,781 of record CAYLLT010000001.1, on the reverse strand, counting down.
GACGCGCTGGCGCTGGGCATCGTCGGCGATCTGCGCGGCTTTCTTCATACGTCCTTCGACTGTTGCGATGTCCTTCTGGATCTGATCTTCGCTGGTTTTCTGAAGGAAGCGCTCCAGCGCATATTGCGTGAACAGCAGCCGCAGGTAAATCCACAGCAGCCGGTCGAGCCCGGCCAATTGCGATTCCTCCAGCCCCAATCCGGGCACGCCGGAAGCGGCCTGCGTCGGGTCTTTGATCTCCATCGCGATCTGACGCAGCTCCAGGCAGCGGGCGCGCAGGGTCTCGAACCGTTCGAGCGACTTGGGAGGCAATGAATGAAGAATCGATCGCAATACCTCGTCGGAGTTTGTTGACCCCTGTTGGCGGAGAACCTTCGCTTTCTGTGCTTCGACGTAGGCCTGGAAGCGTGGATGCGATGCCAGGAGACCGAGGTAGCCAATTTCGCCGGCGAGTGCGAGCGGCATAAAGACATCGGACTGCCCGCTGAGCAGAGAGAAGCCCATCGCCGCTGCGAACATCAGCAGGTTCCAGTGGTAGAGGAATGCTGTCTTGACATACTCGCCGAAGCGCATCACACATTAGTTCTCAGTGTGGCACCGGCGTTCCGCCGGTGCTCGCCGGCCACGGGGGGCCGGCGCTACAACTCGCGGCAGTCGTGGCCGGCGCTACTCGCGGCCCTCTTCCAAGCCGCTGATCAGGTCACGAATATAATACACGGTTTCCTGAAAGCGAGTCTGCCGCTGCATTTCCTTGGACGGGCGGTCGGAAGGCTCGACCACCAGCTCCCGCAGAATGGTACCCGGCGAGTTGCTCATCACGTATACGCGGTCGCCGAGGAAAACGGCCTCTTCGATCGAATGGGTCACGAAAAACACGGTGGCTTCGACCTCCCGCCACAGGGCGAGCAGCAGGTCCTGCATGTGCATGCGGGTCATGGGGTCGAGCGCGCCGAACGGCTCGTCCATGAGGATGATCCGCGGCCGGAGGATGAGCGATCGGGCGATGGCCACGCGCTGGCGCATGCCGCCGGACAGTTCGTGCGGGTATTTGTCGGCGTCGGACTTGACATTGAGGCCGACCCGCTCGATCCACTGGCGGCCGAGCTCGTCCCGCCGCCGCCGCGGTACGCCCTGGCATTCAAGCCCGAACGTCACGTTGTCGAGCACGGTGCGGTGATCGAAGCTGGTGTAATCCTGGAAGACCATGCCGCGGTCTGCGCCGGGGCCGATGACGGGCTGGCCGAGGACGAGCACGCTGCCCGTAGTTGCGGGATGCTGCGGCTCGAGGCCGGCGATCAGCCGCAGGATCGTGCTCTTGCCGCAGCCGCTCGGGCCGAGGATGCACACGAACTCGCCTTTATCCGGGCGGTCCTCAACCACAAAGTTGACATCGCGAATAGCCGTGTACGCATTGGGGCGGCCGGCATTGTACGTCTTGGTCACGTTGCGAAACTGGACAACGTCCGGCCGCACGAGCTGCTCGGGCGTGCGCACCTGCGGCAATACCTTGCTCATGCCGACCGGCTGGCCGGCGACCGCTGCCGTTGCGGACTCAGGTGTGATGTCGGTCATGACCTGTTGTCCGCAGGCGGGTTTGGACCGGCGATGGTCGAAGCGACGGCGGCCGGCCTGTGGAATACATTCTTCAGATCCTCCCAGGCGTGCAGCAGCACCCGCATGCCGCGATTCAGAATGCCGGAGCCGCCGTAGCGATGCGGGAACAGCTCGCGCTGAATCCAGAACAGCACACGATCGATGCCCAGCGCGACTAGGGGGATGAACATCAGAACCAGGTAGATGTGTTCCTTCAGGCCGCGGCGCTGCGAGGTGATGATGATGTCGCCGAGCCCCCCTTCCTCGCCGCCCATCTTCACCAGCTCTGCGAGCATGATGTAACCAAACGCCAGACCGAACAGCAGTCGCAGCGAGTTGAAGATGCTCGGCATGGCCATCGGCACCAGCACCTTGAGGATCACCTGGCGCCGCCTGGCCCCCAGCGTATAGGCGGTATCGACGTATCGGCGGTCCACGTCCAGAACCGAGCGGGCCGCGTCGGTAAAAATAAAGGCCACACAGGCGATGAAGATGAACATGACCTTCTGCTGTTCTTCAATGCCCCAGAAGATCATGGTCAGCGGGATCAGCGCCGCGATCGGAATGTAGCGGCCGAAGATCGATAATGGAGCAAGGAACGCGCTCAACCAGCCGAAGCATCCGGCCAGCATGCCCAGGGGTATCCCCACCAGCGCCGCCAGCCCGAAGCCCAGCGTCACCCGCCTCAAGGTCACGTAAAGGTTGCGCGTGAGCGCGCGGTCGAACCAGAGCGCGTGAAAGGTAGCGAACGTCTCCGCGGGACTGGGCAGCGTGGCCGGACTGACCATCCGCTGCTCCCCTTCTCCCCCGCGGGTCACGAACCACCACACGCCAAAAAACAGCGCGATGCAGGCAATGCCGAAAAAGATCCGCTGCCACCATGTTGCTTCGCGCTGCAACGCAAAGAAGTCACGGAAGCGGCGGCGTCCCCAGCCGTCCGCAGCGACAATCGCCGGCGACGGGGCGGGGAGACTCTTATGGGCAGGTGGAGGAGGTAAGGACATGTGTTCTTGCACGCGAGTTAGTCCCTCACGTAACGAGCGCTCCCATTCAGGTTGCTAACCGAGGACCGCGGCAATTTATTGCCGCAATGCGTCAACAAGTTGACGCGGTCCTTGCAGACTGTGTCCTCATCCCTGCTTTTCGGCCGGATAGACCTTCACCTCGACGCGGCGGTTCTTCGAATGGTTATCCGGATCATTCGGATCCAGCGGACGGTCCCAGCCCATGCCTTCCACGGTGAACTGGTTCGGGTCCAACTGCTTATACTTGTTCACCAGCGATTCCTTCACGGCATTGGCCCGCCGCAGCGAAAGCTCTTTGACCAGATCGGGCGTCACCTGCCCCTTCATGGAGCCGTCCGTGTGGCCCTCGATCTTGATGCGAGCGGCGCCGAACTGGCCGGCGAGCTTAGCGATGTCCTCCAGCACGAAGTCCACGTTGGGATCGTACGGCTCTTCAACGTCCTTGCCGTCCTTCTTCTTGGTGATCTTTTTCTGCAAGTTCCAATCATTGGGATAAAAATGAATGTAGACGGTGTTGGTGAGGATCTCCTGCTCAGCGCTGATGGCGCCGGGCGAGGCGGGCGTGAACTGGATACGGTACTCGTCCTTCTGCGAGGCGTACTTGTCCTCCTTGCCGAGCTTCTCGATCAGTGAGAAGTCCATCACCTGGTCGAACGGCACGGGCGAATGCGTGATCGACCCGATCCGACGATAGAGGTAGTACGACTGCGACCAGACCCGCTCGAAATTCGCGGGGTTGTTCTGGTTGATGAAGAACTGGTAGTTCTCGGCCCAGTTGGTGTTGTGCGCATCGCCAAACATGCCGATTGTGTCACTGGCGGGAATATTGTAGCCGGCGGCCATTAGTTCCGCGCAGTGTTTCTTCTTCGACTCATCTTTGAGATCGACCATCGCATCGAATATTCCGCGGACGATGCCCTCGATGATGCCCATGTTATCCTTCGCGAAATCGGCCCGTGCGAACCACACGTCGGCGATGAGCTTGTTGGCATCCTGCGTTGTGACCAGCAGCTCGTTGCCTTTCACTTTCGATAGGTTGTAAATATCGGGCGCCCAGGAAACAACACCGGCGATGTCCTTTTGCGAATTGAAGGCGGCCGCCGCCTGGAAGGCGTCCTCCGTGTAAACCATATTCACCTCGGACGGCTGCACCCCGCCGGCGACCAGCATGTTTAGGGCAAAGTACTGCGATGGAGAGTTCTGAGCGAGGGCCAGTTTCTTACCACGGAGGCCAGCGACGCCGCCTGCCTTTTTGATTTCTGATCGGACGACGATGCCGTCACCCCCGGACGACCAGTCGATCTGCTGGAAGATGCGCGGCATGACGCGGCTGTCGCGCGGTTTGCCGGCGTTGTCCACAAAGCCTTCCAGGAACAGCGGGACCATGTCCAGCGTGGCCCAGCCGATGTGGATGTCGCCGCTGGCGTAGGCGTCGCGCATGATGACGGGATTGTCGATCAGCACAAGTTCGACTTTGAACTCCTTGCCGTCCGGCGTCTTCCACGTTTTACCCGGCTTGAAGCCGTCGTTGGCCAGGATGATCGGCGCCCAGCCGGCCCAGACGTTCAGCGCGAAGCGGACGGTGTTGTTGGCCATCGGCTTGTAGGCGGAGATGCCCTTCACGCCCGGCAGCCGCTCGGACGGGCGGAACTTGTATTCCTTGACCGTCGTGATCGCGGCAGCGCCGCTGGGGTCCTCCACAGTTTTGCCGCCGGGAAGTTGCAAGGGTTCGGTGCTGGCCTTTTTGCCGTGCGGAGCAATGATGTCGCTGCGGTAGACCGCGAAGGCAATAAGTCCGAGCACGACGACGGACAGTGCGATGTAAAAGGGAGCTTTCGGTTGACCGGCCATGATTGATTCTCCTTTCCGCATTGCGGATTTCGAATTGCGAATCCGAACCCGGCACGCAAGTGCCGGGCCAGGCCCCGCACTTGCGTGCGGGGTTCTGATCCGCAATCCGCAGTTCTCATCAGTCGATCATTCTTTCTCCGCCGGCATCGCTTCGGCCAGAATGCGCTTCTCATAAATCTCGGCGAGCCGCGTCTGGAGCTGCTCGCCGTCGGCGGCCTCGACGACGTGCCCGTTGACGCCACTGAGGAATGCGAAGCTGCCGGCCGACGTATCGAACGCGACGAAGTGCATCTCCACCTCGCCCTTGGTCTGGGCAAAAAGCACGCTGGCGACACGATCCGGCGGCGGGCCCGACGTGTTCTGTCCATCGGTGATGCACACCAAATGTTTGCGAACGCAGCCGGATCCATAGAGCGCCTTGAACCCTTGCTCGATGGCGTCGCCGATGGCGGTGCCGCCGCCGGGAGCCGGGACGCGCCGAGCGGCGGCCTGAGCGGCCTGGAGGTCGAATTCGGCCATCGGCAGCACCGGGTTGGCCGAGCTGGAGAAGTTGTACAGGCCCAACTGGAGAATGCGATCGGCGTGCGTCTTCTTCCATTCGCCGGTAAAGCCGATAATCCGCTGGAGGGCGTCGCGGGCGATCTCGAATTTGGGCCGGCGATTGCCGCCGCGGTCGCGCACCGACTCGCTCATGCTGCCGGAGGTGTCGATCAGGATGACGATGCCCGTGCAGAGGCGCTGATCGCCTTGCGGAAGGTCGATGGTGGGTAGAACCGGCCCCCCACCGCCTGGCTGCGTGCCATGCGAGACAGTCGTGTGCGTTGTGCTCTGCTGCCTGCAAGTCGTCTTCATCGTCAGGTACGCGATCACAACGAAGACCGCTAAAATAATCCTGCCGATCCGGCCACCCGACGAGCGACTGCCATCAAATTCGGATGCGTTTCTCATGTGAATAAACTCCCCCGCTTCGGCCCCGGCTATCCCTGGAACACGGTCTGCGGACGTTGCCCGTGCATCGCGTGCAGCATCTGCATGATGTCGTAGGCGGTCAGCTCGCAGAGCAACTTCGTGACTTTGGCGTGCAGGTTGTCATCGAGTTTCGACTCGATGTCCTTCATGAGCTGGACCAGCCGGGCCTCCTGGGTCTTGAGTTCGCTGGCTTCGATCACGCCGTCGGCCATAGCTTCGATGAACGATCCGAGTTGCCGCGCATAGCGTTCGATTATCGGCATCTGCGAGCTTTCGTCGAGCCAGCTCGATGCGCGCTTCCGCGGCGGGGGCGCGGCCGGCTTCTTAACTCGTTTAACCGCCGGTTTGCGAGTCGTTTTTTGGGCGGCGGGTCGCTTACGGGCGGCTTTGCGCCTCGCGACCGCTCGCTTCGTCTTTGCTTTTTTCCCGGCTTTCTTTTTCTTCGCCATGATCGATTCCTCGTTTTTGACGCGTCCACTCAGAATGCGTACTTGACTTCGACCGCATGGGGCCTCAACTCGGGTATCGGAAGCGGCTCCAACAGTGTGCAGTCGCGCACGACACACTCCGGCCAGGGCGGCGTCTGGCCCGTCTGATAATAATGCCGCAGATACCGCCAGTCGCTCTCCACAAAATCGCTGAACCACTGGTCCAGCTCGGTCACCCCGCGCTCGTGCAGCAGTTGCAGCCCCAGCCGCGAGGCTTGCAGTTCATAGCCGTGGGCCACCTGGATGAACCGCTCCTTGTCCTGCGTGTTCTGGACCGCCTGCGCAGTCGCTTCGAGCGCCGGGCTCACCCACTGCACCGAATGACCGAACAGATGCACGAGCACGAAACACTGCATCTCGAAATCCACATCCGGGTCCAGCACGATCCGCATACCGTCAAAAGTCCCCGTCCGCGGGGCTTCCAGGTCACGGTACTCGATGGCGAAACCGTGTTTGATCACGCCGGAGGTGGCCTGGACCCACAGATGAACGAGCCGGTCCAGCAGCGGCGGCTGGTGCTGCGCCGCCGGTCCGGGTAGCCTGTTTTTGCCTACCTCTTCCATACTCGTGCCACTGCTCTCAAGCCGTGCCTTCGCGTGCGTCTCCCCTGTCACATCGATTCGATCAGGCCGCGCACCGCCACGAATCGCTCCTGGAGCTTGGACCGGGCATCCGGCCGCGAGACCCGCTCGCGCCAAGATGGCGGCAGGAAATTGAGCTGCGTGCATTCGAGAACCGCGGCCAATTCCTGCAACTCCTTTTCCAGACCCTGCACGGAGGGGAGAAAGTCTCCGACCGCCTGTTCGAGATCGGCTTTCGATAATTCGGTGCGGCCGGCGGTCACAGCGGCTCGCTTCGCGGAGAGTACGATGCTTTCAATGTCGGCTCCGCTGAGCTGCCGGTCGCCGATCACCGGCGGAAGCGCGTCCGGTTGCATCGCGGCTTTGTTCTTGCGGGCCATCGCGAGAAACATCTCCCGCACTTCGGCCTCGCCCTGCGGGTAGAACATCGGGATGTGCACCTCCGCGCGGCCCTGACGTTTCAGGTCGATCGGCAGCAGGTCCGGCCGACAGGTCAGCAGCATCCAGACGATCCTGCCACGGTAGCGGGTATCGCCCATCTGGCTGGCGATCATCGAGAAAACACGGCTCGACGTGCCGGAGTCGCCTTCCGCCTCGCGTGTGCCGAGTACCGCGTCGGCCTCGTCGATCATGACCACCACCGGACCCAGCGATCGCAATACCGTGAGCACCTGCTGAAGATTGCCTTCGGTTTCACCGACGTACTTGGAACGGAAGTTGCGGAGCTTGACGCAGGGGATGCCGATCGAGCCGGCGTAGCATTCGGCCAGGAACGACTTGCCCGTCCCGACCGCCCCGCAGAGCAGATAGCCCATCGGCGCCGCTTCGAGCTGGTTATGCAGGATCAGGTCGGCATCGGCGGCGAGCCGCTGCTTGGCGGCCTGCTGACCGACGACGAGGTCGAGCGTGTGGTCGGGTTCCACAAATTCGACCAGCCCCTGGCACTGCCGCTCGATCATCGACTTCTTGAGCTGGCGAAAACGCGCCGCATCCACGCGGCGGTCGGAGCGGCGGGCCTGCGATAAGACCACGTCCAGATTCACCAGGCTCAGGCCGTTGGACAGGTCGGCGAGTTCGGCCGGCGTGAAGTCGGCCAGCTTCGCGAAATCGTCCGTCCGCGCGGACCATTCGGCGAAGCCCTGCCGGGCGGCCTTGTCGGGCAACGGCAGCTCGATCGCGGCGACGTGCGGGCTTTGCACGAGGCGATCGTTCACCTCGGCCAGCTTGTCCGCCACCAGGCAGATGGCCATGTTGACCCGCTTGATGTACGGATTCTGCGCCCAGCCGAGCAGCCGGACCAGGTTGGTGCTCTGCCCTTTGGCGAGTGCGCCCAGATCGCCGGCCGGCGCCAGGTACTGCGCGTAATCGAGGATGACGCCGATGCTCTTGCGGCGGGAGGGATCTTCCTCCATGAGGCTGCGTTCGATGAAGCGATCGAGGAGCAGCAGCACGCTGTCCGGATCGCGCGGCCAGGACGTTGGATCGCCCAGGCGGCCGGTGAGAAACTGCATCATCGCCTGGAGCCGCGCGGGATCGCTGCCCGCCAGCGGACGCAGGCCCCGGCCCAGATCGTAGTGCAGCACGATGTCCCACGAACCGAACACCTGCGTCACCAGAAACTCCGGAAGGTTGCAATAACCTCCCTGCTTCTCGGTGGGGCATCCGATCAGATCGTGGACGTTTCCGTGCAGGATGAACAGGCAGGTCGTGCCCGAAAAATACAGGTCGGCCAGTTCCCTGGCCCACGGCGGATACCAGGCGGGGACCGCCGCAGGCCGAGCGCCGGGCGGCATGGGGGGAGCGGCGGAAGTCGGAGACAAGGTAATGGGAGATGCACTGTTCATTGATCGCGGCGCCGTGTTCAGCTCACCGCTTCTTTCTGTTTGGCCGGACCGAGTTCCTTGGCCGTTTCCGACACGCCGGCGGTCTCCGGCGTCACCAGACCGGCCTGCACCTCATAATCGCGCAGGGCCTGGTCGGCCATCGCGCTTTCCATCGCCTGTTCGCGCTTAATATCCACGATCCCTTCGCCGGACAGATCGGACGCGACGCGCACCTTCGCGCGGTTGAGGCCGATCTTGTCCTGAATGACCTGCTCGATCTGGCCGAAGTCGGTGGTCACATCAAAGTTAAAGCTCTGGGCCAGCTTGGCCATCTCGGCCTCGGCCCGGCTCATCTTCAGCTCGGCGTCGTACTTGGCGATCTTCTCGCGGACGTCGGCGAGTTTGCCGGTGGCACTCTTGATCTTGATCAGATTGTTGTTGTACGACTCTTCGTGCAGCTTGAGTTGTTCGCTATTCTCGGTGAGTTCACCTTTGGCCTTCTGGAGTTCGAGGGCGAATTTTCCGGCCGTCTCGCGGTCGCCGGCCTGGAGATAGGCCTTGATCTTGGCTTCCAGGCTGGTGACATGGGCCTTCGCATTGGCCGCCTGCCGGCTGACCCGCTCCACGAGGGCCCGGTACTGCTCCAAACCTTCGCGGCCCTCCTTCAACTGGTTCACGGCCAGATCGTACTCGTACTGCATCTGAGCGATCGGGTCCGCCGTCCAGAACACGTTGGCCAGCTTGTTGATCTGGGCCTTGATCGTCCGCCACAGCTTCCCGATGATCATCCCGCACCTGACCTTTCAGTCAAAAACCGGCTCTGTAGGGTTGGTCTTGACCCACCGTACATGGAAAAACAGCCGGGTGGCACCGACAAGTCTGTTTTTGTCGGTGCGGCTGGCCGAAACGCACGCACAAAAACAGACTTGTGCGTGCCACCCAAGCGTCATTGCCCGCAGTTCTATATCCGGGATGAGGGGGTGTCAATTATAGATTTAGCCGATGTTTGGAACGCGATAGATGCCGAACCAGAGCCTGGTGTTGCACCGCCGTGTCAACGGTGCAGCTGATCGATCTTCGCGTCCCCCACCCTGCGGATGGGCCACCCCCATGCTCTGCGCTCTGACCCCGGAGGTTTTATATGAGGTCATCAACCTCGTGAGTCCGCACGCACAATTCCTTTCGTACATTCTCTCAGACCTTCCCCTGCTTGAAAACATTTTGATCGCTGCGCTGAGCGAGGTCTTCGCGGATGGGGCTGAAGATGTCCAGCGCTTTCATCGGCCCGCCGACGGCCACCGCGCGGTGCGGCACGTTCGGCGGCACGATGTACGCCTCGCCCGGCTCGAGCGTGCGCGTCTCCGGCCCGATGGTGAGTGCCAGCCGGCCTTCCAGCACGATGCCCGACTGCTCGTGCGGATGGCTGTGCGTCGGCACCTCGCAGCCTTCGTCGATCTCGATCAGCGAGAGCATGATGTTCCGGCCATACGGCGTACGTGTACGCACACCCGGCGCGACCTGAAGTTCGGGAAAGGCGTCCCAGTCGATGAAGCGCGTGTCAGGTATGGCGATCACTGGACCTCCAGATCGTCTTTTGACGGGAGCTTGGGGAAGGGTGCATGGAGCTCGGTCTGATACCAGAAGGCGACGGAGGCGATGTCGTCTTTCAGTGGTAAATACTTTCCTCCGCTCCGCCAGCCGAGGGCCTGGATCGTCACTTTCAATTCGTTGTCGAAACGGATGGGGTCCGCGATGTGCCAGCGGTACAGGCCGAAACGCTGCTGGGCCTGGTAGAGACCATCGGGGCGGATCACCTGGGCCAGGCCGCTGTAAGGCGTCGTGAACTCCTGGTACTGGTGCGTGGTCTTGTTCTCGAAGTTGTATGAGCCGCAGAAATAATCCTCGGTGCCCGTGCCGCAGATGGTGGGGTATTCGCTGTCGCCATCCATGAAGAACTTGATCTCGCCCTCGCCCCACCAGCCGTTGTTGTTGACGCCCCAGGCCAAGTACGTGCCGACGTAATGGCCCTTGCCCTTGATGCCGTCGGCGATCGTGTACACGTCCTTGTACGGCAGCGGATTGACGCGGCGGAACTGGGCGTGGAAATAGGCCTCGTCCTCCGGCACGTCGGTCAGCGTGTAGTTGATCTGGTAATAGAGCGTGACCTCGTCGTCGCCGATGTTCTCCATCGTGATCTTCGCGGATTTGCGGAACGGCATCGGCCAGTAACAGTTGAACGCGCTGCCGGGATTGACGCAGACGGCCAGCGACGAGATCGGGGCGAACTTGCCCCACCCGCTGGCGAAGAAATCGCCGACCGGCGCTTCCACCGACGGCTCGGCCTCGCCGTCCCAGTACATCCGCAGGATCATCCATCGCCAGTTGCCGGCGGGCGTCATCCAGATCTGCTGAATCGCGCCGGAGCCGGTGATCTCGCCGAGCTTGAACGTCTCGCCCGGCTTGATGCGGACCGAGGGCGAGACCTTCCACCCGCGGCCGAGGTCGCGGGAGGAGTGCTTGCCGGTGCCTTCGGTGGCCATGCCGCCTTTGCCCTTTTCGCCGGTGAAGTTCTCCGGCGAGATGGAGCGGCTCTTGGCATCCGAGAGGCGCGGCAGGTTGCCCATGTGCACGTGCAGGCCGTTGAACTGGCCGCGATCCTGCGCCTGGAGCTGGGATACAGAGGCGTTTGAGAGTGATGCGGTCACGGCCAGCCATGTTATTCGCGAAATCCGATTCATGACAACTCCTTCGGTTAAGCGTGTGGCGAGCGGTACTGTCCCCATGGCCCGCGGCTATACGCATCTACCCTCTCGCGGTGTCCCGGAGTGACATTTGACAATAGCCCAGCACTTGAGTGCTGGGAGTCGGACACGGTTGAGATTCCGAAGTCCCGGAGGGACGACTGGACGCCGAGAGTCCAGCCGTCCCTCCGGGACTTCCGCTACGCTCGCCATCGTACCCCAGCACTGAAGTGCTGGGCTATTACCGGTGGTGCCTCCGGCACCCCGAAACATACCACCACGGGACAAACAACGGTCACGTTATATCCTCCGGGATTGCGATCACCTGGCCACTGCGATCGACGCAGGCGAGCGTGGTCTCCGCTTCGCAGAGGAGCACGCCGTCGCGATAGAGCTTGTACAGGTGATCGATGCGTGCGCGGGTCTGGCGGGCGATCTGCACGTGCAGATTCAACACATCGTCATATCGCGCCGGCTTGCGAAACTTGCAAGCGGTCTTGGCCACGACGAACAGGATGCCGCGTTCTTCCAGGTCGCGATAGCGCACGCCCGCCTGGCGGAGCAGCTCCGTGCGGCCCATCTCGAAGTACTCGAAGTATCTGGAGTGGTGCAGATAGCCCATCGGGTCGCACTCGGCGTAGCGAACGCGGATATCGATTTCACAGGAGTTGCAAGGAGAACTCATGAACGCTCACCTTTACCATTACGTACCGGCATGGTAGTGATACTGTTGGGCAAGTAAAAGGGCCGTCGATGGGCATTGATCTTCTCGACATGATGTTCCGAATTGAAAGCAAGTTTGGCACTACTGTGACACAGGACGAGTTGACCACAATGGTCAAGGATCCCCGACATCCCGATATCATGGTCGGCGACATCCTCGACTTCATCCTCGCACACCCATCGTGTCGGGAATGCCATTACGATCTCCGAGGCCATGCTCGCTCCGGTCGCTGTCCCGAGTGTGGCGCGGAGTTTTGCTACAACGACGAATATGCGGAACGCGCCTGGGAAGAACTGCGTGAAATAATCTCAACCGTTGGAAGGCTGAAGAAGGAAAGAATACACCGCCAGAGTCGCCTCCTCAGGGACCTGGGCCTGAGTTAATCTCTTCCTTCGTCTGCCGCGCGATGCAGGATCAGGTCGGCCATGATGCGGTCGAGGCCGATGGGGTCGGAGCATTGCCAGCGGATTTGAGGGTGTCTGGCGGCGGCTTCGGCGCACAGGCGCGGGATGTCTTCGCTGCTGTGGCGGCCGGGCGAGAGGAAGTATGGGAAGATGAAGATGAAATCCGCGCCGTCGGCGACGGCGGCGTCGAAGGCCTGCTGGACCGTCGGTTCGGCCAATTCCATGTGAGCGGGGTAGACGCGGTCAGTGGTCTGCTGCCGGACCATGGCGGCGACATCATCCAACATGCGGTTGGCGGCGTCGCGGATGCTGCCGTGATCGACGATGATGATGGCGCGCTTCATCTCAACCGGGACCTTCGGGTGACTCATCCTGTTTGGTCACACGAAGCAGTTCGAGAAACTTGCCTCGAACGTACGGATGCAATTCCTCAGCGATCCGTTCGTTCAGCCGGGCATTTCTGATCAGCTCCTGCACATCCGCGAGGTCCTTCAGGCGATCGGGATTGGTCATGCCCGAGGCGAGCTTGAGCGTGATGAGACCCGGCAGGTTGATGATCCGGAACCCATCCATCACAACGCTGACATCTGATGGTTTGGGGAACGCGATGGGTTTTGGCTTTCCATCACCGGGATATTCGCCTGTCGTCAGAAACTCCACCCTGACGTTGGTCAGCGTATTCCTAAACTTCTTTCGTGCGCCCTCAAATGCTGGACGATAACCTTTGCCGACCAGGAGCTCCGTGAACGCCTTCAGACCCTCCGGCGTGATCAGAATATCCACGTCAACCGTTTCGCGCTGGTATCCGTGCGCGTACAGGGCCATACCACCGACAATCGCGTAATCGATGTTCTCCTCTTCCAGGGCGCGAGCAATCGCTTCCAGCGTCTTTTGAACCTTTCCCATGCCCGTGTGGAACATGTCCAGCTCCTTGAGACGCTCCTTGAACGTCGCTAGTGCGGCGGCATGATGCTCGTTGGCGGCGGACGTGATATCGGTAGACATGGTAACACCTCACTCGATTATATCATACTGCTTACCGTTTATTACATAAATCTGCGGTCGGCCGCTGCCATCACACGCCTGTTTGCATTTCGGATTCTCCAGCTACGGCGCTTCGAACTTCACGGGGACTTTGATGCGCTGGCCGTTGCGGAGGACGGTGAGATCGGCTTCGTCGCCGGGTTTGTAGCGGCCCAGCGCGTCCATGAAATCGTAGACGTTGTTGATCGCGTGGTCGCCGACCATGAGGATGCGATCGCCGCCCTGGAGGCCGCCGCGCTCGGCGGGGCTACCGGGCGAGACGCCGTCGATGAGCATGCCGGGCTGGTCGTCTTCGGCGTATGAGGGCATGACGCCGAGGCGGACTTTGAGGCCGCTCCGGCTGGGCTGGCTTTCCGCGACGGCGACATAGGCGGGCCGGCTCGGCGCGGCGATGATCGCCTGAGCAATGCGGTAGATCAATTGCACGACGCGGGCGCCGCCGGGAGCGTTGATCTTGTCCGTGTCGTCGCCGGGGCGGTGATAGTCCTCGTGCACGCCGGTGAAGAAATGCAGGACCGGGATCTTTTTGCTGTAAAACGAGGTGTGATCGCTGGGGCCGAAGCCGCCGGCCGAGGTTTTGAGATCGAAGCCCAACACACCCGATTCGCGCTCGACCAGCGGTGCGAATTCGCGTGCGGTCCGGATGCCGAAGACCTGAAGCTGGTCCTTCCGCAGCCGGCCGATCATGTCCATGTTGAGCATGGCGATGATGTGGTCCAGCGGCACCGCCGGGTGGTTGACGAAGTGCATCGAGCCGAGCAGGCCCATCTCTTCGCCGCTGAAGGCGATGAAGAGGATGCTTCGCCGGGGCGCGGCGTGGGCGGCGAAGATGCGGGCGAGTTCGATGAGGCCGGCGACGCCGGAGGCGTTGTCGTCGGCGCCGTTGTGGATCTCGGGTTTGAGGTCGCCGGGTTGCGAGGTTGGGTGCGGGCCGCGCGGGATCGTCCTGCCGAGATGATCGTAGTGAGCGCCGATGACGACGTATTCATCCGCGAGCAAGCCTGTGCCGCGGATGACGCCGATGACGTTCCGGGCCGTCCCGCGCTCGCGAAAGAGGCCGGGATCACCGCCTACCACGACTCCCAGCAAATTTGTTGAACGCGGCTTGCGGACATTGTCTAACGATGCTTGTAGTGTCTTCAGGTCATCGATCCCCGCCGCCTCGATCAACTTGGACGCGACCTCCCGCTTGATCTGGAGCATCGGGATGCCGTAGCTCTGAACATGCTCGACGCTATCGAACGGAAAAAGCCTGCCCTCGTCCGGATGATGCATGGGCGGGTTGACGATGAGGATGGCTTTCGCGCCATGCTCGCGAGCGCGGCGGGCCTTGCTCTCGAAGCTGGCGTGCAGAGAGGGCGTGTCCCCGCCGAACTTCGCATTCGGATCGGCGTCATGCGGCTCGTAGCGGAGCATAAGCAGAACTCTGCCCTTCGGATCGAATCCGGGACGATCGTCGTAATCGTCGTAATTGGCGTCGAGATTGGTGATGCCATAGCCGACGAAGGCGACCGGACCTTCGAAACGTTCGCTGGAGCTGAAGGGCAGGGTAGTGAAATCGTTCGCCATGACTTCGCCCGCGTTGTGTTGCGGAAGTGCAAACCACAGCGATGATTTGCCGGTCAGCTTCTGTCCCAGAGTGACGTTGAAGGGTTGGAAGAACGTGTCGTTTTCGCCGGCCGGCCGGAGCCCAGCGCGGCTGAATTCACGGGCGATGTATTCGGCGGCGTGCTCGATGCCGGGCGTGTTGACGCCGCGACCTTCGAGTTCGTCGCCAGCCAGATAGCTCACGTGCTGGAGGAAATGCGCGCCGTCAAAGCGCAGCGCACAACCGGAACTGACCAGGAGGAAGAGTAGAAACGAAAAACGGAACCCGTGTTTCATCAACTTCAGTGGCGTTCTCCTACCAGCGGACCGCTCGCTAGCGCTCGCGGCTCTGATTGACGGTTATTCCCATTCGATGGTGCTCGGGGGTTTGCTGGAGATGTCGTAGACGACGCGGTTGATGCCGGGGACTTCGTTCATGATGCGCGTCGAGATGCGGCCGAGGACTTCGTAATCCACGTGGACCCAGTCGGCGGTCATGAAGTCGGTGGTCTCGACGAAACGGATGGCGGCGACCTGCTGGCCTTCGTAGCTGCGGCCGTCGCCCATGACGCCGACGGAGCTGATGGGAAGCAGGACGGCGAAGGCCTGGCCGATCTTGCGATAGAGATTGGCGGCGCGGATTTCCTCGATGACGATTTCGTCCACATCCTGCAACAAGGCAACGCGCTCGCGAGTGACCGGGCCGACCATGCGTACGGCGAGTCCGGGGCCGGGAAACGGGTGGCGCCAGACGATCTCCTCCGGCAGGCGCAGGTGCTCGCCAGCTAAGCGGACTTCGTCTTTGAACAGATTCCGCAGCGGCTCGATCAGCTCGAAGCCGAGTTCGGCGGGCAGGCCGCCGACATTGTGGTGCATTTTGATGTTGGCGGCGAGGCCGGTGAGGCTTTGGCCGGATTCGATCACGTCGGGATACAGCGTGCCCTGGGCGAGGAAGCGGGCGTTGGGGATGGCGTCGGCTTCGGCTTTGAAGACGGCGATGAATTCGTGGCCGATGCGGCGGCGCTTCTCCTGCGGGTCGGTGACGCCGGCGAGTTGATTGAGGAAGCGGTCGGCGGCGGACACGACTCGCAGGTCGATTTTGAAATGATCGCGGAAGGTGGCTTCGACGAGGGCCACTTCGTTTTTACGCAGCAGGCCGTTGTCCACGAAGATGCACACGAGCCGATCGCCGATGGCTTCGTGGATGAGGGCGGCGGTGACGCTGCTGTCCACGCCGCCGGAGAGACCGCAGATGACGCGGTCGTTCGGCCCGACCTGTTCGCGGACGGAGCGGATGGCGTCGGTGATGAAGTTGCCGACCTCCCATTTGCCGCTACAGCCGCAGATGTCGTAGAGGAAATTGCGAAGCAGTTGCCCGCCGCAGGAGGTGTGCGTCACTTCGGGGTGAAATTGCACGCCGTAGACGGGTCGCCGGCGGTGGCGGACGGCGGCAACGGGGCAGTTGGGCGTGCGGGCGAGCGGCAGAAAATCGTCGGACAGTTTCTGCACAATGTCGCCGTGGCTCATCCAGACGTTGGTCTGCTGAGGCACGTGCGCGAAGAGGCAAGCCGGATCGAGCACCTCCAGTTTGGTGCGGCCGTATTCGCGTGCGGGGCTGGGTTGAACCTCGGCGCCGAGGAGATGCGCGCTGAGTTGCATACCGTAGCAGATACCCAGCACCGGCAGGCTCATTTGCAGGAGGGTCGGATCGCACCTGGGAGCGCCGTCCTGGTACACGCTGGCGGGTCCGCCGGAGAAGATCAGACCGACGACGTTCAGTTCGCGGAGCTTCTGCGGGGAGATGTCGGGCGGGCAGATCAGGCTGAAGACGCGGTTCTCGCGGACGCGGCGGGCGATCAACTGGGCGTACTGGCTGCCGAAGTCGAGGATGGCGATGGTCTGTTCCATGGGGGGATTATAAGGCAAAAGTAGAAAGTAAAAAGGCAAAGATGAGCGGAGAATGCTTTTTCCTTTTTACTTTTGCCTTTTTACTTCGAGCGGATACGCGAGGAACTGCGGCGAGCCGAAGTAGAAGTGAAACTCGGGCGAGTCCAGGGGTTTGCTGAAGACAAAATCGATTTCTTCGATGCCGCTCGCGTCACTCTTCGTCGGTATGACGGTGAAGAGGACGCCGGCCTTGATCGGTTCGCCCTGGACGGGGACGGACTTGAGCCGCATGGTTTCCAGCACCGCGGTGCCGGCGAGGCCGCCGAAGTAGGGATCGCCGCGCGGGCAGCGCACCCGGAGGCGATGCTCGTCCAGCACCTCGACCTCGCCGGGTGTCTCCATCCGGATCAGCCACGGCGAAAACGTGAGCACGTGGGCATGAAGCGGGCGGACGCCGGTCTGCGTTTCAGTGGCCGGGCCCGCGTAGTATACGAGCATCGGCATGTTGATGAAGAACAGGTCGTCGCCGCTGCGGAGCGGCGGGCCGCGGCGGACGACGTCGTTCACGAGAATGTCCTCGGTGAGCGTGCCGGTGCGGAAGGTGAAGCTGCTGGCCCAGCAGACCAGGCCCAAGCCGGTGCCGAGCAGCAGGAAGGACACCGCGCAGATAGCGACGTGCAGCGGTTTCGGCTGCTTTCCCAAGTGCCACGGCACGCCCCCGAGTGCGGCCAGACCGGCGGTGAGCCACAGGACGGCCCCCACGCCGGGCAAATACAGATGGTATGGAGAGGCTAAAAGAGGGATCAGCGGCAGCACAAAGCACGCTGTCCAGACCATCGCCCACAGCAGGGCGCGGTGGAAGCGGTAGACCGCGCCGATCAGCACCAGGACGCCGAGAACGCCCGCGAACGTGCCGTAGAAGAGCAGCGGACGCCCATCGAAGTACGCCTGTCCGCCAGTAGGTACCACCGGCACGAAACCGAACAGACCGATGGCGTAGTAGACCGCCTTGCGCAGGACGTGGCTGAGGAAATCGGGATCGGAAGGCGTCCTCACATAGGGATGCTCCGGCACCGGGAAACCCCCGAGTGCGGTCCAGCGAAGCCAGAGGTAGGCGGCAAGGATCAGCAGCATAAGGAGGTGTTCCCAGCGCATCCGTCGGCGTGTGGACGGCCCGCACAACTGATCGCCGGCCCAGCAGACCAGCGGGAAGAGGACGGCGTTTTCGCGGCAGCCGAGGGCGAGGATGTAGAAGAGCAGCGCGGCGATGCCGCATAACGACTCGGTAATGGTGCGAGATCTAGTGACAGAGGGGGAGACTTGGAGAGTGGGAGAGGGGGAGATGGACGGGAATACGCGCAGACTCCAGCGAGCATAGTGGGCATACGCGAGGGTGCCGAGCAGGAGGAAGGTTGTGGCGAGCAGTTCGGTCTGGCAGGCGATCCACTGGACGGTTACGACGTGGGCGGGGTGAATGGCCATCATCGAGCCGGCGACGGTAGCCCACAGCCGGCTGCCGAAGAAACGTAGAGCCAAGACGGCGACCATCATCGAGCAGAGAAAATGCCATCCCAGCGAAAAGATGTGCATCGGCATCGGCTGCCAACGCACCAGCGTGTATTCAAGCTTCATGATCCAGAACGCGATGGGTCGGAAGAAGCGCAAGCTCACTTCCTTGCGCCCCCAGATGTCCATGATCTCGCCGATGTAGCCGAGGCGGGCGGACTCCACGGCGGAACGAAACGACCAATCAAACTCGCGCAGATGCCGGAAATGTACATGGTCGTCGAGGAACAGCCCGATGCCGACGGCCTGGAGATGCCCGATGAGGACGAATGCGCCCACGATGGCGACCATGACCCAGCGCGGCGGATCATAGGCGAGGCGCGCGGGCGACGGCAGGACGTTCGTCACCGGCTCCGCGATCATCACAGTATCAGCCACGACCGTACCGCCCCATCAAGAACGAAAAACCGTCCGCGGATCGCGATCGGCAACCCGCGGACGGTTCTGTAATGTTTCACGGCCCCGGCGTCAATCCAGGCGCTCAACTGTCATAATACAGATGGAACTCGTGCGGATGCGGGCGGAACGATATCTCGTCGATTTCGTTCTTGGTCTTGTAGTCGATCCAGGTCTGGATCAGTTCCTCGCTGAACACGCCGCCCTCCAGGAGGAAAGCATGATCTTTGGCCAGCGCGTCCAGAGATTCACGCAGGGAGCCGGGCGTGTTCGGGACCTTCTTCTTATCCTTGTCGGACAGCTCATAAATGTTCTTGTCCAGTGGCTGGCCGGGGTCGATCTTCTTCTTGATGCCGTCGATGGCGGCCATGGCCATTGCGGAGAAGGACAAATACCCGTTGCACGCCGGATCGGGGCAGCGGAATTCGAGCCGCTTGGCCTTGGGATTCTCGGAGTACATGGGGATGCGGATGGCGGCCGAGCGGTTCCGCGATGAGTAGGCCAGGTTGACCGGCGCCTCGTAGCCGGGAACGAGCCGCCGGTACGAATTGGTGGTCGGCGCGGCAAACGCCAGGATCGACGGCGCGTGCTTGAGCAAGCCGCCGATGGCGTGCAGGGCGAGCTGCGACAGGCCGGCGTACAGATTGCCGGCGAACAAGGGCTTGCCCCCCTTCCAGAACGACATGTGCGTGTGCATCCCGCTGCCGTTGTCCTGGAAGATCGGCTTGGGCATGAACGTGACCGTCTTGCCTTGCCGCTTGGCGACGTTCTTGATGATGTACTTGTACCACATCATCTGATCGCCCATCTGGAGCAGCGGCGCATACTTCATATCGATCTCGGATTGGCCCGCAGTACCGACCTCGTGATGGTGAGCTTCGACGACGATGCCGACCTTCTTCATCTCCATGACCATCTCGCCGCGGAGGTCGTGGAAGGTGTCGGTCGGGCTGACCGGGAAGTAACCGCCCTTGTAGGACGGCTTGTAGCCGAGGTTCGGCTCTTCGAAGCGGGCGGTGTTCCACGCACCTTCGACCGAGTCGATCTCGTACACGCCGCGGTGCTGGTTCTGCTCGTAGCGCACTTCGTCGAAAATGAAGAATTCCGGCTCCGGCCCGATGGAGATGGTGTCAGCGATACCCGCCTTCTTGATGTATTCGGTAACTGTCTTGGCGATGTGCCGCGGGTCTTTCGGGTATTCCTCGCGTGTGACCGGGTCGGCGATGTCGGCCAGCACGCTGACTGTCGGCTCCTTGTAGAAGGGGTCGAGCCGGGCGGTCTCCGGCTGCGGCATGGCCAGCATGTCCGACACGCTGATGTCCTGCCAGCCGCGGATGCTGGAGCCGTCGAAGCCGAGGCCGTCCTTGAAGGTGTCCTCGTTGAGGTCGTCGGTCGGATACGAGCAGTGCTGCCACGTGCCGAGTAGGTCGCAGAACTTGAGGTCGACCATCTCGGCTCCGACCTTCTTGCAATAGTCGAAGAAGTCCTTGGGAGAACCGGCCTTGGTAGGAACTGACGCGTTATGGATGCTTGCCATTTGAATCCACCCGTTTCAACTAAGAATCCAGTCGACCGCGGCGCGGGCGACACACCCGGCGGCGGGGACAAAAAATCTTCTGGTACGCTCCCCATGAGGGCCGTTGCCCTGTACCCGCAGGAGGGTCAGGCTCAGGACTTACGGCCAGCCGTTCTTTGCCTGGTAATCTTCGCTGGTAACCGGCAGGTGGCACAGAAATACAGCAACACCCGCGCAGCCGTCAAGGGCCCACGTGCGATTTTTGGGGGGTTCGCCCGGTGAGGGCACCTGATAAAGCCGCCCCACCGTATGGGTTCAAGTTTTCCCGATCCGATTCCTCAGACGACCGCCCCTTACGGCCCCAGAATTCCAAGCGATACCCAAGGCGGACAGAGAATATGCCTGCGCCGCATTGGACGCAATACCCAAAACGGTCCACTGACATCACGGCCAGCAAGTGTCGTACCACGCCGCAGGCTGGGTCGGCCCCGCCGTGCGCGGGCGTGAGTGCGCTTCTTCGCGATTTATTCGTTTCTTGAGGTGGATACCGCTGCCCGGCTTATAGGCAGGCCCGGTTCGCTCGCCAGCGGAGTGGGCAAGGAGGAGATCTCTTCTTCGGGCCGAATTCGAGCCGGGCGGGCGCTTCTTCAGGTAACGCAGGCGGTTCAGTTCTGAATCCGCGGGTCGTGCGTAGTGGCATTCAACTTGCATATCGCAGGCAAGGTAACCGGGGTGCGACCTGCTAATCGCTGATTCTCGTTGTTCAAGCAGTCGAAATCCATAAAAAACTGCTTTGCCCTTGCGTGTCCCGTGCCAAGCGGTCGTTACCGATTCAATCCATCCCTCCTTCGCATCGTGTGATGGAACCCGAGCCGGGGGTCACCAAGCGAGCCCCCGGCTCCCCATCACACTGGTCTCAATTAGACATGAGCTTCTGCTTGATCGAAACCTGGGTTGAGCGTAAATTTGAGTATGCCTCGAATGCCCACCCGCCTGCCCGCGTACGCAGGGTCGTCGACGACCCTTGCGACCCTGATTATTTCGGCGATGCTGGCTGTGGGCAGCAGTTGCGTCCCGCCGCCCGCCGGCACGCCGACAGAGGGCAATGTCGGTGTCGATCCGAACGCTTTTCCGAACCTTCGCGTCGTCGGGGAACCGAACGATACATTCGGCAATCCTATCGATGTCGTCTTCGACGGGTCGGGCGGCGCGCACCTGCGGGGGACACTCTCGACCGCGACCGACATCGATGTCTATGCATTGGGGGCGCTGGCCGCCGGTGACCGCCTGCTGATCGATGTGAGCAGCGTTGGGTCGTCGACGACCCTTGGATCGGGCTTGGATTCCGCCATCGCCATCTTCGATGGAGCCGGCCAGATTGCCTTCGAGAACGACGATCGGAGCCCGGAGCTGGGGCAGTTGGATCCGTTTCTTAGCGCGACCATCCGTCACGACAGCCCGGTGTATTTTCTAGCCATCACCAATGCGCCGCTCGGAGCGGGCACAGCGGGGACGTATGACATGACCATCATGCTGTCGCGCAACGGGGCGCCGGCACCGGCGAACCCGCAGGTGGTGGCGCTGGATTTCGACGGCGGGAGCATTACGCTGCCGGGTGAGCAGGTGGTTACGGTCGGTCCGTTCGATACCGGCAATATCTCTTCCGCTTATGCCGGCCTGACCGCGGTTGTCCGACAGAAGATTGCCGCGGTGGTTCGCGAGAATTACGAGGGATTCGGCCTCAACGTGCTGGTTATCCCGGGCAGCCCCCTGCCCGGCGGATGCACGGTGTCAACCATTCTTTTCGGCGGGACCAATCCATCGTCGTTCGGCTCTTCGCAACAGGTGGATGCTTACAACGGCGATCCCTGCGACCAATCGATCATCTTTACGGAGATGTTTACGCCGTCGCGCTTCGGACGACTCTTGACGGCGGACGAACTCGGGGTGGCCATCGGCAATGTGGCTGCGCATGAGATCGGGCATCTTCTGGGTCTCAATCACGTCGATGACATCACCGATCTGATGGATACCACCGGCGGGCCGGATACTTTTCTGCTGGATCAGGAGTTCAAGACCGCACCGCTGGATTTCACGATCTTTCCCATCGGGGATCAGAACGGCGTGCAACTGTTGCTGGAGACGATTGGGGCGGGGGTGTAAGGCCGAACGCGCTCGCCTGCGCTCGCGGCTAGAGCAATTCCCAAGTTACTGGACGAGATCCCCTGTACCAGCACGAAGCGCAAGCGAGTGTTTGTGGCAGAAGACACCCGCTTGCGCTTCGTGCTGGTATCGTCCACTGACTTGTGAACCGAATTAAACAATGTTGCCTGCTCATGGACTGGTGGCGGTGGCGGTGGCGGTCTTGCCGCAATACTCCGTGAAGGCTTCGTACGCTTTCTCCACCTCGTGGTTGCTGAGATTGTTGCGGACGAGTAACCGCAGGCGTGCGGAGCGCTTGTCGCCGGGGGTTACGTCCCAGCCGCCGATGATAAGGTTGTGGCCGACGGCGAAGCGGTTTGGCGCGATGTGGGTGCAGGCGCCGGGTTCGACCATCTGCACGAGGGTCCATCCCGTCTTATCGTCCCGGCTGACCATGACCGGCAGATCGAACTGGTAATCCGCCAGCCGGGTGCGGCCCTTGAGGAAATCCCAGCGCCCGTCGGTGTACCGTGCGGCGATGCGGTCGTCGCGCGGGATGAGCAGTTGCTCGCTCTTGCTGATTTCGGGCCGCATCCATTGCTTCCGCACGCGGATGCTCCGCTCGTACTGCGGGGCGAAGTAGGATGTGAAATACACCTCGAACTGGGACAATTTGCCGCTGAATTCAAAATCGAGTCGGGCGTCGATCGCATCGGGCGCGGCGAACGTGTAGGTGAGCGTGGAGACGACGGGCCAATCCTTAGGCCGCGGGAAGTGAATGCTCAGATGGCGACGGTCCATGGTGACCGAGTGGTCGAGCTTGCGTGGCAGATACTCCGCCCAGCGGCCGGCTTCCAGGTAGTGTTCGAGATTCAGGAACGCGCGCTTGGGCGAGACCGGGGATTCGGCGTCGCCCATCCGCTCGATGATGAGGCCGTGCATTTCGCCGACGGGGCGCAGGAAGGCGGTGATTTGCGGGGCGGTGAGCTTGAGCGTGTTGGGATCGAAGGTCCAGACGGACGGATCGGCTCCGAGTGAGAGACAATTCAGTGTGAGCAGTTGGGCTACTAATATGGACACGAGCTACCTTCGATCACTCCATCACGTCGGCGCTGTATTGACGACCGGCGCCAAGCGCTCCCGGACGTCACCGATCTCGAAGAACTCCTCGGCCTGAAACCCGAACGATTGCGCGATCAACATCGACGGAAACGTCTCCCCCCGCGTGTTGTAATCGCGGACGTTGGCGTTGTAAAACCGCCGGGCGGCCTGTATGCGGTCCTCGGTGATGACCAGCTCGCGCATGAGCTGCTGAAACTGCCCGTCGGCCTTGAGATGAGGGTAGTTTTCGGCCACGGCAAACAGGCCCCCCACCGCTTCCATGAGCTGGTTCTCGCGCTGGGCGAGGCCCTTCGGCGAAAGTCCCGCGGCCATCGCTTCATGCCGCAACGTGGCGACGCGCTCGTACAAATCTTTTTCATGCGCCGCATAGCCTTTGACCGTCTCAACCAGGTTGGGAATTAAATCGTGACGCCGCTTCAACTCGGTGTCCACATCGCTCCAGGATTCGCGGCAATGATTGCGCAGACGAACCAAGGCATTGTACATCAGGATGGGAATTCCAAGCGCCACCAGCGGGATCAACAGCAAGACCCAGATCGGATCCATGTCACGTCTCCATTCTGGCGCGGCCTCGGTCGGCCCACACGTACTCCGGGATCAAGGGGACGAACCCCACCGCCGTTTCGATGGCCGGTCCAATCTCTTCCGGATCGAACTTGCCGGACTGATAGAGGGCGATCACCTGCCCGTCGAACTCCCAGCTGTATCCGTCGTGGGCCAGCAGGTATTCCATGGCCCGGGGGTGGATGAGATCGAATGCGAACTTGCGGTCGTGCGCGGCCACGTGGAAGCGGCGGGAGAACTCGGCCGACTCGAAGTCGATGTCCTCGAAGCCCAGGGCGCCGGCGATTTTGTCGAACAGGCTCTCGCCGCGGATGAGGATCTGCGTCATGCGCAGCGGGACCTCGACGAAAACGACGCCGAAGTGGTGGTGCTGGGTCTGGCGGTTGCCCTTGTGGTCGGTGGAATAGGTTTCGTAGTGGTAATCACAGGCAACGACCGGGCGGCCGTCGATCTCGCCGATGAGGTGGTTCTGCGTATAACGGTTGCTGCCTTTGTCGAGCAGGTCGATCTCATCGTATCGGCCGCCCATGCGGCCGCGGTCGCGGTCGGGTTCGTAACGCAGGCCGAGCTGCTCGGCCAGGCGTGTCAGCGCTTCGCGTCGCTTTTTCTCCTGAAGGTAGCCGAGGTAGAGCAGCACGCCGGCGATGATCACGAAGAGCACAACGATTGTGCCGGGCATGGGCGTTACTCCGCGAGGGATTTGGCATCAGGTTTCGGTTCGCGGCCCGGCGCGAAACGCGAGAGGTCGTAAGGCGTTTGCCCGCGGACGATCAGGTCGGCGACGATCTGGGCGGTAATCGGCGCGAGGATGAGGCCGCTGCGGAAATGGCCGGTGGCGGCGATCAAACCGTCCATGCCCGGCACGCGGCCAATATACGGTCCGCGGTCGGGTGTGCCGGGGCGAAAACCCGACCACGTGCGGGCGATGGTCGCGCGGGCCAGCGCGGGCACGAGCCGCTGGGCGAGCGTCAGCAGCGTGTTGACCCCCTCGGCGGTGTTGCGTTTCTCGTAGCCCGATTCGTGCTCCTCGGTCGCGCCGACGACGATCCGGCCGTCGAGCCGCGGGACCATGTAGCATTTGCCGCGTTCGACGATGTGGGTGAACGGCCGCTCGCGCATTTCGAGCAGCACGATCTGGCCGCGGACGGGATACACATGCGCGAGTTGACCGACATCGGCATCGATCAACGACGACCAGGCACCAGCGGAGAGCACGACGTGTTGCGCGGAAAAATCGCCGGATGGACTTCGCACGCCGGTGACGCGTTGACCATCGCGAATCATCCCGTGTACCTGGCAGTTTTCAACAATCTGCACCCTCTCCAGCAAACACGCGGCGCGAAGCGCCTGCATCAGCAGCGGGTTTCGCACCTGGCAGGTGATCGGGCACGATTTCACGCCGAGCAAATCGGGCGTGAGGTTCGGCTCCTGCTCGCGGGCCTGATCCGGCGATAGCAGCTCCAGCACCGTTCCGCCGTATATTTCGCGAAGTTCTTCGGCGGCACGAACCTCACTGGCGGCCATTCGATATTGCTGGTCCTCCAGCAGCAGCTCGAAGCTGCCGCAGCGGATCAACTGCGGGTCGATCCGCGTCCGCTCGAAAAGCTCCGAGGTGAACGCCGGGTAGCGCTGGATGCTGTCGCGAAGAAGCTTGACCAGGGGATCCTTGCGATGCCAGGAGCCGCACTGGAGCACGCCCGCGCCGGCCCAGGAGGATTCCTGTCCGCAGAGGCCGCGTTCGAGGACGATGACGCGGAGACCTTCCTTTGCGAGTTGATACGCGGCGGACAGGCCGATGACGCCGCCGCCGATGATGAGGACATCGGATGTTTGGGTTGTGTTGGACATCGTATTAGTTCGCGCTGGCGGGTTTGGTCGAGAACCCTTGGTTATTCACGTTCAATCGGTCGTCAAACCATTTCGGCGTCCGCAGCCATACGGACATCGGCTCGTTCCATGCGATGGCGAACGGCGTGAGCACCAGACGGACCCGCTTCAGCCCCTCCGGCGTAACGTACTTCGCCTGTACGGCTGTTGAATAATCCTGCTCTTTGCCGCGGGCTCCGGCGATCTTGCCCGGCGCTTCGAAAGGCATCGTCCCTTCGACGGCAATGAGTTCGGTGCCGATCAGCTCCAGGTTCCGGCGGCCGTTTGCGCAGAGTATGAACGGCCCCCTCGCGGCGGCCAGCATACCGGCGTGTTCGCCGCTGCCGTGAATCCATCGCGGGGTGACGTCCAGATCGAGCGTGACCTCGTCGCCCGGCTGCCACTCGCGATCGATGCCGATCACGCCGCCGGCCGGCGCGTGCTCCACAACTTCGCCATTACATTTGAGGACGAAATGGGATGACCACGATGGGATGCGCAGTTCCAGCCCGAACACAGCCGGTTTCTCCGGACGCACGAGGATGCGGATGTGCCCGTCGGCGGGAAAGTTGGTTTGCTGTTCGATCTGGAGCCGCTTACCGCCGGGCAGTTCTGTCTGGTACTTCGATTCGCCATAGAGGTTGATGCGCAGGCGGCCGGGGCCCTTCTGATAATAGAGCGTCGGGATGAGGGCGATGCCGCGTGGCCCGCTGGAATGACAGCAGTTGACCTCCTGCCGCATCTGCTTGCGGCCATCCAGCACGGTGAAGTAACACCAGTCTTCGCCGTTGTCGGCCTGGGCTCCGGTCAGATGGTTAAACGCGAGCAGCTCGATCACATCGGCGTACTTGGCCTCGGCGGTCAGCTCCAGCAGTTGCATCGAGAGCTGAAGCCAGGTCACATTCGCGCAGGTCTCGGCCACATCGCCGATATCCGGCAGGTGGCCGTCGGGTTGAAAATGCTCGCGGAGACTGGTGCCGCCGGTGAGGTACATCTGGTTGGCGCGGATGTCGTCCCAGGCAGCCTTGGCCGCTTGCAGATAGCGCGCGTCGGGGTCCACTTTGTAAAGCTCGCACAAGCCGACCAGGTTGCTCATCATCTCGTAGGCTTTGCTGTTGGCGGTCCGGTTCACCTTGCCGTGGCTGGTCAGGCTGCTCAGGATTTTCGGGCCGTGCGGCTGCTCCCAGCTTTCGACGATGTATTTGCAGAACGCCAGATAGCGTTCGTCTTTGGTGGCGCGATAGAGCAGCACCATCGGCTCCAGCACGCTGGTGGCGGCCATGCCGACGTGCGTGCCGGAAGCGATGATGTCGCGCTTCTCGGGGAA
Organism: uncultured Planctomycetales bacterium; assembly: GCA_964384465.1. Classification (GTDB taxonomy): domain Bacteria; phylum Planctomycetota; class Phycisphaerae; order UBA1845; family PWPN01; genus CAYLLT01. The sequence goes on along the minus strand of CAYLLT010000001.1, from coordinate 63,565 downwards.
TGTTTTTCCCAGCAGGTCGCCGATTTTTTTCGCGGCGGTGAGCGCCGCCTCATCGCCCGTCGCCTTGTGGTACGCGAGCAGGCCGATGAGGTTGTACTTGTGCACCCACACGTCCCAACTCGTCCAGCGGTCCTTGTCGTCGTAGGTGCCGAGATAGCCGTCCGGCTTCTGCGTGGCGATGAGTTCGCGGACGGCGTTATCCATCAACTGCTTCAGCTTGGGGTCGTTGGTGTTCTGCCAGGTGAGCGTGGCCGCGTGCAGCCATTTGCCGATGTGTTCGCCGATCCAGGGCTGGCCGCCGGGACGTTTCTTGAAGCCGGACAGGATCTCGTCCATGGGAACATGTTTGAGGCGACCGTTGCGGTTCTGCTCGAAGCGATAGCCGAGGAACCCACCGATGGAAACTTCGGCGGGGTCGGCGAGGACAGTCCCTCCGTTCGCAGGCGCCGCGTCCGCCGCGGGTAAGGTTGATGATCCCAGCAGCAGCAAAAAGGCAATTATTGGCATACCGGACTCCGTGATTGACAGAATGCCTTGCGCATTTCAGCAATGACATGATAGTGTTTCGGCTGCCGATGCGCAAGAGCGGTACAATGGTGCCGATGAAGCTTCTGGCCCTGTCGATTGTCCTGCTATTGCCCGGTTTCGTCCTCTTGTGGATCGGGCGGCGCGGCCGCCGGGTAGGTACTGAACTCCACTGCCGCAAGTGCGAGTACATTCTGCTCGCTTTTCAGACCTTGTGTCCGGAGTGCGGGCTTGACCTGAATAAACGCCGCCCCGTCGTCGGGGAGTATCGGAGACGCTGGCTGGCTTACGTCGTCGGCACAGCCTGCATCTGCTCGGCCGGGATCATGCTCAGGTTCGCCGTCCCGCGAGCGGCCTCTGAGATACGGCTCGCGAAGTATTACCGCTATTGGCCGACCGCCTGCGTGATGTGGGATCTCGGCACCGTGCATCAATACCAGGCCGCCGGCGAACTTGTCCACAGGATCGAAGCCGGCCTTCTCTCGCCCGCTCAGGCTAAGCGGTTGGCTGACCGCGTGCTGCGGCTGCTCGACGGCTCCGCGGCAGGATCCGCACCCGACGAACTCATCGAGCTCTCGCCGGTGCTCCTGGCCAGGGACCTGATGACGGACGACCAAGCGCGACACTTTCTCCTGTTGGTTCAGGGGAAGAATAAGGTCACCTACAACCCCGACGTCACGTGGCTGGTCGTCTGGACCCTTACTCACAATGCGGGGTCCACGCCGTACAGTGGATACTTCTGGCGTTTGATCGGGCACTGCCGGTGCACGATCGTGGAAGCCGATGGGCAGAAAATGCATCGGGAACTCTCAGAGCAGTTGCTCATGGGAGGCTGCCCGCAATTCAACGGGAAGATGCCGTTTTCCCCGGTGCATGAGTTTCGCGTCCGGGTGGAGACCACGTGGTATTTCTGCCAGGACGAGTCTGTCTACAAGAATAGCTATGCCCATGGATGGCCGGGTCAGCAGTACACCGCGAAGGTGCTGGCGTCGAAGCGGCTGTGCACGTTCGCGAACGAAGTCACGCTGGATGCCGAACATGGTTGGCGATGTGATGTAGAGCCCGCACTTGCCGTTGTGAATGCCGAAGTATCCGCAAACTGATCGCGCGCGGCCTCACGTCGTACCGATATGCAGCGCCGATCCAATCTGATACACCGCCAGAGCACCCACGTACGCCAGCACGGACATGTACGTGAACATGAACAACGGCCATCGCCAGGAGTTGGTCTCTCGGCGGTCGCCCGCGCTGGAGCAGACGCACTGGCAGGCGAGCACGTAGAAAACCATCAGGCCGATGGCGACGAGCGGCGTGTAAACCCGAGTTCCATCTGGCCACGTGGCGTGGGCGATCTGTTCGCGGAGCGGAGTTGATTCTTCGTTGGCCTTGCCAACGCTGTACACGATTCCCATCGTGCCGACGAACACCTCGCGGGCGGCGAAGCTGGCGATGATGCCGATGCCGATCTTCCAATCGTAGCCGAGCGGTTTGATGGCCGGCTCAATGAAGTGTCCGAGCCGGCCGGCGAAGCTGTGCTGGAGCTGCTCGGCGGATTCGGCGGCGTCCAGAGATTGCGAATTGCGGATTGCGGATTGCGGATTGGAAGAGGCGTCGTCCACCTTTCCCGATGCGGCGAGGGCTTGCCTCTTCGCCTCGTAAGTCGCATGAATCGCTGAGCTTTTTGGAAAATTCATCAGCGCCCACAGGACGATGGTAATCGCGAGAATGACCGTTCCGGCGCGGGTGAGGAACAGTTTGCTGCGGTCCCACATGACACGAACGACGGCGAAGGGCCGAGGGATGCGGTACGGCGGCAATTCCAGGATGAACGCCGGCGTCGGGCCGCGGAGCAGCGTCTTCTTGAAGAGCGTCGCCATCGTGAGCGCGGCGGTGATGCCGAGGGCGTACATGCTCAGCATCACGCCGGCTTTCGTCCAAGCGCTGCCCGGCAGGCAGGCGGCGATGAGGACGGTGTAAACCGGCAGCCGCGCACTACAGCTCATGAGCGGCGCGACCAGAATAGTCGCGAGGCGGTCCTTGGGGCTTTCGATCGTGCGGGCGGCCATGATGCCGGGGATGGCGCAGGCATGACTGGATAATAGAGGGATAAAGCTCTTTCCGTGCAGGCCGACGCGGCTCATGATGCGGTCCATCAGGAACGCCGCACGGGCCATGTAGCCGGTGTCTTCGAGCAGCGCGATGAACAGGAACAGGATGCAAATCTGCGGGAAGAAGACGATGACATTGCCGACGCCGGCGATAATTCCGTTGCGGACCAGGTCCAGCAGCGCGCCGGGCGGCAGGAGGCGGCCGGCCATGTCCTGCGTCCAGCCCACGCCGGTTTCGATCCATTGCATCAGCGGACCGGCGAGCACGAAAATGCTGTAGAAAAGGCAGGCCATCATGCCGGCGAACGTGAGCATGCCCCAGAATTTATGCGTGAATATCTGATCGAGGCGATCGGAGGTGGAGCGGGCGCTCCTGTCCGAGCGGCGAAGGGAGGAGTCCACCACCTTGCCCAGCCAGTCGTAACGCGAAACGGTCATCGCGGTGGAGACGTCGGCGTGCTCGGTCTCGTCGAGGCGGTGGAAAGCGGCGGAAATAGAATCGCGTACCGAGGGCGGCAGATGGTTGCGTTCGGGAAGCCGGCCTTCGTTCAGCCACAACAGCGCGGCCCCGTCGGCTGACGCCCCATCGGCGAACCCGCTGGCGGTCATGGCGGAGGCGATTTGCGCGATTTCGCTTTCGAGCGGTTTACTGAGACGCCACAGCCGCGGCCGGGCGACGGGCGCTTGAGTGCAAACGGATTTGAGCGCGGATCGCAGCTTGTCCAGCCCGCGCCCGCGGTGTGCCACCGTCGGAACGACCGGCACGCGCAGCGCGGCCGACAACTTTTGCACGTCCAGCGCGTGCCCTCCCTGCTCCAGCAGGTCCATGACGTTGCAGGCGATCACCGCCGGCAGGCCGAGTTCGATGACTTGGGTGGCGAGGAACAGGTTGCGTTCGAGATTGGTGGAGTCCACCACGATCAGCACGGCATCCGGCCGGGGCGTATCCGGCAGGCGTCCAAGCAGCACGTCGCGCGTGATCTGTTCGTCGAGGCTGCGGGCGCAGAGGCTGTACGTGCCGGGCAGATCGAGCAGCCGCAACGAAGGCTCGCCGGCGACGACGCCTTCGCGTTTTTCCACGGTGACGCCGGGGTAATTGCCGACCTTCTGTCGAAGGCCTGTAAGAGCGTTGAACAGCGTGGTCTTGCCGCAGTTGGGATTTCCGACGACGGCGATCAGCATACTCTTCGCGGCTGTCGCGCTGGTTTCTTTCGCTCGTGGCAGTGTGACCATCGGTATCACTCGGATCGTGTCACGCCCTGGCGAGCTCGACCTGCCTGGCTTCGCTCTTGCGCAGGCTCAGGTGGTAGCCGCGGACCTCGATATCCATCGGATCACCCAGCGGTGCGAAACGCACGACGCGGACGACCGTGCCGGGAGTTAATCCCATCTCCAGCAGTCGGCGGCGTACGCCGACCTCGCCGGTGACCGCGGCAATGCGACCGCGCTGCCCGGCGGAAAGCGTGTCGAGCGTGTGCGTATCCATTGGCTACTCAAGTTTGATGCAGACGGAATGCGCGGCTTTGCAAGCCGCGGCTAAACCAAGGCGGTGGTTCGCAGCGCTGCCGCGTTCAGTCGCTCCACCAGGATGCAGCGGGCCAGCCTGCGGCAGAGCCCGAAGCGGCAGTCCCCCACCTGACAGATGAGCGGATCGCTGTTGGTCACGATGCGAAGCGTTCTGCCTTCGAGTACGCCGAGCTCTCGAAGCCGGCGGGCGTGGCCGTCGTGGCCCTGGACGGCACAGACGCGGACATGTTCTCCGGCTCGCGCGGTCGAAAGTGGCAGGCGATCATTCTGCAATGTCGGTCCCCAGTAGCTCTGCCGCTATTCGGGCGGCGTTCCCCCCCTTCGCGGAGGGCCAATTGAGACTGAATCTCATTAGTAATGTAGCGTGTTCAAGGAGGTCCGTCAAGCTAAAAATCGGGCGGATCTTATAGGACAATTAACCGTTGCTGATTATCGGTGAATAGATAAAGCACCAGAGGAAATAAATTGCCGCGATCCTTCCTGTCTGTGGGGCGAGACCCAGTTTAATGAGCGGGTATAACGGTTCTCAGGCGTGTATCATTTCGCCCGACCGCCATATCGGCGGAGCGCGGGACGGTACAGGCCACGTGAGCGTACGACCCATCCAGGAGCCTGCGATGAAGACTTTCTGCTCCCCTGCTCTTCAAATCTCGTCACGTTTGCACTTATTCGTCGCGTGCGAACTCGTGTTTCTCCTCGGAGTACAACAACCGATCGCGGTCGGCGGCGAATTGAGCGATGTCGCAACCGTCAATGATCATACGTCCCACCGCGCATCCAGCTACGATCGCACCGGCGGGAATATCGACACGCTGACGAGCTTCGCGCCGAAGACGAGCCGGCTGCTGATGGAGAGCGACGGGCCGGGACGCATCAACCACATCTGGATGACCATCGCGGTGTTCCCCAACCACATGATGGCGCTGCGCGACGTTGTCGTGCGGATGTACTGGGAGAACTCGGAGTTGCCGTCGGTGGAAGTGCCGCTGGGGGATTTCTTCGGGTTGGCGGGCGGGCGGCGATATCGCGTGCAATCGGCGCCGATTTCGGTCGGCGACAACACCAAGGCGCTGAACTGTTACTGGCCGATGCCGTTTTACAAGCACGCGCGGGTCGAACTCTATAACCGCGGACCGCGCAGCATCCGGCGGCTGTACTACCATGTCGATTATGAACTCGGCGAGCTGCCTGGGAATCAGGGACTGTTCCATGCCAAGTTCCGGCGCGATCGAGCACTGGGCGGCCAGAGTTCCAGCGGCAATATCAGCGGCAAGGACAACTTCGTCGCCCTGGATACGGTCGGGCAGGGCCAATACCTGGGCTGCATGCTGTCGATCGACGCGCATACCGAGCGCTGGTGTGAAGGCGACGACATGATCTTCATCGACGGGTCGGATATGCCGACGCTGATCGGTACGGGCACGGAGGATTATTTCTGCAATGCGTGGGGGTTCAACGAGGCTTATAGCTATCCGTACTACGGTGCGCCGTTTCTGGAGCGGCGGCCGGACAAACTCTTCATCGCGGTCATGTACCGCTGGCACATCCCGGACCCGATTCGCTTCCGCGAAAGCATCCGCGTCACGTTTGAACACCTGTACCCGAAGAACATCACCGCCGATTACACCAGCGTCGCCTACTGGTATCAGCGCGAGCCGATCGAGAGCCGGGCCCCGCTGCCGGATAACAACTACCCGCAGGATTACCAGCCGGCGCCAATCACCGCCGAAGACCTGGACACGACCGAACTGGAGCCGGAACTGCTGGCCCGCGGAATCGCCGCGCAGGCGATCACGTCGGAAATCCACGACGGATACACGGACGGCGGGTACCTGAAGATCGACACAAAGGGCAAGCCGGTGGAGATTCCGCTGGCCGTGCGGGAACCGGGGACGTACCGCGTGCTGATCAAACCGGTGGGTCATCTGAACGACGGCTCGATGAGAATCGCGATCAAGGGCGGCGTTTTCAAACCGATCCCCAAGCGCGATGTTCCTGAGGCGAACGTGCCGTATATCAACATCGGTACAATCGAAGCACAGGATCGGGCGGCGGTGATCGTGGTCGGCGGCGATGCCGTGGTCGGGCTGGACCAGATCAAGATGGAGAAGGTGGGCACCCCCGCGTCAAAACCCGCCGGCTGATCGTAAGGCGATGGGCGGATCAGTGCGACGAAACATCAAATATCACCGTAAACTGCCCTGTTTTTCCGGATAGATCCACTGTCGAATTCTGCAACAGCAGAGCGTGACCATCGACACTCGCGCGTGTGCATTTCCAGCCGGCCGGCAGCGGGGCGCGTAATGACACGTGTTGGGGCGACTGCGGCGGTGCCGTCACGCGCACGTTCACGTGGCCGGCGCTGAGGCGCGATTCCAATTCAAGCGAGACCTCGCCGAAACGGGTGGGCGCGCGTTCGAGTTTCAGCCGCGCACCGTCGCGCAGCCATTGCCGCGGGACGGCGTAGAGCAGACGCAACGTGTCCGGGCGGCCATCCTCGTCTGAATCCCAATCCTGTACCAGCAGATAACGCAGCGTCAGCAGGAACATCGCGTTGCTCGCGCTATTGGGCGGCAGATAGAAGGATCGGCCAAAATCATCGCCGTGAAAAAACCGCGAGCCTTCGCCGCCGATGAAGGTGTCGCGGGTCATGGCCTGGGCGAGTTGTCCGTAGAAACCGACGAGGGCCTTCTCGCGATCATCATTCCGCAGCAGCGTGAGCATGTAGCGGAGGCCGTACAGCACGTTCGCGCCAGGCTGCTCGGCAAACTGCCCCTGATGCGGCTGCGAGCGGATCATGCCCAACGAGACGCCGCCGCGCTGCTGGATGTATTCAAGAATGGATCGTTCGCGCTCGGAGCCGTGGCCGAAGATGCCGGAGCCGAGGACGTAGGGCATCATCAGGTTCCAGTAGCTGCCGGTGCGCGTGCCGGTGATCGGGTCGTGCGGCTCCTCGTTGCCCAGCAGGATGAGCGGCATGAACGGCGGCTTGATATCACGGCGTTCGGTTTTGGCGACGGCGTCGAGGATGACCTTTTTGTATTCGGTCGCACTATCGGCTATCCTCCGCGCTTCATCGCGCTCGCCGATCTCGTCCAGAATATTCGCCATGTCGTGCAAACCGCGCCAGCAGTTGGCGTTCGAGTTGAGCGAGTAGACCGCGCCGCCGATGTCACCGGCATAGCGGTCCGGGGGAAGCAGGCCGTTCGGCTCTCTGCTGTTGATGATGAAGTCGATGACACCCTTCCAGACGTCGTGCTTTTCATTCAGGTAATTCGCGTCGCGCGTGGTCCAGAAATAATCGGCGAGGAGCTGGAGCTTCTGGCCGGCGACGTGGAAGCGCGTCTCTTTGCGCTGAAAGTCCAGCAGCGGGCCGACCATTCGCCGGGCTTCATCGGTGTAGCCGAACAGCAGCAGCGAGCGGGTGGCGTCGCCACACTCGCCTTCATAGAGGTGATCGTAGGCGTTGATCGCGCTGTAGTTCATGCGGTCGCCATTGGCGATCATGAAGTTGCCGATGATCGTGGACCGCCACGCGTTGTTGACGCGCTCCTCGGGTGTTTCGAGCTGCGTCCCGCGGGCGAGCAATCGCTTCCACGTCTCGACGCAGGCCTGGCGATGCTGGTCGTAAGCGCCCGGCGTTAACCAGAGAGCGGGCGTCGTCGCGGCGGGACTGGTCAGGATCGCAAGTGTGGCCGGTGCGGCGCCGGCAAGGTTCGCGTTCAGCGTCTTCGCGGATGCGTCCCACTGCCACTGCTTGTCGAACAGGATCAGCGACTCCCCTTGGGTGTTGAGCACCACGTTGTCCAAAACGTTCAGCGGCTCGTCGGCTTTCACCACGGCCGAGAGCCGCGGTTTGTCGGGCTCGCGATCGCTCAGGCCAACAAATACCGTCAACGCGCTCAGGCGAACGAACACAGTCCCCCGCTCCGCCAGCTTCGGATCAACTGGAAAGAATGTCTCCTGTTCGTATGTCGTCGAATCGTGCGTGTACGACATGCGAACGATCGGCAGATAACCCTCCGCATAGCGCGGCCCATGCAGCCGGGTGATTTCCTGACCGAAACTTTCGCCGCCGTCGCCAACGGTGAAGCTGACGGGTACGCCGACCTCCTTCCACATGGGCTTTTTGTTCGCGCGGGCGTTGATCGCGCTGCCGTTGCTGATCAGGCGGATCTTCTGTGGGCTGAGCGGAGCGCTGAGCACGATCGGATAGTAGCGGAATTCGGCGTCCACGTATCGCACGGGCGGCAGCAGATCGGCGAAGATTTCATAACTCGCGCCGTCCGGCTGCTGCATCGCGGCCTCGCCCCAGACGTCCGTCCGCGCAGCGGCCATCTCCTGCGGCGTCGCAGGAACAGGAGCGGCGTTAACGGCCGGCCGGGTCGTCGGTTCAGCGGCGTATGCCCGGCTTTCCAGGTCATGGGAAAGAAATAACCCGGCGATGAGCGGCACGATGCATACCGGCGTGCAGGTAACGACCCGTAACCGGCGAATTCGATTCATCGTCATCAGTTTACACCGCTCTCGGATATAATCTCCACCCGTTCTACAGGCATGATATTACCCCCGCCGTGCCGGGGGCTGAATGGAGAGGTGACATGTCCATCACATTGCTGCTGCCTTCCGTGTACGCGCTGGCCTGCGCCGCTGCTGCACCGGCCACACAGCCGGCGGTCGAATACGTGAGCGACGTCCCCCACCGCATCCTCTACACGCAGCAGGGCTGGGGCAAGCTGGGGATGAACACCTGCGCGGTGGAGCGAGGCGGCAAGCCGCAGCCGCTGCGGATCGGAGAGAAGCAGTATGAGAAGGGGCTCGGCCACCATTCGCCGGGCGAGATCATCATCGACCTCGGCGGGGAGTACGAGCGGTTCGAGGCGGAAGTCGGCTTGCAACCGCTGCCGGACACCAACGGCAGCGTCGAGTTTCAGGTTTTTGTCGATGACGAAAAAAAGTTCGACAGCGGCGTGATGCGGACGGCGGATCGGCCGCGCAGCGTGTCGGTGCCGCTCGCGGGCGCGATGGAGCTGCGGCTCGCGGTCACAGACGGCGGCGACGGGATCGTCAGCGACTGCGCGAACTGGGCGGAGGCGCGATTGGTGCGCGCGGGGAAGACGGCCAATCCCAGTAAGAAGATGGGGCTAAATGTTGCACAATGGGGCCGACTGCTCGTCTCTGACCCCAAACGGAAGGAAGGGGCCCACGCGAAGCGGATCGAAGAGTTCCGCGCGGAGGACGTTTTTCTTGAATCGACCTTCCAATCCGCCAGGGAAGACGGTGACGAACTCACTGCTTCTCACGCACTCGGCATCAATTGGTACCAGCGGCGTCTTCTGCGCAGCGTCGGGATCGAATTCATGGGCGACACGCCCCCGGCGGCGCCCGCGCTCCAGGCGGAGTGCTGGGTGGGCGAATCGTTATGGCAGGGAGGGTGGAAGCCTCTGGGTGGTGAATGGCGGGAGACGGACGGCGGGTGGGAGCTGCTCATCGACTGGTCGAAGACGCCAGAGGCCCGTAGCGGAACGCGCAAGATTCGATGGCTTGTGTCGAATTCAACCACTGAGTACAGCGTCAAACCCGGCGGTCTAACCGCGATCAGCGCGACGCCACTCGCGACCGTAGATCTGCGATTGGAGCTGAAAGACGCGCCGGCGTCGAAAGTGATCGTCATGATCGCAGATGGCCGATTTGTCGGCGAGAACCACGGGCGAATCGTCTGGGACGCCGGACAACCCCTGGCCATTCAGGTGGAATACGCAAAAGCGCGGCCGTGGAGGTCCGATCGAACGGTATTGCATTTTTACATTGAAAAGCAGTCGTTCGCCGTGGCGGTTGACGACGTGCTCAGCAAAGGCGCGGTCTATGTCCGCGACGCAGGACTGTTCATCTCACGCGGTGACATGAACCGCGACATGGAAGGTTATCTCGCGTCGATCAAAGACAAGAAAACCATCCTTCAGGAGGTCCGCGAACTGCCGGATCAGACGTTCGCGCAGGCGATCGAGAAGGTGCATAATCCCAAGCAGGATCTTCAGCCGATGCTGCTGTCGCTGGCGTGCGACAATCACAAGTTTGTCGTGCAGCGCGACGGGACGATCCAGTTTGCGAGCGCGCCCGATGCGGCCGGCCAGATGCTGCTCCACCAGCTCAAGTACTCGGGCCAGATCACGCCGAAGTTCGGGTCGGGAAAGAACGAGAAGCTTTCGCGGCGACTCGCCGGTGGGTGGCTGCCCGCGCCGATCACGCGCGTCGAAGAGGACGGCATCGTCTACGAACAGCGGACGTTTGTGGTCCCGATGGATGAGAAGCGGCACCCCGACGCTGGCGGCTGGCTGAGCCGCGAACAGGTGTGCATCGTCGAGTTCACGATGGCCAACACCACGGCGAAGGAAGCGCCCGCCGAGCTGGCGATCAAGATCGTCGCCGACGCGGCGAAGAGCGATGTGGCGGAGTTCAAACCACTGTCTCCCGGCGGGTGGTTTGCATTTCGTGACGGCCGGCTCATCGCCGTGATCGGTGAGGAAGGAGCGCCCGGGCCTGAACCGGAGTTCAACAGCGCCGAAGGCAGCATCACCTTCAAGCAGAAACTGCCGCCGGGCGGAGCCAAAGTGATCCGGGCGCATCTGCCGACGCACTCGATCTCGACCGATCAGATGGCGAAAGGGATCGAACTGCCGGAGGGAACCAGAAACATCCCGGTTGCGGAGTCCTGGCGGGAGACGGAGGCGTATTGGAATGACGTGATGCGGCCGGTCATGCAGATTGAGTTGCCGGACAAGCTGCTGACGAACGTGATCCGCGCGTCGCAGGTGCACTGTCTGCTGGCGGCGCGGAATGAGAAAGAGGGCGAGCGGATCGCGCCGTGGATCGCGTCGTTTGTGTACGGCCCGCTGGAGAGCGAGTCGAACTCCATCATCCGGGGAATGGACGCGTGGGGACATCATGAGTTCGCGCGGCGAAGCCTGGACTTCTTCATCAACAAGTACGACCCGGCCGGGTTCCTCACCACCGGCTACACGCTCATGGGCACCGGCTGGCACCTGTGGTCGCTCGGCGAGCATTATCAACTCACGCGCGACGATGCGTGGATGAAGAGCGTCGCGCCGAAAGTGGTGAAGGTTTGCGAGTGGATCACGAAGCAGCGGCAGAAGACCATGCGGCGGATGGGAGATCATCCGGGCGTCGATGAGTACGGCCTCATGCCGCCGGGTGTTATGGCCGACTGGAACGCGTTCGCGTACTACTTCTGCCTCAACGGCTATTACTACAAGGGGCTGCTGGAGGCCGCTCGCGCGCTGGACGGCATCGGCGATAAAGACGGCGAAACATTCCTGAAGGATGCCGCGGAATTTCGAGAAGACATTCTGCGGGCGTACCACCTGACGCAGGCGCGCATGCCCGTCTATCCGCTGCGCGACGGGACCAGCGTGCCGGGTTATCCGTCGCAGCTCACCGCGCCGGGGCCGAGCAACAACTTCTTTCCCGGCGAGGATGCGAACCGGAGCTGGTGCTACGACGTGGAGCTGGGCGCGCATCAGCTCGTGCCGCAGGGCGTGCTCGATCCGAAGAGCCGCGACGTGGCCGACATGATGGACCACATGGAGGACGTGCAGTTCCTCGCGGAGGGATGGTTCGATTATCCGGCCGAGCGCAACCAGAAGGACCCGTTTAATCTCGGCGGCTTCGCCAAGGTGCAGCCGTATTACTGCCGGAACATCGAGGTCGATGCGCTGCGCGACGACGTGAAGCCGTTCATCCGGTCGTATTTCAATACCATCCCGTCGCTGCTGGGCATGGAGACGCTGTCGTTCCAGGAGCATTTCAACGGCGTGGCCGCGTGGAACAAGACGCATGAGACGGGTTATTTCCTCTACTACAGCCGGCTGATGCTGGTGCAGGAGCGCGGCGACGATCTGTGGCTGGCGCCGTTCGTGACGAATAACTGGCTGAAGGAAGGAATGGAGATCAAGGTGAAGAATGCCCCGACGCGGTTCGGGCCGGTCGGGTACCGGATCAAGTCGGCGGTGGCCGGCGGCCGAATCGAGGCGGAGATCGATCCCCCCCACCGCACGCCGCCGCAGCGCATCGTACTTCGGTTACGGCATCCCGACGGCAAGAGCGGCACCATCGGCGAAGTCACAGGTGTTGCGCGCGAGTCCGTCGCGGTCGAGAAGGAGCAGATCGGGCGGGAGACCTCGAATCGTGTGGTGATCTCCATGCCGGGGGCGGCGGCGATCAAGATTGTGATGGTGTACGAGTAATGCGAAGACCAATACTCATCGCGGCGGCGCTGGCATGTATACAGGGGGCTGTATCGGCCGGCGACGTGCGGATTCAATACTTCCGAATGCGGTCGCCGCAGGATCGGCACGATATCGAGCAGGCGTCGGACCTTTATTTCGGGCGGCTCGGCGAGCGCGACGGGCTGTGGACGGTGTGCGATCGCAACGGCAATGAATCGGCGGGAAAGATCTATTTCATCTCGAAGGCCACGCTGAAGAAGGCGAAGGATCACGAGGCGATCGTCGCCGATGAGGAATTCACGGTCGTGCCGCCCGCCGGCGAGTGGTCGGCGTTCGCACAGACGAACCGGGCGGCCGGCGATGACGTTCTGAGCGACGTGCGGAAGCGGATGACGCCCGCGGCCGACCGCGCTGACGAACCGTTCCTCGACCTCGAAGCGATGACGGTCGCGCCGTCGCCGTCGGCCCCGCACGATGCGCATCTGTTCGTGGTGGCCGAGGAGCCGTATTCGACGGTGCTGGAATTGAATCTGGAGGGCGACGGCGCGTCGGCCAAGGCCCGCCTTGTCGCGGTCTATGCATACCACGAAGCGGCCGACCAGCAGGGCACCGCGCGGAACGATGGTCTGGAAGGGCTCGCCTACGCGGGCAAGCCGGGTGAGTTCTTCTTCGCCGAGGAAGGGACCCTGTCGCACGATAAGACGGCCAAGCCGCTGATGATGTTCCGCGACCCGCTGCTGGGCCGGGCGACACTGAAAGACGCGCAGGTCGAGGTGGATCGTCCGGCCACGCAGGCGCTCTCGAAAGCCGTGCAGAGCGAACGGCAAGGGGCGATGCAGACGCTGAACGCGCTGACCATGCTGCGGGATGGCAAGCTGCTGGCGGTGGATCGCAACGGGGGATGGATTCTGCGGATCGATCCCGAGAAGAGGTCGGCCAGGCGGTGGCTGAACCTGTACGACTTGGATGGAAAAAACCTCCGTGAGGTTCTCGCGCATTTTCCCGGCGAGCGGAAGAAGGAGTACATCAGCATCGAGGGCATCGCGGTCGATGACGCCGGGGCGATCTGGCTGGTCGATGACCCGGCCATGCCGGAAGGCTGGCGGGCGTCGTGCCTGGTGCGTATCGACGGGCCGATTCCATAATCCCGCTGCAGGCATGGACCGATGAAAGGCTTTCGGCAATCAAACGAACAGTCCCGGCTCGACGTGGAAATGCTCGGCCAGTTTGTGGATATGTGCCTTGCTGAGTTCACGCTTGCCGCTCAGAACTTCGGATGCGACGCCTTGCGAGCCGATGATGCGACCGAGGGCGGATATGGACATGCCGCTTTCCTTCATCAGGAACTTGAGCACTTTGATCGGATCACGCGTGGACCGCTTCATATGGTGGGCCGCGTGCTGCTCGTAATCGGCGATGAGCTTCGTCAGGGCCTCGATGTATTCAAATTCGCCCGCGTCAAGGTTGCCGCGAATCGAGAGCCGGCTGATCGCTGCGACAGCCTGATCGTGCTGCCGCTCCGATTTGATCGCCTTCAGCGGGAACCGGATCACGCAGTCGAGGTATGAGTCTTTCGCCGTCTTCTTCCGAGTTTTCACTGGCATTTCAATACCTCGCCTTCCAGCGGTCTTTCGAGTATTCGGCGTGGGTCATCAGTTCGAGGATCACGATGACCTGTGTCTGGTAAACGATCGAAACGATCATCCGATATCTGTTCCCGCACACGTCGAATACAGTAACCGTGCCGCCGCTCTTGACTCTGACACCACCGTCAACGGCAGGGAATGCGGCTTTTACGTCCTGAATCGTCCGCCAGTTCGCGGCCTGTGCGACCGACAGCCAATTCTCCAACCACTCCGGCGCGTCAGCATGTTTCAGGCAGAAACGCGCGAGCAGTTTTTCGTTGATTATTTGCATTCCCCATCTCATTATGCGATAAACCGCGAGCAATGTCCAACTTTATGCCCAACTAACGGGACGGGCCACGGCTGACGACACTCGGCAGTATTCGACGGTCTGACGGTACGGCCATGCCGGATAGTTTCGTGCATCGTGCCTGGTGCGGCTGGATGGCGTGAAGCTCGATCATTCAATGCGAACCGGTCTTTCCGGCACGTTTTTGCCGACCTGAGCCATAAAACTCAATATCTACGGTTTTAGCAGTTGACAATCTACTGTTTATGTAGTAGATTCGGGGAGAGGTGATGAAACCGTAACCCTGAAATGGAGATGTCCCATGCCGCGGCCGCGATCCGAGCACCCCACGCCGGGCGAACTGGAAATCCTGCAAATCATCTGGCGTCATGGTCCGTGCACCGTCCGCCAGGTGCTGGAGGAACTGAACGAAATCCGCCCGCGAGCGTATACGTCGGTGATGAGCCTGCTGAACGTGATGGTGGATAAGAAGCTGTTGCGCCGGCGGCCGCACGGGCGGGCGTTTCTGTACACCGCACGGGTGGAGGAGCAACCGACGCTCCGCGAGATGGTAGCAGATCTCATGGACCGTGCATTCGGCGGATCGGCGGAGCTGCTGGTGGCACACGCGCTGGAGCAGACGGACATGTCACCGAAGCAACTGGATGACATTCGGCGGATGATTGACGAGTACCGCTCCCGCAAGGAGGGCACGCCATGATCGAGTCTTTGCTCGGCAACCGTACGGCGTGGATCCAGTTGGGGCTGGTGCTGGCGCACTTCCTGTGGCAGGGCGCGGCGATTGCCATGCTGCTGGCGTCGGCCTTGTGGCTCCTGCGGCGGCGATCGCCGAACGTGCGCTATCTCCTGTGCGGGACGGCCATGCTGCTGATGGCGGCGTGTCCGGTGCTCACGCTGGTTTATATCCGCGCGCATCCGCTGCCACTGCTGGCGATGGCGGAACAGGACATTCGTGAACCCGTGAATCGCCCTGACCATGAGCCGGCGCGAAGAATCAGGGTCGATCGCGCGGCCGACGATCAGTCAGCCCCCCCACTGCCGGTCTCGATTTCGGAAACGGACGCCGGTGCGAGCGTTGCCGTGGAGGGCGGTGAACATTCGGACACTCGTGTCGCGAAAAGGAGCGAGTCGCCGTCCGGGGTCGGCGACATCGCACCTGCCCCCCGTGCTTTTGAGTCTTTGTCCTCGAAGGCGGGCTCGGCGCTGCGCCGCGTGTGGCTGGCGCGCGGGCTGACGATATCGGCATTGGCATGGTCGATCGGCGTGCTGACGCTGTCGGTGCGGCTGATGATCGGCTGGTGGCGGCTGCGGCGAATGTCGCGGCGGGATACGGAATCGTTACCGGAAGGGATCGAGGCGATCGTTCGCCGGCTGTTACAGCGGCTGCGAATCACGCGCTGCGTCCGCGTGCTGGCATCGCGGTCGTGGAGCGAGCCGATCGCGTTCGGATTATTGAGGCCGGTCGTACTCATGCCGATTGCGGTGCTGACGCAGTGCCCCGTGGAACTGATCGAGGCGATGATCGCGCACGAGCTGGCCCACATCCGGCGGTACGACCTGTGGGTGAACCTGGCGCAGCGTGTGATCGAGACGCTGCTGTTCTATCACCCGGCGGTGTGGTGGGTGTCGGGTCGGATGCGGCTGGAGCGGGAGCTGTGCTGCGACGACCTGGCGATTTCCGCAACCGGCCGCCGGGCGGATTATGCCAGTGCGCTGGTGGAGTTGTGCCGCGTGCAGCCGGGGATGGTGACGCCGGCAATGGCGGCGGGCATCTTCGGGCCGAAGCTCTCGCTGCTGACGCGCGTGCGGCGGATTCTGCAAGTCGGGAGCGGGGCCGGCGAATCCAACCGCGGCCGCTTCTGGCTCGCCGGACCGTTGAGCATCCTGCTGGCCGGCGCGTTCGTTTTCATCGCATGCACCCGCGTTGCGAACACTCGTAGCGTCGCCGCGACACAGCCGGCCGTGGACCGTTTGACGAGCGCACCGCCGGCCTCGCCGCATACGGACGTGCCCTGGGGCGAGGTGATCGAGCGCGATGTGAACGCGGACAGCGTCGGGAAGGACTGCTTGCTCGATTTCGACAACGGCAAACTGGTGACTCCGCCGAAGAATCCCGACGGAGGGTTTCCGGCGTGGTTCAAGAAAACCGGCGTCGATGTCGGCTGTACCACCGAAGCGGCGTCTCCGGGGCTTTGGGGCTTCGACATGGTGGTGATCCCGGTGGAGGCGAAGAGCTGGGATCAAGGGTGGGACGAAGGTGTCAGATCGACTCTTCTGAGTCACCTCAGCACCGGCCAGCCGGGGACACCGGCGGTGATGAGCGCGGCGGGGCCGCTGCCCGCCACCTATATGTTCAAGACGCGCGAGGGAAGCGCTGGGATCTTGCAGATCATGACCGTGGAGCGAAATGCCCCGCCGCACATCAAGGTGCGCTACAAGCTGCTTCAAACCGAAGCGCGGGGTGCTACCACGCGGCCAGCGACAAAGCGCGCCGTTCGCATCTCAGATGGTTCGGCGGTCATTGAAGCAGACCGGGTAGATATTGAGATGCATCCGCAGACACAGCCTGCGGCGGTCAGTTTGACGGCCGAAGCACAGGCATCGCGGAATGCGAAGGTACGCATTTCAGACGGCTCGACGACTATCGAAGCGGACCGCATTGATATTGTGATGCAGCCGCAGAAGCAACCAGCGGAAATCCGCGTGCCGGTGCGGTCCTTGGCGGACGGGATCGTGACCGAGGTCGCAGTTCAGGAAGGCCAAGCCGTTAAGAAAGGTGACCTCCTCGTAAGACTGGATGACGAGGAGATCAGGATTGAACTCCGCGGCTCCGAGGTTCGCCTCCGCGTGGCGAACGAAACGTTCGAGATCGCAAAGGTGATGAGACAAAAGGGGCTGGCCGCCGGCACGGAGTACAGCAAAGCTCAATCCGAAGTTTCCCTGGCCGAGACGGACGTCGAACGCTGGTCACTGCGCCTGAAGCGTACGCAGATCAAAAGCCCCGCCGACGGCGTCATCCGAATCAGCGATGGTGATCGGGCCGGACTGGTGGGCAAGCGCGTAACCGCCGGCGATGTGCTGTTATACATCGACACGACGAGAGTCGGAGCGCCGGTGCGCGAAGCGCGGAGGCAAGCCAAGCCCCTCGTTCGCCATTTCGTCAAGCTCGTGCTGGGCAAGGGCCGGATGACGTTCCAAGGCGATGACGTGACCTGGGACGAGTTGCCCGGACTGCTGGAGCGTGTGCCGGATCGCGAGCACACGGTGTTCGAGTTTGTGAACACATCGGAAGATTTGACGCTCCGCGAATTCAACGCGGCTAGGTTCCGGGCGATGAAGCTCCAGGAGCAGTTCGGGTTCGAATACTTCAGCGAGGTGGGTGAGCATCCGCTGGGGTCAAAGGGTGCGCCTGACCAGGTCTTGCCCGCGGATTCAACGCCCTCCGCCACGCAGCTGGTCAGCGATAGGCTGGTGATGCGCGTCTTTACTCTGAAGCATGTGAACGCAGATCTGATCATCCAAAGCGTTCAAACCATGTTGAACGAAAAACCCGAAGGGGGCCGAATCAACGCCGACAAGAAGACCAATTCGCTCGTCATGACGGCCACCGAAACGGACACCAACCGAATAGCCTACTTCATCGCCCAACTCGACAGGCCAAAGTCAATCCCATTAACCCAGCCCGCGGACACTGATGAGAAAACCGTGCGGGTAATCCAGGTAAAACACGCCAAACCGACTGCCGTCGCCGATGCGATCACGGGCCTCTATCAACCGACCAGTTTCCCGGACAATGAGACGGTCACGGCCATCATGGCGCAGGAAGCTATTCGGGACAGTGTTACGGCGCAGGGGAACGACGAAAAAAAGACGGTCCTTCTCAGCTATCACCCGTCCAAGGAGGGAGAGATCCTCGCCCTCATCGCCCAACTGGACACGCCCGGCTCCGCCGATATTTCATTTATCAAGCTCTTTCCGGTCCGATACGCAAAACCTGAGGAACTTGAGCATGCGCTGCGCGCTACGGCCAAGGAATTCGGTGTTCTCTGCCTGATCACCCTTGACCCGCGCACCTCGTCGCTGATCGTTGAAGCCGACCTGGCCGGCATGAAGATCGTTGAGAAATTGCTGAGTAAAATTGATCGCCCGGCACGAGTTCTCAAGAGGTGAGAGATCAGGTAGGGTCCGCTCCGCGGACCGCGAATTATCCAGACGAATGGTCTGCACAACGGACCCTACGCGATTCTCAATACGACAGCGCGTAGAGGATGATGTTGGCGGCGAGTTGTTTGGCGTCGGGGGCCGCTACGCCTCGGCAGGCGTAGCAAGTGTGGCCGTCGATGCCGCAGCCGAGGCTAAAGGGGCTAAAGACGACGGCGGTGCGGCCTTCGAGGTCGATGGCTTCGAGGATGACCTGATTGAGGTTCGGCTGCTCGGATTGCACGGCCGGCTTGTAGGTTACTTTCGGGAGCGGTACGCCGGGGGAGCCGGCGATGATCGGGTGGGTTTGCGGCAGGCGCTCCAGCGGGCGGTTGGGGAACAGATCAGAGGCGAGCTGGCGGAAGGATTTGTCGAAGGCTTCGCGGCCGCAGCAGGCTTCGGCGAAGAGGAATCCGCCACGCTCGAGATGCCGGCGCAGGGCGGCGATTTCTTCGGGCGAGAGCTTGAACGTGAAATGGCCGGTCATGTAGACGATCGGATGCTGGGCCAGCTTGGGGTCGGTGGCACGCAGCGGCTCGGCCTGCGGCACGACATCGACGCCCATCCTGTCGTGGAGCAGTTCGGCGAGATTCGGGATCACGCGCGGGTCCGGGCGCCAGTCGCCGTTGTGCATGAGCTGGGCGATGAACACCGCGCCGCGCGGCGGCACATCCGGGGCGCCGGGTTGCGAGGTTGGGCGGGCAAGGCGGACCACGTCGAGCTTGTCGGGCAGCGGTTCGAGGCCGGTGGCGTACGCGGCGATGTTGGTGCCGAGCTGGAACGCGGCCTCACTCTTGACCGGGATGTTCGCCTGCTCCCACAAACACGACAGATCGTTGGAGCTGAAAAACACGCTGGTGCGGCAGCCGATCTCAAGGCCGTAGAGTTCGATCCGCGATCCGTCGAGCTTGAATGACGCTCGAAAGACGGGATGGTCGGGCGTGAGGCGGTGAAGCTCGGCCTCGGGGAACGCTACCTTGGCGAACGCTTTGAACCCGTCGGCGAATTCCTTTCGCCCGCAACATGCTTCTGCCAGGATCGTGCCGCCCTGGTTCACGTATTCGGTGAGCTTCTTGGTCGCGGCGGCGTCGAACGTCGGAAAAACGTGCCCGTTGAAATACAGGATGGGCGCGGCGAGCCAGTCGCGCACGTCGGCCTTGAGCGTGACCACTTCCCAGCTCACCGGCTCGCCGAGACGGTCGCCGATGAAGGCGACGAGATGAGCGAGGTCGTTGCGGTCCTGGTTCCACCTGTTGTCGGCGCTCCATTGCAACTTTTGGAAGAGCACCGGGCGGTGCCCCTTGGCCAGGAACAGCAGGCTGAAGGCGGTGTCCACCACCTGGCTGCTTTCCTGCCAGCTCCCGTCGCCGCGCTGTCGGATGAGCAATTCGGCGGCGCCTTCGCGGTACCAGTCGTGCCGGCCGAGGAAGCGCATCCCGGAGAGGATGCCGACGCGCTCGATACCGTACATGTAATAGAAGTACCAGGAGTTATTACCAGGGTTCTGGGTAGCGTTGAAGCGGCGGCCCAGCCAGTCGAGCCCGCGGGCGATGGGGCGAAATTCGGAGTACCTGCCGCAACGGGGGGCCTGGCCGTCGGCGGTGAAGCCGGATTCGCCATGCGTGGTCAGCGAGTTGCCGGTGATGTAGAGGCTGGCGATTCCGGCGGCGGTCATGCTGCCGGTGCTGGGTTGAGCGCCGGGCGTGTAGGCCCATCCGCCGTCATTCTGCTGCGAAAAGACCCACGCCTTCTCGGCCTGCCGCCAGAGGGTTTCCGGGATGCGGGCGCCGGCTTTGGCGGCTTCGTGCAGGCCGAGCAGGGCGAACTGCGAGTTGGAAAAATCGGTGTGCAGGCCCCCGGCGTCGTAACCCCACATGCCGTTCCTCTGCTGGGCGCGCACGAGCCACTCGGCAGCGGCTTTGATCTCGGCGCGATAGCGAACCGGGTCCGCCGCGGAGAGGGCCTGGATCTTGAGCGAGACGGTGTAGGTGTACAGCAGCGGAATCGCGCGAACGACGCCGATGGCCCGCCGCATGCCGGGGCCGTCGGGCGAAACGCCGGCATTCAGCAGCGCGAGCGTGGCCAGTGCCGTGGTCCCGCCCTCGATGTGATAATCGTCCCAGCGGCCGTCGTTGTCCTGGTTTCGCTGGAGCCAGTCGGTGCCGGCACGGATCGCCCGCTGCACGTCCTGGCCGGAGATGTTCTGGCCGCGGACGGGAATGGGAGCGCTAAGAAGCGATGCGACGGAGAAGATCGCGAAGAGCCAGAAGCGTCGGTACATCAGTTTGTCTTTCGGCATGAACGCTCCGGTGGGCGATGCTGACCTCAGATTATAGCCGATGTAGCCGTCCGGCTTGAGCGAGCGGCGGGCATTACGCCCGCCGTCCACCGGCATAAAGCCGGCGGCTCGCCATCGGGTTCAACTGCACGCATAATGCGATGAATGAATCGGCGGGCGGACAGTCAGGCTGCGGTTCTACGCCGGGGACGGATTCCCTCGTATGCGACCACGCTCAGTCGGTTGCCCCCTCGATTTATCCTGGCATCTCTACTCATCCTCGTCGGCGGCATCGTGGCGTGGACGCACTGGCCCGCCCTGTCGGCCCGGGCCATTTCGTTTGACGATCGACAGTACCTGACGCAAAACGTGCTCGTTCAGACCCCGGGCTGGCGATCGGCGAAGCGATTCGTCACCGAAGTGCTCACGCCATCGACCGTCGCCGGTTATTACCAGCCGCTGACGATGATCTCGCTGATGCTGGATTATGCGGTGGCCGGGCGGCCGGACAATCTGCGGCCGTTCCATCGGACCAGCCTGGCCCTGCATGTCATCAACACGATGCTGATCGTCATCCTGTTGCATCAGTTGTTCGGCAATATCTGGGCGGCGGCGATGGTCGGGCTGCTGTTCGGCGTCCATCCGCTCACCGTCGAACCCATTCCGTGGATCGGCGAGCGCAAGACGCTGCTGGCCGCGTTTTTTGCGCTGCTGGCGATGATGGCGTATTTGAGATATTGCGGATTGCGGATTGGTGATCCGAACCCCGCACGCAAGTGCGGGGCCGGGCCCGGCACTGGCGTGCCGGGTTCGGACTCACCATGGAAATCGAAGACATGGTATGCGGTATCCGTTGTATGCTTTGTTCTCGCGCTGCTGTCGAAGCCGACGAGTATTCCGCTGCCGTTTCTGTTGCTGCTGCTGGATTACTGGCCGCTGCGGCGGTGGTGTACGAGAGCGCTGATCGAGAAAGTGCCCTTGCTGGCGATCGCGGCGGTATTCGCGGTCATCACGTATGTGTCGCAGGAACGCACGGGCGGCGTTACCGATCCGGGCGAACACTCGGCGCTGCATGTCCCGTTGATCCTGTGCCATAACATCATCTTTTACCTGTATAAGATGGTTTGGCCGGCCAATCTTTCGTCGCATTATCCATTTCCGGTTCCACTGACGTTGTCGGAACCGATGGTTTTGGGAGGAGTCGTGGGAACGTGCGTGCTGATCCCGATGTTGCTGATTTCATTGCGTGCGACGCGGGCCTTGCTGACCGGCTGGTTGTTCTTTTTTGTGGCGATATTTCCGACTCTGGGCGTGATCGGGTTTACAAATGTGATCGCCGCGGACAAATATGTATATCTGCCCGTGTTTGGCATCCTGATGATCCTGGCGTGGGGCCTGGGGCAATTGCGGATTGCGAATTGCGGATTGCGGAATGGGGAACCGGAATCTGTAGCGCGAAAGAGTCGAGCACCAAACCGGAGCGTTGTCGTTGTCGTTGTCGTGGTCGTGCTGGTGCTCGCGGCCGCTGAGGCTGGTGCGACCCGCCGGCAACTTGCCCGCTGGCAGGATACGGAAACATTGTTTCGCCATATGCTCAAGCTGGCACCGAATGAGGGACTGCTCCACAACGGCCTTGGGCTCGCGCTGGCCGATGCGGGACACATCGATGAGGCCATCGCGGAATATAAACGGGCGCTGGAGCTGAAACCGGAATCGGCGGACGTACACAACAACCTCGGAGCTGCTCTGGTATCGCAAGGGAAGATTGATGACGCGATCGCGCATTACCGGCGAGCGCTGGAGCTGAGGCCGGACTTTGTTCGCGCTCATTACAACCTGGGGCTTGCACTCGCTGCCCAGGGTCGCGGCGACGAGGCGGTTGGCCATTACCGGCGGGCGCTGGAATTGAATCCGGATTGTGTGGAGGCATACAACAACCTCGGGCTTGAACTGGCCGCTCATGGGCGAATCGACGAAGCCATCGCCCATTACCGGCGAGCGCTGGACGTGAAGCCGGATTACATGGAGGCGCACTATAACCTCGCCGCGGCATACATGAGCCGGGGGCGGCTGGATGAAGCCATCAAGCACTATCGGCGGGCGCTGGAAGTGAAGCCGGAGTCGGTCGAAGCGCGTATCAACCTGGGTCTTGCACTGGCCGGCCGGGGGCAACTGAATGAAGCCGTCGCCGAATACGAGCAGGCACTGCGATTAAATCCCGCATCATTCGAGGCGCACAATAATCTGGGCCTCGCACTCGCCGACCTGGGGCGGCTGGATGAGGCCGTCAGTCAATACCGCAGCGCGCTGCAACTGAGGCCGGACTACTCGAACGTGCACAAGAACCTGGGCTTGGCCCTGAGCAAACAGGGGCGGACGGATGAGGCCATCGCCGAATTTCGCAAGGCCCTGCGGATCAACCCGCAGGACGAAGGCGCCCGGCAGACGCTCGAAGCACTTACCCGCACCGGCGGGACGCCGGCGCCACAATGACACCAGCATGGGCACGGGTTGGGCAGGGCGATCCGAGCCGCGAGCGCGAGCGAGCCGGTCTGCATATCGCGGCCAGTTTGCCGCCAAACCCGTCGCTTGCGCTCAGGGCTCTGAAAGAACTTGCACTCATGCGGACCAGCGGCCATGCTGGTCTGCATGTCTTCGCACACGCTTCAGTGCATGGAAATCTGGGGCGGGAACCGCGCGATCGAGAGCGGCGTCTCCGTGACCGGGATCGATGCGTGGGTCTTCAGCGAGCCTTATGCGGGCGAGCCGACCGGCGGCGATATCCATTATGTTTCGATGTGCGGGGGCGGAAAGATCGCCCGGTTCGCGGTGGCGGATGTGGCCGGGCACGGCGGCGCGGTCGATGAGCTGGCGCTGAAATTGCGGGGACTCGTTCGCAAGTACATTAACACGGTGGATCAGACGCGGTTCGTCCGGTCGCTGAATCGTGAGTTCGCGTCACTGACGGCGGCAGGCGCGTTCGCCACGGCCGTGCTCGCCACGTATTTCGCGCCCAGCGATCATCTGGTGCTGGTGAACGCCGGCCATCCGCCGCCGCTGTGGTATCGCGCGGCGGAGCGGACATGGCACCGGCTGGAGCCGCGCATTCCCGGTTGCATGGAATCGCTGAGCAATCTGCCGCTGGGCATCATCAGCCCCACCGACTTCAGCCAGTTCGCGGTCCCGCTGGGGCGCGGCGATCTGATCCTGATGTATACCGACTCGCTGATCGAAGCGAAAAGCCCGGCAGGCGAGCAGTTGGGCATTGACGGATTGCAACGGCAGATCGAGCGACTCGATCCCGACGATCCGGGTTCATTCCCGCGTGCGCTTCTGAGCGTCGTCGATGATTATCGCGGGCACAAGCCGGCGGACGATGATGTCACCCTCCTGCTGCTGCACCACAATGGCAGCAATCCGCCGCGGCAATCGATCGGCGAGTTCTCGAAAGTTGTCGGGAAGATGCTGGGTCTCCTCCCTGTGTGAAGACTCTTGTGTCCGGGTTGTCACATCGTGTTCAACTGCGCTCTTGCTATGACGTTTTTACACCCTAAAGGCTTTATATAATTATGTATTATACTTGGCGCGCGATTCCACAAAAATAATCACATCATGCCAGAATGTTGTTGCGAAACCGGAAGTCAGAAGTAGAATAAAGTAGACGTCGCGTTTCATTCTGGACAACACTGCATGCGGCCGCGGGAGCTTGGGCCAAGTACGCGCCGCGAGCGAGAGTTCGGCCCAGCCTCGCTACACACGCGTCAGGGAGGTCGCTGCGATGTACGGACGGGTAAATCATTTCCGCTGCACCGCGCTCGTGTTCACGGCAACCCGCCTTTCATTCCAGAGAAGGAGGGTCACTCCCGTGCTCAATCCGCTGAAACACTCCTGGCGGCTCTGGATGACGTTGAAGTTTGTCACCGGGCTAACCGCACTCTCCCTGAGTGCTCCCCCCGCGGCCGGGCAGTGTGCGTTCGATTGGAAGCCGGGCGACGGGCTCCCGGGTTTGGATGGAACGGTCCGGGCCATGGCGGTCTGGGACGACGGCACGGGAACTGCTCTCTACGTCGGGGGATCCTTCACCATCGCCGGCAATGTTTTCGCAAGCAAGATCGCCAAGTGGAATGGAACGACTTGGTCGTCGCTCGGAAGCGGCGTCAGCAGCGATGTCTTAGCCCTGACGGTGTACAACGGCGAACTGATCGCGGGTGGATACTTTTCGTCAGCGGGCGGCGCGCCGGCAAGTCACATAGCCCGTTGGAACGGAACGAGCTGGCAGTCGCTGGGCAGCGGGATCCCCGATTTACCTGTCGGGGCCTTGACCGTCTACAACGGCGACTTGATCGCCGGAGGCTACTTCTTCGTGGCCGGCGGGGTGAATGTCCAGAACATCGCAAAATGGAACGGCACCTCCTGGTCCGCCCTGGGTAGCGGCATCAACGGTCCGGTGAAGTGTCTCAGCGTCTTCAACAGCGAGCTCATTGCCGGAGGCTACTTCACGACCGCCGGTGGGGCCACCGCCAACAATATCGCCAAGTGGAATGGCGCGAGTTGGCAGGCGCTCCCGGGCAGCGGGACAAGCGGGGGTGTACGCGCTATGGCTGAGTTCAATGGCGATTTGATCGCAGCCGGCGACTTCACCCAGGCCGGAACCACACCGGCCAAAGCCATCGCCCGCCTCCAGGGCACAAGCTGGCAATCGCTCGGGAGTGGGATGGCCGGATGCACGGGCCAGGATGAAGCTGGCTATCCCTGCAAGCCTATCGTTCTGTCTCTGACGGTCTATAACAACCAACTGATCGCAGGGGGAAACTTCACCACCGCTGGCGGCATCAGCGTCAACTACATCGCCAAGTGGAACAGCACTTCATGGTCCGCGCTGGGCAGCGGGGTCGGAGCGTACTACCCCTACGTCTATGCCTTGGGAGTTTACAGCGGCGATCTCATCGCAGGCGGAGCTTTCGGGGGCGCGGGCGGCAAGCAGGCGCAGTACGTCGCCCGCTGGAATGGAACCGACTGGTTGGCGATGGGCATCGCGGTGGACCGCGGCATCTACGCCCTCGGCGTTTACAACGGTGAGCTGATTGCGGGAGGACTGTTCCTCGCGGCCGGCGGTAACACGGTCAACTACATTGCCCGCTGGAATGGCACGAGCTGGATGCCGCTCGGCAGCGGCATGAACGCTCCCGTTCATGCCCTGGCTGTCTACAACGGGGAACTCATCGCAGGTGGTGAGTTCACCAATGCCGGTGGAACGGCGGTCAACCACATCGCCCGTTGGAACGGCTCGAGCTGGCAGCCGCTGGACGGCGGAAGGACCAGCGGCGTCAGTGCGCTCGCGCTCTATAACGGCGAGTTGGTTGCGGGGGCTGGCGGAAGCGTTGCTCGCTGGAACGGAACCATCTGGCAATCCATTGGCGGCGGGTTTTTCGGTGACGTAATGGCCTTGGCTGTGTATAACGGCGACCTGATCGCCGGGGGCAGTTTCACGGGCTATATTGCCCGCTGGAATGGGTCGAGCTGGTCCACCCTCGGCGGCGGCACGTCAGGAACCGGCACGCCTTACGTCGATGCACTCACGGTTTATCACGGGGAGTTGATCGCCGGAGGCTGGTTCACCACCGCCGACGGAACACCGGTCAACCGCATCGCCCGTTGGAACGGATTAATCTGGCAGTCGCTGGGTACCGGGATGAACCTGGGCGGCGTCCTGGCTCTCACCGTGTACAACGACGAGCTGTTTGCGGGCGGAGCCTTTACAACCGCGGGCGGTGTGCCAGCCAATAATATCGCGCGCTGGAACGGGGTAATCTGGTCAGGCCTCGGCAGCGGAGTAAACCAGTACGTCTACGCCCTCACGGTATACCGCAACGAAATGATCGCAGGCGGCTACTTCACTACTGCAGGCAATAATGTTTCCGGGTACTGGGCACGATGGGGCTCGATCGGCCCTGACGCCGACGGCGACAACATCGCCGACGCCTGCGACGGCTGTCCAAACGATCCGAACAAAACCGTTCCAGGCGTCTGCGCCTGCGGCAATCCGGACAGCGACACCGATGCCGATACACTCATGGACTGCGTCGATAATTGTCCGAGCGTCAGCAACCCCGATCAGGCCAACGCGGATGGAGACGCGCTGGGTGACGCCTGCGATGGGTGTCCCAATGATCCGAATAAGATCGCGGCAGGGCAATGCGGCTGCGGCAACCCGGATACCGATACCGACGGCGACGGCACAGCGGATTGCCTCGACGGCTGCCCGCTTAATCCCAACAAGACCGCAC
>CAYLLT010000001.1:0-36449 GCA_964384465.1 uncultured Planctomycetales bacterium | reverse complement strand
CCCGATGCGTGCGGCTGCGGCGAGTCCACGCGAAGCGTCACCGGCCGGTACGTGTTCTACAACAATTCGTTCTTCGACTCCGCCGCAACGGCCTGCAACAATCTGACGGGCCAAGCTTGTAATGACGACACCGCCATCGCCGGCGACAAGGTGGCGTTGAACCCGAGCGAGACGGCGACGACTGCCAACTACATCAGCTACAGCCGGGGCATCAACGGCTTAATGATCGACGTGGCGCCGGGTGCCAACTGTAGCCCGCTGCCGGCCGGGCCGCTGGCGGTATCGAACTTCGATTTCAAGGTGGGCAATAGCGCCGACTTGGGTTCTTATGTCGCGTCGGCGGCCCCGATCAGCATCGAGGTGATCCCCGGCGGCGGCGCCGGAGGTTCGGACCGCATCAAGATCATCTGGGCGGACAATGCCATTCCAAATGTCCGATGGCTCCGGACCGTGCTCAAATCGAACGCCAGCGGCGGCAATATCGACCTCGGTGCTGACAACGTCTTCTATTTCGGCCTCGCGATCGGCGACAGTCTGACGCCGGGGAGCACGCGCGTCGTGGTCAGCTCGACCGACGAGATCGACGCCCGCAATCATCCGCACAACAGCCTGAGCCGCGTGCCCGTGGCGACAAACTCAACCTACGCCGTCGCCAATGCGCCGGACGCGAAATACGACTATGACAAGAGCAGTTTGGTCAGTTCGGTAGACGAGATTATCGCGCGGAACAACCCGGCGAACTCGTTCACCGGGCTGCTGTTGCTGAACCCTGCGCCGTAGATGCGGCTCAAACGTTATGCCCGCGCGGGCTGGTTTGGGTCTCGCAGAATTCAAAGAGGCCATCGAGACCGCCTTCGCGGCCGTAGCCGGATTCTTTCATGCCGCCGAAGGGGGCCTCCGGCGTGGGGCCGGCGCCGGTGTTGATGCCGACGTGTCCGAAGCACAGCGCGGTTCGCACGCGCTGGGCGCGCTCGGGATCGCGGGTGAACAGATACGAGGCCAGACCGTACGGCGTGCCGTTGGCCTGAGCGATCGCGTCATCTTCGGATTCAAAGGTGGCGACGGCGATGACCGGACCGAACGTTTCTTCGCGGAAGGGCAGCATCTGCGGCGTAACATTGGTCAGGATGGTCGGCGGATAGAAGCAGCCCCATTCGCCGGGCGGTGCGGGCGGATCGGTGCCCAGCACGCGCTCGGCGCCTTGGGAGAGCGCATCGTTGACGTGCCGCGATACTTTGTCGAATCCGGCACGGTTGATGAGCGGGCCGATATCCGTGTCGGGATCCATGCCGTTGCCGACCTTGAGCTTCGATGCCCGCTCGCGGACGGCTTCGACGAATGGGCCGGCGATGCGCTGATGCACGTAAACACGGTTCGTGCAAACGCACGTCTGGCCGGCGCAGCGGAACTTGTTGGCGATCAGCGCCGCGGCGGCGGATTCGATGTCGGCATCGTCAAACACGATGAACGGCGCGTTGCCGCCGAGTTCCAGCGCCAATCGTTTGAGGTGGGGAGCCGTTTTCTCCGCCAGCAGCTTGCCGACCTCCGTCGAGCCGGTGAAGCTGATGAGCCGCACGGCCGGGTACGCACAAAAAACATCGCCGATAGGCGCGGCATGGCCAATGACCAGATTGAACTGCCCCGGTGGGGCCTGCAAACCCTCCATTAACCCCCAAAGTGCAATCGCGGTGAGGGGTGTCTTTTCAGCCGGCTTGGCCACGACCGCGCAGCCCGCCGCGATGGCCGCGGAAAGCTTCTTGGCCAGCAGTGCGATCGGAAAATTCCACGGCGTAATCAGCGCCGCAACGCCGGTAGGACGATGATAGACCGTCCACCGACAGCCGCGGATTTCCTCCTCCAGCGCTTGGGGCTCCAAATGATGTACCTGCTGAGAGTAGAACCGGAAGAAACCGGCCGCATAATCCGCCTCCACGACCGATTCCTTCAGCGGCTTGCCCTGTTCGAGCGTGATGATGCGGGCCAGCTCGTTCTTGTTCTGCGCGATCAGGTGAGCGATCAATTCCAATCGCCGGCTTCGCTCGTCGATGGTCGTTTCGGAGGCGAGCGTCAGGGCAGCGGCGTCGATGGCCCGGCGCGTTTCGGCTTCGCCCGTCTCCGGAACATCGGCCAGTTGGTCGCCGGTGGCCGGATTGATGACCGGAATCGTGTGGCCTGAGTCCGCACCCGTCCAGCGGCCGTTGATGTAACCCCGGATCGATGGAAGCAAAGGCGACTGGATCATAACCTTCCATCATAGTGTTCGAGGCGGGAGGGGTGAAGTTGACGGATGAGGTCGCCAGCCGCCCAATGGTGCAAATGATGACCCCTTCGACGCTGACACATCTGGAGTGCGGGCAATGCGATGCGATTTATGAGCCGGACCGGCTGATGAATCTGTGCCCGAAATGCGGCAAGCCGCTGCTGGCGCGATACGATCTGAAACGCGCGGCGCAGACGCTGACGCGGAAAACACTGCGCAGCCGGGCGGCGAGCCTGTGGCGGTATGAGGAAGTTCTGCCGGTACAGCATGATCGATCGCGCATGACGCTCGGCGAGGGCTGGACGCCGCTGCTGCATGCGGTGCGGCTGGGCGAGCGCGTCGGTTGTGCGAACACGTACATCAAAGACGAATCGCTGAATCCGACCGGCAGCTTCAAGGCCCGCGGGCTCTGCATGGCGGTGAGCCGGGCGTATGAACTCGGCGCGAAAGCGCTTGCGATCTCGAGTGCGGGCAATGCCGCCGGGGCGATGAGTGCTTATGCCGCGGCCGCCGGATTGCCGGCGCATGTTTTCATGCCGGCCGACGTGCCACTGCCGTTTCAGGTCGAGTGCAAGCTGCTCGGGGCCCGCGTCACGCTGGTGGACGGGTTGATCACCGACTGCGGCAGGAAAGTCCGCGAAGGCGTCGAACAGCACGGCTGGTTCGATGTGAGCACGCTCAAAGAGCCGTATCGCATCGAGGGTAAGAAGACGATGGGATACGAATTGGCCGAGCAGTTGGACTGGACGCTGCCGGATGTGATCATCTATCCCACCGGCGGCGGGACCGGGCTGATCGGCATGTGGAAAGCGTTCGCCGAGATGGAGCAGATGGGGTTGATCGGGTCGAAGCGGCCGCGGATGGTGAGCGTGCAGAGCACGGGCTGCGCGCCGATCGTCAAAGCATTTCAGGAGGGCGCGGAACATGCCCCGTTGTGGCCGAATGCGAAGACCGTGGCGGACGGCCTGCGCGTGCCGGCGGCGGTGGGCGATTTCCTGATGCTCCGCGCCCTGCGCGAGAGCGGTGGGACGGCCATAGCTGTACCCGACGATGAGATGCTGGAGTACGCTGGCGTGATGGGTCAAATGGCGGGCGTGTTTGCCGCGCCGGAAGGAGCCGCGTGCCTGGCGGCGCAAGTTCGCCTGCTGAAGGACAGATGGATCAAGCCCGATGAAACCGTTGTGCTGTTCAATACTGGCACCGGTCTCAAATACGCCCACCTGTGGAGATAGACGGCATCAGATGAACTGCACTCTTCCAACCATCTCCTCGGCGGTGACTATTTCGTGAATGAGGATCAAAGCACGCACCATCTGCCCAATCGAGCGCGATTGTTGCTCGCAGAAGATGATTCCCGGGTGCTCGACGCCCTGACTGGCGAATCGTAGGAAATCGGGATCGTGTGTGATGATAGCGCGGCCCTGCCGTCGAATGAACTCCAGTTGTGCGGCATCCTCCCGCGTGCGGAGTCCCTGCTCCTGCGACGTCGTGACATCGATCCCGTGTCGGCGAAGAGCCTTGGCCAGATCCGTGTCAACGTTCTCGTCCAGATGAAAAAGGATATCAGTCACGGCCCAAGGCCCGGAGCTTTTCCTGTAGAGGAGATGGGTTATTCTGTTTGAATGCCGCCACGTAGGTCTGGTCTTCGTCGATCCTCTCGTCGATCTCGGATTTGTGGTCGTAGTAGTAAGCCATAGCCGCATGGACCGCACTCAATGGAACATCGAATTTCGCTGCAATCTCCTCCAGCGCGTAAGCGAGCCGCAAGTGCATGATCACTATGTCTGCCACTGCCAGTCGAGTACCACTGATAACAGGTCGGCCTGTACGGCGAGCAGGTGAGATTTCAATATGCCTGTCGAGGCCCACGTCGATCATAGCGGTTCCTGCCATTTGGCTATATCTATTCTACCAACGTGCGGCTACGGAAGCCAAGAGGTATTCTCTCAGTCGCGGCGCTGAATGCGGCGGCGCATGTCGCGGAACTCGCGGATAGGCACAATGATCCAGATCACCAGGATCACGAAACCGATCATCCAGATGCCCCAGGTCATCCAGTCGAACAAAGTAGTCTCCTTGATTTCTCCTGAATAGGGCGGGAATTGCCCGCCCTGCGAGTGACCTGCACTCGCATTTAATCACTGTAAACGCGCACGAGACCTCCCGTAAAGAATACCAACATGCCGGCGACAGCAGTGGATGAGGCGGCGGAAAAGCCGACGCTGGCGGAAAGTACGCCGAACAGAAACACAAGGAAGCCTCCCGCCAGCAGGAGCAGGCCCAGTTTGCCGCGGGCGGATTTCGGGATCAGCCCGAAACCGGCGCCCTCGGCTTTCTCGCCCTCGCTGGCTGAAAAGGCCTGGTAGATTCGCTCCATGTCGGGCGTTTGTGCCGGGCGCGGGAAGCAGAACGTGACCAGCGGCGTGGCGATCAGAGCGGCCGCTGTGCTTGCGATCGCCGCCAGGCTCTTGGCCCACAGTTTCCAGTCCGGCGAGTGCCCGAATACACGCTGCACGATCCAATATTGATCGAGGTGCGGACCGTTGTCGAAATAGCGGTAACACAGCGCCCCCGCCAGCGCGCCGACGACATACCCCCCTACCGCGCCTTGCCAGTTGGTTCGCCGCCACAGCAGGCCGTAGACGATCGCGATCACGAAGATGGGCATGTCAATGATGGCGACGACCGTGAGGTTCGCCTGCACGACGGTGTCGAAGCGGCTGACGACATATTGCGCGAAGAGGATCATCAGCAGTCCGGCGGCGAGCGTGGCGAAACGCACCACGCGCAGGAGATTTCGCGGCGACGCATTTCGGTTGAGGTTGTTGTAAACGTCGTTCGCAAAAAGCGTGGCGACGGAGTTGATGTCGGCGCTGATGGTGGACATCTGTGAAGCCAGCAGGCCGCACATGACCACGCCGAGAACGCCGACGGGCAGATACCGGGCAAAAAACAAAGGCATCGCCTCATCGCCCTTTTCAAGCCCGGGCACAAGCTGTGTCACCGCGAGCGCCGGCAGCAGCCACAGGAACGCGAAGGGCGTGGTGATGATACCGGAGAGGACCATGCCCTTGGCAACCGTGCGCGGGTCGCGTCCGCCGAAGGCCCGCTGGAGGATGCCCTGATCGATGCACGCCCACTTCGTTGAGAGCAGGATCATCGAGACGATGAACAGCCAGTTGAACTCCTGGCCGCGTGAGACGAGTTCGAGGTGGCCGGCGGTGGCCGGCGACGCCTTGAGTTTTTCGATGAGATTCGGCATCCAGCCGACTTTGCTCATGGCCAGCGGCAGTACGATCAGCGCACCGCCGAGCATGATGACGAACTGAATGGTATCGGTCATGGCCACGGCCCAGGCGCCGCCGACGGAGCTGTAGATGATGGCGATGACCGCGAACGCAACGAACCACGGCCAGGCGTTCTGCGTACCCGTGATGCCTTTAGCCGCCGTTGTGGCCGCGGTGAGGATGACCGCCAGCCAGAAGCAGAGCTTTAGCGCCCACAGGACGCCCACGAAGAGCCGGATGTGGCGGTTGTAGCGCATCTCGAGCAGTTCGGGCAGGGTCCGGATTTTAAGGCGGCGCATCATCGGCACCACCACGATACCTGCAAACACCAGCATCATGTTGCCGACCCAGGTGTGCCAGATGATGCCCAGGCCGCTCTTGTAGGCGGAGCCGGCCTGGCCAATGAAGCTGTACATGTTGACGTTGGTGGCGGTGATGGTGGCGGCGAGGATGAACGGCGTGAGCTGGCGGCCGGCAACATAGAAGTCGTCGGCTTCTTTGATCCAGCGCGAGAAGTAGATGCCCGCGAGGAACATCAGGACGAGAAAACCAATCACCAGCGCGATGTCGATCGGGGACATGAAGTTCGTCTACTTCTTGGCCAGGCCGTATCTTTTGTATTGGCCGGCCGGTTCGAGTCGCTGATGCCAGAGGAAAACGCCCTCGTCCGCGTTCTTTTTTAGAAATTCCGCGAGTTCGTCCACGCGGGCTTGAATCTCCGCGCGGGGCGCCTTCTCGGCCCGGAGGCGCTGGATGGCGATGTCGCGAGCGGCGTATTCCAGCATCAGCCGAAGCCGCATCAAGTGCGCGACCAGCACCGGATCGCGCTCGTGGGCCTGACGGACCACGTCCGCCCCCTGGAGCATGGCATCGATTTTGTCGGCGAAATCTTTGTATTCGGCCGGCGACTTCAAGCTGGTGGAGGGGATGCTGCAAGCGCGGCGCGTCACTTCTTCCAGCACGCTCAGGGCCTTCTCGGCGAACTTGGCGGCCAATCCGTAACGCGCGGTACAGAACTCGCGAATGAGGTCGTCCACGTTCACGTCCGGGTTCCACGCCAGATGGCCGAGGACGTAGTGATTCAGCTCATACGTGAACCAGTCGCCGGGCTCGGCATAGCTGGAGATACCGTGCACGCCCGCCTGCTGATAGAAACGCAGATCGTTCTGCATGTAGTGAGGGATGATGATCGGCAGGCTCGCCCACGCATATTTGCGATAGTACGAGTAGATGCTGATATCGCCCTTATACTTTTCGAGCCAGCCCTTGAGCGCTTCAGCGTAACCGGCGTTGACTTGTGACTCGGGATCGTTGATCTGGCGCTCGAAGGACTGGCTGATCGGGCAGAAATCAACGAGCACCGATTTGTCGAACGGAATTTCCGACGGCGGCTCGAGGTAACTGGAATAAGCGATGCATTCGACGCGAACGCCGGACCGCTCGCGTTTCACGACCTGAGCCGTCTGTGCGACGAGTAGCGCGTGCCGCTGTGATGGGCTGCCCAGCTTCTTGCACGGTTCGCACGTGCACCACGCGGCTCCATCCGGCGGCCAGAAGTCGAAGATCTCGATCTCCGGGTGCTCCTTCAAGTACTTCAGCACGTTCTGCTGAAGGTAACCCACGGCATGGTGGTTCAACGTACAGATCACGCGGTTCTGCTGCGGCGTGCGTTTTCCCCGTTCGTTCTTGCCGAACCATTCGGTGTGCTCGGTGAAGAAGAGGCCTTGGTCCATCCCCGCGTTCAGAAAGTTCTGATAACCGTGGCCGCCGACTTCGATGATGATGCCGCGGCGTTTGAGTTCCGGCGTCAGCGCCTCCCGCCAATTGTCCCAGCGGACGCGATCGCGACCCTGGTAGTTGATTGGGACCACCAGCGTGTTGAAACGCAGCTTGGGCATCCATTCCACGAGCTGTTTGAGGTTTTCAGCGTTGTGCGAGTGGCCTTCTTCAACATACAGCTTGCGGAAGGCCAGCGCGGGTCGATCGACGAAATCTTCGCTCAAGGAGAAGCGCAGTTCCTTCGAGGTCGGGACAGATTCGTGGTGGCCGTCGTAGAACGCGAACGCCGGTGCGAGCCATCTGCAACCCAACCGCTCCAGAAATGCGTACACGGCGTACCACACGCCACGATCATCCGCACCGATCAAATAGATCTGTTTGCCCCGGACGGCCAACGCGTAGCCTTCCGCGTTCAGCTTGGGAAGCGGCGGCTGTACAGTATCGAGTCCGGGGGCGGACTGGCGGGAGAGGACGATCCAAGCAGATTGCGCTGATGTGGGCTTCACAACGAAGTTTGCCGAAGAGATCTGCTTCAGATACCGATTGAGTTCAGCTTTGGCAAACAGTTCTGCCTCTGTTGATTCGCCGAATGACCTGACCAAAGCGATAGGCTGGCCTCCGCTGGCAAGGGTCAGTTCCTCAGCGCCGGTCGTCGGGGCGATCAACAGGACGATCGCACCAATAAAGCACAGCCGCATCATGCGTCCTTTCACGGTGAACTCGGAGGTTTATACCTCACCCGGGCCAGGATCGGCAAGGCGCGCTAAGCCAATGAGTTCATACGATTGACAACATAAGCTATCAAATGCTATAATAAATCGCTGGTGAAGGAGAGTTCATCATGGCCAAAGTTCAAGTGGGCGCGCGGATCGATGCGAAAGTCAAGAAAGTAGTGGAGGCGGTCTGTGAAAGCCGGGGTCTGAAGATGAACCGCTTTATCGAGGATGCGATCCTCGATAAGCTGGAGGAACTCCAAGACGTCGAAGATATCTTGCCGATCCGCCGCGAGCCTACCAAGCCTTTCAGAAAACTGCTGGCCGAGCTCGCATTAGATGACAAAATATAAAATCGAGATTTCGGCGACGGCGGAACGCCAGTTCAAGAAGCTGGCTAAGGATGTTCAAATCCGAGTTGCCAAGGCGATTCTCGAATTGTCGAGCGATCCGCACCCGCGCGGGTGCCGCAAACTCGCCGGGTACAACGACGTGTACCGAATCCGCGTAGGCCGATATCGCATTCTCTATAGCGTGGAGCAAAAGCGGTTGATCGTGATTGTGTTGAAGATCGGTCATCGCAGAGACGTATACCGATAGCGAATCCATGACAAGACCCACGTCCAGAGTCACAGAGAATACTTTGGTGCGTTAGCAGTGTGCTGATCGGTAATGACCCGCCAGTCGGGATGTTCGCGGACCCAGGTCACCGGGTAATCATCACCGGGCTCGCCGAGCACCGCCAGGCGCAGGATGGTGCTGGCCCAGTCGAGGCCGGGCACATCGCAGCGGCAATACAAACGGATCTGGCGCGCGGAGAGGCACTGCCGCATGCCCAGCGTAAAGGCGTAGCGTGGAAAGTTCTCCAGGTCGCCGCCGATTTGTGAGCGGATCGCGTTGATGGTCACGGTGAAATCGTTGAGGCGCACGAGGCGACACGTCGAATCGCGAACACCTGACTCAGGCTCGTTGAACGCGATGTGGCCGTGGATGCCGACGCCGCCGTAGCAGACGTCGACGCCGCCGGCGGAGCGGATCATGTCGTCAAGGCGGTCGATGTTGTTCTCGTCGGGGAAAATGATGTTCGACGGCTGGGGCCGCAGCTCCGGGGCGAGGGCATCCCAGAGCCAACGCATACCGCCGCGGAAGCTAAGCGGGTGCGCAACGGGCACGACCCGGCCTGATGCGTCGGCGTATTCGTCCATGAAAAAGAGGGTCGTTTGACGGAGGCTCAGCCGCTCGCGATTCACGATGTCGCGCAGCAGCGGGTATTGCCCGGTTGGGCCGTATGGAAGGATCAGCGTGGTCGCGCGGCTGGCCTGATTATTGCTCCTAACTACATCCGCTATTGAAGTGGCGAGATGAATGTGCAGCGCATCGAGATTCTCCAGCACAACGAGATGTCCGCCCGCGCGCGTTTTCAGCTCTTCGGCGGTCTGTCGATTCAGCAGTCGGATTTCATCAGCGCGGTTCATTCGGCACTTTGAAATTCATATAAGGAAACCAGGAAGAGAGGAAGCCATGAAATGAGAATGAAAGCGCCTGAGACACTGAGTCTCTCTCAAGTCGTCTTCTTCCTGGGTTCCTCCATTCCTGCATTCCTTATTCTCTTCTATTCAGCGATGCGTCTATTCGTCGATGCGCTGGGCAACGTGGATCAGCGGCAACTCAGAGGCCAGATCGGTCAGCGTCACCTGTACATTCGGATGCTGCTGCACGAAGGAGCCGGGACATTGCCCCCCCACCGGCCCGAACAGCGCCCGCCGCAGCACGCCCGTGTGCCAGCTCCGCATAAACGTCAGGTGGATTTTGCGGCTCATGAGCAGCTCGTACATGCCGAGCGTCACCGCCCGCTTCGGGATGATGTCCCAGTTGCCGCCGGTGCCGCCCATGCACATCTGGGCCTGACTCTCGCGGGAGATGGTGAGCTTGCGCGTGCGGGTGGAACGCACGGCGTCGTCATCCACCGGTTCGCCGGGTTCGGGCGGATCGTTGAACGCGAAATGGCCGGTGAGGCCCATGCCGCCGTAACACAGGTCCGCCCCACCATGCTTTTCGATCAGCGCAGTGGTCGCTTCCGGCGCACCCGCCGGCGGACAGTGGAAGTTCTCGTCCGGCACGCGGGCCCGATCCTTCAGGCGATCGAACAGGTTCTCGCGCATGAACCGCCGGAAGCTGAGCGGATGCGACAGATCGACCCAGGCGTCGTGTTCGTCGAGGTACTCATCCATGTTGATCGCGATGAGCCGTCTGCCGTTCGTCTGCTCGCGGTTCATCAACTCCACCCAGTACGCATAGTCGAGCGGCCCCACCGGGCAGATCACCATCAGCAAGCGGTCGTCGCGTTCGGCGGCATGCAGCGCGTCCACGACCTCCCGCGCGACAAGTCGATTGAGCGCGGCCACATCCGGCACTTTCGCGAACGGCCACGGCCGCAACGCTGAAAACTGCTCGAATGGAACGGAATACGGATTCACACCCAGCCCCATCGAATGCCGACCGTCTTGTCCGCGCGTGCCGTTCAGCTATCATGAGCCTGTGGGCATTATCGACGTTCACCATCACTGGATCAACGAACCGGACTATCTCGACCATCTGCTGAGGGAGATGGATCGCTTGGATGTCGAGCGGGCCGGCCTGATGGCGATGGGCAAGCTCTTCCAGCGGCTGTTCCTGACGCAGAGCGAGCCATCCGGTTGCGTGGATAACGACGATCTGGCGCGGGTCATTGCGAAACGATCCGATCGTTTCTTCGGCTACGGCTACTTTCGGATCGGAGAGGATCCACCGGAGCGGATCGATCGTTTCGCCGAGCAGGGCTTTGCCGGCGTCAAGTTTCATGTGCCCGCGTGGGATTATGATGATGAGCGATGCTTTCCGATTTATGAACGCGCCGCGCGGCTCGACCGCGTGTGCCTGTTTCATACCGGCCCGTTCATGCTGCCGGAGTCGCTGGCCGGCCGCCGCGCCAGTTCCGCCCGCTGCCGGCCGATCATGCTGGAGCCGATTGCCAACGAGTTTCCGCACTTGAAGATCATCATCGCCCACCTCGGCGTCTGCTGGGGCGAGGAAGCCGCGACGCTCTGCCGCATCCATCCGAACATTTACGCGGATTTGTCGGGGAATCTAAACGGCTGGCGGATCAGCAAGCCGATCTCGTGGTGGCAGGAGATGCTGTTCTGGCCGGAGGCATCGCGGAAGATTCTTTTCGGAAGCGATCTGCACTACCGGGACATGGAAGCCGCGATCCGGCAGCAGTGCGACATTTTCGAGCGGATGGGCTGGTCGAAGCGGCGGATCCAGCAAGTATTGCACGATAACGCCTCTGAACTTTTCTCATTCTAAAGGTTGGAGAATATACTTGTTGTATGGGACATGAACGACAAGATCGGATGAGTAGAGAGCTGGCGAGACGTATTGCCGAGGGGTTGCGTGACCACCCTGAGTGGATCGAGCTCGCGCGTGGCAATCTTGAGCGGTGGTCAACCCGCAACAAGGACTCGCCAAGTTTGCTGCGCTGCTATGCGGAATGGCAGGCAATACTCGCGAGGCCGGTGGGTGAGATTTGTGCCGTGCTGACGGCCGACACCGATGAAGGCCAACGTTTGCGTCAGAACTCACCATTTGCCGGCGTGCTCACACCGGCCGAGGTCTGGGAAATAAAAAGACGTTATGCAACGACACCAACTTGAACACATTCTACGCGCCTCTGCCGGCATCACCGGCGCGGACCGGTTTGTCATCATCGGCTCACAAGCCATCCTCGGTCAATTCCCTGACGCGCCGAAGGAACTTACCCTTTCTTACGAAGCGGATGTGTTCTCTTTGCGCCATCCCACAGACGCGGACCTGATCGATGGTTCGATTGGTGAGGAGTCGCCGTTTCATCGGACGTTCGGTTACTACGCTCACGGCGTGGGCGAGGAAACAGCAGTGCTGCCAGCGGGATGGAAGGATCGCCTGATCCCGCTCCATACGGCGAACACCGGCGGTGCGACTGGACTCTGCCTTGAAGTACACGATCTGGCGGTTTCGAAACTCGTCGCTGGCCGGGAGAAGGACTTGGAGTTCGTGGGGGCACTCCTTCGTCATCAACTGGCTAGCAAGAATGTGATTCGCGAACGACTTGCTCTCGCTCCGGTTGATGACGCGCGACGCCGGGTTTGTGATGCTCGCCTCGACAGATTCTCCGCTTGATGGTGACCACGAATAGCGATGCCTGGGTTTGAGTTGCTATTAACCGGTCCACTTGTCCAGTTCGATGATGCGCTTGTCGTGGATGGCGGCTTCGGCGGCGAGGGGGATGACCAGACCGTCGCGGCCGATTTTGGCGTCGGTTAGCGGCGGCGGGCCGCCTTCTACGGCGTCGAGGAAAGCTTTGTAGAGAGATTTGACGCCGCGATCATCTGACGAGTCACCCCCCGCATCGCGCAGATCGATGTGTTCATCTTTTCTGCCCGCTCGGCGGACGGTGATGCTTGTGCCGCCGCGGGAGAATTCGAGCATGGCGTCGGTGCCGATGAAGGTCGTGCCGTCGCGGCCCACCTTGGAAAACAAGCACACGCCCAGCGTCAGCTTCGTCCCGTTCTCGTAATCGACCAATACACTGGCGTGGTCGATTGTCTCGCGATCGGTGTACACCGAATTTCCACCGGTCGCTGCGACACGCACAGGTTTTGAATCGATGAGCCAACTCAGGATGTCCAGGTCGTGGCAGTTTTTCTCGACCAATGTGCCGCCGGACAGCTTCTGGAAATACCGCCAGTTCTTTTTCGCATTCTCCTGCGGGTTTTTGAAGAGCCTGGCCCAGTCGCCGCGGAACTCTTCGGCCCAGACGTATTTCACGTCGCCGATCGTACCCGCCTTCAGCAGCTCGCGCACCTTGAGGTACACCGGGGCGTAGCGGAACTGAAGCCCGACAGCGAACACTTTCCTGGCCTCGGCGACCGCCTCCACGATGGCATCGGCGTCGGCGAGCGTGGTGGCCAGCGGTTTTTCGCATAGCACGTGATGGCCCGTCTTGAGAGCATCCACCGCGATCTCTTTGTGCGTATAGTTCGGCGTGGTGATGATGACAACGTCGCACAGGCCGGCACTCAGGAGTTCCATATACTGGGTGAAAGTCCTGGTATCAGCTCCACCTGCGAGGCGCGCGGCCTCCGCGGCACGGTCGGGTATCAGATCGCACGCGGCGGTCAGCCGGCAGCGCTCGCTGAGACTCTTCATGATCGCCAAGTGGGCGTGCGCCCGCCGTCCGACGCCGATGACACCGAGCCGGATGAACTTCTTTTTCTCGACCTGCCCCTGGAGTGATGATGCGGCCCCCGCCCAGACGGCGGTCGCCCCCGCCGCCGCTCCCAGAATCGAACGCCGCGTGATCGACGAATCCGTGGCCATCAGAATGCTCCTGTCTGAAATTCATTGTCCGCCGTCACTACACCCGCAAGCGGTGAAAACATCAAGACCCCAATAGCAACCGTATAGAACTGTTTGTGTAAAAGCGTGGGATTCGGCTGACTTGTGTAAAGCCCGCTCCTGGAAACATAATGGACTTGATGAGTCGTCGAAACACCAGCAGCCGGGCGGTCGCAGCACCTGAAAAAGCTGTCGCCGATGCTCGCATCCCCGCTCACGAGCGGGCGTCTCAACTGCGGCTTCGCGCGGCCTTGCTGATCGTGGTCGCGAGCACGGTGGCGTGTGCCCATTGGCCGGCCTTGTCGGCCAACGCCATCTCGTTCGATGACAACCAGTACCTCACGAAGAACCGCCTGGTGCAGACACCAAGCTGGGCATCCGCGAGTCGTTTTCTCGGCGAAGTGCGGACCCCCTCGACCGTCAACGGATATTACCAACCGCTGACCATGATCTCACTGATGCTGGACTCGGCGTTCGGCGGACGGCCGGACAACCTGCGGCCTTACCATCGCACCAGTCTGGCGCTGCATGTGATCAACACAATACTGGTGATCGTGCTGCTCGAGATACTCTTTGGCAATTTGTGGATTGCGGCGATGGTGGGCCTGCTCTTCGGTGTGCACCCGCTCACTGTGGAGACTATCCCGTGGATTGGTGAGCGCAAAACGTTACTCGCGGCACTATTCGCACTGGTGTCCCTGATCGCGTATGTGCGGTATGTACATTTTGGATTTCGGATTGCGAATTGCGGATTGAAAGAACGCAAATCGAAGTCAAATCCGCAATCCGCAATTCGCAATCCGCAATCCCTTTGGTTCGCCGCCAGCGTGCTCGGTTACGTGCTGGCACTGCTGTCGAAGCCGACCAGCACGCCGATACCGGTGCTGATGTTGTTGCTGGATTACTGGCCGCTGCGGCGGCTGAGTCTTCGAGCGGTCGTGGAGAAACTTCCATTCTTCGCGATCGGGCTGGTCTCCGCGGTCATCACCTTCGTCTCGCAGCGCAGCTCAGCGGGGGTCTTTTATCCGGGCGAACAATCGCCACTGCGCATCCCGTTGACGCTGTGTCACAACATCGTGTTTTATCCATGGAAGATGGTTTGGCCGGCCAACCTGTCCTCGCATTATCCTTTTCCTGAGCCGATGGCCCTGTCGCAGCCGATGGTGCTGGCCGGCGTCATCGGCACCTGCATACTGTTTTCGCTGCTGTTGATCTCACTGCGCTGGACGCGGGCGCCGGTCACCGGCTGGCTGATCTTCTTTGTGGCCATCTTCCCGACCATGGGCGTGATCGGATTTACGAACGTGATCGCTTCGGACAAGTACGCGTACCTGCCTTCAGTTGGCATCCTCATTGTCCTTGCATGGGCGATGGTATGGCTGTGGCGGAACCGGCTCAAGGCGCTGCCCATCCCGGCGACGATGTTCGCGATCGTGCTGATTTTAACCGCGGCGGAAGCACGCGCCACCCGCCGATACCTGGGCGCCTGGCAAAACACGGAAAAGCTTTACCAGCACATGATCGCGCTCGCTCCGAATGCATGGGCGCTGCATTACAACGTGGGCAACGAGTACGCCGATCGCGGCCGGCACGATGACGCCATCGGCGAGTTCGAGAAGACGTTAGAACTGAAACCAGACTATGCGGAAGCACGTTACAACATCGGCAACATGCTGACTGAAAAAGGCAGAACCGATGACGCGATCGCTTCCTATCGCCAGGCCATCGGCATGAAACCGGATTTCGCGAACGCGCATACCAACCTCGGTCTTGCCCTCACCCGCCAGGGGAAGATCGACAACGCCATCGCCGAATATCGCCGGGCGCTGGAACTGGCGCCGAACTCCGCGGAAGCGCGCAACAACCTGGGCAATCTCCTTGCCCAACGCGGGCAGACCGATGAAGCGCTGAACCAATACCGTGATGCCGTGAGACTGAATCCGGATAACGCGGAAGCGAACTACAACCTGGGCAACGCCCTGTCCGCCCATGGGAAAGCCGACGAAGCGGTCGCGGCCTACCGCCGGGCGCTGGTACTGAAGCCGGATTACGTGGACGCGCATAACAATCTGGGCCTGGCTCTCGGGGCGCTGGGGCGGATCGATGAAGCCATCACGCATTACCGACAAGCGCTGCAAATACAACCGGACAGCGTCGTCGCGCACTACAATATGGGTCTGGTTCTGGCGGCGCGAGGGCGAATCGATGAAGCCGTGGACCATCTCCGCCGGGCACTGCAACTGAAGCCGGATCTGGTGGAGGCGCACATCAACATGGGGGCGCTATTACAACGGCAGGGCCGCATCGACGAAAGCATCGCCGTTTATCGCCGGGCCCTGCGGATTGACCCGAAGAATGAAACCGCGCGGCGGCTTCTCGAAGCGGCATCGACACAAGCGGCGAAATGAGCCGCGGGCGGTTATAATCACTGAAGCCGAAACGGGACGAGCAGAGTTCACACGGCCGGCAAGTCTCAATGCTTAACCTGGAGATTCATGATGCGTGACGGGAGCGGCAACGAGGGGGATATCGTCAGGCCGAAGCAGACGCTGGACGATGCCCTTCAGCGCGAGCTGGACGAGGCGCTCGGCGACATGAGCGTGTACGACATGCTGGATGCCGAGGAAGCGGCGAGCAAACCGGCGCCGACGGCGGCGGGCGTTCGCCGCGGCCGCGTGCTGGCTATTCACGGCGACGACATCTTCGTGGACATGGGCGGCAAGAGTCAGGGCATCCTGCCCGCGCTTCAGTTTGAGGACGACCCGCTGCCGGCGGTGGGCGCGCTGGTGGATGTGACCATCACCGGTTACGACCGCACCGATGGCTCGTTAATGCTGTCGCGCAAGGGGGCGGTGACGGCGGCGGCGTGGGAGACTTTGGAAGAAGGCGCCATCGTCGAGGGCCGCGTGACCGGGCACAACAAGGGCGGGCTCGAATTGACCATCGACGGCATCCGCGCGTTCATGCCCATCAGTCAGGTCGAGCGGACGCGCGTCGAAGACCTGAGTGTCTATGTCGGCCGTCGGCTGCGCTGCCAGGTCTCGGAAGTGCGCACGGACGAGCGCTCGGTGGTCGTCTCACGGCGCGACGTGCTGGACCGCGAGGCGGAGGTGGAAGCGCAGAAGACGTTCGAGACGCTGGTAGAAGGGCAGGTCGTCCGCGGCACGGTGAAGACAATCATGCCTTACGGTGCGTTCGTCGATATCGGCGGGATGGACGGGCTGTTGCATGTGCGCGACATGGGCTACAGCCGCGTCGAGAAGCCGAGCGATGTCGTCAAGGAGGGCCAGCAGCTTGCGGTCATGATCCTCAAGATCGACCGTGAGACGCGCAAGCTTTCGCTGGGCCTCAAGCAGGTGATGCCCGATCCGTGGTCGGATGCGACGATGAAGTGGCCGTCCGACTCGCTGGTGACCGGCCGCGTGACGCGGCTGGAGGACTTCGGCGCGTTTGTCGAGCTGGAGCCGGGCGTCGAGGGTTTGATCCCCATCAGCGAGATGACCTTCGAGCGGCGCATCCGGCATCCGAGTGAGAT
This sequence comes from uncultured Planctomycetales bacterium, assembly GCA_964384465.1. Taxonomy (GTDB): domain Bacteria; phylum Planctomycetota; class Phycisphaerae; order UBA1845; family PWPN01; genus CAYLLT01. The sequence continues at coordinate 19,460 of CAYLLT010000001.1, read as the reverse complement.
CGTGAAGGCGGGCGATGTTCTCCAGGTGCGGGTGATGAGCGTGGATATCGAACGGCGGCGGATCAGCCTGTCGATCAAGCGCGTGGGCGACGATCCGTGGACAGGGGCGTCGGCCCGCTGGCCGGTCAATACTGTCGTTGAAGGCGTCGTGAAGCGGCTGGCCGAGTTCGGGGCGTTCGTCGAGCTGACCGCCGGCGTCGAAGGGCTGGTGCACATCAGCGAGTTGAGCGATGCCCGCGTGCGGTCGGTGAGTGAAGCGGTGCGCGAGGGCCAGCGCGTTCAGGCCAAGGTGCTGGAGGTGGACGAAGACCGCCGGCGCATCTCGCTGTCGATCAAGCAGGTGGCGGCCATGGCCGACTATACCGGCCCCGCGTCAGCCGAACCGGAGCCGCCCCGCCCGCAGAAGAAACGCAAAAAACCACTTAAAGGTGGTCTTGAGTGGTGAATCCTAATCCGGCGATTTACTCCCTGCGAATTCGGTGTTGGACATCCGTTCCAATGCGACCATCAGCGCCTGCGTTCCGGAGCGGCCGTGGCCGTGGGCCTGGACCGAAAGATATAGTTGTTTTGCCAGCGCCAAGCCCGGCAACGCCAGACCCATCCGGTCGGCCTCGTCCAACGCGATCCGCATGTCCTTCAGGAAATGCTCGACGAAGAAGCCCGCGCCGAAATCCCGCTTGACGATTCGCGGCCCCAGGTTGTTGATCGCCCAGCAACCGGCGGCGCCGCTGCCGATGGCTTCGATCACTTTGTTCAGGTCGAGACCGGCCTTGTGGCCGTATAGCAGGCACTCGACGACGCCGATCATGGTCGTGGCGATGAGGATCTGGTTGCACATCTTGGTGTGCTGGCCGGAGCCGCTGGGGCCTTGGTAGACGATCTGCTTGCCCATACATTGGAACAGCGGCATCAGCGCGGCCGCCACCTGCTCGTCGCCGCCGACCATGATGGAGAGCGTCGCATTCTGTGCCCCGATCCATCCGCCGGACACCGGCGCATCCAGGCCGGCCACGCCTTTGGCTTTCATCGCCTGGTCAATTTCGACGGCCAGCGCCGGCTCGCTGGTGGTCATGTCCACGAAGATGCCGCCCGACCGGATGCCCTGAATGACGCCCCGCTCGCCGAGGACGACCGCCCGCACGTCGCTGGGCAGGCTGACGATGGTGAAGATCACATCCGACTTCTCGGCCACCTCGCGCGGCGCACCCGCCCAGGCCGCCCCTTTCTCGATCAGAGCTTTGGCTTTTTCCTTCGTGCGGGAGTAGACGGTGAGCGGATAACCGGCGGCCAGCAGATGGCCGGCCATGGGGCCGCCCATGACGCCGGTGCCGATCCAGCCGATTTTTGTTTTGCCGGGAGTTATCGTTTGCAATTTGCACCTCTCGGGTTTCTGGCACACACGTGTCGAGCATTTTTCCGCTAACCCGCCCCCTCGTCAACTCGCAACGTGCCACTGCTCTCAAGCAGTGGGAAGGCGCAGAGGTCACTCGATCCCTCCAAGCACTGCTTGAGAGCAGTGGCACACGGGTGCGACGGCTTCGTTTGGTAAAAAAAGAATTCGCGGAAGCGGTGTGAAACCGCATTGGCGGAGCGGAAATGCGGATTTCGGCGTTTTACGCACGGCTTCGTTTGGATTGCACCACGAAGGCACGGAGACACGGAGAAGAACGGTCTTCGGGCGGTCCATTCGTCTTTTTCAGATTTTGTTCTTTGTCAAATTTCATTCCGCACTCCATTCTGGTTAGAACACGAGGGGCGTTCCGCAAATGGACGCGGATACAGACAGAACAAGGTAGGCAGAAAGGGGAGATGAGTTCATTCGACCGGTGCGAGAAGAGATTCACCAGTGTTCCAATACATATCCTGCGTCAACAAGTTGACGTGGTCCTTCGCTTCATGATGCGCGCGAGTTAATGCGATCCCTCGCTACATAACGCGCGCGGATTGAACTGGTCAGATCTGCGGGTTCAGCTTCATCGTCGGGTCGTCGGCGACGCGGATCCAGATGTGCACGTGCGGGACGCCGCGGAAGTACCAGACGAACGCCGGGCCTTCCAGACGCCAGTTGTCCCACTGGCCGTCGTCGCCGAGATCGCCTTCCTTGTAAAACGCCAGATGGCATTTATCGAGGCCGCCCTGCTTCTCGAGGCAGGCGGTGACCTCCTTGCGATCTTCCTCGCGATACGGCTCGATCAGGCTGGCGAGCACCTTCTGCATGGCGGCCTTCTGATCGTGTGACAGATCCGAAACGGCGATGCCGGGGTACTTGCCTTTGCGGTCCTGGAAGGCGAGGTCCGATTCCGTGGGGCGCTTTTCGATCAGCGCCTTCTCGCGCTGCTTGCCGTCGAGCATTTCGCAGACCTGATTGGCGAGGACCGCCTGGTGCCAGAAGATGTTGCCGGGATGGCCGGGCTTCTCGTTGAAACCGCTGGCGGCGTGGCCGTGGAAGATCGGGCCGCCGAACGCGGCATGGGCCTCCGCGTTGCCGTCGGCACGCATGGTCATGTGCCGGCCGGTCATCACGAACTCGAATTTGTTTTCGCCGGGCTTGCCGAAGATGGCGATGTTCTGAGCCGCGCCCCAGGGCTGGCCGTCGGTGTCGTCCTTGAGCTGCTTCAGCAATCGTTTGTACCACTCGGGATTGAACGCGCCTTTGAAGACTTCGTGGATGATGCCGCGCTGCTTTTGGGTGTAGAAGTCGCTGTCGATGGTCGGCTCGGTGATGTGCCAGTTGGCGGAGACGTAGGTCCGCAGGATGCCGCGCTTCGGATCCTGGTAGTCCCAATCGAAGCAGACCTGCTTTTTCTGGGCATCGGTGAGCGTATCGTACAGCGCTTTGACGGCCGTTTCGGATGCGCTGTTTGGGGTCGAAGCGGCTCTTGCCGGGCGTGACGGCCAGAGGCTGGCGCCCGCGGCGGCAGTGGCGGCGAAACCCATCCGCCTGAGAAATTCGCGCCGGGCCAGTTCGCCCTCCGGTGACACGTCGCAATCGGGACATGAAACGATTTTGGTTTCTTCCATGACTGGACCCTCGTGTGCCGCTGCTTGGGTGCAGGGCTTTCGTTCTGACCGCGTCCTCTACGCACGGCCACTGCTTGAGAGCAGTGGCACGTGATCAGTTTACCCGATTCATCCGCGTTGACAAATCTTCAAGGGCGGTCTCCGTTCTTTGCGGTAAGCCAGCAGGGCACCCAGGGCCATAAAAGCGAGTGTGGAGGGCTCCGGTACAGTCGCCACAAATACCCCGGAGCTTCCGTTTGTGAAGTTTGCGAGAAATGCCAGTTGGCCGAAATCGTTAAAGCTGCTTGACCGACCGTCCTGCCCACCTGAACTTGTTACCAAGCTGAGACTCGAAATAATGCGAAGGTCTCCGGGTGCAACTTCAAACAAATCGCCCTCTCGGGCGATCAGCATCAGTTGTCCAGCGGGGTTTGTCACCCACAGGCCGGTATCGTTGGTCGAGTTTATCGTCGTGCCCGTTAAGGTCCCTGAAAAAGCGATCTGGCTAGCATTGTTGAGAATTGGGAAAGTGAAATTGAAATCACTGAAGGTGACACCTGTAGCTGTTCCGGGAGCAGGAGCGCCCTCGCGGACTATGAGCGAGAGAACACCCGAGTCTTCCCGCCAGACGCTTCCATCATTAAGACTGTTCACACCTGGGCCTGCCAGAAAAGCTCTAAAGGCTGTCTGCCCGAGATCATTGAGCGCGGGGACATTACCAAAGCTGCTAAAGGTGATCCCCGAACCAAGACCGTTTGCCGCAAAGCCTGTTCTGGCTATGAGCGAAAGCGTGCCAGAGCTCTCTGACCAGATACCGTCCCCACTTGTGCTTGTCAGACTGGCATGAAATGCCGTTCGCCCTTCACGATTAATCACGGGAACATTCAAACTGTTGAAATTAACGCCCGTCGAAGTACCTGGGGCTGGTGATCCTTTTCTCGCCACTAGCGTTAAGGTGCCCGATCCCTCGGACCAGATACCCTGATTGTTCGTTACGTCCACCCCTACACCCGTCAAAGTAGCTTGGAATGCCGTTTTGCCAGCGCGACTGAGTGCGGGGGGCGTTAGAAAATCGAAGTTTGCTCCGGCCTCGGTACCGGGCGCGTGTGCACCTTTTCTAGCCACGAGGGATAACGTCCCGGACCCGCTAGACCAGATGCCAACATCGTTGGTGGAGTTGACCGCGCCGGACAGTGAACAGTTGAATGCGGTTTGGCCACCATCGTTGAGCACGGGCAGACTAAAATTATCGAACGCAACTCCAGAACCAGTGTTTGGAGGTTCTTGACCGTTTCTCGCGACCATCAATAGATTTCCCGGGCTCCCCGACCAGATTCCCTGATTGTTAAAACTTCCAGCAGTGAGGCCCGCGCGGAATGCCGTACGACCGGCCACCTGTACCAGAGGGCTGTTAAAGCTGTTGAAGTTTGTTCCCGCTCCTGCACCTGGAGCAGAAGACCCCTTCCGCGCAAGCAAGGAAAGTGACCCCGACGACTCCGACCAGATACCCGTCTGATTCGTGCTGTCCACTCCTGCGCCCGACAATGTGGCGATAAATGCCGTCTGGCCAGCATTATCAATGACGGGGCCATCGAAACCGCTAAAAGTGGCGCCACTACCAGGGGCTGTTTGACCGGACCGGGCGACCGTCCGAAATTGAAGTTGTCCCGATGCTTTTCCAACGGCCGAAGTAAGCAATGACGTGAGGGCGGTGCTGATCAAGAGAAGACGAAGCGGGAAATGCACTTTTCTCCTCCTGTTGCCTGTTTGAAAAGCAATGTACAGGCTGGCGCCGCATCTTGGATGTTAGCAGACCTTGTTTCACGATGCCAGAGCTCGTGGAAACGGGCGAGCGACAGAGGGCGCGTCCGCCGCGGCGGACTTTGGCGGGCAATGCCCGCCCTATTGTCTTGCGGCTCGCACCGCCACGGAATTTCGGATGCACCCTTGCAAAGGAGCAGCAGCTTGCCCGTGGTCGAATGATTACGCGCGCTCGCCATGCCATTACCAGAGATTGTGGAACCTTTTCAGGCGTCCGGGGTACAAGGTAATGGAACAGGAGGAGCGGCAAAATCCCGGAATCGCAATTAGTAATGTAAGTGTTTATTTATCAAGGCATTAGCAGCGGAATGCGGAGAAAACCTTACGCCTCGCAATTTGACGTGAAAGGTTTGTCCGGCAGCCGCGAATACCAGATATGAGCAAAAACACAGTACATCTCGACCTTCAGTCCGCACGAAAACCCGATGCCCGCATGACAGGTGATGCCGGGCGTCGGGAAAATAAGATTCACGGCGCGAGACACGCGAGCGGGTTAGCGATGAACGTCATCCGCGAAATGCAGGAGGCGTTCTTCGATGTGGGGCCGGACGGCGCCCTCATCTACGTGGACCCGATGATCGGTTCGCTCCGCAGCCCCACGCGGCAATTAACCGTCGCGGTCAATGCCGACCAACAGCAATTGGAACTCGTGCATCGCGGGTGCGTGCTCCAGACATTCGGCCTGACGGACAAAGCGCAGGACGCCTGCGAGCGGGCATTTGGGGCTTACTTTGTCACGTTCCAACAACTATGCGGGCGGGAAGTGAAGGCGGCCTGATCTATAGAATCCGCAGGCTGGCCGGAGTATCATGACTTCGGTGAACCTGCCTGAATCAGCCGTCGCGGAACTCACGCTGGCCACGGTTACCGGCCCGACGCCGATCTCGCTACCCCTGTCCCCGCCTGGCCCGATCACGATCGGCCGGGCATCCGAACACACACTCGAACTGAACGACACGCACGTATCGCGTCATCATGCGACATTTACATTTTCCGAAGGCGAGGTCTCGCGAAACTCAACGGGTTGGCTGCTCTGCGATGCCGGCAGCCGGCATGGGACCTGGCTCAACGGAGTTCGCGTGGTAGCGGGGCGGCAGGTTCCGCTGCGAGTCGGCGATCTGGTGCTCATTTCACCGTGGACGTTTCGCGTTAATGGCCCCGCCGCAGAATCGCCGGCTCCGATGAGCATGGCCACGCTGGCGGATATGCCGCATACGACCGTCGCGCAGATGGATACGCGGTCGGCCGCGTTGCTGGCGCAGGAGCGCCTGGCGCTGCTGCTGGATTGCGCATCGGCGATTCACTCGGCGGCCGACGAGGCGGCCCTGTCGAAAATCCTGATCGATGTCGCGGTATCGGGGACCGGTTTCGCCAACGCGGCGATGCTGCGGCCGATCAGCGCGGCGACGGTATCGGGTCCCGCCGCGGCGATCGGGGCCGAGCGGGTTGAGGTGATCGCACACCGGGGATCGATTCTGGGCGCGGATGCGGCTCCGACGTTAAGTCGGTCCCTGGTCCGGCAGGCGGCGAGCGGCGTCCCCGTGCGTCTCCTGTCGCGCGACCAGGAGGCTCTGCCGACGCACAGCATCGTTGAGCTGGGGATCGAAGAGGCGTTGTGCGTGCCGCTGGTCATGGAAGGGACGATCGCGGGCATCCTCTATCTCGACAATCGCGGCGGGGAGCGGACGACGCGACGCGTGTCGGGTGATGCCGGTGCGTTCGCCATCGGCCTGGCCCGCATGGGCGCTTTGGCGCTGGCCAACTTGAACAGACTCGATGTCGAGCGGCGGCATGCGCGGATGGAGGCGGAGTTGAACGCGGCCGGCAAGATGCAGAGTATGCTCATGCCGCGTCGCGAGGGGCGTCATGGCCCGTTCAGCTATACGGGCGCGTCGCGGCCGGGGCGATATGTCGGCGGGGATTTTTTTGATGTCGTTCCGCTGGGCGACGGCCGGATCGCGGTGGCGGTCGGCGATGTCGCCGGCAAAGGCGTCGTCGCATCCGTGCTCATCACCACCACGTACGGGTTTCTTCACGCGGCCCTCCTGCAACACGGCGATCCAGGGCGGGCGGTGACGGACCTGAATCGCTTCCTGGAACCGCGATGCCCGGATGACAAGTTTCTGACGTTATGGCTCGGCGTGTTCGACGCGAATACGAACACGCTGCACTCCGTCGATGCGGGACATGGGCACGCGTTTTCCATAGCGGAGGACGGGGCACTCGAGCCGCTCAGCAAAACCACGTGCTATCCGGTGGGCGTCATGCCGGAGAACGTCTATCAGGCTGAGACGCGAACGCTGCCGACCGGAGGGCGGGCGATTGTCCTCAGCGACGGATTGCTCGAAGAACGCGGACCGGACTCTTCATCCGGCGATCCGTCGGAAGCGCTCCCGCCGCAATTCGAGGTGGCCGGCGTGCAATCCTGTATGAGCAAGCTGCAACCCGGCGAGGATGAGGTCGCGGCCCTGTTCGCGGCTGTCGAGAATCACGCCGGTCGGACCGCTCTGGCGGATGACGCCACAGCGGTGCTATTGCGCTGGGGGCGGGAGCGGTAACCATCAAGTCGGGCGATGGGTTCGATTTTATAGGCATACCAGCACCAAGAAATACCGGATGGCCGCACACATGAGGTTAAGCCCGCGAGGCCGGTTGTTTCTGATCGTCCTGTGCTTCTACCTGATTCTGATAGTCGCTACGGCCGCCGGGGCCTTCCGGTTCCTTGCGCCCGGCAGTCAAATGAACGTCAAGCCCGCGCTGAACTCCCTGATTTTCTACTGCGTTCTGAGTCTGCTGGCTGTCGTGGTTATTACCTCCTGGAGGAAGCGGTGGAAAGAAATGGTCCTTGCTCTCGTATCCCTCTGCGTCGCGGTGCTCCTTGCCGAAGCGGCCTTGCGGATGCTCGGCGTATACGCCGCGATGCGGCCGTTGGACGTCATCCCCTCTTCCCATTACCACCACGCGTTTCCGCCCGACCGGAAGATGTTCCAGGGCGTATTCGAGGGCACGCCCGTTCTGGTGCAAACGAACGAAGACGGCCTGCGGACCCACTACAGCCGCGCGGCTTTCCGCCGGTACCAGCACCGCGTGATTGCGATGGGCGACTCTTTCATCTTCGGATTCGGCGTTCGGCAGGAAGCCGGCTTTTCCGCGCGGCTGGAGGAGTTGTTGCGGAAGGCTCCATCGTGCGACAATCTCGCCGTTCTGAACGCGGGGACCATCAGCTATTCCCCACTCCTCGAGAAACTTCAGTTCGAGGGAATCCTGAAAGCGTACGACCCCACGCTCGTTCTGCTCTTTCTTGACGTGACCGACATCGGCGACGACATCCTGTATGCGCAGCGTGCCCGTCCGGAGGGCGGTACCGTGCGCTTCCCGGATGCGGGCGGCCACGGTTACTACGGCGCCGTCCACCAGATTACGTCCAAGATGATCGCGAAACCCATGCTGTACCCGTTCGAGAAGCTGAGTATTGTCCTGCGTCTGGGCGACGACGGAAATGCGCGGTTCGATTATTATCGCTTTCAGGTGACGATCGACGATGTCGTCGAGCGGGACCGCTTTTTCATCTACAGACATCCGCTGTCGAAGACGGAACAGTATTTCCGGGCCACGCTGGATCACATCGCGTCGATTGCCAAAAACGCACGGAACGCGGGCGCCAAATTTCTACTGGTGGTCACGCCCCGGTTCCACCATTGGAACCCGAAGGAGTGTCCCGACAACTGGGAGTCGTCGCAATACGCGCTGAACGAGCCGTATCAGTATGAATACTTCAGGTTTTTCGAGGAACACAATGCCGGGGTTGATTTCCCCATTCTTAACCTCCTGCCCGCCTTCCAGAAGACGCATCGTTTCCCACTGGTGTTCAAAGCGGATCCGCACTGGAACGAGGATGGCCACGCCTTCGTGGCAGAGACCCTCGCGCAGTATCTGTTGCAGGAATCGCTCATCGCCGCGACCAGCCAGCCGTCCGCCCGCGAGGAGGGGCGGCCCTGAGTCGCAGAGCTTCGCGGCGAGTTCAATTCAACTGAACGTTCAGAGGGCGATGGGGAGCGGAATGCCGGTGCCGGTGCTGTGGCCGGGGGCGCGCTCCTCCCAGACGCCGGGGACAGCGCATCGGCATCGCGGACACTGACCGCCCAACATACGGTTCTCTTTAACGTAGAAGCCGTAGCGGCGGATCAGCAATTCTCCACAGGCGGGACAATTCGTATTCTCGCGGTCGCCGACCATGCCGGGCAGGTTTCCGGGATAGCAGAAGTTTAATCCGGCCGACTTGCCGATGTCGTAGGCCCTCACGAGCGTCTCGACCGGCGTGCGCGGCGGATCGGTCATTTTGTAATCCGGATGGAATGCGGTCATGTGCCACGGGATGTCCACCGAAATACCGGCGAGGAATTTCGCGATGCTGGTGAGTTCTTCGGTGCTGTCGTTGAAGCCGGGGATGATGAGCGTGACGATCTCGACCCAGAAGCCCATTTCCTTCAGCCGGCCGATGGTTTCGAGCACGTTGTTTAACGTGCAGCCGAGCTTGCGGTAGCTGCGGTCGTTGAAACTCTTGAGGTCCACCTTGTAAAGATCGACGTACGGTCGGATGAATTTCAGCACTTCCGGAGTGGCGTTGCCGTTGGATACAAAGCCGCAAACGAGGCCGCGCTCGCGGGCGGGTTTGAAGATCTCGACCGCCCAGTCGGCGGTGATCAGCGGCTCGTTATAGGTGCTCACGATCACCGGCGCGCCGCGTTCGATGGCCAGATCGATCAGGTCGTCCGCCCCGCCGAACTGCGGCCTCGCTACCGCCTTGTCATCGCGCAGGGCCTGACTGGTTACCCAGTTCTGGCAGTACGAGCAGTGCAGATCGCAGCCCATCATACCGAAGGAAAGGGCGTCGTGACCGGGATAGGCGTGATAGAAGGGCTTCTTCTCGATCGGGTCCACCTGAACACCGGCGACGTAACCGGCCGGCGCCCGCAACTCGCCATCGCGATTGAACCGCACGCGGCAGACGCCCGCCTTGCCCGGCGCGATTCGGCAGCGGTGGCCGCAGGCCAGACAGCGGACCAGGCTGTCGCCCTCGGAGCGCACCAGCTCCGGCGCCGACGGCATCGTGTTTTCTTCGAGAATATCTTTCAGCGTCGCAGGCATGACCATCGCCGATCATTGAGCGGCATTTTGATGCGATTGTCCATTCAATTATAAGCCACCGGCGGCGGGGCAACCAATTTACGGGTTGCAATTACCATCCGCGGGGATACCGGCGCCGGAGAAACAGGCCAGGAAAATGTTTACATCCGTCACATCGACGGCCCCATCGCTGTTAAAGTCGGCGACGTCGCATCCGGCGACGTAGGGGACGCCGCCGCCCGATAAACATTTCTGGAAGGCGCCGAAATCGGACTGATCGATGTCGATATCGTGATCCAGATCGCCGGGGACTACGACCTGCACCGGCACGTCGAGCCGCTCGCCAAACCACGCGACAGATTCCTGAAGCATCTGAAAATGCAGCGTAAAATTGCCGGGGACGATCGGAGCCGTGGCCGCGACATCGAACGTCTTGGGGCGGCCGCGGAAGATTCCGTTGTACGTCGGGATCTCATCCGCCGCATCGTCGATCAGGATGCGGGCGGGTGTGAACACGGTGTCGGGATCCGCCTGGGAAACAACCACGTCGTCGATATAGACATCCATCACCTCGTCCGCCGCCGTCTTTTTGTTGTTGAAGCCGCCGATCTCCAGCGTGTGGTCCGCCGGCCCGGACAGGGTGACGATGTTCGCGTAGTCCTGCCAGCCGGTATCCAGATCAACGCCGGTTCCTCCGGAAAAGCGCGCCAGATAAATCTGCGCGTTGAGGCCGTAGGCGACGTTGTCGATCTCGAACCGGGCTTCGCCGCGTTCATCGCTTTCGAACGTCTTCGGATGGAACAAACGCCACTTGAAATTGATCGCGACCGGCCTCGTGCTGTTCAGATGGAACGTCTTCGACCAGCCGGCGGATGCGCCGCCGGTACCGGTATAGGAAGTGGCGTTCACGTTACCGATGTGAGTGCGAACGCCGCCGCCGGACGATCCGTAACCGGCGGCCCAAGTACCGGTTTCATAACTCGTGTTGCCGGTGGTACCGAAGGCATTCTGCACCAGCGTCCAGCCGCCCGCGTCGGCATCGAAATGCGATTCCAGAAGCGTTGTTCCCACCTGACCCAGCTTATAGTTCTGCGCCGCCGACCACTGGGCGTTGCCTTGATTGCGCAGGACGATCGTGCCGAGCAGGTCCTTTCCCGTGAAAACAGTGGACGGGAATTCATGCCACAGGATTTTCGCATCACGGGCGGGCAGGCCGTTGAACGCGCTGGCATAACCGGCGGTGGTATCGATGTACTCGCGCGGATTGTTGGTGCTCGACCAGACGTCGGTGTTGCCGCTGGTGTTGCTAGGAGCGATGTAAGGCGGACCCGGATCGGCGGAATAGACGCCGGTGCCTTCGTCATACTCATTCCAGGACTCGACGTTGGCGTGGTAGATCGGCAGCGCGAGCGCCTGGCCGTCCACGTTATTGCCGCCGTTCCTGATGCTGTTGAGATAATTGCCCGCAGTCACGTAGTGCCCGCCGCCGTCCCGCGGAAAAAATATGCCCGGATTGCGGATGTTCTGGTCCCAATAGCCGGCCTTCATGGTGGCGGCTTTTTTGTTGTTGAAGGTGAAGGCGGATTCATAGGCGGTGTTCGAGAACTGGTACATCTTCTCATCGGAGAACGACGGCGCCGTGCCGTTGACGGTGCCGATCATGTAGATGCCATTATTAAACGTGGAATAGACGCCGCCGAACGCCGCCGCCAACCGCGTCTCGACATCGGATCGCGTGAGGCTGCCCATGTTGTTCACGTAGCCTGAATTGCAGTGCCACGTATCGAGCACGATCTTGCCGCCGATGTGCAGCAGATGACTCTCGGCCTGCGGGTCGGTGTTCTGACTGAAATACTGATTGAAGAAACGGATGTACTGCCCGACAAATTCGTCCTTGCCGGCGGCGGTGGACACGTCGATCGGCGGCAGGACGCTCCAGGTGATGAGCGGGTCCAGGAACGGCGCAACCTGCGGCACTTTGTATCCCTGGGTCCGCAACTGCGAGAAAGCGGTGAATAAATTGATCCGCTGCTGCTCCGAACTCGGGATCAGGTGAACGTGCAGGACATCGATGCCGGCGTCCATCATGTCCTTGATCTGTCGCACCCAGAAATCAGGCTCCCCCGTCCATGCGGGCTTGCCCTCCAGCGGCCGCCACGGGCCTGATCCCTGACCGCCGCCGGCGGTGAACCAATGGAAAACGTTGGTACTAATGTATCGGTCGGTGGCGGTGAAATCCCGACCGGGCAGATTAAACGCGGGGACATCCGCGACGGCCCTCCCGATGTACATCGGGACACTCCCGGCCATCCAGATGCAGACGATCACGCGATGAGTTAATTCAATCCGCATTTACGTCGTATTTCCCAAGCCGTCGTAATCCAGCAGATCGTACAATTCCGCCCGCGTCTGCATGCGGTCCAGCCAGGCGGCCTGTGTGCCCTCGCGTTTCAGATCGGCCAGGAGCTGCTCGACCGTCTTCATCGTAGCCCGCACGAGCGTCATCGGATAGATGATTATACGATAACCCAGCGCGTGTAATTCGTTGACGTTCAGAAGCGGCGATTTGCCGAACTCGGTCATGTTGGCCAGCAGCGGGACGCGGACCTGGCGGGCGAACTGAGCGAATTCTTCTTTAGAGGCAAGCGCTTCTGGAAAGATCGCCTCCGCCCCCGCCTCGACGTAGCGGCGGGCGCGGTCGATGGCGTCGTCCAGCCCGTTCACACCGCGCGCATCCGTCCGGGCGATGATGAATAAATCGGAAGGACCGCGGCAACTTGTTGCCGCAATCTGGTTCCTCGCCGCAGCGGCGGCACGAATCTTTTCGCACATGGCCTCCGGCGCGAGCAGCTCCTTGCCCTCCAGGTGCCCGCACTTTTTGGGCAGGATCTGATCCTCGATGTGAATCCCGGCCACGCCGGCCGCGGCGAACGCCTCCACCGTCCGGGCCACATTGATGGCCTCGCCGAATCCGGTATCCGCATCGCTGACGACCAGACCGCTTACCGCCCGCACGATGGCGGTGGCATGGGAGACCGCTTCGGTCAACGTGGTCGCACCGACATCCGGCAGGCCGTAAACGCAATTGGCCAATGCCGCGCCGGAAAGATAGATGCCCTCGAAGCCGGCCCGCTCGATGGCCTTGGCCGTGAGCGCGTTGTACGCACCGGGCAGCAGGAGCGGCCCGCGCGACGTGTCCACCACACGCTGACGAAGTTGATCGGCCGGTTGCATGCGTTTTCTCCGCGGCACCAAGTCACTGATTATACTTTACTAAAAATCGTGTCAGATCGCGCGGGCTGGTCAGAAAGCATGGATGTCCGTCATACGCCGGCGTCGGCGTGTGATGCGGCGTAGACCCTGATACGGAGGAAATTGAAAATGGTGGTTTGGGCATGGCATCGCGAGGGTATTGGGGCTGACCCGTAAGGTTATCTCATGAGAACCGGCTCGACACCAGCCGGCTCCGTGTATTCGGCTCGTCGCGGCGATCCGTCAGGCGGGCGGGCTTTACGCCGGCGTTAATATGACAGCGCTGGATCGCCTCCTCTTCGTAGCGGCCGGGCTCCGTACCGGCCGTCCACGCTGGAGAACGGCCGGTACGGAGCCCGGCCGCTACAAAGAAACCGCCAACTAGCAGTCCGTGGCAGAAGTCATGGCAAGGCCTTCCAAGCCGTGTTTTCACGGGCAAGATGCCCGTGCCACGCTGCTCAGCAGCATTTCTACCACAGGCTGCTAGCGCTGTCACATTAAATCGAGGGTTTTTCAAGCCGTACCGTCAAATAAAGGAGGTTTCGCCGGAATTTAAAAGGAATTCTGTAGACAATGGAAAGCACATTTTAGTAAACTGATGGCCTGTCGCGGAGGCGGCCGCCCGGATGCAGCGCACCGATCGCGCGGTGCACAGGCTTGGCTATGGGGGACTTCGTCAGTGACAGGCGGCGCTGGAGGGGCCTGCGGTTTCATGACTTGAAAATCGTAGTGTGGCACCGGCGTCCGGCCACGGCACCGCCGTCGGGTGTGACGGGGCTCGCCGGTTAATTTGAATACTTTTGTTGGGCCGGCCGCCGGGATGGTCATGGACCCGGACGCGTGGTGGCGGGCGCGGGCGTCGACTCGCGATAGGGTTTCGCCTGCCTGTAGAGTTCCATCCGCATACGGATGCCGCTGTCGAGCCATTCCGGTTTGCCTGCCGGAGGAAGTTCGAGTGCCCGCTGCGCGGTGGTCACCGCCTGGTCGAACTGACCCGCGGCCGCGTACGCCGCCGCCAGGGCGTCGAGGGTTTCGGCGTCCCGGTCTCCGGTCAACTCAACTGCCCGCAGGGCCAGGCCGATCGCCTCGCCGCTGGTGGAAGGGTCCCATCCCGGCTTGGTGGCCAGAAGCCATGCGACCCGAGTCAAAAACACCGGGGAGTCGCGATTCATACGCAGGGCCTCGCGCAGATGCGCGAGTGCCTCCTCCGATCCGCCCCCCTCGCTCAACGCCATCCCCAGTCCAAGTTGAGCGTCAGGCAGTTGGGGATTGAGCTTGAGCGCGCTTCGATAATGTTCGATTGCTTCGTCTACGCGGCCCTGTCTGGCCAGCCCATTCGCGAGATAGCGGTGCGCGTCGATGTCGTCAGGGTCGGCCTGGAGAGCACGTCGAAAACAACTCACCGCCTCGTCCAGTTTGTCTTGTCTCAAAAGCGCCAGGCCCATGTTGTTCATGGCCCTGGCCCGTTGTGGATCGATCCGCAGTGCCTGCCGAAAATAATCAATCGCTTCGTCCAATTTGCCCTGCTCGGTCAGGGCGACCCCCAGATTGGTCATCGCGTCAACATAGTCGGGGGCCATTCGCAGCGCCTGCCGATAATACGTGATGGCTTCGTCCAGCTTGCCGCTCTCGGCCAGCGCATTCCCCAAAGCGTAATGAATTTCGGGTACATCGCGGTCCAGCTCCAGCGACCGGCGAGCGTACACCACGGCCTTTTCCAACTCCCCGCGGAACAGGAAGGCGTTACTGATGTTCGCCAGCGTCGCCGCCCGCATGGCTGTCTTGGACGTCATGGGCCAATTGCACAACCCGGCCGCGATGAGTGCCGCCGCAGCGCATCCGACGATGCGCGGATACGAACGGGCGCCAAGGAATGACCGCAGAGCGGCAAGTCCCGCCGCGGCGAACAGCACCAGGAACGGGACGAGCGGATATCGATATCGCGCGAACACATAGAACATCACCACGCTCGCGGCATAGACGCCGAGCATCGCGTAGAGCAGCCACAACCGGCCGCGCTGCGGCCAGGTCAGGCACACACCGAGCAGCGCCAGGGGCGCTAACACGCCGAAGTGACAGACATACCCCGCCCAGCGCAGCGGTAAGGACCACTCCGCGAAGGTGTACTGGTCTTCCGCGTCGACAAGCTCGACCGCGTTCCAGGTCAGCGCGAATTTGCGAGCCATCAACCTGAGCCAGTCGCCCGGATGCGAAGCGATAAAGTGCAGCGCACGGCCGACCCAATAGTGCGAAACCTCGGCGGGCGTCAGGCGTCGCCCCCATGCCGATTCCGCAAGGTCGGTGGCATCCTGACGCTCGCACAGCGGGTCTCCCCGGCCGGTGCGCAAGGGGATGTACGTACCGTCGGCGTGCTCGTTGTTTCCGATGTAGAAGTTGGGGCCGAGCTGCGACGTGGTCAGATGAAACTCGCCGCCGACGAGTTGATTGCGCAAGGCAACCGGCAGCAGCACAACCGTCAACCCGAGCAAAAAAACTCCCGCGGACGCCAGACGTGGTCTGACCGGCGCTGGACGACGTATGAAAAGCCACACCAAGATGACGACAACAAAAACCGCCGCATTTTCGCGCGTCAGGATGAGGCATCCGGTGGCCAAACCGGCCCACGCCCATAACCCAGGACGTGGTTCGTCAACCATCCGGCTGAGCAGCCACAGCACCAGGCACAGAAAGAACAGGTCGAGCACCGATTTCTGAATCAGCCCGTCGTAGAAGATGGCCGGCGTGTAAAGCCCCAGGATCAGTCCAGCCAGCACGCCCGCCTGCGGTGCCGTCGACGGCACGGCCGTAGCCGCTCCGGCGTGGCGAAGGCCCGCCGGCCGCGAAAAAAAACGGCAACCCGCGGCGGCCAGCAGGACACACGATGCGGACCCGATCATGGCCTGGCAGATTCGAGCCGCAAGCAAGCTCCCGTTGAACACCTTGTAGATCACACCGAGGAAGTAGGGATACAGGGGAGCCTGATAGAACACGCCCTTTCCGATCCAGTCGCCCGCAGCGATCGTTCTAGCCCATTCGTCGTAGTTTCGCGCATCCGCCCACAGCAGATGGCTGACCGGCGACGCCTGGATCTGCCAGAGGTGTACGGCGCGTACCGCGAGGGCGAAACCGAAGATCCCCAGCGCGGTCCAACCCAACCGAGGGGCGCGACCATCCTCACTGAGCGCTCGGACCGAAGGGAACTCGCCGACAGCCGCCTTCAGACGCGCGCCCTGGTCAGGTCGCCTCGTCGACTCATTCCGCCGTTCAGAACTTGCCATATTGCAGATACGCCGCCTGCGGATCGACGCCCGCGAGGATCGCCTTGCGAACCAGGTTCTCCGTGCGCATCACCTGCTCGGCTTCGGCGGTCACTTCCTCCGCCAGGGCTTCGGGTATCACCACGCTGCCATCACGATCCGCAAGAACGTAGTCGCCGGTCCGGACGGTGACCTGGCCGATCTCGATCGGTTCGCCGAAACGGTCGGCCACCCAGCGCCCGACCACATCGACCGGCGTGAAATACCGGCAGAAGACCCGAAAGCCGATGCGAAGGATAAACTCGCTGTCGCGGCAACCGCCGTCAACCAAATAGCCGTGCACGCCACGAAACTGCAATGTCTCCGCCGACAGTTCGCCCATGTGCGAGAGTGTTGAGTCGTTGGGCTGGCAAACCACGACGCTGCCGGCCGGCGCTCGAGACAACAGGGCGGTCCACTGCAACAGCGTCTGATGCGGATCCAGGGATTCGTCCACGTGTCCACTGACTGTGTATACCTTCCCGGCCAGCTTCCTGGTGGGGTCCAGCGGACGAATCGAATGAGGCAATACGCAGTCGGCCCTTCCCATCGCGCGCAGCGCATCATAAATGGCGCCGCTGTAACACTGTTCCAGTCGATCCGCCAGATTCATTAATGGCTCCTTCGATAAGCGGTTTCGTGACGGAATGAATGTCGCACACGTTCAGCCGCGGTTTGCAATCGCTCCCCCAGGTTTGAAAACCTGGGCCACCCCTCCTGGAACACCCACCTTGATTCCAACAAGCACCGCCTTACGCGTCACGCGGCCCAGTTTGGCCGTGATTGGTGATTGCTCTTGTTCGCAGCACAGTTGTACGATAGAAGTGTCGATGTCCGTGTCAACATGTAGCGCGGACATCCTTTGTCGGTCGGCAATGAGGCGCCAAATTTCCGCTCCTGTTGAGGGTGGATACTGAGCCCACCACACGGTCACCGGGGAAGTGTCGATTTCATTCATTGACCGCCAGGTGGAGACATCCATGAACATCCCGTTGATCAGATTGATCGCATGTGCCGGCCTGGTTCTGGCGGGGCCGACGATCACCGCCGCCGGTGACGCCCCTCCCGCGACACGGCCGGCAGAGGTTTTTCTGCGCGCGAGGCCCAAAGACCTGGAGTGGTTTCGCGACGCGAAGTTCGGCATGATGGTTTGTTGGGGACCGGTGAGCCTGAAGGGGACGGAGATCGGTTGGTCCCGGCGGGGCGAACGCCGGGGCGATGCCATCGGGGATTGGCGCAAGGCCCCCATCCCCGTTGACGAATACGACAATCTGTACAAGCAGTTCAACCCCACCGAGTTCGATGCCAAGGAATGGGTCGCCGTCGCCAAGGCGGCGGGGATGAAGTATCTGGTCTTTCTCACGCGGCATCACGACGGTTTCAGCATGTTCGACACCCGGTTAAGTGATTACAAAATCACCAATACCCCGTTCAAGCGGGACGTGACCGCCGAAGTCGCGCAAGCGTGCCATGAAACGGGCATCAAACTGGGATTCTATTATTCGCAGCCCGATTGGCATCATCCGGACTACCGGACCGAAAACCACGCGCGTTATATTCAGTATTTGCACGGACAACTTCGAGAGCTGTGCACGCGGTACGGGAAAGTGGACATTATCTGGTTCGATGGTCTGCACTGCGTAGCCGAGGATTGGGATGCCGAGAACCTGTTCAAAATGATTCGCCGACTCCAGCCGGGGGTGCTGATCAACAACCGGGCGGGTTTGCCCGGCGACTTTGACACGCCGGAGCAGAAAATCGGAAACTTCCAGACCGATCGCCCGTGGGAGACGTGCATGACCCTGGGTCTGCAATGGTCATGGAAGCCTGACGAGCAGCTCAAATCGCTCTCCGAATGCATACAAACACTGGTTAAATGCGTCGGAGGCGACGGGAACTTCCTGCTGAACGCCGGCCCCATGCCCAGCGGCCCGATCGAGCCGCGGCAAGTGGCGATCTACGAAGCGATGGGCGAATGGCTGAGCAAATACGGCCAAAGCATTTACGGCACCCGCGGCGGTCCGTTCAGGCCCGGCTCCTGGGGGGTGAGCACACACAAAGGCGATACGATTTACGTGCACATTCTCAATTGGGCGGGCGAGCGGCTCACATTACCCGCGATCAAACCGAGAATCGTAGCCAGCTCCGTCTTGACCGGTGGTACGGCGGAAGTCAAGCAAATCGAACAGAGAATCACGATCTCAATTCCCCCATCCGAACGGCAGGAAACGGATACGATCGTGGTACTCAAACTGGATGGACCGATCACGGAAATCTGTGCCTCCGAGCCTGAGTGAACCGTTGCTGCCTTGAAGTGAAAAACAATCAGAAACCGATGCTTGCGCCGCCATCAACCGGCAGGACGCAACCCGTGACGAACCTGCCGGCGGGAGAACAGAGGTACACCGCGGCCCAGCCGATGTCTGTGGGCTCACCGAATCGCTTCATCGGCGTGCGGCTGAGGATCTGGTTACGCCGCGGCTCGTCTCCCGAGAGTGCCTGATCGAGCATGGGTGTTTGGATCCAGCCCGGCGCCACCGCGTTGACGCGCACGCCGTCGGCGGAGTATTCAGCGGCCAACGTGCGGACCATGCCGACGTACGCGTTCTTGGCGGCGGAGTAGGCGATCACCTTCGGCATG
The DNA here is from genome assembly GCA_964384465.1 of uncultured Planctomycetales bacterium. Classification (GTDB taxonomy): domain Bacteria; phylum Planctomycetota; class Phycisphaerae; order UBA1845; family PWPN01; genus CAYLLT01. The sequence continues at coordinate 323 of CAYLLT010000001.1, read as the reverse complement.
CCGATATATGACGTCATTGAAGCGAGAAAGAGGATCGACCCCTTTTTCGCCGAAACCATGCCCGGCAGAACCGACCGGCACAGGCTGTGGGCGGCGAAGACGTGCGTATCCATCACCGCTTTGAATTCGTCAACACCGGTCTGGGCGGCCGGCTTCTTCAGATGAGTGCCGGCGTTGTTGACCAGGATCGTCGGTTGACCAAGCTCGATGCTGATCGACTTCACGAGCGCGTCGTTCTCATCAAACCTGCGGACATCCTGAACACGGTATGAGGCGTCCGGGCCGAGCGACTTGCACGCCTCGGCGAGCACATTCTCGCGCCG